>JBLRWK010000021.1:0-64899 GCA_047921295.1 Rhodobacterales bacterium
TGGTCATACATCAGCCCCACCCAGAAGGCAGGCAGCGCGCAGAGCCTGCGCCACGGGCCACCATCGGCACCGCGCATCTCCATATATTTCTTGATCCGCGCCTCGGGGAAGGCGGTGGTCAGGTGATCGGCCCAGTCGGACAAAGTCGGCGTCTCACCCGGCAGGGCAGGCAGTTTGCCGGCCATGAAATCGCGGAAGGATTGGCCCAGCGCGTCGATATATTGCCCGTCGCGGTAGACGAAATACATCGGCACATCGAGCGCGTAATCGGCATATTGCTCGAAGCCGAACCCCTCTTCGAAGACGAAAGGCAACATGCCGGTGCGGGACGCGTCCAGATCACGCCAGATGCGGCTGCGCCAGCTTTTGTGACCGTTGGGCTTGCCTTCGAAAAACGGCGAATTGGCGAAGAGCGCGGTGGCCACGGGTTGCAGCGCCAAGGCCACGCGCAGTTTCTGCACCATGTCCGGCTCGGAGGCGAAATCGAGGTTCACCTGTACGGTACAGGTCCGGTACATCATGGATTTGCCCATGGTGCCGACCTTGTCCATATAGGAGGTCATCAGCTTGTAGCGCCCCTTGGGCATCTGCGGCATCTGCTCGTAAGTCCAGACCGGGGCCGCGCCCAGACCGATGAAGCCAACGCCCACCTTGTCGGCCACATCCTTGACCTCGCGCAGGTGCTGGTTCACCTCGTCGCAAGTCTCGTGGATCGTCTCGATGGCGGCACCCGACAACTCGAGCTGCCCACCCGGCTCCAGAGAAACATTCGCGCCGTCCTTCTCCAGACCGATCAGCTTGCCCGCCTCCTCGACAGGGGCCCAGCCATGCGCATCGCGCAGGCCTTCCAGCACCGCCAGCACAGAACGCGGCCCCGCATAGGGGATTGGCTCCAGCGTATCCTTGCAATAGCCGAACTTCTCGTGCTCGGTTCCGATCCGCCAGTCCGTCTTGGGTTTGCAGCCAGACGCGAGGTATTCCGTCAGTTGTGAGGGATCTTCGATCGGCCCGCCGCCGGACTGTGGGATGGACATGCTGGGCTCTCCGGTTGGGTTGAAACTGTGTCGCGGCAGAAGTGCCGCGTCAGCGCGGCAGTGTCAATCGCGCAGGGACAAACGTAAGGCGCTGCTATCCCTTTGCCAGAGCACGACCACGCGCCGCCCCTGCCCGCCGCGCATCTGCGTCAAAAGCCGCTCGGTGCTGAGGCCGGGAAGGGTTGCGAATACATCGAACAAGGCCCCCGCATTGGTGGCCGTCAGCGGGATCGACAAGGTCGGCTGGCCGGTCTGGTGCAGATGCCAATGCGCAGGCCTGCCGCTGTGGTCGATTTCGAGCCGCGCCAGTTCCGACATGGCGACCACACCGCCTGTCAGCGGGCCGAAATAGGTGACCTGTCCTTCGGTGATGGTGACTACGCCGGGGCCGGGATCGGTGGCGCTGCGCCCTGCGGCAAAGCGCAGCCGTTGCACACCGGTAAAGGCCAGAGCGCCCCCCGCGAGGATGACCACCCAGCCCAGCCAGCCCAGCAGGCCGGTGCTGGTCAGCACCCACCACAGGCCCAAGGCAGCCACGCCAAGCCCGATCAGCACACCACGCCAGCGCTGCAACAGGGCCATCGCATCGTCGCGGATAAAGCTCATGCGGCAGGCCCCCAATCGCCAAAGGTCTGCTGCCACACCGTCAGCGCAGCAACCGCCGCTGTATCGGCGCGCAGGATGCGGGGGCCAAGGCGCACCGGATGAGCAAAGGGCAAGGCACGCAGCTTTTCGCGCTCGGCGGGGGAAAAGCCCCCCTCCGGCCCGATGAGGATGGCCCATGGCGCAGGCGGAGATGAGCGATCAAGGCCCGCAATGGGCGAGGAGCCTGCCTCTGCGGCCAGCACCTCGTCGCAGAACATCAATTGCCGCTTTTCGGGCCATTCCGCCAGCAACCGCTCCAGCGGCATCAGATCGGTCACCTGCGGCACATAGGTGCCGCCGCATTGCTCCGCCGCCTCGACCGCATGGGCTTGCAGGCGGTCTTGCCGGATACGGTCGGCATTGGTGTATCTGGTCTGCACCGGCATGATCCGCGCCGCGCCCATCTCTGCCGCCTTCTCGACGATGAAATCGGTGCGGGCCTTCTTGATCGGTGCGAAGACCAGCCACAGGTCCGGCGGCATCTGCAGCGGCTTTGTCTGCGCTTTGCACAGCAGAATGCCGCCGCGCTTGCCCGCCTCGACCACCTGCGCCAGCCATTCGCCATCACGCCCGTTAAACAGCAGCACGCCTGCCCCGACCGCGAGCCGCATCACTGCGAACAGGTAATGCGCCTGGTCACGCTCCAGAGGAACGGTTTGCCCCACCCCCAAGGGATGGTCTACATAAAGGCGGATTTTTGCATCACTCATGAGGCTGACCATATGACCGCGCCGGACCAGATGCCAGAGGCCAAGATACCACCGCAGGGGCAGGTGGCCGATGCCGTGCGCGGCAACTGGGTAGACCGACTGGCTCCGCCCGCGACACGGCCCTATCTGCGGTTGAGTCGCGCCGACAGGCCCATCGGGACGTGGCTGCTGCTGCTGCCCTGCTGGTGGGGGCTGGCGCTGGCGATCCTGCACGACGGGCAGCCGCGCCTGTTCGATGCGTGGATCTTTGCGGGCTGTGCGCTGGGGGCGTTCCTGATGCGGGGCGCCGGCTGCACATGGAACGACATCACGGACCGCGAGATAGACGGATCGGTGGCGCGCACTCGATCAAGGCCGATTCCCTCCGGTCAGGTGAGCGTGAAGCAAGCCGTGGGCTGGATGGTGGCGCAGGCGCTGGTGGCTTTGTGCATCCTGCTGACATTCAACATGGCTGCTATTCTGCTGGGGATCATCGCCTTGTTGCCGGTTGCGGTTTACCCTTTTGCCAAAAGGTTCACGTGGTGGCCGCAGGTCTTTCTGGGGCTGGCGTTCAACTGGGGCGCTTTGCTGGCCTGGACCGCGCATACCGGCTCTCTGGGCTGGCCTGCGGTGATCCTCTATCTTGCGGGGATCGCGTGGACGTTGTTCTACGACACGATTTATGCCCATCAGGATACCGAGGATGACGCGCTGATCGGCGTCAAATCCACCGCGCGGCTGTTCGGCGATGCCAGCCCTGCATGGCTGACCGCGTTCATGTTCGGTTGCACCGCTCTGATGGTGCTGGCCGTGCTCGCGGCGACACGGGCAACGGGTGTGGATATGCTGACCACCTTTATCGCCGTGCTGGGGCCGCTGGCCATGCTGGCGCATATGCGCTGGCAGATGTCGCGGTTCGATCCGGCCGATATGGCGGGGTTGTTGCGGCTGTTCCGGTCCAACCGCGATGCCGGTCTGCTGCCCCTGCTGTTTTTCGCCGGTGCGGCACTGGTATGATTGCGCCCGCTCGGCCAGCACCATAAGACAGAGCCAACTGCCACCACGTATTGGGGTTCCATGCGCCTATCCGCCATCGCCATCGTGACATTGACCTTTTTTTCCGCCGCCGGCCTTTGTCTGGTCGCTGCGGGATTCGCGGTGAAGGCGATTGAGAGCAACTCTGAATCCGGTGTCCGGCTGGCTCTGGATGACAATAACCTGCCTTGGGCCGAGGTACAGGCAAACGGCCTGCAGGTTCTACTGACCGGCACAGCCCCGTCCGAGGCACTGCGTTTCAAGGCGCTTTCCACCGCCGGGGGGATCGTCGATTCCGCCCGCGTTATAGATGGGATGGAGATCAAGGACAGCGGCTCTGTCAGGCCGCCGCGCTTCTCGGTCGAGATTTTGCGCAACGAAAGCGGCGTATCGCTGATCGGGCTGGTGCCTGCAGCGACGGACCGTGAGACGCTGGTGGGCCGTCTTGCCGCCGTTGCAGGTCAGGCGCAGGTCACCGATCTTCTGGAAACCGCGGATTATCCCGTGCCCGATCAATGGGAGCGTTCGCTGGCCTTCGGCATCCGGGCGCTCGAGAGCATGCCCCGCTCGAAAATCTCCATCGCAGCGGATCGTGTATCGATCACCGCAATGGCGGACAGCGCCGAGGCCCGCCGCCAGCTTGAGGTCGAACTGGCGCGCCGTGTGCCCACGGGGGTGCGGCTGGTGCTGGACATCTCTGCCCCGCGTCCGGTGATCACGCCGTTCAACCTGCGTTTCCTGATCAGCGAAGGCAGGGGCCGGTTTGACGCCTGCTCGGCTGACACGACCGAGGCGCAGACGCGTATCCTTGCCGCAGCACGCAGCGCCGGCATGGAGGACAGAGGTTCCTGCACCATCGGGCTGGGCGTGCCCTCGCCGAACTGGGCGCGGGCGGTCGAACAATCCATCGCCGCGCTGGCCGAGATCGGCGCAGGCTCGATCACCTTTACCGATGCGGATATCACCCTGCTGGCCGAGGAAGGCACCGATCAGGCGCTGTTCGACCGCGTGGTCGGAGAACTGGAAAGCCGTCTGCCCGATGTCTTCGCGCTGAATGCGGTTCTGCCGGTGCCCGAAGTCTCGCCAAGCGCGGGCGAGATCGCCTTTACCGCCGTCTTGTCTGAATCGGGCGAGGTGCAGTTGCGTGGCCGGATCGGCGACGAGACCAGCCGGAGCATCATGGAGAACTTCGCCAAGGCGCGGTTCGGATCGGACTCCGTGATGTCCGCCGTCCGCAGTGACAATACGCTGACAGATGGCTGGACCGTGCGCGTTCTGGCGGGTCTCGAGGCTTTGTCGAAGCTCTCCAATGGGGCCACAAGGGTTACCGAGAACTCGCTCTCGATCAGCGGCACCACGGGCAACGAGCGGGCCAGCGGCCTGATTGCCGCCCTTCTGGTGGACAAACTGGGCGAAGCTGCCGATTTCACGATCAACGTCACCTATGACGAAACGCTCGACCCGATTGCAGCGCTGCCCACGCCAGAGGAATGCATCGCGCGGATCAACAAGATTATCGAAACCCGCAAGATCAACTTCGAGCCCGGCTCGGACACGCCGGATGCCGCAGCGGGCGGGATCATCAGCGATATTGCCGATGTGCTGAAAAGCTGCGGAGAGTTGCCGCTGGAAATCAGCGGTCATACCGACAGCCAAGGACGTGCCGAGATGAACCAGCGCCTGTCCGAGGCGCGCGCGCTGGCCGTCCTGAACGAGTTGCGGACCCGCCGCGTTCTGACCTCTACGATCACCTCGGTCGGTTATGGCATGGAGCAACCCATTGCCGACAACGCCACCGAAGAGGGGCGCGAGGCGAACCGCCGGATCGAATTCCGCTTGCTGACCTCCGATGAAGAATCGCAAGAGGGTGGCGAGGACGGGGTTGCAGAAGACGCGCAAACCCCGCAGGAAGAAGACGCCGCAGAAGATGCGGATGACGGGGACGAAGATGACGGGGACGGGGCAAGCGAGTGAGCAGAACTGAATTCATTGTCGCGACGGCGGTTATCCTGTTTGTAGCCTTCGCGATGGGCTGGTTTGCGAACTGGCTGATCCATCGTTTCACCCGTGTCTCCAAATCCGATATCGGCGAGCTTGAGAAGATGGCGCAGGAACTTCACGAGGCTGAAGAAACGCGCGATCAGGCCATCACCTATATGCAGCAACGCGAGGCCGAACTGAGCAATCAGCTGGCCCAGACCGAGGCGGAGCTTTCCGCCACGATGGAAGGGCTGCGCGAGGCGCGGCACGAGGCCGAAGAGATGCGCGCCTATATCGAGCGTATGGCCAAGCTCTGAATTCCGCACAGCGCGGCGGATCTGTCTGATCAGGCCGGATCACGACACGGGTCGGATTAGGAATTCCGTCTCGAAAGCCCCCAACAAATCCGCCACATCCCCAGCAATCGTAAACGGATCGGCTTGCGGAAAGGCGTCACCCAGCAAAGCGGCAATGTCAGCCCCCGTGACCGGCTCTTCCAGCAAGGTCCAGATCGCGCGCGCCACCGGGTTGAGGTGGAAATAGCTGTGCTCGGACGCGTGCCACAGGAACAGATCATCCTGCACCCGCCGCACGGCCACCATCGGATCACGCGCATAGCGCTGCTCCGGCGGTGCCGGAGCATGGATCACAGGAGCAATCTGCGCGGGGAGCGGCGGGGCAACAGGCACATCCGGGGCTGGCACCTGCGCCCCGCCAAACGCCGCGCGCAGCAGGGCGACAGCCTCTTCCAGATCGCTGTAGACCAGTTTGAGGCACAGCAGCTTTCCGGCCATCTGCGTGACCTGATCGAAGTGACCGGGACCATCGGCAGGCGCTGCAATGTTCTGGCGCACCAGATGCTGCACGGCCTCGGCGGCCTCCATCCGGTGCAGTTGTGCAGGCGCATCCTCCCTGCGCGCCAGAACGATCATGGCACGCAGCGGCGCGCGCGTGCCATGGGGCGCAATGTTCGACGCGCATAAGTAGCCGTAGCGATTGTCTGACGGTCCAAGGCAGGCATCAACGTGGGCGCGAAACGCAGTGCTGGCCGTGGTGGGCAAGGGAAGTCGCAGGCGCGGGGCAAGGCCCAGACCGAAGGCCAGACCGTCAGAGAACACCGGCAGGATATCATCGCAAAAAACCGTGATGTCAGGCTCCGCTGTCAGCCGCGAGATCAGCGTGCTTTTGCCAGCCCGCGCAGGGCCGGTCATCGCCACAAGATGGCCGTTGATCTCGAAAGCCCCGCAATGCAGCCCGAAGATGCCGGGGAACTGGTTGCAGAAAGCCTGCGATATATCCGCGATCACGCCGCAGGTGGCACTGGCGATCTGAAGGCCTCCCAGCGGTGCGTCAAGCCAAGGCGAGTGCAGATCCATCCGGCTACCGCTGCGCCGCACCATCGAAATTTGCGGCGGGACATGCGCGTGCGCGGCGCCGGATTCTAAAGCTGGCGTCCACCCCGTCATCACCGCGTTAAGGGCCACCAGCACCTCCGCCGCGTTCTCCAGAACGATCGTGCCGTCCAGACCCGGATACCGCAGCACCTGCAGCGATGGAAGAGAGGCGCGCTTTGACCGCGACCAGTCAGGGTTCGCTTCAGAGATCATCCTTACCCTTTCATCCGACATTGCAGCCACCGCGACAAAAACGAGCCGTCACGCCGTTTCATTCCCCGCTCACCGAAAAAATGTCGGATGCCGCGCCTTCGCAATAGCCCGGAGCCGAAACCAGACCGTGCCCGAACACCGGATCATATCCTGCCTCTCCCAGATCCTGCGCGCAGGCGAGCATCTGGCTGATCACCTCCTCCACCGGAACCTCAGGCGCGCGCATCCGCTCCACCGCCAGCGCGGCTGTCACAAAAGGCGCGGCAAAGGACGTGCCCGATTTCAGCCGTCCGCCAGAGATGGAGGCGGCTGTCCACAGGCCCACGCCGGGAGCGGCAAAGCTGATATAGGGGCCCTGATTGGCCTGACGGTAGACGCGGCCCTGATGGTCCACAGCCGTCACCGCCACGACATGCGGCCAAGCCGCAGGATAGGCGGGTGCGGCCCCTGCCCCGCCGTTGCCTGCCGCTGCCACCATAGCCACATCGCGGGCAACCGCGCGTTGCGTGATGTCGCGCAGAACGGCATTCTCCGGTCCTGAAAAGCTCATATTGATGACGCTGACATTCTCGGCCAGCAACTGGTCGATGGCGTTGACCAGACTGAAGGCATCCGCCTGATCGCCCGTGCCGCCGCGATGGAAAGCCTCGACCGCGACCAGTTCGGCATGCGGCAGCAACCCCGGCACGCGGCTGTCCAGACGCCCCAGCAGCATGGCAGCAATCGCTGTGCCATGCTGACGCCCCGCCGCGTCGCGCTCGTCCAGATCGGACTGGATCACGGTCAGGTTCTGGCCAGCCAGTGCCGCATGATCCACATTGATGCCAGTGTCGATCATGCCGATTCTGGGCGCAAAGGCGCTGGGCCAACCCGACCAGCCGATCATCTCATGCGCGTCGCATGTACCGTCACGGCAGATGAATTCATCCGGCGCATAGAGATGGTTCACATCCGCCGTGGCCTCCGGCAGCAGTTGCGCCAGTTCCGCCCGCGCCTGATCCGCGCTGCGCCCAGCAGGCAGGCCCAACCGGAAAAGCGTCAAGGCCAGCGTGTCATTCACCCGCGCGCCCAGAACGCGATATCCAAGCGCCTCCACAGCGTCGAGGCTTTGGCCGCCGGGCAAAGCCAGCACGATCTCGGGCAACGTGCTACGCCGCTGCGGCTGCTGCCTCTGCCGCCTCGGGGAGACACCACTGGGCACCGAAATACTCGGCCCCGAGCGCCCGCTGCCAGCGCCGGAAGCGCGGGCCATGCCGAGGGCCGTCAGCGCCGGTGCCGTATAGGCGATGGTGCCTGCCAGACCGATCCGCCGCAACAAGGCGCGCCGCGCCATATCCGGCACCATTTCCGGCCCTCGGGATGCGCTGCGTTTTCGGGACATCGGGTCAACTCCTGCATCGTATGGCGCGGGGCGAAACCGCTCCTCTCCTGAACAACGCAACGGAAACCGCAAAATTCCACCCCTGCCGACAAAATGAGAAATCTTCCGCCCATCGGGAATAACCTCTGCCCCACCGCGTTGTTCATCGCATACAAGCTGTGAACATGTTTGCGGCCAGTTGGAAGGTAACTGCCTTGTCTGATGCGATACGGAGCGAGATGATCCAGATGCTGCCACGCCTGCGCGCGTTTGGCCGCAGCCTGACAGGCGTTCAGGATCAGGCCGACGATCTGGTGCAGCAAACCGTCGAGAAGGCCCTGCGCCATATCGACAGCTACGCGCCGGGCACGCGGTTGGACAGCTGGATGTTCCGCATCATGCGCAACACGTGGATCGACGGGCACCGCGCGCGCCGCCCCACCGCGTCGCTGGACGATGTCGAGACACAGCATCCGCTGGTGGGCGAGGATGGACGCGACGTGACCGAAGCCCGCATCTACCTTGCACAGGTGCGCCGGACCATCGACGCCTTGCCAGAGGATCAACGGGCGGTGCTCATGCTCGTCTGCGTCGAGGGGATGCGCTACCGCGAGGTGGCCAAGGCGCTCGACATCCCCGAAGGCACGGTGATGAGCCGCTTGTCACGCGGGCGGCTGGCGCTGGCGGAGGCGCTGAACATGACGCAGCGCCCGACGGAAGACGTATCAGGGCGGATTCAGGGAATGACCCCATGACATATGAAACCGACAGGAATGTGAGCGACGAGATGCTGATGGCCCTTGCCGATGGTGAACTGACCGGTGCCGATGCCAGCAAACTGATGGCGCGGATCAAGGCCAATCCCGCGCTTGCCGCGCGCTACGCCCAATTCACCGAGACGAGCTTGGCCATGCGTCAGGTGATGGACCCCGGACCGGTGCCGGACCATCTGATCAGAACCGTTCTGACAGCTCCCACAGGCCGTGACGCGCCTGAGAAGGTGACGCCTTTGCGGGTCAAGCCGCAAAGATCGGGAGGCGGGTTTGGCTGGTCGCTGGCGCTGGCGGCCTCGGTCGTTCTGTCGGCAGGCATGGGGTTTTATCTGGGCGGTGGCAATCTTGCGCCCGCGCCTGCTGGCCCCGATATGGCCGCTGTGCTGACGGGTGCCGCGACGGGTGAAAGCATCCGCTTGGCCGATGGCGGCAGCGCCCGCGTTCTGGGCAGTTTCGACACCGATCTCGGCCTGTGCCGCCTGATCGTGCTGCAAAGCGCCGATGGCCGGGCGGATCGCAATGTGGCCTGCCAGTTGCCGGATGGTGGCTGGCAGACGGCCCTGTCCGTCAGCGAGAGCGGCGCGGGCGCCTTTGCTCTGGCCTCGGACACGGCGGTGGGGACGGTTGACGGCTTTCTGGATGCCATCGGCGCAGGGGCTGCCCTGACTCCGGATGATGAAGCCCGCGCGCTGGGCCGTTAGGTCAGGCAGCCCTAGATCAAGCGCGGGTCACTCCGTCAGGATTGCGCTGACTTTGAGCGCGCGTTGCAGGCTGCCATCAACCTTGAGCTTGCCCGTCATATAAGCAGTGGCGGGGTTCTGATCGCCGGACAGGATCGCACGGAACACCTGTTCCGAGGCGGCCAGCGTCACATCCACGTCCTTCCCGTCTGAGTCTGCGTCTCCGGCGCGGGCACCGTCACTGTCGAGGATAACGGCACCCTCGTCCTTCACGACAAGCTTGGCCGTCCCCTGAAGCTGACCGGCAACGCGGGGACCAAGGAATGTGATGAATTCTTCCAATACGGCGGACATGGCGGGGTCTCCTGTGCGGAACGTGTCAGTAGCTAGGCTCGGATCCAGATCAACCTAAAGTGCAGCAGCTTGCCAAGAGCAACCTTGCGTCAGCTTGGCGTCACGAGCGGGGCCATTTACACATTTAGGCTTAATGTGTCCGCCCTACCAGCGGGTTAACGCATCCTCGTCCTCATCGCGCGCGGCCACCCAGCCCTCGCCCGAGGCCGCCTGCTCTTTCTTCCAGAACGGTGCGCGGGATTTGAGGTAGTCCATCAGGTATTCCGCCGCCTCGAACGCATCCTTGCGGTGGCGGGCGGCGGTCGCCACCATCATGATCTGCTCGCCCGGACGCATGGGGCCGAAGCGGTGGATCACCAGCACATCACCCAAAGACCAGCGCGCCTGTGCCTCGGTTGCGATCTTCTCCAGCGCTTTCTCGGTCATGCCGGGGTAATGCTCGATCATCATCTGCTTCAGCGGGTTGGAGGGATCGTCGCGCACAACGCCGCTGAATGTGACAATCGCGCCCATATCGCTGCGCCCCGCAACAAAGGCATTCGCCTCCGCACCCGGATCAAAGGCATGTTCCTGCACAACAATACGCATGCGCGCCCCCTGCTCAGCCACCGGTCATCGGTGGAAAGAAAGCCACCTCGCGCACCCCTTCGAGGGAGGCATCGAAATCGGTCAGATCCTGATCCACCGCCACGCGCAGTGACGACAGATCCGAAAAGGCCAGCGCATAGCGCTCCTCGCGCCCGCGCAATTCGTCAACCAGCCCGGCCACCGTAGCGGCATCGGTCTCCACCTGTTCGCGGGGCAGGCCAATCCGCTCCCGCACCCAAGCGAAATACAGAACGTCGATCATCTGTCTTCTCCCAGCAGCGGCAAGGCTTTGCGGAAGTAGTCCATCCCCGTCAGCAGCGTCAGCGCCGCTGCGATCCACAACAGCGTCAGCCCGATATTGCCAGCCCAGATCATGCCCTGCAACTTCCAGCCCAGCCCGTGCACATCGGGCATACGCCCCTCGATCACAGCCATGATCATGGCCTCGTCCATGCCTTGGATGATGGAGCCGAAATAATGCTCGAACACGCCTTGGGCAAACAGAATGGCGATGGCCACCATCTGCGCGGTCGTTTTCCATTTGGCGAGCTTCGTGACTTTCAGCGTGCCGGACATATCGCCCAGAAACTCGCGCAAGCCGGAGACGAAAACCTCGCGGAAGAGGATGACGGTTGCAGGGAGCACCAGCCACGGCGACATCGAAGAATAACCCACGATCACCATCAGCGCGATCACCACCATCGCCTTGTCGGCGATCGGGTCGAGCATCGCGCCCATGCGCGTTTCCTGCTTCCAGCTTCGTGCCAGATAACCGTCAAACCAGTCCGTTATCGCCGCGGTGACGAACAGAACCAACGCGAACCAGTCCGCATAGGGCCTTGTGAAATAGAGAAACATGATCGCGACACCGGGTGCAGCGAGTAACCGCCCTGCGGTCAGGATATTCGGCAAGGTCCATGTCATGCCCCATTCCTAGCGGGTCTTTCCAACTGTGGGAAGGCGATAAGTCGGCTACCCGCGAAGAGGCCCGACAGGGCGGATGAGTATTTGTGGAACGATGAAAACGCGGGTCAGGATTGCGGGCGCTCGGCCCAGCCTGCAAAGATCTTTTCAAGCGCCACAACAGCATAATAAAGCACGATGCCGAGAATGGCCAAGGCGATCAGCACCGCGAACATCAGCGGGTAATCGCCGTTTGTCTCGCCCGATTTGAACAAAGCCCCCAAGCCGCGCCCGTGCGGAGACACGATCTCGACCAGATTGGTGCCGATGAACGCCAGCGTCACCGAGACTTTCAGCGCGCCAAAAAACTCCGGCAGCGTCTTTGGCAGGGCGATCTTGCGGAAGATGGTGACCTTGGACGCGCCAAGGCTGCGCAGGATGTCTCGGTATTCGGGCTCAAGCGTCGACAGGCCGATCCCGACCGAGACCGCAATGGGAAAGAACGAGATCAGAAACGCCATCAGCACCGTGTTGAAATCATGCTGCCCGATGAAGATCAGCGCGATGACAGGCACCAGAGTGGCCTTGGGGATCGCATTGAAGCCCACCAGCAAAGGATAAAGCGCATCGCGGGCGATCCTCGAAAAACCCATCGCCATGCCCAAAAGCGTGCCTACGATCACCGCCAGCCCCAGCCCCGCCACGGTGCGCCACAATGTCTGCCAGCCCATCTCGATGAACAGATGGCTGTAGCGGATATAGGCTGCGGGCAGATCGGAGGGGGCGGCCATCTTGTATCTCGGCCATTGGTTGAACCAGACGATGAATTCCCAAAACCCGAGAAAGGCGAGGATCGCCAGCGTCGGCACGGCAATTTTCTGGAGCGTTTCCATCAGTGCACCTCTCCATCACGGCCTTGGGCAATGCGGATCTGGTCGCGCAGCAGGTGCAGCATGTCGGCCGCCTCCGGCGTATAAAGGCTGTCAATGGTGCGGTCGGCAGGCAAGGTGACCTTCAGCACATGCTGGGTGCGGGCGGGACGGCCTGACAGCACGATAACCTGATCGCCCAGAAACACGGATTCGCGCAGGTCATGGGTGATCAGCACGCAGGTAAACGGCTCTGCCGCGCGCAGATCGCGCATCGTCTGCCAAAGATCCTCGCGCGTGAACGCATCAAGCGCGCCGAACGGCTCGTCCATGATCAGCACATCGGGCTTGTGCACGATGGAGCGGCAAAGCGAGGCGCGCTGCCGCATCCCGCCGGACAGTTCCGACGGGCGCTTGCGCTCGAACCCTTTGAGGCCGACCATCTCCAGCAGATGCATCGCGCGGGCCTCGCGGTCGCGTTGCGGCATGCGGGGGGCGACGATCTCCAACGGCAGGATGACGTTGTCGATGATCGTGCGCCATTCCAGCAAAACCGGATTCTGGAACGCCATGCCCACCGTCTTGCGCGGCGAAGTCACGCGCTCGCCATGCAGCCAGACCTCGCCCTGATCGGGCTTCATCAGCCCCGCCACCAGACGCGTCAGGGTGGATTTGCCGCAGCCAGAGGGGCCGACCACGGCGCAGAACTCGCCTTCAGGGACCGAGACATTCAGATTGTCCAGCACCGGCAGCGGCCCTGCCTTGGTGCGGTAGGCGTGGGTGACGCCCTTGATCTCGATCAGATTGGTCATACAGCGGTCCGGTTCTCGGGTCACAAAAAAGGCGCTCCCCGTCAGGGAAGCGCCCGATAACGGGTTACAGATATCATTCCAGCATCAGACTGCCATCGGACGGCAGATAGGCATCGGTGAAGTAAAGCGCTGCATCGGGGTCGTTCTGGAACTCGTAGACCGATCTGGTCTGCTCGATCGCCAGCGCCATCCGGTCACTGTCGACATTGCCCATGCCGTTTTCCTTGACCCAGTCGGTCAGAACGTTCGCCTCGACCGCCATTTCAAAGCGGCGCTTTTCCAGATCGGCATCCGCTGCGGGGTTGCGTTTGATCAGGGCCTCGATCGCGGCATCCGGCTCGGCAATGGCCTCTTTCCAGCCCATCGCGATCGCGCGCAGAAAGCCGGTGACCGCTTCGGGATTGGCCTCGGCAAAGTCGGTATTCACGATGACCGCATTGCCGTAGAGAGCGACACCGTGGTCGGCCATGAGCAGGATCGACAGATCATCTTCCGGCACGCCAAGGCGGATCAGGTTCAACGAGGCGGAGAAGGAGAAGCCGGTGACGGCATCCACCTTGCCTTCGGCCAGCATCGGCTCGCGCGTCGGGAAACCGACAGGCTCGACAGTGATATCCGCCATGTCGAGATCGTTCTCGGCGGCAAAGATCGGGAACTGCGCCCACGCACCATCGGGGGGCGGCGCGCCCAGAATCTTGCCTGACAGATCGGCGGGTGTCTCGATTCCCTGCGACTTGCGGCCGACCACGGCAAAGGGCGGTTTGTCATAGACCATCATCGCCGCGATCACCGGTGCGCCGGGGTTCTGGTCGAGGAACTTCATCAGGCTGTTGATATCGGCGAAACCGACGGGGAAAGCGCCTGTGGCCACTTTCGGGATCGCATCGAGCGAGCCTGCGCCTTCGGACACTTCGACGCTCAGGCCCTCGGCCTCGAAAAAGCCTTTGTCCACGGCCACAAAATAGGGCGCGGCAGGGCCTTCGAATTTCCAGTCCAGCGCGAAGGGCATCGCGGTCTGGGCAGCCAGCGATGTGGCAAGGGTCAGGGTCGCCGCAGCGGCGGCAAAGGTGGTGCGGATCATCGGTCACTCCCGTTGGATGTTTGCGCCAGTTCTGCACTGCCACGGGGGCTGTGCACATCATTCATGCACAAATGCCCCGCTCAGGCCCTGCGCCAGCGTCGCTATGCTTAAATCCTATGCCGTCAACGCTCTGGTGTCTACAATTTAGGCAATTCAGAAAGGATGAATTCAGCCCTTTTCGTGGAAATACGCATAGATGGTTTCCGCCATCGCCTGCGAGATTCCCGGTGCCGCCTTGAGGTCTTCCAGCCCCGCGCGGCTGACAGCCTTGGCGCTGCCGAAATGCGACAGCAGCATCCGTTTGCGCCCCGCGCCCACGCCCGGCACATCGTCCAGCGGCGTGGCCCCCACGGCCTTGCTGCGTTTGGCGCGATGCGTGCCGATAGCGAAACGGTGCGCCTCATCCCTCAAACGCTGCACAAAATAGAGCACCGGATCATTGTGGCGCAGCGCGAAGGGGCGCTTGCCGACGCGGTGGAACTCTTCCTTGCCCGCGTCACGATCCACGCCCTTGGCGACCCCCACCATCGGGATATCCTGCACGCCATGTTCGGCCATGATCTGAGCCACCGCACTCACTTGCCCTGCACCACCGTCGATCAGCAACAGATCGGGCCACTGGCCAAGCGTGCGGTCGGGATCTTCCTTTTGCAGGCGTTTGAAGCGGCGGTGCAGCACCTCTTTCATCATGCCGAAATCGTCGCCGGGGGTCAGGTCGTCGCCACGGATGTTGAACTTGCGGTACTGGCCCTTCATCAGCCCGTCCGGCCCCGCCACGATCATCGCACCCACCGCATCGCTGCCCTGAATATGGCTGTTGTCATAAACCTCGACCCGCGCAGGCGGTGCCGGCAACTCGAAGGCTTCGGCCAAACCTTTGAGCAGCTTGGTCTGTGTGGCACTTTCCGCCATCCGGCGACCAAGGGATTCGCGGGCATTGCGCGCAGCACCTTCCACAAGCTCGGCCTTCTCGCCGCGCTGGGGCACAATGATCTCGACCTTGCGGCCCAGTTTTTCCGTCAATGCGGCCTGCATCAGATCGGGATTGTCGAGCGGATGCGACAGGATCAACTGGCGGGGCGGCTCTTTGGTGTCGTAGAACTGGCCGATAAAGGCCTCCAGAACCTCCGGTGCTTCGATATCGGCTCCGATGCGGGGGTAGAAATCGGCATTGCCCCAGTTCTGATTCGCGCGGATAAAGAACACCTGCACGCAGGCTTGACCGCCTTCCATATGCAGCGCGATCACATCCGCCTCGGCCACGCCGCGCGGGTTGATCCCTTGCACCGTCTGCACCTGCGTCAACGCGCGGATGCGGTCACGCAAGGCGGCGGCGCGCTCGAACTCCATATCGTCGGAGGCTTGCTGCATCTGGTCTGCAAGCGTTTCCTGCACCGCCGTGGAGCGGCCCGAGAGAAAGCGCGCGGCATCCGCCACGGTCGCGGCATAATCCTGCTTGGAGATCAGCCCCGTGCAGGGGGCCGAGCACCGCTTGATCTGATGCAACAGACAAGGCCGCGTCCGGCTGGAGAACATGGCATCCGTGCAGTTGCGCAGCAAAAACACCTTTTGCAACTGGCTCAACGTCCGGTTCACCGCGCCTGCACTGGCGAAGGGGCCGAAATACTGGCCCTTGTCCTTGCGCGCACCGCGATGCTTGGTGATCTGGGGAAAGTCGTGATCTCCGGTAATCAGGATGTTCGGGAAACTCTTGTCGTCGCGCAGCAGCACGTTGTAGCGCGGCTTGAGTTGCTTGATCAGGTTCTGCTCCAGCAGCAGCGCCTCTGTCTCGGTCCGCGTGGTCAGGAACATCATCGCCGCCGTTTCGGAGATCATCCGCGCGATCCGTCCGGAATGGCCCGAGGGCCGCGCATAGTTCGACACGCGCGCCCGCAGGTTGCGGGCCTTGCCGACATAAAGCACGCGGCTCTGATCATCCAGCATCCGGTAGACGCCGGGCGAGCCGTCCAGCGTTTTGACGCAATCCTGTATCAATGCATGGCCGGTCAGACCGGGTTCGGAGCGGGGCGTTTCATTCATGACAGAAGAGGTATGATTCTTTGGGCTGCGCTGCAATCTTTGTAGGGCTGGGGCAAGGGTAAACATGTCCACGGTTTCTGTGGATAAGTCTGCCGATAAGTTTTCGCCATCTGGAAATTTTCCTTAGTTCCGGCCCGCTTCGCTGAAATGCCTATTTTTTAGGCATAGCTGCAAGCGACTGATTTCCAACGTTAAAATTTTAGTGTGCCACAAAATACTGAAAACATTGAGATTTTTGTAACAGTGGCATGACGGCGGCGTGAACAGTGCAAAACTTTGACGGCAGAGACGCGTTCCGGCACTCACGGCATCACTCGACACCCAACACATCCGGCGTCTGCCAACCCAGATGCTGGCCGCCGTCGACGCACAAAAGTTGCCCTGTGACAGCCGGAGCATCCAGAAAATAACCCAGCGCTGCTGTGATATCGTCAGGGTTCGCTCCGCGCCCCAGAACCGTCGACGCGCGCTGGTCGGCAAAATGCTGTGCGGATTGCCGTGCGCCCTGCAAGGTCGGCCCCGGCCCGATCGCATTGACACGGATACGCGGGGCCAGCGCCTGTGCTGCGGTCTGGGTGAAGGCCCACAGGCCCATCTTGGCCAGCGTATAGGTCATGAATTCGGGCGTCAGCTTGCGCACGCGCTGGTCGATCATGTTGACCACCAGCCCCTGCGCGACAGGCTCGCCCGCCGCGTCCCGCGCGGCATCAGTGATGTGGCTTGCCATCACCTGCGTCAGAATGAAGGGCGCGCGCAGATTGCTGTCGAAATGGCGGTCCCAACTTGTCCGGCTGGCAGAGGCCAGACTGTCATACTCGAAGATGGAGGCGTTATTGACCAGACAGGTGACCGGCCCGCCCAGCGCCTCCATCGCCGCAGGGATCAACCCGTGCGTGGCCGCTTCATCCAGCAAATCGGCCTGCAGGGTCACAGCGCGGCGGCCCTTGGCGCGGATCAGGACGGCCACCTCCTCGGCGGCGTCACCGGAGGCTGCATAATGCACCGCGAGATCATAGCCGCGATCCGCCAGATAGAGGGCCATGGCGCGACCAAGCCGCCTGCCCGCCCCGGTCACTAGCGCGATTTTTTCCATAGCTGTCCCCTTCCGTTCCGTCAGAACAATACGGTCAGCAGATAGGCCACGTAGAGCAGGGTCAAGATGACGCCCCAGACGCGCCCGATATTCTGGCGCAAAAAGACGAAGGGGATCAGCAGGATCGAGGCGCCCAACATCACCCACAGGTCAAATTGCAGCAATGCGGGGTCTACCGGAATCGGGGCCACAAGCCCCGCAACGCCGATGATGGCGAGCAAATTGAACAGGTTGGAGCCGATCACATTGCCCAGCGCCACATCGGCCTGACGGCGGATGGCCGCCATCACCGTGGTTGCAAGTTCGGGCATGGATGTGCCGATAGCCACCAAAGTCAGGCCGATCACCGTTTCGCTGATCCCGAAGGTCCGCGCGATCACCGTTGCGCTGTCCACAAGAATATCGGCCCCCAGCGGCAGGCCGATCAGACCCAACACAAGAAACACCGCGATCTTCCACCATGGCATGTCGGGGTCTACACCCTCGAGGTCTTCAAGTTCGTCGATCTCTGCGGCCTCGGCGGCAGCCTTGGCGCGATGCGCGCGGGCCTGCCGGAACATATCGCCCAGCGCCAGCAGCAGTGCCGCCAGCAGAACCAGTGCTGCGATCCAGTCGAACACACCGCGGAAAGCCAGCGCGATAAACAGGATCGATGCGGCGATCATCACCACATAGCTGCGGCGCGTGTTATGCTCGCTTGTGTGCATCACCGCGATCAGGGCCGGAATACCCAGAACCAGCAGGATGTTTGCCGTGTTCGAGCCGACCACATTGCCCATCGCAATCCCCGGAACGCCCGCCATCGCGGCCTGCACCGAGATCAGCAACTCCGGCGCGGAGGTGCCGAAGGCCACGATGGTCAAACTGACGATCAGCGCCGGAATTCCGACCCTGAGCGCGAGATTGACGGCCCCCTTTACCAGCGCATCACCAGCAAACAGAAGGATCACCAGCCCGAGGGCCGCCATGAACCAGACCATGATTTATCCTTTATGACCACAGGAGCACGGCCCGCGCCCGATCCGGTAGCGGCGGCAGGAGGGGCAGCGCGCCGCTTCCAACCGTTTCTGGCCAGGGAATTTTAGCTTGCCGAACATGGCCAGAACACCCATGCCGACCAGAAACAGAACGACGATTTTCAGGATCACGTCACAAACCAAAACGCGCGAAAGCCGCGCGCTCCTCAATCCCGGCCAGCGCATCCTGTGCGAGGGTCGCGCCAAAACGCTGGAACAGGCTGCGTTTGCGCCCGTAGCGGACAAAGCGGGTTTTCTCGCCGTAAAGCTCTTTCAGCTTCGGCTCCAGATGCCCGATTCCGTCGATCAGACCCAGTTGATGCGCCTGCATGCCCAGCCAGAAACGCCCCGTGAACAGATCGGGATCGTCCGCCAGCTTTGCCCCGCGACGCGATTTGACGTAATCCACGAAAGTCTCGTGCAAGCCGCCCAGCAGGTCCTTCAGCCGCGCCACATCCTCGGGCTTTTCCGGCAGGAAAGGATCCAGCATGCTTTTGGACTCCGCCGAGGTATAGACCCGCCGTTCTACGCCTTGGCGGGCCAGCGCGACATGCGCGCCGAATCCTGCCGAGATCACACCGATGGAGCCGACGATCGAGCCTGTATCGGCCCAGATGTCATCGGCCGCAGCGGCCAGCCAATAGCCGCCCGAGGCCGCCACATCCTCGACAAAAGCGTGAACGGGCAGTTTCTTCTCCGCCGCCAGCCGCCGGATACGGGCCGCGATCAGCGCCGATTGCACAGGCGAGCCGCCGGGCGAGTTGAGCACCAATGCGACAGCGGCAGGCTTGCCGCGCCGGAACGCGCGTTCCAGCACGGGACCGATGGCCTCGTCACTGAGCGGGCTGCGGCTACCGGAGCCGATGCTGCCGGATAGGCGCACCACGGCGACCACAGGGTCGGACTTCATAAAGGGGATAAATCTTTTCATGATCAGCATGTAGAATGCGCCTTGCAGACAAACAAGGCAGGCGCGTAATTCTCTGACGGCACCAAGGCCGCCGCGCAGACAAAGGGAAAGCTGCGGCGGGCAAGGTAATGTCGGCATTCGACAAGATGCGGAACGCTGGCTAATATTGTGACAGCGTCGGATGATGAGAAAGCACAGGCATGACCTACCCTAAAAAGCTGACCACCGAGGCCGACGCCGCGCCCCACGACCACAATGCCGCTCTTCGCGCAGAGAATGCGGCACTCAAGCAGGAGATTGCCACACTTCGTGCTGCAAGCACGGCGGACGAGGCTGACGCCGCGCGTGACAAAGCCATCCGTGGTGCCGTGGACCGCGAGACGGCACGCGGGAAAAAAGATCGTGCCGAGCTTACCGCGCAACTCGACGCCTTGCTCAGGTCCTCCTCGGAGGTGCGTTACCGCCTCAACGCGGACTGGAGCGAGCTTGCGCAACTGTCCGGCGGCGGCTTTATCCCCGATACCTCTGCAGGAAACGCGAACTGGTTGGAAGAATATATCCCGGAAGAGCACCGGGACCTTGTCCGCAAGGAAATCGCGCGGGCCATCGCACAGAAAGACACCTACAATATCGAGCACAAGGTGAACCGTGTCGACGCTACGGTCGGCTGGGCCTTGTCCCGCGCCGTGCCGCTTTTTGACGAAGATGGCGAGATAAAAAGCTGGATGGGAGCCGCCTCGGATATCAGCGATCGAAAGAACGCTGAAGAGTTCCAGAAACTCCTGAACGATGAACTCACGCACCGAATAAAAAACATCTTCTCGATGGTGCAGGCCATTACAGCGCAGACACTCCGGCAAGCGCATAGCCTTGAAGAAGGCCGCATGGCGATCACCGCGAGGCTCGCGGCTCTGTCGCGCGCGCAGGATATTCTCACCGGGGCAAGCTTTGCAGCGGCTGATATCGGCGCTGTGATCGACGAGGCACTTGCCCCGCATCAGAACGAGGCGGGGCGGATCAACTCCGCTGGCCCTCCGATGCGGCTTGCCTCGCAACAAGTGCTTGGTCTGTCGCTGGCGATCCATGAACTGGCGACAAACGCGGCCAAGTACGGGGCCTTGTCGAATGACACCGGCAGCGTTGCGATAAAATGGGGCGGCCCGGAGAGCGCGTTCTTTTTCGAATGGGTTGAAGCTGATGGACCGCGTGTCGCAGAGCCAACACGGCGCGGCTTCGGATCGAGATTGATCACGGAGATCGTGGCGTCCTATTTTGACGGCGATGCCGATCTGGATTTCAATGCCGAAGGCTTACGCTTCCGGCTGACCGGCCACGCGAGAGCGTAGCCGCAGGGTTTCGCCATGCTACTGCCTGCGGACTCCGGTAATGAATTCCCACAAGAAAGGGGAACTCTGCCTAAATAGCCGACCAACAGGACCTGAGCGCCGCTCGGTCCGGCATCAGCCTTTCAGACGACCGAGCCAGCCCTTTTTCTTGGGTGCGTCCTCCGCTGCCTCGACAGGATCGGCTTCGGCACTCTCTTCGGTACTTTCCACCGCAGGGCCTTCAACCTTGTTCTGGAAATTCTCGAAGAACTGATCCGCCATTTTCTTGGCGAAACCGTCGATCAGCCTGCTGCCAAGTTGCGCGAGTTTGCCGCCCACCTTGGCCTCGACTTCATAGATCAGCCGTGTCCCCTCGGCGATCTCCTCAAGCCGGACTTTCGCCTCGCCCTTGGCGAAACCCGCCGCACCGCCCTTGCCCTCGCCGGACAGTGTCAGGCTTTCCTCCTCGACCATATCGGTCAGGGTCACCTGCCCTTTGAACGTGGCCTTCACGGGGCCGACCTTTTGCACAACCGTCGCCTCGAACCCTTCTTCTGGGCTGCCCGTGACCTCCTGTGCGCCGGGCACGCAGTCCTTGAGGACATCCGCACTGAGAAGTGCGGCCCATACTTCGGAGCGGGGGGCCTTTATGTCGCGTTGGTCGTTCATTTGCATGGCTGGTGGCCCTCCCTCGGCCGCGTTCTGGCGTGTCTTGCAGAAAAGCGTAGACCAGCCGTGACGCCGCGCCAAGCGATCCTTTCGGAGGGCCGGAAAATCATGCTGGCACCTGTCCGATTGCAGGGATAGGCATGGCATCTGAAGGAAAGGCCGATCATGCGCGCTCCTCTTGTCACCGTCCCGCAAAACACCGCTGCCGCCATCGGATGCGTACTGGCAGGCGTGGCGGCAATTTCGGTCAATGATGTGCTCATCAAGCAGTTGTCAGGTGGCTATCCTCTGCACCAGATGGTGTTCATCCGTTCGGCCATCGGCATCATCTTCAGCCTGATGCTGGTCCAGATGGAGGGTGGTTTTGCCATCCTGCGCACCCGCACCCCGGGATTGCACCTGATGCGCGGTGCGCTGGTTGTTGTCTCGAACCTGACCTATTTCGCGGCCTTGGCTGTGATCCCGCTGGCCGAGGCCACCGCGCTTTTTTTCGTGGCGCCGCTGATGATCACGCTCCTGTCGATCCCGCTACTGGGCGAGAAGGTCGGCCCGCTGCGGCTGGCCGCTGTCAGCGTGGGCTTTGCCGGCGTGGTGCTGATGATGCGCCCGTGGGAGAGCGAAACCGAGGTGTCGCGGATCATCCTGTTCCTGCCGGTGCTGGCCGCGCTGACCTATGCGCTGAACCAGATCCTGACGCGACGGCTGGGCGCGACCACACGCGCATCTGCCTTGGCGGTCTATATTCAGGGCACTTTCATCGTTGTGTCGCTCGCGTTCTATCTGGTGGCGGGCGACGGGCGCTATGCCGTCGGGGTCGAGAACGGATCGCTCCAGTTTCTGCTGCGCGCATGGGTCTGGCCCGAGGGGGGCGACCGCTGGCTGTTTCTGGGCCTTGGTCTGAATTCCGCGATCATTGGCTTTGCCTTGGCGCAGGCCTACCGGCTGGCAGATGCCGCCGTGGTTGCGCCGTTTGAATATATCGGCCTGCCGCTTGCGATCTTCTGGGGTTGGGTGATCTGGGGCGACGTGCCGACGCCGGTGGTCTGGGCAGGCAGCGCGCTGATCCTTGGATCGGGACTGTTCGTGTTTATTCGCGAGAAGTTCAAAAGCCGCCGCCTGCCCCTGCCTGCGGGAGAAGGGCGGCAGTAACCTGTTGGATAGCCACGGGTGGAGCCCGTCCGCGGGTGGGCGTTACAACGGCTCCGTCTCATTATTTATCGTGCAGCGTCATTGAACGATCATGCTTGTCGCACCGTTGCAGAAGAGCCCGCCCGGGGGGCGGACGGGCTCTGCCCGGGGCGGCTTCGCCGCTATTCCCGGGCTTTTATTTACCCCCGCCCGGTCAGCATCGGAACCGTCATGTCCTTGGCATAGGTGATGGCCTGCGCCAGATAGGCGTCATAGCTTTCGCGCACGCGCGCCACATCCTCGCTCGATTCGGTCAACTCGTCCTGCACCTCAAGCCATGCCGCGCGCATCCCGTCCACGATCTCGTCGCTGAACTGCAGGAACTGCACATCCTCGGCCCGCAGGCTCTCCATCGCCTGCGCGTTGTAGTAATCGAATTGTGCCTGCGTCTCCAGCGCCGCCGATTGCGCGGCCATCTCGCAGATCATCTGCAGATCGGGGCTGAGTTCGGCCCATGCGTCGCGGTTGAACACGATGGCAAGACCCGCGCCCGGCTCGTTATAGGCGGGCAGATAGCACAGCTTGGTCACTTTCTGCAGACCAAAAGCCTGATCCAGCATCGGCCCGACCCATTCCGCTGCATCAATCGCGCCCGACTGAAGCGACTGGAAAATCTCGGGCGGGGGCATTAGCACAGCGTTGACGCCAAGCTTGCGGTAGATCTCTCCTCCCAGACCCGCGATCCGCATGTTCAGCCCTTTGAGGTCTTCCAGCGTGTTGATCTCGTTCTTGAACCAGCCGCCGGACTGCGTGTTGGAATTGCCGCAATAGAACCCTTTGAGGTTGCGCTGGGCATAGATGTCATCCCACAGCTCCTGCCCGCCGCCCCATTTGAGCCAGGCGAAATGCTCGTTCGAGGTCATGCCGAAGGGCACGGCGGTGAACCAATGGATCGCGGGGTTCTTTCCAGCCGCGTAATAAGTCGGGCCATGGCCCACAGGCGCGTTGCCCTGCTGGACGGCATCCTCCACCGCGAAGGGCGGCACCAGTTCGCCGCCACCATGCACGGTGAAGTTCAGCCGACCGTCCGACATGGTGCTGACCATCTCGGCAAAGCGGGTGACATTGGTGCCAACGCCCGGCGCGTTCTTGGGGAACGCCGTGGGCAGGTTCCATGTGATATTGCCCTGCGCGATGGCCGGGCTGGCAAGCGCCGTGGCGGCGGCGGCAACGCCGGCCCCGCTGGCCAGAAAGTCACGTCTTTTCATTGTTTTCCTCCTCAGGTGATGATGTTTGGATCAGAACAACACGCCGGGCAGCCATGTCGCCAGCGACGGGAATGTCATGAGCATAGCAAGCCCGAACAATTGCAGCACCACAAAAGGTGCGACGCCGACATAGGTGTCACGCGTGGTGATCTCGCGCGGGGCGACCGAGCGGAAATAGAACAGCGCAAAGCCGAAGGGCGGAGTCAGAAACGAGGTTTGCAGGTTCATCGCCAGAAGCACCCCGAACCAGACCGGCGAGATATCCCCTCCCAGAATCGGCGGTCCCAACAGCGGCACGACGATATAGATAATCTCGATGGCTTCCAGCAGGAACCCCAGCAGGAACACCATGCCCAACACGATGAAGAGCGCGCCCCAGTCGCCGCCGGGCATGTTCTCCATCAGATGCCCCACGATCACATCGCCGCCGAACCCGCGAAAGACCAGCGCCAGCATCGATGCCGCAACGACGATGCCGAACACCATGCCGGTGATCCGCAACGTCTCGTCACCGGCCGCAGACAGCACGCCGCCGCCCCACAGCTTCACCACAGACACGACCAGCCCCAACACCAGCAGGACGACCATCGCGACGGCCAGTCCTGTTCCCACCGGCCCTGCCCGCCCGTCGGTGAACATCCGCAGCACCAGCAGGGCCAGCACCGCCAGCGCGCCAAGGCCCACCAGCCAGCGCCCGCGCCCCCCACGGTGATACCCCGCCAGCATCAGCGCGCCGACAGCACCCAGCCCTGCCGCCTCTGTCGTGGTGGCGACACCCGCAAGGATCGAGCCGAGCACGGCGAGGATCATCAACAGAGGCGGCGCGAAACTGTTGAGGATCACCCCGAGCGGCGGTGACGCGGTCCGCACAACCTTCGGTGTGCCACGCGCTGCGAAGGTCAGCACGGCAAATGCATAGAGCGCGTAAAGCCCGACAAGCATCAGCCCCGGCAACAGCGCTCCGGCAAAAAGATCGCCCACCGAGACGGAACTCGGCGCGAAATTTCCGGCGCGTTGCTGCGCCTCAAGATAGGTATTGCCGATCTGGTCACCCAACAGCACCAACACGATGGAGGGCGGGATGATCTGTCCCAGCGTGCCGCCCGCGCAAATCAGCCCTGAGGCCAGAGGTTTCGGCACACCGGCCTGCAACATCGCGGGCAAGCTCATCAGCACCAGCATGACCACCGTGGCCCCGACGATACCGGTAGAGGCGGCGATGATCGCGGAAAACAGCAGCACCGACACCGCCATGCCCCGCGCCGATCCGCCCAGCATCTGGCCCAGAACCTGCAACATCCGCTCGGACACGCGGGATTTTTCCAAAAGCACGCCCATCAGGACGAAAAGCGGCACGGCCATCAGCAAAGGGTTGGACATGATGCCGTAGACGCGGGCGGGAAAGAATTTCAGAAACCCCGGATCGAACGCGCCGACCAGACTGCCGAGCAAAGCCACGACAAAGGGCACACCGGCAATCGCGAGCATGGCGGGAATACCGCTGAGGATGCCACCAGCCAGCCCGAGACCCAGCAGGATCAGAAAGATTTCTTGCAATGTCATGGTGTCGTCCCGGCAAGGGGAGGTGCTGTTTCCGGCGGCGGCGGACGTAAGACGGCTGCAATACCCTGCACGATCATCAACACCCCGGCGACAGCGACCGTCGACTTGACCAGATAGACACCCCCCAACCCGCCGGTTTCAATCGCCCCTTCGCGGATGGCCCAGCTGAAGCGCAGATCAGGCAGGAAGGCCCAGACCATCAGCCCGAACACCGGGATGAGGAAGGCCAGCAACGCGGCGATATCGGCGCGACGCAGATAGGCGGGCGGCAGGCGCTCGGACAACACATCCACCCGCACATGCCCGCCCCGCGCCAGACAATAGGGCAAGCTCAGGATCAGAAGCACCGCGAAAGCATAGCCCGCGAGATTTTGCAGTTTGATGAAGCCCATATCAAAGCCGAAACGCAAAAGGACGATGGCGAGCACTGTGGCGACCAACACAGCCAGCGCCATGGCGCAGACCAGCGTTGTGATGCGGTCGCACCAGCGCGCGAATGTCAGGAAGATGTCGCGCATCGGCTTCTCCTTCAGTCCTTGATCGGGTGTAGAGACTGTTGCGCCCATTGCCAAGCCGTAGCGCCTGCCGCGGGCGCGGATGCCCCCGGCGGGGATATTTCCGGCAAGAAGAAACGGGGGCGCGAAGCCTCTTTCGCGGCGGCGGGTTTCCCGCGATAGTCACGGGCATGATAGACAAACTGGAAATGTTCATCGCGCTGGCCCGGGAGCAGCATTTCGGCCGGGCGGCAGAGGCTTGCGGCGTGACGCAACCCAGCCTGTCGGGGGCGATCAAGCAGTTGGAGGATCAGTTGGGCGTCATGCTTGTGTGGCGCGGATCGCGGTTTCAGGGGCTGACGCCCGAGGGTCAGCGGGTGCTCGAATGGGCGCGCCAGATCGTCGGCGACACCCGTACCATGCGCGAGGAAATGCGTGCCGCCAAGCAGGGCCTGTCGGGTAATCTGCGGCTGGCGGTAATCCCGACCGCGCTGACACTGGTCTCCGACCTGACCACGCAGTTCAGCCGCCGCCATCCCAATGTGCGCTTCACGGTCCGCTCCTCGACCTCGGTCGAGATTCTGGCGATGCTGGAGAACCTGCAGATCGACGCGGGCATCAGCTATCTGGACAATGAACCGCTGGGACGGGTCACCACGGTGCCGATTTATGCCGAACGCTATACGCTGGTGCTGCGGGCCGATGATCCTTTGGCAGCGCGCAACAGCCTGCGCTGGGCCGATCTGGCCGACCTGCCTTTGTGTCTTCTGACGCCGGATATGCAGAACCGCCGGATCATCAACCTGCACATGGCCGAGGCAGGCGTGAGCGTGGTCCCGATGGTCGAGGCGTCATCGGTCATTGTGCTGATCAGCCACGTGCTGGCAGGTGGCTGGGCCACGGTGCTGCCGCTCAAGTCGGCCGAGATTTTTCTCAAGGGCGGTGATCTGGTCGCCGTGCCGCTGACCGAGCCTGCGGCCAGCCATGCCGTCGGTCTGATCGCCCCTTACCGCGAGCCACATACGCCGGTGCTGGCAGCGCTGTTGCAACAGGCGCAGGCGATGGCCGAAAGGCGTCTGGCGTGATAGGTTAATCCTATCAAACAACCGTAATACGATATTGATTGACCGCGCAACTCTGCGATGATGGTTCCGCTAGCCGTCACGCCGGAGTTCCGTGTCATGCCAAAGCCGATCAACCCGTCGCCCGAAGAGGTCCGGACCCGGACCGAGGAGGTTCTGGCCGCACAAGAAGGTCTGGAAGGCCCGTTGTTGCCAATCCTGCACGCGATCCAAGAGAGCTTCGGCTTCATCCCGCAGGAAGCGGTGCCGCAGATTGCCGAGGCGCTCAATATCGGGCGTGCCGAGGTGCATGGCGTGATCACCTTCTACCATGATTTCCGCGAAGCGCCCGCTGGCCGCCACGTGGTGAAAATCTGCCGCGCCGAAGCCTGTCAGGCACTGGGAGCGAATGCTCTGGCGGATGCGACACTCGCGAAGCTGGGTCTGGAATGGCACGGTACAACGGCCAATGGCGCGGTGACCGTGGAGCCTGTCTATTGCCTTGGCCTGTGTGCCTGCGGCCCTGCTGCGATGGTGGACGGACAGGTTGTCGGCCGCGTTGACGCCAAGCGGATGGATGCTTTGCTGGCGCAGGTGGGCGCATGAGGGTCTATGTCCCCCGTGACGCGGCAGCGCGCGCTTTAGGTGCGGATGCTGTGGCGCAGGCGGTGCAGGAGGCATCTGCGGCGCGTGGTGTGAACCTGACCCTGATCCGCAACGGCACGCGCGGGATGATCTGGCTGGAGCCTCTCGTCGAGATCGAGACGGCGGAAGGCCGGATCGGCTTCGGCCCGCTGGATGCAGCGGATGTGCCGGGACTGTTCGACAATCCTGCAAACCACCCCAAGGCGCTGGGGCTGGTCGAGGCCTTGCCGTGGATGGCACAACAAACGCGGCTGACCTTTGCCCGCTGCGGCGTGACCGACCCGCTATCGCTGAACGATTACGAGGCACATGGCGGCTTGTCCGGCCTGCGCCGTGCGCTGGCGATGGATGCCGCAGGGATCGTGGCCGAGGTGACGCAAAGCGGTTTGCGCGGGCGCGGCGGCGCGGGCTTCCCGACGGGGATCAAATGGGAAACCGTGCGCGGTGCCGTCGCGGATCGCAAATACATCGTCTGCAACGCCGACGAGGGCGACAGCGGCACTTTCGCCGACCGCATGATCATGGAGGGCGATCCCTTTACCCTGATCGAGGGCATGATCATCGCGGGGCTGGGCGTGGGGGCGGCCAAGGGTTTTGTCTATCTGCGCTCGGAATATCCCGATGCGATCGCGGTGATGAACGCCGCCGTCGATATCGCCCGGGCCGAAGGCTTGCTTGGCGCTGCGGTACTGGGCACGGGGCCAGCCTTCGACATGGAAATCCGTGTTGGTGCGGGCGCCTATGTCTGCGGCGAGGAGACGAGCCTGCTCAACTCTCTGGAAGGCAAACGCGGCGTGGTGCGGGCGAAGCCACCCCTGCCCGCGCTGGAGGGGTTCATGGGCAAGCCCACGGTCGTGAACAATGTGATCAGTCTGGCCACAGTGCCGGTGATCTTCGAGCGCGGTGCCGCCTTTTACCGCGATTTCGGGCTGGGCCGTTCGCGCGGCACGATCCCGTTGCAGATCGCCGGAAATGTAAAACACGGCGGGCTGTTCGAGACCGCCTTTGGCCTGAGCCTTGGCGAGATCGTTGACGATATCGCGGGCGGCACGCTGACAGGTCGCCCTGTCAAAGCGGTGCAGGTCGGCGGGCCGCTGGGGGCCTATTTCCCGCGCGCCAAGTTCGACACGCCGTTCGGCTATGAGGAATTCGATGGCCAAGGCGGCCTGATCGGCCATGCCGGTGTTGTCGTGTTCGACGAGACTGCCGACATGCTGGATATGGCTCGCTTTGCCTTTGAATTCTGCGCCGTAGAATCCTGCGGCAAATGCACCCCCTGCCGGATCGGCGCGGTGCGCGGCGTGGAAACAATGGACCGGATCGCGCGCGGGGATACCGCCGCGATCCCGCTGCTGACCGACCTGTGCGAGACGATGAGAGACGGATCGCTTTGCGCGCTGGGTGGCTTTACCCCCTACCCCGTCATGTCCGCGCTCACCCATTTCCCCGATGACTTCGCGACCACCAGAAAGGCCGCCGAATGAAAGATTTCATCCTCCCACCCAAAGCCGGACAAGACGACCGCGACATGGGCACGCCCGCGTCCAAGTCCACCACGATGGTGACGCTCAAGATCGACGGATTCGACGTGACCGTTCCGGAGGGCACATCTGTGATGCGCGCCAGTGCCGAGGCGGGCATTCAGGTGCCCAAGCTTTGCGCCACCGACAGTATCGAGGCGTTCGGGTCATGTCGCCTGTGCGTAGTCGAGATCGAGGGGCGGCGCGGCACGCCCGCCTCCTGCACCACGCCTGTCTCCGAGGGCATGGTCGTGCAGACGCAATCCGCCAAGGTCCGCAAGATCCGCAAGGGCGTGATGGAGCTTTATATCTCGGATCACCCGCTGGATTGCCTGACCTGTTCGGCCAATGGCGATTGCGAGTTGCAGGATATGGCGGGCGCCGTGGGCCTGCGCGATGTGCGCTATGAAGCAGTCGAGACCCATTTCCAGCCCCGCCAGAACGGCGAGGCGAATCCGAACTACATCCCCAAGGACGATTCCAACCCCTATTTCACCTATGATCCGGCCAAATGCATCGTCTGTTCGCGCTGCGTGCGCGCCTGCGAGGAGGTGCAGGGCACATTCGCGCTGACCATCACCGGCAGCGGATTTGACAGCCGCGTGTCCGCAGGGGCTGCGGGCGATGATTTCATGTCCTCGGATTGCGTATCCTGCGGGGCCTGCGTGCAGGCCTGCCCCACGGCCACGCTGCAGGAGAAATCGGTGATTGAGCTCGGCACGCCGGAACGCTCTGTCATCACCACCTGCGCCTATTGCGGTGTGGGTTGCTCGTTTAAGGCGAAACTGAACGGTGACCAACTGGTGCGTATGGTGCCCTACAAGCACGGCAAGGCGAACCGTGGCCATTCCTGCGTCAAGGGCCGCTTTGCCTATGGCTACGCCAGCCATACGGACCGCATCCTGAACCCAATGATACGCGACCGTATTGACCAACCTTGGCGCGAGGTCACGTGGAACGAGGCATTCAGCTTCACCGCCACCCGCCTGCGCGACATTCAGGCGAAACACGGCAAACAGGCGATCGGGGGCATCACCTCCAGCCGTTGCACCAATGAAGAAACCTATCTGGTGCAAAAGATGATCCGCGCCGTTTTCGGCAATAACAACACCGATACCTGCGCGCGGGTATGCCATTCGCCCACGGGATATGGCTTGCGGACAACCTTCGGCACCTCGGCGGGCACGCAGGACTTTGACAGCGTCGAGCATACCGATGTGGTGATCGTCATCGGAGCGAACCCCACCGACGGCCATCCGGTCTTTGCTTCGCGTCTGAAAAAGCGCCTGCGGCAGGGTGCCAAGCTGATCGTGATCGACCCGCGCCGCATCGATCTGGTGAAATCCGCGCATGTCGCGGCATCACATCACCTGCCCCTGCGTCCCGGTACAAATGTCGCCGTCCTCACCTCCATCGCGCATGTCATCGTGACCGAGGGGCTGGCGGATGAGGATTTCATCCGCACCCGCTGCGACTGGGCCGAATTTGCCGATTACGCGGAATTCGTCAGCGACCCGCGCCACGCGCCCGAGGCAACCGAGATGCTGACAGGCGTGCCCGCCGCAGAGCTGCGCGCCGCCGCGCGGCTGTTTGCAACGGGCGGCAACGGCTCCATCTACTACGGGCTTGGCGTGACCGAACATTCCCAAGGCTCCACCACCGTCATGGCGATTGCAAACCTTGCGATGATGACGGGCAACCTTGGCCGCCCCGGTGTGGGAGTGAACCCGTTGCGCGGCCAGAACAACGTGCAAGGGGCCTGCGACATGGGCAGTTTCCCGCATGAATTGCCGGGCTACCGCCATGTGTCGGACGATGCCACCCGCGCCGTGTTTGAAAAGCTCTGGGGTGTGACCATCGATGCAGAGCCGGGTCTGCGTATCCCCAACATGCTGGACGCAGCAGTCGAGGGCACCTTCAAGGGCCTCTACATCCAAGGCGAGGATATCCTGCAATCCGACCCCGACACCAAACATGTCGCCGCTGGCCTTGCCGCGATGGAGTGCGTCATCGTGCAGGATCTCTTCCTGAACGAGACGGCGAATTACGCGCATGTCTTTCTGCCCGGTTCGACTTTTCTGGAAAAGGACGGCACCTTCACCAATGCCGAACGCCGCATCAACCGCGTCCGCCGCGTTATGGCGCCCCGCAACGGGTTGGCCGATTGGGAGGTGACCTTGATGCTCGCCAATGCGATGGGCGCAGGCTGGGCCTATACCCACCCGTCGCAGATCATGGACGAGATCGCCGCAACCACGCCCAGCTTTGCCGGTGTCTCCTACGAGATGCTGGAAGAGAAAGGCTCGGTCCAGTGGCCCTGCAACGAAGCTGCCCCCGAGGGCACGCCCATCATGCATGTGGACGGCTTCGTGCGCGGACGCGGACGGTTCATCACCACGGAATATGTGGCGACCGAGGAACGCACCGGGCCGCGCTTCCCGCTCCTGCTGACCACGGGGCGGATTCTCTCGCAATACAACGTCGGCGCACAGACGCGGCGCACCGAGAATGTCGCGTGGCATCAGGAGGATGTGCTGGAAATTCACCCGCATGACGCCGAGGTGCGCGGCGTCAAACAGGGCGACTGGGTGCGGCTCGCCTCCCGTGCGGGAGAAACCTCGCTCAGGGCAGAGCTGACCGATCGCGTCTCGCCCGGTGTGGTCTATACCACCTTCCACCATCCGGTGACGCAGGCCAATGTGATCACCACTGATCACAGCGACTGGGCCACCAACTGCCCCGAGTACAAGGTCACTGCCGTGCAGGTCGCCCTGTCCAACGGCCCCAGCGAATGGCAGCGTGACTATGCGGACCATGCCGCGCAATCACGCCGTATTCTGCCAGCGGCGGAGTAGCAGGTGATGAGCCGCAGCCCCCTTCTCCCAAGCCGCACAGGCTCTGCCCAGCCGCCTGTCACAGACCGTCCGCTGGCCGAGGAGGTGCCGCTCGCGCTGGTCTATAACGGCACGACGCTGGCCGTGATGATGGGCACCCCCGACGATCTGGAGGATTTCGCAACGGGCTTCTCGCTCTCCGAGGGAATCGTGACCAGCCCCGCGGATCTGGGCGAGATCGAGGTGCTGCACCACCCCAACGGGATCGAGCTGCGGATGTGGCTGCCAAACAACCACGCGCAGAAACTGGCGGCCCGCAAGCGTGCCATGACGGGTCCGGTGGGATGCGGCCTCTGCGGCATCGACAGTCTGGATCAGGCCATGCGCCTGCCGCCGCCCCTGCCCGCCGACAATCTGCATCTGACAGCCGCCGATATCGGCGCGGCGATGGACGGCCTGCGCGCCTCTCAGCCCCTGCATGACGAGACCCGCGCCGTCCATGCGGCGGGGTTCTTTGTGCCGGGACAGGGTATCATCACCGCGCGCGAGGATGTGGGCCGCCACAACGCGCTGGACAAACTTTGCGGCGCGTTGGCGCGCGGCGGCATCGCGCCGCAGTCCGGCGCCATCGTGCTGACCAGCCGCGTCTCGGTCGATATGGTGCAGAAATGCGCGATGTTTGGCGCGCCCTGCCTGATCGCCGCCTCGGCCCCCACCACCGCGGGCGTGGCCCTTGCCGAAACCGCGGGCATCACGCTGGCCGCCCGCGCCAAATCGGGCCGCGCACAGGTCTTCACGCATCCCGCCCGCATCCTGACAGGAGGCAAGCAATGACAGCATCCCCCGCCGAGAAACTGGTCAAGATGGCCAACCAGATCGCGATCTTCTTTGACAGCCAGCCCGGCGATGCGGCCCAAGGCGTGGCGAGCCATATCAACGAGTTCTGGGAGCCGCGGATGCGCGAGGGTCTGCTAACCCATGCCGCCATGACCACTGCAAACCTCAGCCCCAGCGTGGTCAACGCTCTGCCCCTGATCCGCCGCGCGCCACAGACGGCCTGACCGCGCCGCCTGTTTCTTCTTGCTTCAAATATCCACTGCTCCCGCGCCTCTGGTCACGCGGGTTGCTTTTCCAACGCAAAGCAGGCGGCATAGCCCGTGGGCGTCTCGACCCGGTGCGGTGGATCGACCTTGCAGCGCGGCATCACCAGCGGGCAGCGCGGGTGGAAGGCGCAGCCGGGGGGCGGGTTGATCGGGTTGGGGATTTCTCCCTCGACCGGCTTGCGCCGCCTCCCCGACAGCGCCAGATCAGGCACCGCATCCAGCAGCATCCGCGTGTAGGGATGCTGCGGCTCGGAAAACAGCTTCTTGCCATCCGCCACCTCGACCAGACTGCCAAGGTAAAGCACGCCGATCCGGTTCGCCATATGGCGCACCACCGACAGGTCATGGCTGATGAACAGATAGGTCAGGCCCATCTCGTCCTGCAAATCCTTCATCAGGTTCAGGATCTGCGCCTGCACCGACACATCCAGCGCCGAGGTTGGCTCATCGCACACGATGAACTCCGGTTTCGACGACAAAGCCCGCGCAATAGCGATCCGCTGACGCTGGCCGCCCGAGAACTCATGCGGGAATTTCTCGGCATCCTTGGCCGACAGTCCCACCGTATCCAGCAATTCGCCGACGCGGTTCGTGACCTGCGCGCCTTTCAACAGGCCGAACGTATGGATCGGTTCCGCGATGATATCCCCCACGCGCCAGCGCGGGTTCAGGCTGGCGAAAGGGTCCTGAAAGATCATCTGGAAGCGACGCCGCAAATCGCGCATCTCGGCGCCTGCCGTGCCGGTCATGTTGTGGCCGTCAAAGGTGATCGTACCCTCGGAGGCACCGATCAGGCCAACCACCATCTTGGCGATGGTCGATTTGCCCGATCCGCTTTCTCCCACCAGCGCGAAGGTCTCGCCGCGCTTGATCTCGAAGCTGACATCGTCCACGGCGGTCAGGAACTGCTTGTCCTCCCGCTCCAGCACACGGTTGAGCCACGGCTTGGACACATCGAAATAGCGGGTCAGGTTTTCGATCTTCAGAAGCGCATCAGACATTGACCTTCTCCTTTCCGGCGGCATCCACCTCGTCATAGAGCCAGCAGGCCACCCGCCGCCGGTCGCCGCGCGGCAACGGTTCAGGACGCTCGGCAAAGCAGCGGTCAAAGGCGCGTTCGCAACGCGGGTTGAACGGGCACCCTTGCGGGATCGCATTCAGACGCGGCATCGCGCCCGGAATAGCCACCAGCCGTGCATGATCCTGCGTCAGTGTCGGGATCGACCCCATCAGCCCCATCGTATAGGGATGCTCGGGCGCGGTGATCACTTGCGTCACCGGTCCGATCTCGGCCATGCGACCGGAATAGAGGACCGCCACACGGTCAGCCGTTTCCGCGATCACGCCCATATCATGGGTGATCAGCATCACCGCCGCGCCGCGCTCGGCACAGATTTCCTTGATCAGGTCGATGATCTGGCTTTGCACCGAGACATCCAGCGCCGTGGTCGGCTCGTCCGCGATCACCAGTTCCGGCTCGGCGCAGAGCGCAAGGGCGATCACCACGCGCTGCCGCATCCCGCCGGAAAAATGGTGCGGATAATCGTCGATCCGCCGCTTGGCCGCCGGAATACCGACACGGTCCAGCAGGGCCACCGCCCTTTTGCGGGCCTCACCCTCGGATATATCGGCATGGGTGCGGATTGTCTCGATCAGTTGCTGCGCGACCGTATAAAGCGGGTTGAGGCTGGTCAGCGGGTCTTGAAACACCATCCCGATGCGCTTGCCACGGATGCGGCGCATTGCCTCGGCGCCCAGATTGTCGATCCGCTGGCCTTTCAGCAGGATCTCGCCCCCCGCGATACGTCCGGGAGGCTCCAGCAGCCCGATGATGGCGGCGCCAGTCAGCGATTTGCCGGCACCGGATTCGCCCACCACGCCCAGCACCTCGCCGGGCATGATGTCAAAGGACACATCGTCAATCGCGGTCAGCACGCCGCGCCGTGTGGGGAACTCGACCCGCAGGTTGCGGACGGAAAGCAGAGCATCGGTCATCAGGTCACCTCAGCCTTGGGTTCAGCGCATCGCGCAGCCAGTCACCCAGCAGGTTGACCGACAACGCCAGCAGCAACAGCGCGATGGAGGGGAACAGCAGGATCCACCATTCACCCGAGAACAGATACTGCTGACCGATCCGGATCAAGGTGCCAAGGCTTGGCTGCGTCGGTGGCACACCCACGCCAAGGAACGACAGCGTCGCCTCGGCGATGATCGCCAGCGCCAGACCGATGGTCGCGATCACCAGAACCGGCCCCATCACGTTGGGCAGGATGTGGCGCAGCACGATCCGCGCGGGATGCACCCCGATCACGCGGGCCGCCTGCACGTATTCCTTGGATTTCTCGACCATCGCCGCCCCACGCACGACGCGCGCATATTGCACCCAGTCCGACAGACCGATGGAGACGATCAGCACCCAGATCGCCACCTCTTCGCGCATCGACGGCGGGATAAACCCGCGCGCCACGCCGAAGATCAAGAGCGCGATCAGGATCGACGGGAAGGACAACTGCACATCCGCGACGCGCATCAGCAGGCTGTCCACCCAGCCGCCACGCCAGCCCGCCAGCAGGCCAAGACCTATCCCCAGCACCATGGCAAAAATCACCGCCGCAAAGCCCACGAACAGCGAAATCCGCGCGCCATAGAGGATCGTCGAGAAGATATCGCGGCCCTGATTGTCGGTGCCCATCAGATAGGTATTGCCGGTAAAGGCGTTGGGCTCTCCCGGCGGGGTGAACCCGTCCATTAGGTTCAGCGAGGAGGGATCGAACGGGTTATAGGGCGCGATCCACGGCGCGAAAACAGCAGCGAGGATGATGATCAGCGCCACGGCAGCGGCGATGACGGCCACGGGAGAATGGCGGAAGGACCAGGCAATATCGCTGTCCCACATGCGACCAATACGGTTCATCGGCAAGCTCCTTAATGACGGGTCGCGGCGCGGTCGACGCGCAGGCGCGGGTCCACGACGTAATACAGCAGATCGACGATCAGGTTGATGATCACGAACACAAGCGCGATCAGCATCAGATAGGCCGCCATCACCGGCACATCGACAAAGCGGACCGAGTTGATGAACAGCGCGCCGACACCGGGCCACTGGAACACCGTTTCCGTGATGATCGCAAAGGCGATGATCGAGCCAAGCTGAAGGCCCGTGATCGTGATGACCGGCACCATCGTGTTTTTCAGCGCATGGCCGAAATTCACGGCGCGATTGCTCAAGCCACGGGCGCGGGCGAATTTGATGTAATCGGTGCGTAGCACCTCCAGCATCTCGGCCCGCACGAGGCGCATGATCAGCGTCATCTGGTATAGCCCCAGCGTGATCGCAGGCAGCACCAGCGAGGCGCGCCCCGACGGCGTCAGCAGCCCGGTGGGCCAGCTTCCCACCATCACCACATTACCGCGCCCGAAACTGGGCAGCCATTGCAGTTCGACCGCGAAGACCCAGATCAGCAACACACCGATCAGGAATGTCGGCAATGACACGCCCACAAGCGAGACGGTCATGATCGTATTGGACAGCCAGCCTTTTCGTCGCAGCGCGGTATAGACGCCAAAGCCCACGCCAAAGGCAAACGCCAGAATACCCGACACCATCGCCAGTTCCAGCGTGGCAGGCAGGCGCGACAGGATCAGTTCCATCACCGGCTGTTGCAAACGGTAGGAGATACCGAAATTGCCCTGCGCGGCGCGAATGACGAACGTTGCGAATTGCGTGAGGAACGGATCGTTGAGGCCCAGTTGCTCGCGCAAAGCATCGCGATCGGCAATCGTGGCTTCCTGTCCGACCATGGAACTGACCGGATCACCCACGAAGCGGAACAGCGAGAAAGACACAAGCGCCACGACGAGCATGACAAGCACAGATTGTGCAATCCGTCTTATAATATAGGCCAGCATGGCAATAACCGCCTTGTTAAGCTCTGTTAAGTCAGCTTTGCTGCCCTAAAGAGTTTCAGTCTTGTGGTGAAGTCAAAAAACGCTTCAGAGGTCCGTTGACGCGGGGTAGACCCCGAAAAACTCTATCACAGGATGATGAAACCGCTTCAAAGCAAAACGCCCGCGCAGCATGAAACTGCACGGGCGCTAGAGGCAAGCCGGATCAGTTACCGAAGGTGACCGTGGTCATCTTGGGCTGGTTCTCTGGGTGAACATCAAGGTTGATGTTGTCCTTCATCGCATAGGCCAGCATCTGGTTGTGCACGTTCAGGAAGACGCGGTCTTCCATCACCTCGTCCCAGATTTCCGCGATCAGCGCGTCACGCGCCTCAAGATCGGTCATCGTGCCCAGTTGCTGGATTTTCGCATCCAGTTCGGGGTTCGAATACTGCGACCCGTTGAAGCTGCCATAGCTGCCTTCGCGCGTGTGGACGAGGAAGTTGAACACATAGGCGGAGTCGAAGGTCGGCACGCCCCAGCCCAGCAGATAGAAGTCGGTTTCCCAGTTTTCGATCAGTGGAAAGTGCAGGCTGCGTGTCTGCGAGACCAGATTGGCGTTTATATTGGCACGGCTCAGCATACCCACCAGCGCCTGACAGATCGCCTCGTCGTTGAGATAGCGGTCGTTCGGGCAGTTCAGATCGACCGTGAAGCCGTCGGGGTATCCCGCCTCGACCACCAGTTCCGCGGCCCGCTCATAATCGGGTGCGTCATAGGAATCCATCTCTTCGGTCCAGCCGTTCACGAAAGGCGGCAGCGGTGCAGCGGAGGGCTGCGACTGGCCACGCATCACGACCTGCTGGATCGCGTCACGGTCCAGCACCAGCGCCATGGCTTCGCGGACTTCGGGCTTCTTGAAAGGGTTGTCCGATGCGTTCGACGAGCGCAGCGTGTCCGATGCCATGTCATAGGCGAAGAAGATGTTGCGGTTTTCCGGACCTGTGGTGACCTTGACACCGTCGGTCTGCTCGAGACGGGCGATATCCTGCACCGGCACGTCCTGCACCACGTCCACCTCACCCGACAGCAGGGCGGCCACGCGGGTCGCGGCTTCCGAAATCGGGGTATAGATGATTTCGGTCACGGCAGGCGCGTCATCCCAGTGACCCTCGAAATGCGTCATCACGGTGCGGACTTCGGGATCGCGCGAGACCAGCGTGTAGGGTCCGGTGCCGTTGGTGTTGCGGACGGCGTAGTTTTCTTCACCGGCAGCGAAATTCTGCGGCTCGACAACGTTGTTTTCCTCGGCCCAATCCTTGTCCATGATGAACGTGTTGGTCAGGTTCTGCACATAGAGCGGTGACGGGCCAGTCATTTTCACATGCACGGTGTAATCATCCACCATCGAGACGCTTTCCACCTCGGAATGCAGCGCCTTGAAGCCGGAGCTGTCAGCGCGCACGCGGTCGAGCGAGAAAACAACGTCTTCGGCAGTGAATTCCGCGCCATTGTGGAAGGTCACGCCTTCGCGCAGCTTGAACACCCAGACGGTCGGGTCTTCCTCGGAGATTTCCCACTCGGTCGCAAGGCGCGGCTCCAGCGTGCCGTCGGTCGCGCGACCCACGAGCGTTTCGTAGATGTGGTGCAGCAGTGTCGAGGTCGGGCCTTCGTTCTGCGAATGCGGGTCCATCGTCAGCGCATCGGCAACGCGCGCCCAGCGCAGCGTCTCGGCGTTTGCGGCTGTCATGGTCAGCGCCAATGCGGCGCCTGCCATCAGGACGGCACGTCCCGTCCGCGCCACGGCGGCGGTTTGGAATTTCGAATACATGGATCATCTCCCGTTATAAGCCGGATGGGTCAGCCTCGGCAGCCCCCCGTTGTGTCAGTCTGTCGCGCCCGCTGAGCGGGTGGTGCGCATAGCTTAGCTGCGTCGCTTTGTCTGACGCAACTTGTTTCGGCAGGTTGTCGCTACGTCAGGTTGATCAATGCGCCGTGCAATCGCCTCTATTTTGCCAGTGCAGCGACGCTATCGAACATCGCCCCGATCCGCGCTGCCGATGCTGCAAGTGCATCTTCCCTACGCCGGACAAACCTCTCGGTGCGCTGCATCTCAAAGCGTTGCGCCAGAGCATTGCGTTGGTCCGCCGCAGGCAGATTGATCCAGCCTTTGTTCAGCAAACAGGCCTCGGCCAGCCCCGCGTCGTGCAAGAATCCCTCAACCTTCACGGTGTTGGAGGGCAAGGCACAGACAGGCCGCCCCGCGCAAAGCGCCGCGATCAGCCCGTGGAAATGCCCCGTCACCCATGCACGGGAGGCCAGCACATCGGGAAGTTGCAGCACCCGTGGCCACACTGGACCGGAGCGCGCCGCCACGTTCTGCCGCATCTTTCGCAGGACCGCAGCAAAGCGTCGGAGATTGCGGGAACGACGCTATCCATCACCGCGAGGTCATGCATCGGCGCGGCCTTTGCTCCGCGCAGGGCTTGCAGGAACAGATGGATCGACACGTCAGGGGTGACCTGCGCGAGACTGTCAGCGGGCAAGGCGGCACGGGACAAGCTGTCGCGCACATGCACCGCATCGGCCATGGCAAGGGTTGCGGCCATCGCATCGGAATTGCGCTCCCATACCGTGTTCACGACCGCCACGCGCAGGCCCATTTCCTTGGCCCTCCCGCAGATCGCCAGCAGCTCCACCGCGCGCGGCGCGGTGTGATGCAATGTGCCCTCGCCATTCAGAACCACGAGCGTCGGTTTGCACGCGGCTTGGGCCAGCAGCTTGTCAAAGCCAGCGCCATCATTGGCCCAGCCGACCTCGGTCAGGCCCCGCTGTCCGAGGTTTTGGCGGATGGCGGTGCAGGCCGCCACCGTCCCCATATGATAGCCCCGCCCCAATCGTCCGGTATCGTTGAGAAGGATGTAGCCGGGCTGTGCGTTTCCTGCCGATACTGGTCTGGCAGGATTTGGGGCGGAGGGCCGATGACCCGGCGAGGGTGGCAAATAGGCCCGCCACTTGTTTTGCGCCTGCGTGCGCGCCAGCCTTGCAAATACCGTGTCAGAGGACAAAGCTCTTGTCACCAGTTCCCGCCCGATCATTCCCGTCCGTGTATCGGTCTGAAAAGCCCCGTCCACTCGCGCCAGAAGGTTCGCGACCATATTTCCGCGCCCCGCGGCAAAGGCAGTCATGCCATCGAAGATCGGAACACCGCCAACCCTACGCCCGAGGTTTGGAGGCGGTGCGGCGGTCAACAGGCGCTCCGTCTCGAACAGCTTGAGCGTATTGGAAAACAGGCTGCACATCGCCGCAACCCGCACCTCGGCCTGATCGGCGGAGTGGTCGCAGATCGTGTCGCAAGCAGATATGAGCCAGCGTGTATTCAGCGTTTCGACAAGGAATTCCGCATGTTCCGTCCAGAGCCTGCAAAAGTGACCATAGACCGTGGCCGTCTCCCGTTCACGCCGGATCAGCACGATCAGGCGGGCATGCACCAGTTTCAGGCAGCTCTGACCTGCAAACTCCTGCTCAAGCATGTCGAAATGCTGCTGCAAATCCGCGTGCATTCCCACGGCAGGCGCATAAGCGACCCCGCTCACAATGGCATGGCGTAGCCTGTCTGAATCGAGGGGTTCTTCGGACAGATAGTCGGACAGACTGGGATACATGGGCAACTCTTGAACAACATAAAAACAACCTGCCTCGGCCTGCCTGTCAGGCCCATTCGCCCTTGCGGAATACCGGGACGCGACGGCCATCGGCGTGGACGCCGTCGATGTCGATCTGGTCGGAGCCGATCATCCAGTCGATATGGATGGCGCTGCTGTTGCCGCCCTGTGCCGCGACCTCTACGGGGGTCATCTTGTCGCCGTTGCGGAAGCATTTGGAGTAGCACTGGCCCAGCGCGATGTGGCAGGCGGCGTTTTCGTCGAACAATGTGTTGTAGAACAACAGCCCCGATTGCGAGATCGGCGAGCCGTGCGGCACCAGCGCAACCTCGCCCAGCCGCCTTGCACCCTCGTCCGTGTCCAGAACGCGGCGCAGTACTTCCTCACCCTTGGTGGCGTGGGCCTCTGTGATCCGCCCGCCCTCGAAAGTGACGCGGATGCCGTCGATCAGGCTGCCCTGATGCGAGAGCGGTTTGGTGGAGGAGACATGCCCCTCGACCTTGAGCGCATGGGGCGTGGTGAACACCTCCTCGGACGGGATATTCGGGTTGCAGATGATCCCGTTGCGCGACAGTGACGCGCCGCCCATCCATTCATGCCCATCGGCCAGCCCGACACGCAGATCGGTGCCCGGTCCGGTGAAATGCAGCGCGTCGAAAGCCTGACCGTTCAGCCAGTCTGACCTTTCGCGCAGCCGTGCATTGTGATCCGCCCAAGCTGCCACCGGATCGGCCTGATCCACGCGGGAAGCGGCAAAGATCGCCTGCGCCAGCCGTGCCACGGCCTCGTCTTCGGTCAGATCGGGGAACATCAGTTGCGCCCATGCCTTGCCCGGCCATGAGATGATATTCCAGTTGATGTTGAAATTGGTGATCCGCTCCCGCGCAGGCGTATAGGCGAGAGAATTGGCCTTGTTGGCGCGGCCCACCTTTTCAGGGTCTTCATTGGCCAGCAGCATCGGATCATCGCCGACAATGGCCAGCCGCGCGGTATTGGCGTCGAACGCCTGCCCCATCCCGTCATAGAGCCAGCCCGCCGCCTTGTCGAAACTGTCATCAGCAGCATAACGATAGCGCGCCAGCGCGACTTCGGGATCGGAAAAAAGCGGCGTGACCAGTCCTGCCCCCGCCTTGTAGGCATGCTCGGCCACCCGCCGCACCAGCGGCAGCGCCTCGATCGGAGCGGTCAGTAGAAGATCCTGCCCCGGTTGCAGGTTCAGGCCCACCTTGACCGCCAGTTCCGCCAGACGATCGAGGCTCGCCGCGTCGATCGGGCCGGTTTTGAGTGTTTCGTGGCGTGTCATCGCATTTCCTCCGCGCTGTTCTTCCCGAACCATAGCGGCGGGTCCGTGGAGGTCAACGGGCTGCGGGACTCAGGCTTGACCGTCAGCCTCGCGTTCGGCTTCGGCCTGTTCGGCCGACCATGCGCCCGCCGCCTCCACCGCCAGTGGTGATGCGGTGGGCAGCACGCCAAGGTAGCTTTCTGTCTCGCCCGCCGGTGCGGCGGAGCGTTGAGTCATGCGATACAGCGCATAGAGCGCGATGGCCGCGAAGGTGGCCCCCAAGACCAGCCAGAAGGCGAAGGGGCCAAACCCCTGCATCGCCCAGCCCGCGATCAGCGGCCCCAGAATGGCACCCAGCCCGAAGGTGAAGACAAGTCCGCCCGAGGCAGCGGCCATATCCTCTGCCGCGAGGGAATCGTTGGTATAGGCCAGAAACAGCGCATAAAGCGGCGTCGTCACACCACCCGCGAAAAAGGCGGCGGCCATGAGGGGCCACAACCCGCCTCCAGTGATCCAGCCCAACATGCAGGAGGCCGCCCCGAGCAGGGCCGCGCCGAAGATCAGCTTGCGACGGTCCATTCTGTCGGACAGCCAGCCGATGGGATATTGGAGCAGCAAGGCTCCGGCAAACAACATCGCCACGAACAAGGCGATCTGATCCGCGCTCATCCCGATCTGGCTGCCGAACACCGCGCCCATGCCCGAATGTGTGGCGTACACACCGCCCAGCAGGAAAATCCCCAAGGTGCCCAGTGGCGAGGCCGAGAACAACTGGCGCAAGGACATGGGCCGCGCCACTTCGGTTGAGGGCACCGGTGTGGCGGACAGCAGGATCGGCGCGAACGAGATGGAGACAAGGATCGACGCCCCGATGAACAGAACCGAGGTTGACGCATCGCCCAGCGTCAGCAACCCCTGCGCCCCGATGATGCCCAGCGTCTGCGCGATCATATAGGCCGACAGCACCTTGCCGCGCGTCTCGTTGGTGGCGGCGTTGTTCAGCCAGCTTTCGGCAGCCACATAGATGCCCGACATACAAAAGCCCACCAGCACGCGCAGCACCGTCCATGCCCATGGTTCGGTCAGCAACGGAAAGGCGATCAGCCCTGCCGACATGAAGCTGCCCAGCGCCGCAAAGACCCGCACATGCCCGACCCGCCGGATCAGCACGGGGGTGTAGCGCGCGCCCGACAGAAATCCGAGGAAATAGCCCGATGTGACGATGGCCAGCTCTGCGGCAGAGAACCCTTCGATACCGCCGCGCAGCCCGATCAGGGTGAAGTGCATGCCGTTGCCCAGCATGATCAGAACGATCCCGAGCAACAGGGCCCAGACTCCGGACAGTACCTGAAACATGACGGGTCCTTTCCATGCGGAGACGATCTCGTGCCTTTTCCCTACGTCCCATGACGGGCCTGCCGATGCCTTCGCTGCAACGCCGCATGAACGCGTTTTTGCGACAAGCCGGCAAAATGAATGTGCTCTGCGCCGTGGTCTTGCCCGCAGCGGGCTGCTAAGTCTCCAAGTCCGAAGGGATCATGGCAGGCGATACATGAAGCACGACACAGCAATCGAGGGCGGACGGACCAGACTGGCGATCCTGACGATATGCGGCGGCGTTGCGTTTCTGGCCACCAATGACGCGATCGCCAAGACCTTGGTCGAACGCTACGATCCGATCCAGATCGTGTTCGTCCGCAATCTTATCGCTTTGCCGATGGTGGCGGCCATTGTTCTCTACATGATCGGCGGCGCGGGTTTCAGGACATCCAGCCTGCGTGTCCATGCGCTGCGCGGCCTCCTGATGCTGGGCGGAGCCTATACATTTTTCAAAGCCCTCGAAACCCTTGCGCTGGCCGAAGCGACCGCGCTTGTATTTTCGGCCCCGATCTTCATCACCGCCCTGTCCGTTCCGCTGCTGGGAGAGGCTGTCGGCTGGCGTCGCTGGATCGCCGTTCTGGTGGGCTTCATCGGCGTGCTCATCATTGTGCGTCCCGGCGGGGACACGTTCCAGCCCGCCTCTCTCTATGTGATCGCCACCGCGGTGCTTTATGCATTGTTCATGATCAGCGCCCGCCTGCTTGGCCCGCGCGAGAGCATGTGGACGATGATGTTCTTCGTGATGCTGTTCCCGCTGGTCTATGCGACCCCCTTTGCCCTCGCTGTCTGGGTGCCTGTAAGCGCGGCGGACCTGCCGTTTTTCGTGGCGCAGGCCGTGTTCGGCGCGCTGGGGATCACGCTGATCGGGCAAGCGTTCCGGCTGGCACCTGCAGCGATTGTGGCACCGTTCGACTATACCGCGCTGATCTGGGCGTCGCTTCTGGGCTGGTTGATCTGGGGCGATACACCCGGCGTATGGACCTTGGCGGGCGCGGCGGTGATCGTTCTCAGCGGCATATACATCGTATTTCGGGAAAGCCGTCAGGAACAGCCCCGCTGAACCTGCGGCAAGAGCATCTCCCTCGCCTGTTCGCCGCACTTGTACACAACTTGGAACCTTGAGCTTCGCGACTGGTTGTTATCGGGCGCGACTGGTCACTGGCCAGCGCGGACATGACCACTTGCACTACCATTAGGAGAAAATCATGAACGTCGCACACCCAGAAAAACAGTTCACTGGGCTGGACGAATATCCCACGCGTCTCAAAGGCCCGGAAACTATCACATCACGGCGCGATCCCGTTCTGTGGAAGACATGGGACGACAGCGCACCGATCTCGCGGGATGAAGCAGAGCATTACGAGGAAAAGGGCTATCTGATCCGCAATGATCTGTTCTCGCAGCAAGAAATCGCGCGACTGATCGAGACATCGGCGTCGCTTCGCAATGACGGCCAAAGCATCCGTTCGGAGGATCTTGTCGTGGAGCCCGGCTCGGATGCCGTGCGGACGATCTTCCGGCTGGACGAGCACAGCACCGTTTTTGCCCGCCTCGCAGCCGATGCGCGTCTGGCAAATGTGGCGCGTTTCCTGCTTGGCGACGAGGTCTACCTCCACCAAAGCCGGCTCAACTACAAGCCGGGGTTCACGGGCAAGGAATTCTACTGGCATTCCGACTTCGAGACATGGCATGCGGAAGACGGCTTGCCGCGCATGCGGACCCTGTCGGCCTCTGTGCTTCTGACGGACAACTCGGCGCTCAACGGGCCGCTGATGCTGATCCCCGGATCGCACAAACAGTTCATCGCCTGTCAGGGTGAGACGCCCGATGCAAACCACAAATCGAGCCTGCAAAAGCAGGAAATCGGCGTGCCATCGCGCGAGATTCTGGAAAAGCTGGCAGCCCAAGCGGGGCTGGATGCGGCGACAGGTCCGGCGGGGACGGTGATCTTTTTCGAGTGCAACACGCTGCACGCCTCCAACGGAAACGTAACGCCCTTCCCGCGGTCCAATGCGTTCTTTGTCTACAATGCTGTCTCGAATGCGCCGTCTGCACCCTTTGCGGCCGCCAAACCGCGCCCTGCGTTTCTGGCCAATCGGGAGAGTTTCAAGCCGATTGAACCCGTGACCGGAGATCTCTGCGACGGTTGAGCCCCATCCGCGCGAAATTGGAACAAAACGCAGGCTGAAGCGTTTTAAACTGTCAAGCCGCACATGCGGCAAGCATTTCAAAGGAGTATCCCTATGTCGACTTCAAAACTCTTCGCGGCCATTCTTGCACTTGGCGCACTGGCCGCCTGTGAAACCGTTCAGGGGGCTGGACAAGACATCTCCACTGCTGGCCAGACAATCACGGCTGAATCGCAAGCTGTGCAAGACGATCTCTGAGACCAAAACGCGTCTGGAGCGATTTGCTCCGGACGCGTATTAGCGGCATCCTAGGGCCAAGGTTTTCGGAAAGCCCGAACCTTATCTTTTCTTCGCTTTGCGGGCGGCATAGCGGCGGTCACGTTCCGCCTTCAGCTCTGCCTGATCTTTGACAACGCGGGACACCATGTCTTTTTCCGCCTGCTCGCGCGCATCTTCGTCAGCCCGTGCCGCAGCGGCGGCTTCTGCGGCTTCCGCCTCGGCGCGCTGCTCTTCCTCAAGTTTCACCCGCGCAGCTTCCGCCTGCCGTTCGGCCCGCGCCTCGGCGGCGGGAATCTTTGCTTCCTCCCGCGCGAGACGCTCTGTCTCGGCAGCAGCTTTGCCGGAGCGGTGCGCTTCAAGTAGGGCTGCTTTTGCCTCGGAAGCAGTGTTGCGTCGGCTAGCGTGATCGTCGTCTTTGTTGTTTCTCATATCCGTTTTCCGTTGAAGATATCATTGATATCGGCACTGATCCGTCTCGATCTGCCGAATTGAAGGGGTGTTTCCAAAACTGGAGCCCCAGTGGACAGGTTGCGGCGCGGAGTCAAACCCTTTGTGCCCTTCCGGTTGCAAGGTTGCCTCTCGCCAAGTGTATGTCCGGCAAGCGCCACAGAGGTCTGACGCCTGCCGCTCTATCGTTCCGGCGCAGGTGATGGATTGCTTTATTCTGCAACACAATCCGCGAAGTAGTGGATTGCGCCGTCCTCGCCCGTCTCCTGCACCAGACCGTGAATATCCGTCTCGAACCCGGGGCATTCCTGTGCGAAAGCGCGGTTGAACTTGAGATAATCAACGATCTTTTGATTGAACACCTCGCCGGGGATCAGCAGCGGGATACCCGGCGGATAGGGGGTGACAAGGCTGGTGGTGATACGCCCCTCAAGCTGGTCGATCGGGACGCGCTGTGTGGTACGGCGCGCGATATGGGCGTAAGCATCGCTGGGTTTCATCGCCGGGGTCAGGTCGCTGAGATAGATCTCGGTCGACAGGATCGCCACATCGTATTTGGCGTATTGGGCATGCACATGCTGGCACAGGTCGCGCAGCCCCATATTCTCGTAGCGCGGCTGCTTGGCGCAGAATTCCGGCATGGCGCGCCACATCGGCTGGTTCTTGGCGTGATCGTCCTTGAACTGCTGCAAGGCGGTCAGCAACGTATTCCAGCGGCCCTTGGTGATCCCGATGGTGAACATTACGAAGAAACTGTAAAGCCCCGTTTTCTCGACCACCACCCCATGTTCGGCAAGGTATTTTGTCACGATGGAGGCGGGGATACCGGATTCCTCGAACCGACCATCAAGGTTCAGACCGGGCGTGATGATCGTGGCCTTGATCGGGTCCAGCATGTTGAAACCGGGGGCCATATCGCCAAAGCCGTGCCAGCTGTCTTCCCCGTCCGAAGGTTGCACGCCATCGGCATCGGTGCGTTTGAGCACCCAGTCCTTGGTGCGCCCGATCCCCTCTTCCGACAGTTCGTCCGGTCCCCAGACCTTGAACCACCAGTCGTCATCACCGTATTCCTCGTCGATTTTCCGCATCGCGCGGCGGAAATCCAGCGATTCCCCGATGCTTTCCTCGACCAAGGCGGTGCCGCCCGGCGGCTCCATCATCGCGGCGGCCACATCGCAGCTTGCGATGATGCTGTATTGCGGGCTGGTGGAGGTGTGCATCAGATAGGCCTCGTTGAACAGATGCCTGTCCAGCGGGGTGTCCTGACTGTCCTGCACCAGAACATGGCTGGCCTGACTGATCCCGGCGAGCAGCTTGTGCAGCGATTGCGTGGCATAGGTGACCGAGTGCTTTGGCCGTTCGCGCTTGCGCCCCATCGAATGGAAATTGCCATAGAACGGATGGAAGGAGGCATGCGGCAGCCATGCTTCGTCGAAATGCAGGTTCTCGACATAGCCGTCCAGCAGGCCCTTGATCGTCTCGGTATTGTAGAGCACGCCGTCATAGGTCGATTGCGTCAGCGTCATGATGCGCGGCTTCACCGTGTCCGCATCGACGCCCGCCAGCAAAGGATTGGCGCGGATGCGAGCCTTGATCGCCTCGACCTCGAACGCACTTTGCTGGATCGGGCCGATGATGCCGTAATGGTTGCGCGTCGGTTTCAGGAACACCGGGATCGCACCCGTCATGATGATGCTGTGCAGGATGGATTTGTGGCAGTTGCGATCCACTACAACCACATCGCCGGGGGCAACGGTGTGGTGCCAGACCATCTTGTTCGAGGTGGAGGTGCCGTTGGTCACGAAAAAGCAGTGATCGGCGTTGAAAATGCGCGCGGCGTTGCGCTCGGACGCGCCGATCGCGCCGTTATGATCCAGCAACTGGCCCAGTTCCTCGACCGAGTTGCAGACATCGGCCCGCAGCATATTCTCACCGTAGAACTGGTGGTACATCTGCCCGATCGGGCTTTTTAGAAAGGCGACGCCGCCGGAATGGCCGGGGCAATGCCACGAGTAGGAGCCATCCTCGGCGTAATCCAGCAACGCTTTGAAGAACGGCGGCTGTATGCCCTCAAGATAGGATTTCGCCTCGCGGATGATGTGTTTCGCGACGAACTCCGGCGTGTCCTCGAACATATGGATAAAGCCGTGCAACTCCCGCAGGATATCATTGGGCAAATGGCGGCTGGTTTTGGTTTCGCCGTAGACATAGATCGGCACATCGGCGTTTTTCCAGCGCACTTCCTCGATGAAGCTCCGCAGGTTCACCACCGCCGGATCAAGATCCGGTCCGGGGCTGAACTCCTCGTCGTCAATCGACAGCACAAAGGCACTCGCGCGCGATTGCTGCTGTGCGTATTTCGACAGATCACCGTAGCTGGTGACCCCGAGCACTTCAAAACCTTCCTTTTCAATCGCTTCGGCCATGGCACGGATGCCCAGACCGGACGAGTTCTCGGATCGGAAATCTTCGTCAATGATCACGATGGGGAAGCGGAATTTCATGCATAGCTCCTTGGGAGGATAACGGGGGAAACACGTGGAGAGGTTGATGGCTTCCGCCTCAGGGCGCGGGGTTCTTGGGCGCGGGATTCTTGCATTGCCTTGCAGCAGCCGTTGTTTCTACTGATTGTCGCCTCGTCAAGGGGAACTGCACGCTGCGAGCGCCGCGGCGCCCGTCCGCGCTGCACCGTCACTCCTGCGACATCCGTGCGGAGACCGAGTTCAGTTCTGCACCCAAAAGCACGACAAAGGCCGAAATCCAGAGCCACAAAAGCATCACGATTACCCCCGACAGCGCCCCGAAACTTTCGTTGTAGGACCCGAAGTTGCCGACATAGAAAGCAAACCCGCCCGATGCCATAACCCAGAACAGACAGGCCACAGGGGCACCCGGTGTCATCCAGTTGTAGCTGCGGGTGTCGGAGTGATCCGGTCCGAAACGGTAGATCAGCGACAACCCCCCGAAGGTAAAGACAAGCAGCACCGCCCAGACGATGGCAAAGCTCACGATACTACCATAGCGACCAAGGTCAACGAAGGAGAGGATGATCGGCACCGCCATGGTTGCCATCATGCCGAAGATGACCCCGAAAACGACCAGCAGGGTCAGCACCAGTGTCACGGCTTTCAGCTTGATGAAGCCGCGCGTTTCCTTCTCGCCATAGGCAACGTTCATGCCTTCGATCAAAGACGCCATGCCCCGCGAGGCCGACCAGACCGCAAATCCGATACCCAGAACTGCGGCAAGGCCCAGCCCGCCGCTCCGGCTGCCTGCGATATCCGACGCCTGCCCGATGATGATCGTCATCACCTGCTCGGGCACGATATCCGAAAATTCCTGCAACTGGTCCACGATCTCGCCCGGCTGCACCATCAACCCGGCAATCGACATCATCGCGGTGATCGCAGGGAACAGCGCGAGCAGAGCATAGAAGGCGACGCCCGCAGCAATCAGCCCGACATGGTCCTCGCTCACCTGTGTCCAGAGCCGTTTGGCGAACTCCTTTGCACGGGTAAATTTGGAACCCTCGGATCCGGCATTGCTGCGCGTTGTGGACATGTAAATACCTTTATCAGTCTAACAGGCTTAACGTGCTGGCTGCCATTGAAGTTCCGGCTGGCAGGGTCTGCACGGCGAAAAACTAAGAAATTCCAACATTTGCAACGGCTTGGAAATATCCCTCATAGGCTGGGATATGATGTGCAGGGCGTGCAGGTCAACCTTTGGCACCTGACGCACCTTGTGTTGCCGCCTCCCGCCGACAGCACGATTGCACGCCCCGTGGTCAGCCTTGCTACCCCTTTCAGCGTGGCTTACCCTAGTCCTTCGTCCATCTCCTGCACGGCTCCGACACGTGCGCGCCTGCACCGGCATGTCGTCGAAGTAGGTCACGAAAGTACCGGCAACGGTGCCATGCTGCTCAAGCCGTTGCGTGCCACGGGACCGGACGCCGTACAAAGCAACCATCGGAAAGATGCATATGACACAGACCAGCCTTTTCGCCCCCTACGCCATGGGTGACATCACGCTTTCCAACCGTATCGTCATGGCCCCGCTGACCCGCAACCGCGCTGCGGCGGGTCTTGTGCCCAGCCCGCAGGCGGCGGAATATTACACGCAGCGGGCCTCGGCGGGGCTGATCATCTCGGAGGCGTCGCAAGTCTCGCAGCAGGGTCAGGGCTATCAGGATACGCCGGGAATCTACACCGACGCGCAGATCGCGGGCTGGCGGGTTGTCACCGATGCGGTGCACGCGGCTGGCGGCAAGATATTCCTGCAACTTTGGCATGTGGGCCGGATTTCCCATGTGGATCTGCAAAAAGACGGGGCAGCACCCGTCGCGCCCTCAGCCATCCCCGCCAAGGGCAAGACTTTCGTCAACAACAGCTTTGTCGACGTCTCCGCCCCGCGCGCGCTGGAACTGGACGAACTGCCGGGGATCGTGGAAGATTTCCGCAAGGCGGCGGCTAATGCGATTGCGGCAGGGTTCGACGGGGTCGAGATCCACGGCGCCAACGGCTATCTGCTGGACCAGTTCGCCAAGGACGGCGCCAATCACCGCACCGATGCCTATGGCGGCTCTATCGAGAACCGCGCGCGGCTGATGCTGGAGGTGGCGGCTGCGGTCGCCGGAGAAATCGGAGCCGGACGCACAGGCATCCGCCTCTCCCCCGTCTCGCCCGCCAATGGAATTTCCTGCAGCGACCCGCAGGCGCAATTTGACCATATCGTGCGCGAACTGGACAAGCTGGAGCTGGTCTATCTGCACCTCGTCGAAGGCTCGACTGGCGGTGCGCGTGATAATGCACCGTTCGATTACGACGCGCTGCGTGCTGCGTTCCGCAACACCTATATCGCCAACAATGGCTATGACCTGCCGCTTGCCAACCAACATCTGGCTGACAACAAGGCGGATCTTTTTGCCTTCGGGCGGCCCTTCATCGCCAATCCCGATCTGGTCAAACGGCTTGAGACAGGGGCATCATTGGCAGAGCCGGACAGAGCCACGATGTATGGCGGCGGGGCCAAAGGCTACACGGATTATCCCGCGCTCGCCTGATCCTTTCAGCGCGTCCGGCACAACAGCGAGGTCAATGCCTGTGAACAGCGAAGCCACCGCCCACCCCGAGGCCGCCCGTCTTTTGGCGGCACAGCGTGCGGCTTACCGCCGTGATGGGGCACCGAGCCTTGAGGCGCGTCGCGCAGATCTTGCCAACCTGCGTGCGGCGGTTGTTTCAAACCGCCGCCGCATCGAAGCGGCCATCGACTCGGATTTCGGGCATCGGTCCCGCATCGAGACGAGCCTGACCGAGATGACAGGCGTTCTGAGCGGCATTGATTATCTGCACAAGAACCTGCGCCGCTTGATGCGTCCCGAAAAGCGCCATGTCGCGTTGCAGATGCGTCAGGGTGTGGCGCGGGTGGAATATCAGCCGCTGGGCGTGGTGGGCGTGATGTCGCCGTGGAATTATCCGCTGATCCTTGCGCTGATGCCGCTGGCCACGGCGATGGCCGCAGGCAACCGGGTGATGCTGAAGCCGTCGGAGTTCACACCTGCCACCAATGCGTTGCTGGAAGAGGTCTTGAGTGCGCTGTTCCCGCAGGAGCAGGTCGCAATGATCAACGGCGATGCGGAGGTCGGGGCCGCCTTCTCGGCACTGCCGTTCGATCACCTGATCTTCACCGGCAGCACCGCCGTCGGGCGCAAGGTCATGCAGGCCGCCAGCCGGAATCTGGTGCCCGTAACGCTGGAACTGGGGGGCAAATCGCCGGTGATCATAGAAAAGGGTCACCCGATGGAGCACGCCGCGACAGGGATCGCCTTTGGCAAGCTGATCAACGGCGGCCAGACCTGTATCGCGCCCGATTACGCACTGGTCCACGAGGATGATCTGTCCGCCTTCCTGACCAGCTATGACGAGGCCGTCAAAACGGCCTACCCTGACGGTCCCGCTAGCGAGGATTATACATGGGTTTTCAACGACAGGCATCTGTCACGTCTGAACGGTCTGTTGGAGGATGCCGAAACCAAGGGGGCAACCGTCCGCAAGGTGGGCCATTCCGCGCAGAGCGCGCCCGCGCGGGCGATGCAACCGACCGTCGTGCTGGGGGTCACCGATGCGATGGAGATCGCGGCAGAAGAGATATTCGGCCCGATCCTGCCGGTCTTTACCTATAGCTCAATCGAGCAGGCCGTAGCCTTTGTCGATGCGCGCCCCCGCCCCTTGGCGCTTTACTATTTCGGCCATGACAAAGCGGCGCAGCGGCGCGTTCTCGACGGCACCACATCGGGGAATGTCACGATCAACGGCACCTTGGTGCATTTCGCGCAGGACGATCTGCCGTTTGGCGGCGTTGGCCCCAGTGGCATGGGAGCCTATCACGGTATCGAAGGGTTCCGCCGTTTCAGCCACGCCAAAGGGATCTTCGAGCAGGGTCGCTGGAACGGCGCAACCCTGCTGCGCCCGCCGTTCGGCGAGATGGCCGCGAGGATTCTGTCTTTCCTGATACGCTGACAGAGAGGCTGAAATAGACGGGCCGCACCGCGTTTTGCAACATGATGCGGCCATTCTTGTAGCCGTGCGTCTGGGGAGTTGGGCAGTCAGTCGATATGCTTCGTCGCGTCCAGCAGGTCGCGCAATTCCGCGCGCATCTCCACGATGCTTGTCTCGTGCGGTTGGGGCAACCCTCCGGCAATCGCGGCGTCGAAGGCCCGCAGCACATGTTCTTCGCCGCTGCGGATATTGTCCATCGTGTCCTCGTCGATCTCGTCGAAAAAGGCCCGTAGGCTGACGACAGCCTCGTTCACGGTGCCCATGAAAGACCCGTCATCATCCACTTTGACGCCCAGATCGGCGAGGATCACCTTGAGAGCGACCGCATGCCGCGCATGCAATTCGCGAAACCGCTCGACCACTTCGCGAAACTCCGGCTCTGCCTTTTCGACCATTTTCTCGAAACCAGCCAGTGCATCCACAGTCCGGGTGTGCAGATCGACAACGGCATCCGCGACATCCGGCTCTTTCCCCTCTGTTGGGCCTGTTGCTGTGTCCAGCATCATGCGTCCTGTTTCCGGTCTGAGCATCTTGGCATTCCTTTTTTGGGCAACCATAAGCGGTCAGGGTATCAACTGCCGGATGACCCTTCGGGTTCCGTTTCAGACCGTACAAGCCCGACGCATTGCCGCGCTTTCAGGCGCAAGCTGATCGCTGGACCGAAAGATTGCATGATCCCCGCAAGATGCGGCAATCGCGCTTGCCAGAGCGGCATGTGAGCCTAAACTTCTCCAAGGTAAGCGTTTGGGAAGGGATACCGAAATGGCGTGGCTCGAATCCTCGGTTATGGGGCGGCTTGGCGTGGCGCAGGCCCGTGAAGGGGCAAAGCATCAACTGACAGAAAAGGCGCAAGGGCAGTTCCATTACGTTTACGGCCCCTATGCCGAACCAGTGATGCATATCGCCCCCGGCGATGTGGTCGAAGTCGAGACGCTGGATGCCTTCGGCGGCGCGGTCAAATCCGAGGATGATCTGCCCTCCAAAGTGCTGAACATGCCTTTCGTGAACCCGCAGAACGGCCCCATTGCGGTGGAAGGCGCCCAGAAGGGCGACGTTCTGGCGGTGCATATCAAAAGCCTGCTGCCGCGCGGGCCACAGCCTGCGGGCACCACCGCGCTGATCCCCGATTTCGGCGGACTGGTCGCCAGCAGCCTCACGCATCTGAACGCGCCGATTGCCGAGCGTGTGAAGAAGATGGAAGTGACCCCCGATGGCGTGAAATTCTCGGACAGGATCACCCTGCCTTACGAGCCTTTCGTGGGCACCACGGGTGTGTCGCCCGAGATCGAGGCGATATCATCACTGGTGCCCGACTATTACGGCGGCAATATGGACCTTCCGGATGTAGCCCCCGGAGCCGTAATCTATTTCCCCGTCCAGCGTGAGGGGGCGTATTTCTACATAGGCGATTGTCATGGACGCCAGGGTGACGGGGAGCTTTGCGGTGTCGCAGTCGAGATTCCCGCCACGGTGACCGTGCAGATCGACCTGATCAAAGGCTGGTCGATCCCCGGCGTCCGGCTGGAGACCGAGGAGTTCATCATGTCCGTCGGCTCTGCCCGCCCGATGGAGGATGCCGCCCGCATAGCCTACCGCGATCTGATCCGCTGGATGGTCGAGGATTACGGCTTCGAGGAATCGGAGGCGTATTTTCTGGCGACACAGGCCGGAAAGATGCGCGTGGGCAATATGGTGGACCCGAAATATTCGCTGGGTGCATCCATGTTGAAAAAGTATCTGGTTTGAAGGGATAAACGTGATGGATCTGGGATTGAAAGGCCTGCGCGTGCTGGTCACGGGTGGCACCAAGGGGATCGGCCTGCATTGCGCCGAGATTTTTGCGAGCGAGGGTGCGGCTGTTGCGGTCTGTGCCCGCGACGCCAACGGGGTGACTGCGACGGTCGAGGCGCTGAAAGCCAAGGGGGCAAACGTCTTTGGCCGCGCGGTGGATGTCTCCAACGCGCATGCGCTGAAATCATGGGTGCAGGACAGCGCCGCAGCGCTCGGCGGGATCGACATCGTGGTGGCCAATGTCTCGGCATTGGCCGTCGCCGATGACGAAGCTGCGTGGCAGTCGGGCTTTGACACCGATATGATGCATTCGGTCCGGCTGGTGAATGCCGCGATGCCATGGCTGGAGAAATCGGATGCCGCAGCGATCACGCTGATCTCCTCCGTCTCGGGGCGCGAGGTGGATTTCACCGGTCCGGCTTACGGCGCTTTCAAGGCGGCTTTGGTGCATTACGCTCAGGGTCTCGCGATGAAACTCGCCCCCAAGGGCATCCGCGCCAATACCGTGTCACCAGGCAACACCTATTTTGACGGTGGCATCTGGCAGTCGATCGAGACCAACAACCCCGTTCTCTATGCCGAGGCGCTGGCGATGAACCCGATGGGCCGCATGGCGAAACCCGAAGAGATCGCGCGAGGCGTGGTGTTCCTATCCTCGCCCGCCTCCAGCTTTACCAGCGGCACCAATCTGGTGATCGACGGCGCGCTGACCAAAGGCGTGCAGTTGTAGTGGCGTTCGTTTTCTCAGTCTGACGGGGACGCGACAGGCGGCTCTAAAGGCAGAGCGGACAATGAAGAGACGCCCCGCCCGGAACAGCCGCGCAGCGGCCCGGGCATCGCACGGCCGCCCCCCGGCCGGGCGATTGGCTACGGCAATGCCACGACCAAAGGGTGGATGCTGCTTCACGATAAATTGCCAGATTGATCCGTCGGATCGCCCAACCGCGGCCCTGCGATGCCCTCTGTTGCGTTAAAAAGCCAACGTCCGAACGCGTTCCAAGCCGACAAAGGGAAACTCGTATCGGGTGGTGAACGCTACCGTGCAAAAAACCTCCGGTCCTGTCACCACGGTGGCGGGGCCATCAAGCAGCGCTCCCGCCTCAGCAAAGAACCCCTGCGAGCCTGCGCCGTTGTTGTGCAGTTCCATCGCGGCACGGTCTGTAAACCGCTCATGCGTGACGAAGGTGCAAGAATCATCGGCGGATTGCGTGACGAAAAAGCTGGCCGTGTCCGGCTCATGCGCGCGGACAAAATCCCCCACCTTTTCCAGCGCTGCCTTAACAGCCTCTTCATGCCCCGGTTTGGCGCGCAGGATCGCAGTCAGGGTGAACATCGGCAGTTCCTTTCAAAGCCAACCACTCAGGCACGCAGGCCCAGTTCGGCAATCATCTGGTCACGCATCACGAATTTCTGCGGCTTGCCCGTCACCGTCATCGGCATCTCGGCCACAAACCGGACATAGCGCGGCACTTTGTAATGCGCGATCTTGCCCTTGCACCAGTCGCGCAACGCCTCCTCCGACATCGCAGCACCGGGGCGCAGGATCACCCAGACGGCAACCTCCTCACCGAATTTCGGATCGGGCAGGCCAAAGACCTGCGCTTGCGATATGTCGGGATGGGTGGCCAGAAATTCCTCGATCTCGGCGGGATATACATTCTCTCCGCCACGGATCAGCATATCCTTGGAGCGGCCGGTGATCCGGCAATATCCCTCCGCATCGATCGTCGCCAGATCGCCGGTCTGCATCCAACCGCCTTGTATCGCTTCAGCGGTGCGCTCTGGATCGTTCCAGTAGCCTTTCATCACCAGATAACCGCGTGTCAGCAATTCCCCCTGCTGCCCCACCGGCAGAGTGCGTCCCTCCGCGTCCACAATCTTGCATTCCACATGCGGCTGGATGCGGCCCACGGTCGATACCCGCCTGTCCATCGGATCATCCACAGCCGACTGGAACGAGATCGGGCTGGTTTCCGTCATCCCGTAGCCGATGGTGATCTGGCGGCAATGCATCCGCTCCGTCACGCGGCGCATCAGCGGCTCGGGGCAGGGCGCGCCCGCCATGATCCCCGTGCGCAGGCTGCGCATGTCAAAGCGGTCAAATTCGGGATGATCCAGCATGGTCTGGAACATCGTCGGCACCCCGTGCACCGCCGCGCAGCCCTCGGCGTCAATCGCGGCCAACGTGTCACGCGCGTCAAAGGCCTCGCCGGGGATGACCATGGTCACCCCGTAGGCACAGGCGGCCATATTGCCCAGAACCATGCCGAAGCAATGGTAGAACGGCACCGGAATGCACAGCCCCTCGCCGGGTTGCAACCGCATCGCGCGCGCGGTGGAAACCGCGTTGTTCACGATATTGCGGTGACTCAGCGTCGCCCCTTTGGGCGCTCCCGTGGTGCCGCTCGTGAACTGGATGTTGATCGCGTCATCGGGGTGCAGGCTGGCGCTGATCGCGTCCAGCCGGGTGCGCATGGCGCGGTTGCCCCGCTCCATCAACTCTTCGAACGCCAGCGCGCCTTTCCTTGGCTTTGGACCCAGTTGCATGACCGCGCGCAACGCAGGCAAACGCGCAGCGCGCAACCGCCCCGCTGGGCAGGCTTCCATTTCGGGCGCAAGCTCCGCCAGCATCGCCATATAGTCAGAGGTTTTGAATTGCGGTGCCACAATCAGACAGGACACGCCGGCCTTGTTCAGCGCATAGTCCAACTCGGACACGCGGTAGGCCGGGTTGATATTCACCAATATCGCCCCGATCCGTGCGGTGGCGAATTGCGCCAGCAGCCATTCGGGGCGGTTTGGCGACCAGATGCCCACACGGTCCCCCTTGTAGACCCCGATAGACAGCAAGCCCGCCGCAAGCCGGTCAACCAGCCGGGCAAACTCGGCATAGCTCCAGCGATCCCCCGTCTGGCAGAATACGGCTGCGGTGCGGTCAGCGTGGCGGCGCACCACCTCGGCCAGAAAGGCGGGGATCGTGGCTGCGACCAGCGGGCGGTCGGTGGTGCCAGCGACATGTGACAGCCCGTTGGCAGGCCGGATACCCGGCCTTGATGTGAGCCTTGCCGACATCGCCCGCCCCTTTCGCCTACATCTTGCGCCAGTCGCCCGCCTGCTCGAACGCGCCCGCTGCACGGTAGATCGTGCTTTCCTCATAGCGCCGCCCGATCAGTTGCAACCCGATGGGCAGACCGTCCGACATCCCGCAAGGGATCGACATCGCCGGATGCCCCGTCACATCGAAGGGCGAGGTATTGGGCAGCATCTCGAAGGCGCGCTGCGTCCAGAGCGCAAGGCTGGCATCGGCGGGCGGCAGCGGCGTGGCCTTCATTGGTGTGGTCGGCATCAGCAGCAGATCATAGGAGGCGAGAACCTTGTTGTATTCCTCGCGCAACTGCCGCGACAGGTTCTGCGCCTTGGCATAATAGCGCCCGCGCGTGTGTTTCAGGTGATACTGCCCAACGAACATGGAAATCTTGAGCGTATCGGAAAGCTCGTCCGCACGGCTGCGCCAGTTGGAATGATAATCCAGCAGCGAGGTCGTGTAGAGCCCCTCCCACCCCGTGCCGAAACCGTTGCCCAGCATCATCTGGTTGGTCAGCCCCTCCAGCCCGATAGGTGTCCAGATCGCGGGGCCGTGCAGGTGCCACGGGATCGAGATTTCATCGACCGTCGCCCCTAGACGGCGGAATATCTCGGCCCCGGCGCGCACCGACGCATCCACATCCGTCTCGGACTGGGCATGGCCAAACCCTTCCTTGACCACCCCGATCCTGAGGCCGGACACACCGCGATTGACCGACGCCGTATAACGGTCGGTGACCACGTCATATTGGCGCGGGTCCAGCCCGTCGGCCCCTGCAATCGCCTCCAGCATCAGGGCGTTGTCCATCACGGTCTGGGTCATCGGTCCGGCATGGTCGATGGTGTTCTCAATCGGCATGATCCCCGAATAGGGCACCAAGCCATGCGTGGGCTTCATCCCGTAGATGCCGCAGAAGGATGCAGGCATCCGGATGGAGCCGCCCTGATCGCCGCCGATCGCCATATCGACCAGCCCTGCCCCCACCAGCGCCGCAGAGCCGGATGAAGACCCGCCCGCCGAATAGCCGTGCTTGTGCGGGTTATGCACAGCGCCCGTGGCATTGGTATGGCTGCCGCCGGAGAGGCAGAAATATTCGCAATGCGCCTTGCCCATGATCGTGGCACCCGCATCCAGCAGCCGCGTCACCACTGTCGCGTCAATATCGGGCGTATAGCCTTTCAGGGTCGCCGCGCCGTTCATCATCGGCACGCCCGCAAGGCAGACGTTGTCCTTCAGCGCAACCGTCCGCCCCAGCAAAGGCCCGCGCGGCGCGCCCTTGATCTCGGTCTTCACATACCACGCATTCATCGGGTTTTCCTCCGCCGTGGGGCGATGGCCCGAAGTACGCGGATAAAGAACCGGCGGCAGGTAATCGGGCAGCGCGTCCACAATGTCATAGGCATCCAATGTGCCTTGCATCACATCCAGAAACTCCTGCACGCGCGCGTCCGACATGTGCATGCCCAGTTCTTCCACGATGGTTTTCATCTGTGCATGGGTGGGGCGCTGGACAGTCATGTAGGACATCCTTTCTTGCAACGGTGCCGGAGTGGCATGAGGGGCGGGTTTCGCCGATGGTTTTGCAGAAGTCAGGGCGGCAGCCCCGCCTTCCCGAGCAGGTGGCGCTGCGGGCGGTTTGTCGGACTTGAGTGCTGAGACCGCCGATGGTGCAGGCTTGCCGCCTGCGCCGCTACTGGCACCGAAACCGGTGAATTCCTCAATCAGCGCGGGGTCTGCCGCCTCGGAGCCGGACACTTCGCCCACGATGCGGCCCTTCTGGATCAGCAACACGCGGTCCGACAGCGCAGTGATGAAATCAAGGCTCTGCTCCACCAGAATGATGCTGAGACCGTCGCGGCGGTTCAGCTCCTTCAGCAAGTCGATAATCTCGTCGATGATTGACGGCTGGATGCCCTCGGTCGGCTCGTCCAGCAAGATCAGGTCAGGCTCGGACACCAGACAGCGGGCCAGCGCCAGCAATTGCTGCTCGCCACCCGACAGCGCGCCGCCATCGCGTTCCAGCAACCGCTCCAGCCGCGGGAAATCGGTCAGCACGCGCTCGATCGCGCTATCCTCGTCCATGTCATGCGCGGCCACACCCATGCGCAGGTTGTCGCGCACGCTGAGGTTGGGGAAAATCCCGCGCCCCTGCGGCACATAGCCGATCCCCATCTGCGCCCGCGCCGAGGACCGCATCCGCACCAGATCCTGACCGTCAAACACCATGCTGCCGCCCGTGGCCGGAATGATGCCCATCAGCGTTTTCAGCAGCGTGGACTTGCCCATGCCGTTATGGCCCAATACGCCGAGAATCTCGCCCGCATTCACGGTCAGGTCGATCCCGTGCAGCACCGGCACGCGGCCATAGCCCGCCCGCAGTCCGGAGACTTTCAGCAGCGCGCTCATGCCCGATGCCCCAGATAGATTTCGCGGGCGCGTTTGTCCGCCGAAATGGCGTCCATCGTATCCTCCATCAGGATGCCCCCCTCGTGAAACAGGGTGACTTTCCGCGAGATCATGCGGATGAACTGCATGTCATGTTCCACCACGATCAGCGCGGCGGTTGTGTTGATCTCTTCGATCAATTCGGCGGTGCGGTATGTTTCCTCATGCGTCATGCCGGCGGCGGGTTCATCCAGCAGCACCAGCCAAGGCTCTGCCGCAACCACCATCCCCAGTTCGACCCATTGGCGCTGCCCATGCGCCAGACGGCCAAGCTGCGTCTTGCGGATATCGCCAAGGCGCAACCGCTCGATCGTATCCGATGTCACTGTCTTGGCGCGACGGTCATCATGCCAGCGCCGCGCCGAGACCCAGATGTTTTCCTCCGCGCTCAACCCGTCGAAGACGTTGGGCACCTGAGTCTTGATCCCCACGCCAAGGCTGGCCACCTCGAATGGTTCTGCCCCTGTCATGGTCTGGCCGCGGATCATCACCTCGCCCGCTGTGGGGGTCAACTGCCCTGTCAGGCATTTGAAAAAGGTCGATTTGCCCGCGCCATTGGGGCCGATCAGGCAGCGCAATTCGCGGTCGAACAGGGTGAAATCCACTTGATCCACCGCGCGCACACCGCCGAAATGCATACAAAGGCCACGCGTCTCGACCACGACATCTCCGCGTTGACGGCTCATTCCGCGCCCTCCGCTCTGGCACTGCGGCGGCGGCGCGCGCGCCCTGCGGCGGGTTTGCGGCGCGCGTTCACCCAGTCAACCACCGTGGGGGCCACGCCCTTGGGCACCAGCAGCACAAAGACGATCAGGATCGCGCCAAGCACCAGATTGTTGTTGAACAGGCTTTGCCCGCCCAGCGCCGAGGTCAGATAGAACAGCGCGAAGGTGGCCCCGATAGGGCCGATGAGCGTGCCGCGCCCGCCCACAATCACCCAGATGATCGTCAATGCCGCGTTATAAAGGCTGAACACATCCGGTGTGATCCGCCCCACCCCGTTGCAGAAAAGCACGCCCCCGATGGCCGCGATACCCGCGCCGATGGTGAAGATGCCGAGCTTGTAGAGGCGCGAGTCATAGCCCAGCAATTCGGCGCGCAGCTCGTTCTCGCGGATCGCTACGCAGACGCGGCCGAATTTGGTATTCACCAGCCATCCGGTGAACAGATAGCACAGGATCAGCGCCGCCATAGCGACATAAAACACATGCTCAGGGAACAGAAAGGCGCGGCTGTCCCACGGCAGGTTGATCGGCGGCGATGACACCCCGTTGAACCCGCCCAGCAGCGCATTGCCGATCTTGTATTCCGGCCCCGAGGTGCGCCGGATCAGCGAGAAGAAGATCAGCGTCACGGTCAGGGTGATCACCCCCAGATAGACATCCGAGACGCGGCCGTAGAAGATGAAATACCCCAAAGCCGCCGCAAAGGCCGAGGTGACGATGACCGCCATCAGAATGGCCCAAGTAGAGCCACCGAAATTGATTGCCGAGATCGTGTAGACATAGGCCCCGAGGCCGAAAAACGCGACCTGCCCGAAACACAGGATACCGCCATAGCCCCAGATCAGCGCAAGGCTCAGCGCCAGCACCGCCAGCGCAATGGCCGTGGTAAGGTTGATGATGGTAAACAGTTGCAGCACCTGCGGGGCGGCGAACATGAAGACCAGCCCCAGCAGGGCATAAAAGAAGGTCGGGCGCATCTGGCGCAGGATACCGTTACTCATAGCGATTTCCGGAAAAAGCGGCCCGTGATCCCGCGCGGCATCAGACGCAGCAACAGGATCGCGGCGATCAGCAGAGCGATCTCACCAAAGGTCGATCCCGCGATGAAGGAAAAGATACCGTTCAGCCCGCCCAGCAGGATGGAGCCTGCGGTGGTCCCCGCAAGGATCGCCGACCCGCCGGAAATCACGGTAATGAAGGCCTTGGCGATATAGGTGGCCCCGATGGTCGGCAGCACCCCTGTCATCGGCGCCAGCAACCCGCCCGCCAGACCGGAGACCGCCGCGCCTAGGCCGAAGGTGATCATGTAGATGCGGCTGGTGGAGACACCGAGGGAGGAGGCCATCTCGGCATTTTGCATCGTGCCCCGCGCCAGAAGGCCCAGCTTGGTAAAGCGCAGCGTCAGCCACACCAGAAAGAACAGCAAGATAGTGATCAGGATCAGGAACAACTCATAGCCGGATGCGGAATAGTTCCCGAACCGTATCACCCCCAGCGGCGGCGAGACGGTGGTGGCTGTAGAGGCGCCGAAGATCGACGTGACAAGCCCCACCAGCAACAGCGACAGCCCCCATGTGGCCAGCAGCGTGTCGACCATCCGCCCGTAAAGCCAGCGGATCAGCAAGCGCTCCACGATCACGCCGATGATGCCCACCACCAGCGGCGCAAGGATCAGCATCGCCACCCAGATGTTCACACCCGCATTGGTCGCCACCACAACCGTATAGCCGCCCAGCATCAGAAACTCGCCATGCGCAAGGTTGATCACCCGCATCATGCCGAAAATGATCGCAAGGCCAAGGCTGATCAGCGCAAGGTTCGCGATGACATAGACCAGTTGCAGGCCAATCGCAGCCACAAGATCCAATGGGCTCTCCGTTGCTTGCTGGGAGGGGATGATGTGCCGGGGGAATGTCCCCCGGCGACGGATCAGATCAGCGCGGGGTCACTCGATCCCGGCTGCGGCCAGACCATTCTCGAAATAGAAGGTCGACAGGGTCGGATCGGAGTTCAGGTCGCAAACAAGCTGCGTATCAGACGGTGGCTGCGCCTCGAAGCTTTCAACAATGTTGAACTCCTGATCCTGCAACTCGCCCAAAACCACGTTCTGGATGGCATGGTTGGTCTGCGGATCAATCGTGATCGGGCCAGAGGGGCCATTATAGGTCAGCCCCGATTTCAGCGCCGCAGACACCTCTGCATGCTCGATGCTTTCGGCCAGCTTCACTGCTTCGGCCCAGAGCATCGCCCCTTCATAGGACCGCACGGTCAGCTCGTTCATCGTGGCGCGATTGGCGCCGAATTTGGCGTCCATCCGCGCAAGGAAGGCCTCGTTTTCGGCGTTCTGCACCCCTTCGAAATAGGAATAGGCCGCCAGCAATCCGTTGCCTTCCTCGGCCGAGATCAGCTTGTGCTCGTTGCCGATTCCGAAGGTAGTGGAGGCAATCGGAATTTCCGCATTCATGCCTGCCGCTGCATATTGGCGGTAGAAGGACACATGCGCGCCGCCCACGAGACCCGAGAACACCAGATCGGGCTTGGCCTGCTGGATCTTGTTGATGGTCGGGCCGAAGTTGGTGACATCCAGCGGAAAGAACTCGATCGCAAGCGTCTCGCCGCCATTCTCCTTGACGAAGCGATCCACCCATTGCGCGATAATCTGGCCATAGTTGTAATCGGCGGCGATGATATAGGCCTTCTTTCCCCATTTGTTCATCGCATAAGGCACAACCTTGGCAACCGTCTGCGCGGGCGTGGAGCCGGTGCAGACGTTGTTGAAATCGCACACACCACCCTCGTACTGCGTGTTGTAGAAATAGAGCGTCTTGAAACGCGCCAGTGTGGGGCGGATCGCTTCGCGGCTGGCTGAGGTGATACCACCATGCACGGTTGCCGCGCGGTCGCCCGCAGCGGCCTGCGTCGCATATTGGGTGTAAAACTGGATGGTGGACTGGGCGTCATACATCTTCAGTTCGACCTCACGGCCAAGCAGGCCGCCAGCTTCGTTAATGTCGTCAATCGCCAGTGCGGTCGCATCGGCCATCGCGGTGCCATAGATATCAAGGCCCCCCGACAGATCGAGGATGGAGGCGAAGATGATCTTGTCGCTGCCCTGCGCCCGCCCGATGATCGGGGCTGTTGACAAGGCGAGCGCGGATGATCCGGCAAGAAAACTTCTACGCGAAAAAGTCATGGCAGTCTCTCCTGTTGGGTTATGAACTGTGCGGAGGTTTCATAAGAAAACCCGCGTCAGTCCTTGGATTCGGACGTTTTGCCGTCCGTTTTTGGTTTGCGAGTTGTCCCGCTGCTGCGACGGTCAAGCTGCGCGGTCACGCCGCGCACACCGTCACCGATATTCATGCCGACCTCCTCGCCCAACCGCTGCACCGCAGGCAGTTGCAGCGCCATCGACAGAACGCCATCCACCAACTGGTTCACCGTGCCGCCCTCCGGACCGGAGCCGCCCTCACCCGCCGGACCGCTGGCGCGGCCCATACCGGTGATGTGGTTGATGCGGATGCTTTCGATTTTTTCGGCAGGCTTGAGCATGCGCTCCACCACTTCGGGAAGGGTCCTGATGCGCGCCTCGTCCAGTTTCATCGCCATCAGTTCGGTGCTTTGCGTGTTCTCGGCGGTGATCACGGCGCTGCGCCCCTCTGCCTCGGCCAGAAGCTTGAATTTCTGTGCCTCGGCGCGTTCCAGCATGGCCTTCGCCTCGGCCTCGGCCATCGCCAGCAGAGTGCCCACCTCGGAGCGCACGCGGGTATCATCCACCTCGGCCTGCTCGGTGGCGCGGATCAGGGCCAGCACTTTCTCGCGGTCGGCCACGGCCTGCTCGCGGATCGTGCGTACCTTTTCCTCGGCCTCGGCACCGGAGGCGGTGGCGGCGATCGCCTCGGCCTCGGCATGGGCTTCCTCAACCCGCTTGGCGGCCAGCCGCACGGCATTGTCTGTCTGGGCAAGCGCTGTGGATAGTTCAGCCGCCAGCGTCTGCTCGCGCAATTCGCGGTCCTTGCTGATCTCGGTCAGGCGCACCTCCCGCTCCCGCGCGATCCGCGCCGCCTCCCGCCGTTTCTCGGAAGAAGCCTGCTCCTCCGCCGTTTCCGCCATGGAGCGGGAGCGCGCAATCTCGATCTCGCGCTGCTGGGTG
>JBLRWK010000022.1:0-64654 GCA_047921295.1 Rhodobacterales bacterium
ACCACACCGCCTGCGATCCGCGCCTGAACGCCAGCCAGTCGCTGGAACTGGCGTTTCTGGTGGCCGAGGAATTGTCTAGCCTGCGGGCGGAACGTCAGGCCGCTGCGGCGGGCTGATGCATTGGCGTCGGCGCGTCACGTTTCCGACGTGACGAGCCGCAGATGTCTGAACGCGCTGGCCGGTGTCGCATCGGCTGGCGTTTGACCTGTGAAGTTTTGGCCTGCAAACGGGCTGGCGCTTTCCGAAAAGCCGAACCGCTGCCCTTGCATGACCGTTTTTTGCGGCGCGGCTTGCGGTTCGGGCGCATACTTTGGCGAGACTGCGGTGTCACCCTCTGTCAGGTCATCGCCTTCCAGCGCTGTGGTGTGGCAGGCGGCAATGGTAAAGCGGCGCGGCGCGACACCGATCAGGCCATTGCTATCCAGACATCCCAACACGCGGTTAATCGCGCCTTCCTCGTTCCGCAGCGGCAAAAGCAGCATCCGCGCGGTCAGTTTCGGCTTTCCAAGGGCCTGTTCGGACAGAAGCGACAGGATCATGGTGCTGGGCGTGCGGCAAAGCTGGTCAAGGCACACCGAAAGCGCATCCCGTGCCGTCGGGCTGAACAGCGCCGTCAACGGCATGCCGCGCACCTCCATCCCCATCAGGTCCGTCAGATGCGACCCTGCGATCCGCAACCGGCCCACGCCGGGTGCGACCTGTTCCAGAATGAACGTCCGCTCCAGCGCCCGCTCGATCCCGCGCGGATCAATCTCGGAGCGGCGGGGCACGGCGCGTCTTCCGCGCAGGGCATGCCAGTAGCCCTCGACCTCCGCGACATGGGAGGAATGGGAATAATTCTTGTGGCGGCTCATGGCGATCACATTGCTGGTTGAGCGCATGGCGGAAACGCTGGGGTCACGAAACATTATGAAGTCCTTGGACGAGACTAGGGCTGAAAAGGTTACTCAAATGCTAATATTGCATGGTTTGCGGAAAAACTGTCACGATTTGCGAGGGTTTGGTTAACCTGTGCCGCATCGCGTGAGCGCACTTTGAACGGGGGGCGCTTGCCGTTCATGGCCCGACACGCTAGGCGGTGGCCGCGATGAAGCGACGATACAACAACGCGAAAACGCGACAGTTCTGGTGAGGGAGACGCGCAGGTGATCGAATCAATGACAGGGTTTGCCGCCGGAACGGGTGCTGCGCATGGCGCAAGCTGGGTCTGGGAATTGCGCAGCCTCAACGGCAAGGGGCTGGACCTGCGGCTGCGCGCGCCCGACTGGATCACAGGGCTGGAGGCGCGGCTGCGCGCCCGCCTGACCGCCGAGATCGCGCGCGGCACGGTCGCGCTGAACCTGCGGCTGACGCGCGACGAGGGGCAGGGCGATCTGTCGGTCAATCAAAGCGGGCTGGCCGCCGTGATGGCCGCGATGGCCGAGGTGGAGGCGCAGGCGATGCAGGCGGGTCTGTCGCTGGCCCCTGCCACCGCCGCCGATGTGTTGAGCGTGCGCGGTGTGCTGGAGACCCGCAGCCTTGAGGCCGAAACCGATACGGCGCCGCTTCTGGAGGCGCTGCTGGCGGATTTCGAGCCGCTGCTGGCCGCGTTCCGCGCCATGCGCCGCGCCGAGGGGGCAGCGCTGCACAGCGTCATCACGGCACAACTGGCGCAGATCACGCTTCTGGTCGACCAGATCGCCGAGGCGACAGAGCACCGCGCCGCCGAGACCGGAGCCGCCCTGCGCGCCAATCTGGCCCGCGTGCTGGACAACAGTGACGGCGCAGACCCGCAGCGCGTGGCGCAGGAACTGGCGCTGATCGCGGTCAAGGCCGATGTCACCGAAGAGGTGGACCGCCTGCGCGCCCATGTGGCGGCGGCCAATGACCTGTTGCACAGCACAGAGCCGGTGGGCCGCAAGCTGGATTTCCTGATGCAGGAGTTCAACCGCGAGGCCAATACGCTGTGCTCGAAATCGCAGCACAAGGCATTGACGCGGATCGGGCTGGACCTGAAAACCGTGATCGACCAGATGCGCGAACAGGTCCAGAATATCCAGTAAGCCAGCGGCACGGGAAAGCATGACATGATGGAACAAAGACGCGGGCTGCTGATCATCCTGTCCTCGCCCTCGGGCGCGGGCAAATCCACGCTGGCCAGCCGTTTGCGCGACTGGGACCGCTCAATCCGCTTCTCGGTCTCGGCCACCACACGTCCCCCGCGTTCGGGCGAGGAGCACGGGCGGGAATACTATTTCCACAGCCGTGATGAATTCGAGGCGATGGTCGCTGCCGACCAGATGCTGGAACATGCCGAGGTCTTCGGCAATTTCTACGGCAGCCCGAAAGGCCCGGTTGCGGCAGCCATTGATGCCGGACAGGATGTATTGTTCGATATCGACTGGCAGGGCGGGCAGCAGGTGCGCAATTCCAGCCTTGGAAAGCATGTCCTGTCGATCTTCATTCTGCCGCCGTCGATCCCGGAACTGGAGCGCCGCCTGCGCTCGCGCGGTCAGGACAGCGACGAGGTGATCGAGGGACGGATGACGAAATCGCGCGACGAGATCAGCCACTGGCCGGAATACGACTTTGTTCTGGTCAATGACGATCTGGACGAAACCTTCGGACGGCTGAAAACCATCGTCAGCGCCGAGCGGCTGCGCCTGTCGCAACAACCCGCACTGGTCGAGACGGTGCGGCGGCTCAACAAGGAATTCGAGGAACGGACATGACACTTTACACACTTGACGGAACCGCCCCGCAACTGCCTGCGGACGGCGATTTCTGGATCGCGCCGGATGCCAATGTGATCGGCAATGTCGTGCTGGACAGCGGGGCCTCCGTCTGGTTCGGGGCAACGCTGCGCGGCGATAACGAGCGCATCCATATCGGGGCAGGCAGCAATGTGCAGGAGAACTGCGTGATGCATACCGATTTGGGCTATCCGCTGACCGTAGGCGAGAACTGTACGATCGGTCACAAGGCGATGCTGCACGGCTGCACGATCGGGGACAACAGCCTGATCGGGATGGGGGCGACGGTGCTGAATGGTGCCAAGATCGGCAAGAACTGCCTGATCGGCGCAGGGGCGCTGGTGACCGAGGGCAAGGAGATCCCCGATGGCTCTCTGGTCATGGGCGCGCCCGGCAAGGTGGTGCGGCAGTTGGACGAGGCCGCGATCGAGGGGCTGCGCCGCTCGGCGCTGGGGTACCAGATGAACATGCGCCGTTTCGCCAAGGGTCTGACCGCGCTCTGAGCGGCGGGGGCCGAGCCTCCAGCGGGGATATTTCGGGCAAGAAGAAGCGGCTGCGGGGCGGTGCTGTTATGCTGCTTGCCCGGCAGCTTGAGGCTGCTTGCCGTTGACCGCGGCCTGTGCCAGTTGTTGCGCAGCAACAGGAAAGACATGCCATGAAGAACTCCAAAGGATCGCTGATCCGTCCCGTCCCGCTGCCTGACAGCATCAGCCGCCCTGTCGTGACACCGCTGAGCCCCTCGGTGGTCTATGCCTCCGACACGCCCGACGATCTGGACGCGCAATACGAGGGCCGGACCAAGGGCTACACCTATGCACGCGAGGGCCATCCCAATGCGGATGTGCTCGCGCAGCGGATCGATCTGCTGGAAGGCGGGCAGGGCGGGATCGTCACTTCGTCGGGCATGTCGGCAGTGACGGCGGTGATGCTGGGGTTGTTGAAAGCGGGCGATCATGTGTTGGGGGGCGACCAGCTTTACGGGCGGTCCTTGCGCCTGATGAAGCAGGACCTGCCGCGTCTGGGGATCGCCACCTCTCTGGCCGATCCGACGGATGTGGCCGCGATGGAGGCGGCCTTGCGCCCCGAGACGCGGATGGTGCTGGTCGAGGTGGTGTCGAACCCGACGCTGCGGGTGGCTGATATCGACGGGCTGGTCAAGCTGTGCAAGGCGCGCGGCATTCTGCTGGCGGTAGACAATACCTTCACCACACCGCGCGCCTACCGCCCCTTTGATGCGGGCGCGGATATCGTGATCCATTCGGTGACCAAGCTGCTGGCCGGCCATTCCGATGTGACGCTGGGCTATGCCTGCGCCGCCGATCCTGTGCATCAAAAGGCGATCTATGATTTCGCCGTCACCACCGGACTGACAGCCAGCCCGTTTGATTGCTGGCTGGCCGAGCGCGGGCTCGCCACGTTCAACCTGCGCTTTGACCGGGCCGAGGCCAATGCGGTGGCGCTGGCCGATCATCTGGCCGGGCTGGCAGGCGTCAAGCGCGTGCTTTACCCGATGCGCGCCGATCATCCCGACCGCGCCCGTGCGGGGGACCTGCTGGGCACGCGCGGCTGCAACATGGTCAGCTTCGAGCTGGACGGCGGGCGCGCTGCCGCCAATGCCTTTACCCGCGCCGCCGAAGGGCTGGCCTTTGCGCCCACATTGGGCGATGTCGGCACCACGCTGTCGCATCCGGCCAGTTCCTCGCACCGTGCGCTGCCTGCGGCGGAGCGCGAGGCGCTTGGCATGAGCGAGGGGTTCTTCCGCGTCTCTGTCGGGCTGGAAGAGCCGGAGGCTTTGCTGGCGGTCTTTACCGATGCGGTGGCCGCGACGCTGCCCTGAGGAGCACAAGATGCCCGATGAGACAATCCGCAGTATCCTGAACGCCGTGCCCTTGCCCGCGCTGTTTCTGGGGGAGGGCGACCGGATCATCGGGCAAAACACGCGCGCCGCGGCCCTGTTCGGTGATGTGGAGGAGCGGCCTTTCATCACCGTGATCCGGCAGCCTGCCGTGCTGGAGGCTGTCGCGGCCTGTCGCGCGCAAGGCCCCGGGAAAAACATCAAGAACGCCGATACCGCAAAAGCCGTGCGCTATATCGGCAAGGACGGTGCGCACGATGTGATCTACAGAGTCCATATCACCTTTGTCACTGCAGGCCCTGCGACCGGCGTGATGATCAGCCTGACCGATGTGACGCATGAAGAGCAGATCGGCCAGATGCGCCGCGAGTTCATTGCCAACGTCAGCCACGAGTTACGCACGCCGCTGACCGCTTTGATCGGATTCATCGAGACGCTGCAGGGGCCTGCCAAGGATGATCCTGTCGCGCGCGCCAAGTTTCTGGGCATCATGTCCACCGAGGCGCAACGGATGAACCGGCTGGTGCGCGATCTGCTCTCGCTAAGCAATGTCGAGGAGATGGGACGCGTGCGCCCCGAGACGCGGCTGGATCTGACCGATCTGCTGGGTTCGGTGCTGCGTAACCTCGGCCCGCTGGCGGAAAAGGATGGTGGCAGGTTGTTGGCCGATCTGGGCGGGCAGGCGGTCTTTGTGGAGGGCGAGGCCGACCAGCTCCGGCAGGTCTTCGGCAATCTGATCGAGAATGCGGTCAAATACGGCGGGCGGCCTGCGCAGGTCGATGTGGTGCTGCGGGCAATCGAGCGCGATCCGTCGTTGCGCGGCCCCGCACTCAGCGTCACGGTCAGCGACAACGGGCAGGGCATTGATCCAATCCATATCCCGCGCCTGACGGAACGGTTCTACCGCATCGACGGGCATCGTTCGCGCGAGATGGGCGGCACGGGGCTGGGGCTGGCGATCGTCAAGCACATCATCAACCGTCATCGCGGACGGCTCAGGATCGAGAGTGCGTTGGGGCAGGGCAGCCGTTTCACCGTGATCCTGCCGCGCGTCTCCTAGCGCGGCAGCGTATCCTCCTCGCCGGTCTGGGTGGCCAGCCAATCGCGGAACAGGCTCAGCGCGCTGTCCTGTGCCTTGGAGCGCGGCCAGACGAGGTAGTAGTTGCCCCGCGTCCGGGTGGCGCCGCCATAGGCAGGCACCAGCCGTCCCGCCGCCAGATCCTGCTCGGCCAGATAGTCCGGTAGCAGCGCCACGCCCAGCCCGTGCAGCGCGGCCTGCGTGATGGTCGAGAACTGGTCGTAGAGCGTGCCCGCAGGCGGCTCCTGCGCCACGCCTTGCGCGGCAAACCAATCAGCCCAGGCGCGCGGGCGGGTTTCGATATGCAACAGCGGCAAAGACAGCAGATCGGCGGCCTGCGCCAGTTTGCGGCGGGCTTTCAATTCGGACGTGCAGACCGCCACGACCGATTCGCTCCGCAGCAGCATATGGTCTGTGCCCGGCCAATCTGCATCGCCATAATGAATGGCCGCATCAAAGGGTTGCGTGGCAAAGTTGAACGGGGCCAGCCGTGTGGCCATGTTGATGGTCACCTCAGGATGCAGCCGTGCGAAATCGGCCAGTCGCGGCACCAGCCAGCGCATGCCGAAAGTGGGCAGGATCGCCAGATCGAGCGCACCGCCGCGCGGCTGGACGCGCAGCCGCAACGAGGCCTGCGCGATCTGGTGCAGCGCCTCGCGGACTTCGGCCACATAGGCGCGGGCAGGGGGTGTCAGTTCCATCCGCCGCCCGTCCCGCAGGATCAGCGGCACGCCCATCTGCGTCTCCAGCGTCTGCAACTGGCGGCTGACTGCGCTTTGGGTGAGCGACAGTTCCTCGGCCACGGCGGTGGCACTGCCCAGACGCTCCAGCGCTTCGAGCGCGCGCAGCGAGGCGATGGAGGGCAAAAAGCGGCGTGGCGCGATCATCTATGCGGTTTACTCATGAAGGAATGCGAAACTATCGTTTCAACACGTCATGACTATGGTGTAATGTGCATCCAGACAAGACAGCGTTGCGCGAAAAACTCATGACGCCTTTGCAGGTGCAGCGCGCGCGGATCCCTGAAGGAGGACCCCGATGAACGAGATGAGCCGCCAAGCCCCGAAACTGCGTGCCAAGGATGCCCCCGATCTGGGGCAGTTCGACTGGGCCGATCCCTTCCGTCTGGAAGACCAGTTGACCGATGAGGAGCGCATGATGCGCGACTCCGCACGTGCCTATGCACAGGAAAAGCTGCAGCCGCGTGTGCTGAAAGCCTTTGCCGACGAACATACAGACCCCGATATTTTCCGCGAGATGGGCGAGATGGGCCTGCTCGGCGTCACCACACCCGAGGAATATGGCGGGCTGGGGTCCGGCTATGTCTCCTACGGTCTGGTCGCGCGCGAGGTGGAGCGGGTTGATTCGGGCTACCGCTCGATGATGTCGGTGCAATCCAGCCTCGTGATGTATCCGATCTATGCTTACGGCTCGGAAGAGCAGCGCCAGAAATATCTGCCGAAGCTGGCCAGCGGCGAGTGGATCGGCTGTTTCGGCCTGACCGAGCCGGATGCAGGGTCTGACCCGTCGGGCATGAAAACCCGCGCCGTCAAATCCGAGAGCGGCTATGTGCTGACCGGATCGAAGATGTGGATTTCCAACTCTCCCATCGCGGATGTCTTTGTGGTCTGGGCCAAATCCGACGCACATGGCGGCAAGATTCGCGGCTTCGTGCTGGAGAAGGGCATGAAAGGGCTGAGCGCGCCGAAGATCGGCAACAAGATGTCTCTGCGCGCCTCGATCACCGGCGAGATCGTGATGGATCATGTCGAAGTGGGCGAGGATGCGCTGCTGCCGCACGTCGAGGGTCTGAAAGGGCCGTTCGGCTGTCTGAACCGTGCCCGCTATGGCATCAGCTGGGGTGTGCTTGGCGCGGCAGAGTTCTGCTGGCATGCCGCACGCCAGTACGGGCTGGACCGGCACCAGTTCAAGCGTCCGCTGGCGCAGACGCAGCTTTTCCAGAAGAAACTGGCCGATATGCAGACCGAGATTTCCCTTGGCCTTCAGGCGAGCCTGCAAGTGGGCCGTTTGATGGATCAGGCGAAAGCCGCGCCCGAGATGATCTCGATCGTCAAGCGTAACAACTGCGGCAAAGCCCTTGATATTGCTCGGATGTCGCGTGACATGCATGGCGGTAACGGCATCAGCCTCGAGTTCGGTGTGATCCGTCACATGGTCAATCTCGAGACGGTGAACACCTATGAAGGCGCACATGATGTGCATGCTTTGATCCTTGGCCGCGCGCAGACGGGGTTGCAGGCGTTCTTCTGATCGGGTCAAACTGGTCCAAATCAACACGGACGGCGCGCTTTGCAATAGGGCAGGCGCGCCGTTCCCTGTTGCGTCAGGCGCAATACCAGCGGAGGGATCATGAAAGCAGAGCGGAACCTGTGGCAAGCCAGCGCGAAGGAGGTCTTTGAAGCGGATGTTTTTACAGGGGAAACCTCGGTTGACCTCTGTATCCTCGGCGGCGGGTTCACCGGATGCTCCGCTGCCTTGACCACCGCCTCCGATGGCGCGTCAGTTGTCTTGCTGGAGGCGGAAAAGATCGGCCACGGCGGGTCGGGGCGCAATGTCGGATTGGTCAATGCGGGGCTGTGGTTGCCGCCGAGTGCTGTCTGCGATGCTTTGGGCGAGGCGCAGGGCCAGCGGTTGAACGCCGCCTTGGCCGCCGCACCCGCTGAGGTTTTTGGCCTGATCGAGCGCTACGACATCGCCTGTGAGCCGGTGCGTGCCGGCACCTTGCATTGCGCGCATTCCGCAAGCGGTTTCAAAGACTTGCAGCGCAGATTTGATCAACAACAGGCATTGGGCGCGCCGGTCACTTTGCTGGACGCTGCAGCGGCGCGGGCGCGCACCGGATCGGACAAGGTGCACGGGGCGCTGCATGATGCGCGGGCGGGCACGATCCAGCCGCTGGCCTATGCGCGCGGTCTGGCGCGGGCCGCCGTGCAGAACGGCGCGCGGCTTTACGAGAACAGCTCCGTGACAGGCGTGCAGCGCGAGGGCGGAAAGTGGCGCGTAAGCACGCCGCAAGGCACTGTGATCGCGGATAAAATCCTGATCGCAACCAATGCCTATCACCAGCCTGTTGAGGGCGCGGATGTTCCGCCAACCACGCCGGTGCATTACTTCCAGCTGGCCACCGCGCCGCTGGGCCATAACGTGGCTACGCAGGTGCTGCCCGGTGGCGAGGGCTGTTGGGATACCGGCACGATCATGACTTCGTTCCGCAAGGATCAAGCCGGACGGGTGATCCTTGGCGGGATGGGCCATCCCGATGCGCTGGGGCTGCACGAAAGCTGGGCAAAGCGGGCGCTGGCGCGGCTTTTCCCGCAGGTCGGCGAGATGCCGTTCGAGCATTTCTGGTCAGGCCGGATCGCCATGACGAGCGATCATATCCCCAAGGTGATGCGGCTGGATGCGGATCAGTCGGGCTATGCGGTGTTCGGCTATTCCGGTCGCGGGATCGGACCGGGCACCGTGATCGGGGCGGCGGCGGCGCGGGCCTTGCTGCGCGGGGATGAGGCGCATCTGCCGTTGGACGCGGTCAACGGCTATCAGGAAGCCTTTACCGGCGCCAAGGGCCAGTTCTACGAGCTTGCCGCGCGTTTGGTCCATGCCAGCGGGGCGCGGCTGGGGTAAGGCATCCCAGTCAGCATAAGTCGCATAATCAGTATTATGTTAAATATAGACACGCTTGAACTGCATCTACTCTCGACAGCACATGCCCTGCGGGTCTATCACATAGCAACAACCCTATTTGAGTATGAGTCCTTATGCCTTCGCTGCTGATCCTGAACGGACCGAACCTCAACCTTCTTGGCACGCGCCAACCGGAGGTTTACGGCCGTGTCACTCTCGATGATATCAACACGCTCTGCGCAACCGAGGCGTCACGAAACGGCTACACCGTCGATTGCCTGCAATCGAACCATGAAGGCGCGCTGATTGATGCTGTCCATGCCGCGCGCGGGTTGCATGCAGGGATCGTGCTGAATGCCGGTGCCTATACGCATACCTCCGTGGCGCTGATGGATGCGATCTCCTCGGCGGCGGTGCCTGTGGTCGAGGTGCATCTGTCCAACATCCATGCACGCGAGGCGTTCCGGCACAAATCCTATATCGCGCCGGTCGCACTGGGCCAGATCTGCGGCTTTGGCGCGCAAGGATACGCTCTGGCGATACAGGCGCTGGTCGCGCATCTGGCTGCTGGTAACGAGGCCGCGCCATGACGCTCAACCGCTATCTCGAAGCCCTGACCAATACCCAGACGCTGGAAGAGCTATGGGATATGCATTGCCGCAAGATGGATGGCTACGGCTTTGACCGTCTGCTTTACGGCTTCACGCGCTATCGCAGCGGCATGTCACTGGGCGATCCGGATGATTTTGTGATCCTGACGAACCATCCTACGACTTACGCGGAAACCTTTGTCTCCGAAGGGTTCTATTTCCACGGACCAATGGTTCGCTGGGCCTTGGATAACGAGGGTGCCTGTAGCTGGCGTGTCGTGGCGGATATGATCAAGACCGGCAACATAACCCCGAGCGAGGCGAAGGTGATCCAGTTCAACCTGTCGCACAAGGTGCATGCGGGCTATACGATCGGGTTCAAGTCGATCTCGCCGCGCGCCAAAGGCGGCATCGCGCTGACCGCGCGCGCGGATATGCATCAGGATCAGGTTGACGCGCTGTGGGAACGCCATGGCCGCGATATTCTGGTGATGAACAATGTCGCGCATCTGAAAATCCTGACGCTGCCCTATACCGCGCCCGGTCGGACGCTGACACGCCGCCAGCGCGAGGCTCTGGGCTGGGTTGGTGACGGCAAGACCACGCAGGACATTGCGCTTCTGATGGGGCTGACGCCCGCGACGGTCGAAAAACATCTGCGGCTGGCACGCGCCGCGTTGAATGTGGAGACCACGGCGCAGGCCGTTCTCAAGGCGGCACTCCAGAATCAGATGTTTGTTCTGGACGCCTGACCCCCCTGCCCCAGCGCTTTTCCCCGCCGCCTGACAGTTTGCTGCCCGACTCGGCTTGTTGAATGCAGCCTGAGGATGCACGTGAGGTAAGCCGGGTCCGACGGCGCCGGGCCATGGTATGGAATACCCTACCTTTTCCCAGTTATTTCAAAGGGTTTATCCGAAAAGGTAGGGAAAACCGGACTACCTTAACGCAAGGTAAAGACGCATGCTGATCATGTTCCGTGAGTGGTGGCTTTGGCCAGGGAACACCGGGAAAGACCTTTGAGATACCAAAGCTCTCTGTCCCGTCCGGGTGACCGGAACCGTCGGCCTGCTGGTGTATTGATCCGCTTGCAGGTCGGCATTTTGAACCACCTTGTTCATCCCCATTGATGGGTGGTCAAAAAAAGACGGTGCCATACCTGGGGGGTGGCACCGTCGCTTTATTTCAAGTCGTCTTTTTGGAAGTGATGGTCCCTCAAGAGGCGGGCCATCACGTCCTGTCGGGATAGCTCAGGCGCGGCCGACTTTGGCCACTTCGGCGGCGAAGTCTTCTTTCTCGACCACGATGCCTTCGCCCACTTCGAGACGCAGGAATCCGGTGATCTCGACGCCAGCTTCCTTTGCTGCCGCTTCAACCGTCAGATCGGGGTTCACCACGAAAGCCTGACCCATCAGGGTGACTTCGGCCATGAACTTCTGCATCCGGCCCACGATCATCTTTTCGATCACGGCTTCGGGCTTGCCCGATTCGCGCGCGATCTCCATCTGAACGGACTTTTCTTTCTCGACCACGGCTGGGTCCAGATCGGCCTGGCTCAGCGAGGCGGGGTTGGCGGCGGCGATATGCATCGCGACCTGACGACCGAATGCCTCGTTCGCGCCTGTCATGGCGACCAGAACGCCGATCTTGCCCATGCCGTCGGCCGCCGCATTATGCACATAGGACACAACGGTCTCGCCTTCGATCACGGCCATGCGACGCACGGACATGTTCTCGCCGATGGTGGCGATTTTCTCGGTCAGCACTTCGTCAACGGTCTTGCCGTTCACTTGCGCCGCTTTCAGTTCTTCCACCGAGTTCACGCCCATGGCGGCTGCGGCAAAGCTTGCCACCATCGCCTGGAAATCGGCGTTCTTGCCGACGAAATCGGTCTCGGAGTTCACTTCGACAGCCACGCCGCGTCCGTCCTTGACCTGAACGGCGACAAGGCCCTCGGCGGCTGTACGGTCGGATTTCTTGGCGGCTTTCGCCAGACCTTTGGTGCGCAGCCAATCGATGGCCGCTTCCATGTCACCGTCGGTTTCGGTCAGTGCTTTCTTCGCGTCCATCATGCCTGCGCCCGTACGGTCGCGCAGGTCTTTTACCAGTGCAGCTGTGATCGCCATCGCTCGGCTCTCCTCGGATGATTGAAATGCAACTGCGGGCGGTCATGCCGCCCGCATGTGTCAGTGTCGTGACAGGATCAGGCGTCTGCCTTGTCCTCTGCCACCAGTTCCTCGACGGGTGCGTCTTCCAGCGCGCCCAGATCGACGCCGGCAGCGCCCATCTGTGCGGTCATGCCGTCCAGTGCCGCGCGGCTGACCAGATCGCAGTAAAGCGCGATGGCGCGGGCCGCGTCGTCATTGCCAGGGATGATATAGTCGATGCCGTCGGGCGAGCAGTTGGTGTCAACCACGGCCACAACGGGGATGCCCAGCTTGTTGGCTTCGGCAATCGCGAGCTGCTCTTTTTTCACGTCGATAACGAACAAAAGGTCCGGCACGCCGCCCATTTCGCGGATACCGCCAAGCGAAGCCTGCAATTTGGCTTGCTCGCGCTCCATGCCCAGACGCTCTTTCTTGGTGAGGCCTTCGGCGCCACCGGACATCTGCTCGTCAATGGATTTCAGACGGTTGATCGACTTCGACACGGTCTGCCAGTTGGTCAGCGTGCCACCCAGCCAGCGGTGGTTCATATAATACTGGGCGCATTTCTCGGCGGCTTCTGCCACGGGCAGCGCGGCCTGACGCTTGGTGCCGACAAACAGGATGCGGCCGTTTTTCGCGACAGTGTCACGGATGACCTTGAGCGCCTGATCCAGCATCGGAACAGTCTGCGTGAGGTCCATGATGTGGATGCCGTTGCGCGCGCCGTAGATGAACGGACCCATGCGGGGGTTCCAGCGCTGCGTCTGGTGGCCGAAGTGAACGCCAGCTTCAAGCAATTGGCGCAGAGTGAACTCGGGAAGAGCCATAAATCGTTTCCTTTTCCGGTTTTCGCCTCGGCGGGGGTGTAAGAGCGGATGCTCCAACCGGCGGACATATGGGGATGTCTCCCCCATAAGCCCACCCCGCCTGCGGGATTTCAGTGGCGCGCGTATAGAACGGCTTGGCGCGGGGCGCAAGAGGCAAGCCACCGGCTGCGGGCTGTGCGGCGCGGGTGGAATGGATATTTAGCGCAAGAAGAAGCGGTGAGATGTGGGCTGTCTTTAAGGGAGCTTGTGTCACGGGTCGCTTCGGGGCAGAGAAAGGCATGGATGAACAGCACGACATTCTCTGTATCGGATCGGTCCTGTGGGATGTGATCGGGCGTGCGCCCAGCCACATGCGGCAGGGGGCGGACGTTCCCGGCCGCATCACACGCCTGCCCGGCGGTGTGGCGATGAATATCGCCATGGCGCTGGCGCGGTTCGGGCTGCGGCCCGCGCTGCTGAGCGCTGTGGGCCGTGATGCCGAGGGCGATGAACTGGTGCGTGCCTGCTCCGGGCTTGGTGTGGGCACGGCGCATCTTTACCGGTCTGACGATCTGCCGACCGACCGTTATATGGCGATCGAGGGCGCGAACGGGTTGATCGCGGCGATTGCGGATGCCCATAGCCTTGAGGCTGCGGGCGCCAAGATCCTGCGCCCTTTGACGGATGGCCCACTGGGCAATAGCGCGGAGCCCTATGCGGGACGGATCGCGTTGGATGGCAATCTGACGCGTAGCTTGCTGGACGAGATCGCCACCCATCCGGCATTCGCGCGCGCCGATTTGCGGGTGGCCCCCGCCAGCCCTGGCAAGGCGGAACGGCTGGGGCCGTTCCTGAGCCATGGTCGCGCGGTGCTTTATGTGAACCTCGAAGAGGCCACGATCCTGTGCCAGCAAGGCTTTGACAGCGCGGCGCAGGCAGCATCCGCGCTGGTAGCGCGCGGTGCGGCGCGGGCGCTGGTGACCGATGGCGGCTGTCCGGCAGCGGAGGCCACGCCAGAGGGTGTCATCACCCTGCCCTGCCGTCAGGTGCTGGTGACCCGCGTGACAGGGGCCGGTGACACGTTCATGGCCGCCCATATCGCCGCCGAGGCGCAGGGGTTGGCGCGCGAGGCCGCTTTGGCGCGCGCGCTCGAGGCTGCCGCCACCTATGTTTCAGGAGAGATCCCCTCATGATGCTCTACAGCCGTTCCCCCGAAGTTTCTGCCGCGCTGGATGCGGGCCGCGCCGTGGTGGCGCTGGAAAGCACGATCATCACCCATGGCATGCCGTGGCCGCGCAATCTGGACACCGCGCAAGAGGTGGAGCGCACCGTGCGCGAAGCCGGTGCCACGCCTGCCACAATCGCCGTGCTGGAGGGCCAGTTGCATATCGGGCTGACGGGGGCGGAACTGGAACGGCTCGCGCAGGCCAAGGGCGTGGCCAAGCTGAGCCGCGCGGATCTGGGCGTCTGCATGGCGCAGGGCGGCACCGGAGCCACAACGGTCGCCGCAACAATGATCGCGGCGCAACTGGCGGGGATCGAGGTTTTCGCCACCGGCGGCATCGGCGGTGTGCACAAGGGCGCGGAAGAAACGTTCGATATTTCCGCAGACCTGCATGAGCTTGCCGCTACCCGCGTCAGTGTCATCGCTGCCGGAGCCAAGGCGATTCTGGACCTGCCCAAGACGCTGGAAGTGCTGGAAACGCTTGGCGTGCCGGTCATTGCCTTCGGGCAGGACGACTTTCCCGCCTTCTGGTCGGCCAGTTCCGGCATCAAGGCCCCGCTCAGGATGGACAGCGCCGAGACGGTCGCCGCCTCCCACCGGATGCGGGCGCGGCTGGGTTTGCCCGGCGGGCAGTTGATCGCCAATCCGATCCCCGCCAGCGCCGAGATCAGCCGCACAGAACTGTCCCCCGTGATCGCGCAGGCGATGGCCGATGCGGCAGAGCTTGGGATTGCAGGCAAGGCGGTGACGCCGTTTCTGTTGCAGCGCATTTTCGATCTGACGGGCGGGGCCTCGCTCGAGGCGAATATCGCGCTGGTGTTGAACAATGCGCGGCTGGGGGCGGCAGTGGCGGTGGCGCTGGCCAAGCTCAAGGCCTGACGACAGTCAAGACCGCTACCGTGTGTCGTCCTCATATCAGGCCTGCTGTGACACGGCCCATTGTCGCAGCGCGGCAGAGCGCTTAACTAAGCCGGGCATGTGAGCAGCGGAAGCCTAAATAGATGAAAATTCCTTTTGATCCCGACCAGACTCCGGCCCCGCGCCGCCCCGGACCGCTTTCGGGGTTACGCTCCAGCTTTCTGACAGGAATCGTGGTGATCGCGCCCATCGGGCTGACGGTCTGGTTCATCTGGGCGCTGATGGGCTTTGTCGACGGGTTCGTGCTGCCGCTGGTGCCGGACAGGTTCAATCCCGGCCAGTATATCGGGATCAACCTGCGCGGGCTGGGCGTGGTGATCTTTCTGGTGTTTACGATCACGGTCGGCTGGATCGCCAAAGGGCTGATCGGACGCTCGCTGATCCGCTTTGGCGAATCGCTCGTGAACCGGATGCCTGTCGTGCGGTCGATCTATTCGGGGGTGAAGCAGATCGCGGAGACGGTCTTTGCCCAGACCGAGCGCAGCTTCGAGCATGCCTGCCTGATCGAATATCCGCGCAAGGGCATCTGGGCCATCGGCTTTATCTCGACCGAGGCGCGCGGCGAGATCGCGAAGCGTCCGGCCACGGCAGGCGCGCTGATGAGTATTTTCCTGCCCACCACGCCCAATCCGACATCGGGCTTTCTGCTCTATGTGCCGAAAGAGGATGTGATGATTCTGGATATGAGCGTGGAGGATGCCGCGAAGCTGGTGATCTCGGCGGGGCTTGTCTATCCCAACCCCAAGGACCCCGCCCAGCCGGTGAAGGCCGCCTGATCTGGGTCAGGACCGGGGGGCAGTTCTCCACGGTTGACCGTGTTGAACGCCCCCGGGGATATTTCCGGCAAGAGGTAACGACGCCGCCTACATGGCTGTCCAGCCGCCATCCACGCTGATGGTGGTGCCGGTGATCTGGGCTGCGGCATCCGAGCACAGAAAGACCGTTGTGCCGCCCATCTGCTCGACCGTGGCGAATTCGCGTGACGGCTGACGCTCCAGCATGACCTTCTCGATCACCTCTTCGCGGTCCATGTTGTATTTCTTCATCGTGTCGGGGATCTGGTCCTCGACCAGCGGTGTCAGCACATAGCCGGGGCAGATCGCATTGCAGGTGATCCCCTGCCCTGCGGTTTCCAGCGCGGTTGTTTTCGACAGGCCGACAACCCCGTGCTTGGCGGCGATATAGGCCGATTTGTAAGGGCTTGCCGTCAGGCCATGGGCGGAGGCGATGTTGACGATCCGGCCCCAGCCCGCCTTGCGCATCATCGGCAAAGCGGCGGCGGTGGTGTGGAAGGCCGAGGTCAGGTTGATCGCGATGATCGCATCCCATTTCTCGACCGGGAATTCGTCGATCGGGCAGACGTGCTGGATGCCTGCGTTGTTCACGAGGATGTCGCAAGCGCCTGCTTTCTCGACCAGCGCGCGGCATTGGTCGCCCTTGGACATGTCGCCCTGAATATAGCGGGCGGTGACGCCGAATTCCGCGCCAAGCTCTTTGGCCTGCTTGTGGTCCTCGTCGCGGTCGGTGAAGGAGTTCAGCACGACATCCGCTCCGGCGCGGGCAAGCTCGCGCGCGATGCCGAGGCCGATGCCCGATGTCGAGCCGGTGATGATGGCGGTTTTCCCTTTGAGCGACATGCGCGCCTCCTTATGTGAACGAACGTGAGTCCGAATGACTTTGACTTTGCGCTTGCAGCATAGCACAGCGATCCAGATTGACGAGGGAGACAGGTTGACGGGGGATGCGCGCGCCTGTCGGATGCTGCGGCACAAAAAAACGCCGGCACGAAGCCGGCGTTAAGTTATTGAGGCAGGTTTCATACAGGCAAGAAACCTATCGAGCAGTACCCTTGTTATAAGCAATCCTGCGCCGGCTTCCAAGCTAAAAGTTTGAAAAGACGGGAAACGGGCGGTAGTCTTGGTGTAAACAATAGATGGCCAGAGCAGGACCATAGACAGAATGAGACGTGATTTCTTCCGCACCTATCGCCGGAGCGTGGTCGCTTGCGCCATTGTTTTTCAGGCGCTGGCACCCCATGCACAGGCCGAGACTGCACCGCAGCATGGCATAGCTATGTATGGGGAGCCTGCCCTTCCACCTGATCTGGTGTCGCTGCCCTATGCGAACCCCGACGCCCCGCGTGGCGGGCGGCTGGTCGAGGGAGAGACCGGCGGCTTTGATTCGCTCAACCCGTTCATCCTGAAAGGCACCGCGCCGTGGCAGATGCGGTTTCTGGCCTATGAATCCCTCATGACACGGAATCTTGATGAACCCTTCGCCCTCTACGGTGTTTTGGCCGAATCGGTCACCGTGCCGGAGGACCGGCGCTGGGTGGAATTCACCCTCAATCCGGCGGCGCGATTCTCGGATGGCAGCCCGGTGACTGTCGAGGATGTGATCTGGTCGTTCGAGACATTGGGCCGTCAGGGCCATCCCCGCTATCTGGGATTTGCCGCGCAGACCGAGGCGATCACCCAGACCGGACCGCGCAGTGTGCGGATCGACTTCAACAGCGACGACCGCGAACTGGCGCTGATCGCGGGGCTGCGCCCGATCCTGCAAAAAGCGCAATGGGAGGGGCGCGATTTCACCGCATCGAGCATCCATGACGTGCCGATCGGCTCTGCCCCCTATGTCGTGGCGGCTTACGAGCAAGGGCGCTATGTCACCTTGCGGCGCGATCCCGATTACTGGGGCAAGGATCTGCCGATCCGGCGCGGCACGCATAATCTGGACGAGATCCGCATCGAGTATTTCGGTGACAGCTCCGTGATGTTCGAGGCGTTCCGCTCCGGCGCTGTCACCGTCTGGCGCGAGGGCAATGCCGAGGACTGGGAGACGCGGTTCAATTTTGACGCGGTGCGGCGCGGCGATATCGTGCTGTCCGAGATCGCGCATGAGCGGCCCACCGGCATGACCGGCTTTGTGATGAACACGGCGCGGTCGCATCTGTCCGACTGGCGGGTGCGCGAGGCGTTGCTGCTGGCGTTCAACTTTCCCTATATCAACGGCACAGTGACAGGCGGGCGACAGCCGCGTATCGAGTCGTATTTCTCCAATTCGGAACTGGGCTTGCGCCCCGGCCCCGCAGAGGGCCGCGTGCGGGAACTGCTGGAGCCTTTCGCCGATGATCTGCCCCCCGGCGCGCTGGAGGGGATCACCCTGCCCGATGGTGACGCTTCCGAGCGCAACCGCGCCGATCTGCGCCGCGCCGCCGCCTTGTTGGAGGAGGCCGGTTGGCAGGTGAACGGGGGCCGTCTGGTAGACAGTCAGGGCGCGCCTTTCGTGCTGGAAGTGCTGTTGCGGCAGGGCGATCGCGCCAATCTGGCGGTGATCGAGATCTACCGCTCGGCGCTGGAGCGTTTGGGCATCACCACACGCATCCGCCCCGTGGACAATGCCCAATACGCGCAGGCCGAGGCGGCGCAGGACTTCGACATGATGCCGTTCCGCCGCGATTTGAGCCTGAGCCCCGGCAACGAGCAGCGGCTCTACTGGAGTGCCGATGGCGCGGGCACCCCCGGCACGCGCAATGTGATGGGGATGCAGGTGCCCGCCGCCGATGCGATGATCGACCATATGCTGAACACCGAAGCCCCCGAGAAGTTCGTCGCCGCCACCCGCGCGCTGGACAGGGTGCTGATGGCGGGGCGCTACGTGATCCCGATCTGGACTACGAATGTTGACCGCATTGCCCATGTGCGGCAATTGAGGTTTTCCGAGAATACGCCGATTTATGGCGACCGGAGCGGCTGGATGCCAGATGTCTGGTGGTATGAGGAGTGAGCGGAATGAACAAACTGATGGTGATTGCGCTGGGATTGGGCTGTCTGGCCGTGCTGACCGGCTGCGCGACGGTTGACGGGATCGGACAGGACATCTCGGGCGGCGCGCGCCGCGTGGGAAGCTGGTTCTGAGGGGGTTACGCCCTGAGCTAGAGTGGTGTTTGAAACCTGACGCAAGATACCCTGACAGCTTGAAGCCCTGAGCGGAATGCAAAGAGCCGCGCAGCGTCGGGCCGCGGTGCGGCGATGCTTCCTTTCAGTATGGCAATTTATGCCTGCCAAATCCTCCTGACCTTTAGACCTGCGCCTGCATCTGCCAAATCGCCGTGCCGGGGGGCGGCCCGGCGATGCGCGGCGGCGCTTCGCGCCTTGTTCCGCGCGTGGACAGACTTGAACGGCGAAAGTGCCTTTCGTCAGGTAGCCAACACTAGACCAATGACGTGACCCAGAGGATCGTCGCATCCTCGGGGCTGACCGACACGACATTATGCCCCATCGCGCCGTCATAATAAGCGCTGTCGCCGCGGCGCATGTCGACCGGCTCGTAGAACTCGGTATAGAGCCGGATCACGCCGGTGAGGACATAGAGAAACTCTTCCCCGTCGTGGCGCACCCAGCCGTTGAATTCCTCCATCCGGCGGGCGCGGACGCGGGCGCGGTAGGGGAGCATCTGTTTGCGGGTCAGCCCCTCGGCCAGCAACTCGTGCTCGTAGGTCACGGTGGCATGATGCGCGCCCTCGCCCGAACGGGTAACGATGCGCCGCCCCGTCGCTTGCCCCGTGACAGGCGGGGTGAACAGCTGCGGCACCGAGATGTCCAGCCCCGTGGCCAGTTTCTTGAGCGCGTCATAGGTGGGCGACATCTGCCCGTTCTCTATCTTGGACAGGGTCGAGCGTGCCAGCCCCGCCTGTTTCGCCGCCTGCTCCAGCGTCAGACCCAGATCCTTGCGCAGGCCCCGCACCCGCTGTCCCAGATCCAGCGGTTCGGCCACGGCCGCGCCGCCATCGGCGCGAGCAATGCGGATCAGGGCGCGGGGATCGCGGTTTGTCTCGCTGTTCGTCATGGCTCAAGGATATAGAGCCGCGTTCTGCGGCTTGCAACTGACGCGAGGCAGGCCTAGCAAGTGCGGATGCAAGCGATATTCGATCAGGGCAACCCCGCCCCCTGTCCCCGCCTCTTCAACATGGCCGCCCATGTGCTGGCCCATGCCGCCGATCTGCCCGACAAGATCGCACTCAGCGTCATCGCGCCGGATCATGCCGAAAGCTGGCGCTATGCCGATCTGGAAGCAGCGGTGCGCGGCATCGGCACGGGTCTGTTGGCGGCGGGGTTTGCCCCCGGTGACATCCTTCTGATGCGGCTGGACAATACGCTGGATTTCCCGCTGGCCTATCTGGGAGCCATCGCCGTGGGGCTGGTGCCGGTGCCGACCTCGTCGCAGCTGACAGCCCCCGAAGTGTCCAAGATGGTGGCGCAACTCGCGCCCGCCGGTATCCTGCGCGATCCGCGCGTGGCCTGCCCCGATGATACCGGTCTGCCGGTGATCGACATTGACGCGCTGGCCGCTATGCGCAGCCTGCCTCCTGCCGATTACGCAATGGGCGCGCCGGACCGGCTGGCCTATATCATCTACACCTCCGGAACATCGGGCACGCCGCGCGCCGTGATGCATGCGCATCGCGCGATCTGGGCACGGCGGATGATGCATCAGGGCTGGTACGGGCTGGGCGCGGAGGACCGTCTGCTGCATGCGGGCGCGTTCAACTGGACATATACGCTGGGCACCGGGCTGATGGACCCGTGGACTGTGGGGGCGACCGCGCTGATCCCCGCCGCAGGCGTCGCGATTGAGGCTCTGCCGCAGCTTTTGGCCGATCATGAGGCGACACTTTTCGCAGCCGCACCGGGCGTTTACCGCAAAATCCTCAGCCATCACGACAAGATGGACCTGCCCGCCTTGCGCCACGGGCTGGCGGCGGGCGAAAAGCTGTCGGACAAAGTGCGCCAGCACTGGAATGACGCGACAGGCACGCGTATTTTCGAGGCCTACGGCATGTCGGAATGCTCGACCTTCATCTCCGGCAGCCCCGCCCATCCCGCAACACCCGGCACGCTGGGACGCCCGCAGGACGGGCGGCGCGTGGCGATCCTTGGCCCGGACGGTCCTGTGGCGCTTGGCGAGGAGGGCACCATCGCCGTGGCCCGCACCGATCCCGGCCTGATGCTGGGCTATTACGGCGCCGAGGCCGAGACCGCCGCCAAGATGCAGGGCGAGTGGTTCCTGACCGGCGATCAGGGCATGATGGAGGCCGGTGGCCAGATCACCTATCTGGGACGCGCCGACGATATGATGAATGCAGGCGGTTACCGCGTCTCGCCGCTGGAGGTGGAGGCGGCCTTGCTGGCGCATCCGGCGATCCGCGAGGTCGGTGTGACCGATATCGAGGTCAAGGAAGACGCGCGGATCATCGTGGCTTTCTATGTCGGCGAGGCCGCAGACGAGGCCGAACTAAAAGCCTTTGCCGCAGGCTGTCTGGCACGCTACAAACAACCAAGGGTATATGTGCGGCTGGAGGCATTGCCATCCGGTTCCAATGGAAAGATCCTGCGCCGCGCGCTGAAACCCCTATACGAGGTCCGCAATGGTCAAGCTTGATATCATGTCCGATCCGATCTGCCCGTGGTGCCTGATCGGCAAAGCCCAACTGGAACGCGCACTCGAGGCGCGGCCGGACCATCCGTTCGTGATCGAATGGCATCCGTTCCAGTTGAACCCCGACATGCCGCCCGAAGGCGCGGACCGCCGCGCCTATCTGGAGGAGAAATTCGGCGGCAAGGAACGCGCGGTGCAGATCTATGCCCGCATTGCTGAACATGCCCAGACTGCCGGGATCGAGATCAATTTCGAGGGGATCAAGCGCACGCCCAACACGCTGGACGCGCACCGCCTGATCCATTGGGCGGGCATCGAGGGGATGCAGAACCGCGTCGTCTTGGCGCTGATGCGGGGCTATTTTCAGGAAGGCCGCGATATCGGCGACCGCGATACGCTGGCCGATATTGCCGACAGCGCGGGTCTTGATGCCGCCGTGATCCGCAAGTTGCTGGACAGCCCTGCCGACAGCGATGACATCCTTGCCCGTGACGCGGCGGCCCGCGAAATGGGGATCACCGCTGTGCCCACCTTCATCGTGGCAGGCAAACATGCGGTGCCCGGTGCGCAGCCCACCGAGGTCTGGCTCAAGGTGATCGACGAAATCATGGCGCAAGAGGTGTCAGACGCAGGCACAGACGCGGATTCCGCTACCGGCACGGAAAGCTGATGCTGCATGCGCGACACTAGGGCGTCTTCCTCCGAAACGGACGCCTCAAGGCGTATGCCGTCCAAGCTGGAATTCATCGTCCTGATCGCGATGCTCTTTGCCGTGATCGCCTTTTCCATCGACGCGATGCTGCCCGCCCTGCCCCGCATCGGTGCCGAACTCAGCCCCGCAGCACCCAACCTTGCACAGATGGTGGTGATTGCCTTCGTGCTTGGGATGGGGGTGGCCACCCTTGTGACAGGGCCGATGTCGGACGCATGGGGGCGTAAGCCCGTGATCCTTGGCGGGGCTGCGCTTTACGGTCTCGGCGCCGCTTTGGCATGGGCCGCGCCGACGCTGGAGTTGTTGCTGGTGGCGCGATTCATTCAGGGTGTGGGCGCGGCGGGTCCGCGTGTGGTGGGCATGGCCATCGTGCGCGACCTCTACGGCGGGCGCGTAATGGCGCGTATCCTGTCATTCGTGATGCTCGTGTTCATGCTGGTGCCTGCCGCCGCCCCGCTGGTCGGAAGCTGGATCATCGACGCGGCAGGCTGGCGCGCGCTGTTCGGCGCATTCGTGCTCTTCGCCGCGATTGCCTGCCTGTGGCTGTGGCTGCGCCTGCCGGAATCCCTGCCGCGCGCAGCCCGTCGCGCGATGCGGCCCAGCGTCATCAATCGCGCGGTTGTCGAGGTGCTGGCCCATCCCGTGGTGAGGCTGTCGATCATGGCGCAGACCATGGGTTATGTGCTCCTGTTCACCACAATCAGCCTGATCCAGCCGGTTTTCGATCAAGTCTTCGACCGCGCGGCGAGCTTTCCGATGTGGTTCGCAGGCATGGCGCTGGTCTCGGGCAGCGCCTCGATCCTGAATGCAGCACTGGTGATGCGGCTGGGCATGCAGCGGCTGGCGGCGGCGGCTTTCGGGGCGCAGGTGATCCTGTCCAGCATCATGACACTTGTCTGGCTGGGCGGGCTGCGCGGGGATGCGATGTTCGCCGTCTATATCGTCTGGCAATGCACAGTGCTGTTTCAGGCGGGGCTGACTGTGGGCAACCTCAACGCGATTGCGATGGAGCCGATGGCCCATATCGCGGGCACGGCGGCCAGCGTGATCGGCGCGATTGCCACGGTGGCGGGCGCACTGATTGCCGCGCCCATCGCGCTGGCCTTCAACGGCACACCGCTGCCGATGACGCTGGGCGTGGGCGGCGCATCGGCCATTGCGGTGGTGCTGACGTGGCGGTTGATCCGGCTGGAGCGGCGGCGGATGCGCGACGAGGAGCCCCTTCCCGCCGATCCGGACAAACCCGCCTAAATAAATCTGGTATACAGTCGCATACCGTCTTTGCAGACAGGCCGCTTTAGGCTATGACCCGCGCAACCGATTCAACCAGCACAGGGGGATTTCCCATATGACCAAGATCAAGGTAGCCAACCCGGTCGTCGAACTCGACGGCGACGAGATGACCCGCATCATCTGGGATTTCATCAAACAAAAGCTGATCCTGCCCTATCTCGACATCGACCTGAAATATTACGATCTCGGCATCGAGGAGCGTGACCGCACCGATGACCAGATCACCATTGATGCCGCCCATGCGATCAAGAAATACGGCGTCGGCGTCAAATGCGCGACCATCACGCCCGACGAGCAGCGGGTCGAGGAATTCGGCCTCAAGCAGATGTGGCGCAGCCCGAACGGCACGATCCGCAACATCCTTGGCGGCGTGATCTTCCGCGAGCCGATCATCTGCCAGAACGTGCCGCGCCTTGTGCCGGGCTGGACCCAGCCCATCGTGGTGGGCCGTCATGCGTTCGGCGACCAGTACCGCGCGACCGATTTCCGCTTTCCGGGCGCTGGCAAGCTGACGATCAAATTTGTTGGCGAAGACGGTACCGTGATCGAGCGCGACGTGTTTGACGCGCCCGGCGCTGGCGTCACCATGGCGATGTACAACCTTGATGCGTCGATCATCGATTTCGCCCGTGCATCCATGAACTATGGTCTGGTCAAGGGCTGGCCGGTGTATCTGTCGACCAAGAACACGATCCTGAAAGCCTATGACGGGCGCTTCAAGGACCTGTTCCAGCAGGTGTTCGACGAGGAATTCGCCGACAAGTTCAAAGCCGCTGGCATCACCTACGAGCACCGCCTGATCGACGATATGGTCGCCTCGGCGATGAAATGGTCGGGCGGCTATGTCTGGGCCTGCAAGAACTATGACGGCGATGTGCAGTCCGACACGGTCGCGCAGGGCTTCGGCTCGCTGGGCCTGATGACCTCCGTGCTGATGACGCCCGATGGACAGACCGTCGAGGCGGAAGCCGCCCACGGCACCGTCACGCGGCATTACCGCCAGCACCAGCAGGGCAAGGAAACCTCGACCAACTCCATCGCGTCGATCTTTGCATGGACAGGCGGGTTAAAGCACCGCGCCAAGCTGGACGACAACGCCGAACTGGCGCGGTTTGCCGAGACATTGGAGCGCGTGACCGTGCAAACGGTCGAGGACGGTTTCATGACCAAAGACCTCGCCCTGCTGGTCGGCCCCGACCAGAAATGGCTGAGCACCATCGGCTATCTGGAGAAGGTCGACGAGTATCTGAACAAAGCGCTGGCTGGCTGATTGATCGGTTTGGTTGGTGTGGAGGGGGTCGCCGGAAGGCGGCCCCTTTTGCTTTGGGGGGCTGCGATCCGGCGTTAGACGCCTGACATCAGGATATCCACCGCGCGGGTGATTGCGTCGCCTTGGTCCGCGACTGTGCCGCGACGGGTCAGACGCGCGCGGCGCACCGCTGCGATCAGCCTTGTGGCAAGGACGAACTGTGCGCCGTTGAACGCGATCTCGGGGTTCAGGAACCGCACGGCGGGGTAGCCGGACAACAGCGGGATGACGACGACAGAGGCATCGGGCGGCAGCAGGTCGCTCTCGACAACGACCATGCAGACGCTGTTATATTCCGCAACATCAAAGCGGGTCAGCGCGTCCAAGATGGCCCACCGGGCGCTGTGAGAATATCGGCCAGCGGATGGCCGTTGCGGTCATGCCAGTCCGACTGTGCTGCAAACGCCGCTGCATTCTCGGCCAGCCAGTTCTTGCGGCGCGCCTCAGCCACCGCCTGAATAAGTGCGGCCTCGGCCACAGCAGAGACATTGATATCCAACGCCCGCGCCGCCTCAAGCGCCGCGCTGTCGAGCGTCAGGGATGTCTTGCGTTTTGTCGCTGCGGTCATGGGGTGCGCTCCGATTTGTACCGTCAAGATATACCGCAAGGTGGGGTGTGGCAAGGTTTGACGGGATTGTGCATGGAGTGATATTGATACCTCACCCTGCTGGTCGGTCCCGACCAGAAATGGCTGAGCACCATCGGCTATCTGGAGAGGGTCAACGCGTATCTCGACAAGGTGTTGGCTGGCTGATTTATCGCTTCGTCTGAGTGCAAGAGGTCGCCGTGTGGCTGTCCCTTTTGCGTTTCGCTTCAAGAGGGCTTGTTAAATCTCAGATAATTTGAGAGCTTTGAGCTGAATTTGTCGGTCTGTTTGGAGAGTTGGTGTGAGCTTTGAAACGGAAGCATACAAACTAGCATTAAAAATTATTTCTGATGCAAAGAAAACTTCAACTCAATTTGTAAACTTAAGTCCGCTTATTTCGAACAAAGAAAAAAGACGAGGGTTTGAATCCTTGGCTGAACTGATTGAATTACCGAAAGAGATAGGTGAATTAACAAGACTTACACATCTTGAACTTCGGGGCACAAGCATCAGAGACCTGAGTCCACTTCTTAAACTGCCAAATCTGAAGGTAGTCGATTTTTACGGAATAGATGCTAGTTATGTTGATGAAGATATAAAGCTAATTTCAGAATTAGAAGATGGTAAAGAACGAACCATACTTCTTTTCAGTTGGCTTGCAAAAAATTCCCTAGTTGAACCTCCCGAGCAAAAGCCAGAGGGTCCTCAGTTTTTCGTCCCTGAACAAGCTCCAATTTATCTTCTAGATAAAAATATGTTCGGAGGAGGTGATGATGATCAACTTTACTTACAAGACGAGTTGAAGATAAAATCTACAGAATTGATGAAGATCGCCTCGCTTTCAGACAATGTTGCTCCACGACTGTCAGGGGCGATTATTCGTTATCAAAAACTTATTCATAAGAATGCGGCTGAGATTGGAGCTCGCTCTATATGGTCTCATGCAAACACGCTTGAGTCTGTTTGGCAGGTACATAGCAAAGCAATTATCGACTTCCGTGATTCTGATATTCTTCCTTCAAGCGTTGCAGCATGTTTGGAGGATCTGCTCTTGACGCACCGAGTTTGGTTTTTAGGCCATGAAGGAGCCAGAGACGTAGAGGAGCGCGCATCAAGTTATCGGCGGGATGAAAAATCAGGCTCTTTGTTTGAGGCTGCTGCCGGTGTTGTCATGGCCGCTGATAGGGCGGATATTCTTGATCGATCTGCACTTCTTCCGGCTCTCTCGAATATGCAGACAGCTGCCGATTTAACTCCGTCTGGAACAGCAGCCCTCGGTGAACTTGAGGACTGGACATGGAACCTGATAGCCGCAACGGCTAGAAAGATATGGCTACTAGCTCATACTCCCCCTGGCGGTGTCTTGGGAGGCAGTGTTGCAGGGGCCTACCTTACTTCTTTCATTATGCAAAACGAATTGGCTCTGGGAGCATTCGCAAAAGAATTCATGTCCTATGGACCTATTTGGTGGGAAACGGTGTTAAACTTGTGCCGTAGATCCAACGCGCGTAGCGTTGAAAAAAGGGAAGAGTAACCCTTCAACCCAAAGGACCGCACCCATGCCCTACCTCATCCTCCTCCTCGCTGTGGTGGCGGAGACCATCGGCACCTCCGCCCTGCAAGCCAGCCAGCAGTTCACGCGGCCTTGGCCCTCGGTGCTGGTGGTGGTGGCGTATGGGATCAGTTTCTACCTGCTGGCGCAGACGCTCGCCTTCATGCCGGTGGGCGTGGTCTATGCGCTCTGGTCGGGGCTGGGGATCGTGCTGATCGCGATCATCGGGTTTCTGGTCTTCGGGCAAAGGCTCGATCTGCCTGCCATTCTGGGGATGAGCATGATCCTTGGCGGAATTCTGGTGATCCATCTGTTCTCGAAAGCCTCGCCGCATTGAGGGCGAGGCTTTTTGCGTATTTACGGCAAGATGAAGCGCGTCAGCCCATATGGCGCAGGCGTTTGACCAGCGATGAGGTGTCCCAGCGCCCGCCGCCCATTTTCTGCACATCCTTGTAGAACTGGTCCACCAGCGCCGTGACGGGCAGGCTCGCGCCCGTCTCGTCGGCGGTGGACAGGCAGATGCCGAGGTCCTTGCGCATCCAGTCCACTGCGAAACCGTGTTCGAATTCGTCCGCCAGCATGGTCTTGTGACGGTTGGCCATCTGCCAGCTTCCGGCAGCGCCCTGCGAGATCACCTCGACCACGGCCTCACCGTCCAGCCCCGCTTTCTCGGCGAAATGCAGCGCCTCCGACAGGCCCTGCACCAGCCCCGCAATGGCGATCTGGTTGCACATCTTGGCCATCTGGCCCGCGCCGCTCTCGCCAATGCGGCGGCAAATGCGGGCATAGGCCGCGATCACCGGCTCTGCCGCGTCATATTGCGCCTGCACCCCGCCGCACATGACCGAGAGCACACCGTTCTCCGCCCCCGCCTGTCCGCCGGAGACGGGCGCATCGACAAAACCGAGGCCAAGCGCCTCGGCGGCGGCGAACATCTCGCGCGTGACAGCCGCCGAGACGGTGGTGTGATCCACGAAGGTCGCCCCTTGCGTCATGCCGGAGAAGGCGCCGTCCTCGCCCGTGCAAATGCTGCGCAGGTCGTCATCATTGCCGACGCAGGCCATCACGAATTCCGCGCCCTTTGCGGCGGCCTGCGGCGTGCTCGCCATCGCCCCGCCATGCTGCTTGACCCAGGCCTCCGCCTTGGCGGTGGTGCGGTTGTAGACGGTGACCTCATGCCCCTTGGCCTGCAGGTGCCCCGCCATCGGATAGCCCATCACGCCCAGACCCAGAAATGCCAGTTTCGCCATCAGCCCACTCCTTGTGCAATTGTCTTTTCATTGGTTTGTGTCTAGCTAGCGGGCTGAATGCAAGGGGCTTGGATGCTTTGACGATGCGGCGTGTCTTTACATGGTTGATGCGGATCACCGCCGGAATGATCGTTCTGGCCGTCGCGGTGACGCTGCTGGTCTACTGGTTCGCGGGCCGTTCGCTGCCCGATTACAACCGCACCGTGACCCTGCCCGACGGCGTGACAGGCCCCACGGCAGCGATCGAGATTGTCCGCGACAATGCCAATGTGCCGCACATCTTCGGCGAGAGTGACGAGGATGTGTTTTTCGGGCTGGGCTATGCCCATGCGCAGGACCGGCTGTGGCAGATGATCACCATGCGCCGCACCGTTCAGGGGCGGCTGTCGGAGGTGTTCGGCCAGCGCACGGTCAGCATCGACACGCTGATGCGGCGGCTCGATCTCTATCCTTTGGCGCAACGCTCGGTCTCTGTGCAGGATGCGCGGACGCAGGCGGCGCTGGAGGCCTATGCGGCGGGCGTGAACGCGCGGCTGGTGGAGATCAACGAGGGCGCGATGGGGCGCGGTGCGCCGGAACTGTTCGTGTTCAACGCGCCGATCGCGCCGTGGCAACCGGCGGATTCCATCGCGATGGTCAAGCTGATGGCGCTGCAACTGTCGGGCCATCTGAGCGCCGAGGTGCGGCGCGCGCGGGTATCGCTGGCGCTGCCCGATCCGGAGCGGCTGCGCGATATCCTGCCGGATGCGCCCGGCAGCGGCGTGGCGGCGCTGCCCAGCTATGCGAGCCTGTTCGATGCACCATTGCCGCGTTTCGCCGAAAGCGTGCCAATGCCGGAGCATCCGCTCTCGCCCTTTCATCCGCATGATCTGGCGGGGGCGTCGAACGCATGGGCGGCGGATGGAAGCCGGTCGGCCAATGGCGGCACCTTGCTGGCCTCCGATCCGCATCTGGGCTTCAGCGCGCCGACGATCTGGTATCTGGCGCGGCTGGAACTGGCGTCGGGCGGGGTTATCGGCGGCACGATCCCCGGCATTCCGGTGATCCTGTCGGGGCGGTCCGAGGATCTGGGCTGGGGGATCACCTCGTCCTATCTGGACGATCAGGATGTGTTCATCGAACAGCTCAACCCCGACAATGCCGAGGAATACCTGACGCCCGATGGTTTCGCGCGGTTCGAGACACGGCCTTCCATCGTCAATATCAAGGATGCGGCCCCGATCACGCTGACCCTGCGCTGGTCCGAGAACGGCCCGATCCTGCCGGGCAGCCATTACGATCTGGGCACGGTCACGCCTGCGGGGCATGTCGCGGCGCTGAGCTGGACGGCGCTGACGGTGCAGGACACCACGATGAGTGCCGCCCTGTCGCTGATGTATGCGCGCACCGTGCAGGACGGGCTGGCGGCGGCGGAGGGCTATATCGCGCCGTCGCAGAACCTCGTGCTGGTGGATGGTGTGCAGATCGCGATGAAGACGATCGGGGCGATGCCGCGCCGCGATGCCCAGCACCAGAGTCAGGGGCGCATCCCCAGCCCGGGCTGGATCGCGGCCAACCGCTGGCAGGGCACCCTGCCCTACAGCGCCAATCCCGAGTTCATCAATCCGGTCGGCGGTATTCTGGGCAATACCAATAACAAGATCGTGGAACGCCCGTTTCCGCTGCATGTCAGCCATGTCTGGGGCGACAGCCAGCGGGTGCAGCGTTGGCAGCGTCTGATGCAGACACGACAGGTGCATACGCGCGACAGCTTTATCGAGGCGCAACTGGATACGGTCAGCGTGACCGCGCAATCGCTGCTCTCGCTGATCGCGGCCGATCTGTGGTTCACCGGCGAGGCGGCGCCTGAGGGCACGCGCGAGCGGCAGCGGCGGCGGGCGCTGGACCTGCTGGCCAACTGGAACGGCGAGATGAACGAGCATCTGCCCGAGCCGCTGATCTATGCGGCATGGCTGCGCGCCTTGCAGGACAGGCTGATCCGCGACGAGCTTGGCCCGCTGGCCGATATGTTCACCCATGTCGAGCCGCTGTTCATCGAGCGCGTTTTCCGCGATGTCGGCGGGGCCGGTGTCTGGTGCGACGTGATCCAGAGCGCGCCGGTGGAGACCTGCCCCGATATGGCGCGGCTGGCGCTGGACGATGCGTTGCTCTGGATCGAGGAGCGTTACGGCACCCAGATCGAGGCATTGCGCTGGGGTGACGCGCATCAGGCCACGCATGACCATCCGACGCTGGGCGAAGTGCCGCTGTTGCGGTATTTCGTCAATATCCGCCAGTCCACCAGTGGCGGCGATCATACGCTGCTGCGCGGGCGAACCTTGGGCAAAGGCCCCGAGCCGTTTCTCAACGTGCATGGCGCGGGCTACCGCGGGGTGTATGATTTCGCCGATCCGGACAGTTCGGTTTTCATCACCTCCACAGGACAGTCGGGGCATTTCCTGTCCTATCACTACGACGATCTGGGAGAGTTGTGGCGGCGCGGCGAGTATATTCCGATGTCGCTGGACGAGAACCTTGCCCGTGCCGCTGCCGTCGGTGTGACATGGATCATGCCACGCTGAAACCGCTCCTGCGGCAAGTTGACGTGCCTCTCACGCGTTGTTTTCTCGACAGGTGGGGAAGAGTGCTTTAAACGGTCCGGCAACAGGCAAGAAAAATCCAAGCAAAGAGACTAATCCCTACATGAATGTGCCAGTCCAGCGTCTGCCCAACGCCACCAGTTCCGCATGCGCGATGCAGCCCGATTCTGCCGTATCCCAAGCTGACCTGACCGAGGCTGCCCCGTCACGCACGGTGCAACAGACACAGGCCTCTGCAGAGGTTGCACCCGCTGCGGCTGAGGCCAGCATCAATCAGACCAGAGTAAATCAGCCCCGCACTGCGCAGGAATGGGTGCGCGTGCTGGCCCGCTACCGCGAGCCGGACCCCGCGCGCAGCGCTTTCGAGCTTGCGATCAGCGTGCTGCCCTTCATCGGCATTTGGGCGCTGGCCCTCTGGGCGCTGTCGTTCAGCTATCTGCTGGCCTTCGTGCTGGGTGTCGCCAATGCGGCCTTCGTGCTGCGGCTGTTCCTGATCCAGCATGATTGCGGGCACGGGGCCTTTTTCGCCGACAAACGCACCGGCGACTGGATCGGCAGGGTTCTGGCCGTCTTTACCATGACACCCTATGACGTGTGGAAACGCACCCATTCGGCGCATCACTCCGCCACCGGCAATCTGGACAAACGCGGCTTTGGCGATGTGCATACGATGACCGTGGCCGAATACCGCGCCGCCACACCGTTCCAGCGCCTGATGTACCGGCTCTACCGGCATCCGGTCATCCTGTTCGGTCTGGGGCCGGGATTTCTGTTCCTGTTGCAGAACCGTATCCCCTACGGGCTGACGCGCGCGGGCTGGATCTACTGGGCCAGCGCGATGGGCACCAATACGGCGACACTGGCCTTTCTGGTCGCCCTTTATGCCTATGCGGGCTGGGCGCCGATCCTGCTGATCTTCCTGCCCAGCGTGATGGTTGCCGCCACGATCGGCATGTGGCTGTTCTACATCCAGCACCAGTTCGAGGACACCTATTGGGAGGGTGACAGCGAATGGCAGATCCATGATGCCGCGCTGCATGGCTCCTCGCATTACGACCTGCCGCCGCTGGCGCGCTGGTTCACCGCGAATATCGGCATCCACCATGTGCATCACCTTTACGCGCGTATCCCCTATTACAAACTGCCGCAGGTTCTGCGCGACAACGAGGAACTGGCGCAGGCGCAGCGCCTCGGGTTCCGCGAAAGCCTGTCTTGTGTGAAGTTCCACTTGTGGGACGAGCAGGCCCGTCGCCTGATCTCGTTCAAGGCAGAGCGTGATCTGCGGGCTTGATCTGTGCCTTTCCGGTTACGGCGCGCTCTGACGCGCCGACCGATGGATATTTAGGGCAAGAAGACATACGATGTGACAATGCAAAAGGCGCGACCGGATAACGGGCGCGCCTTTTTTCATGTCTCGGGGTCAGGGGCGTTACAGGTCGCGGTAGCGTTTTTCCTGACGCGCGGTCCAGAGCACCGTGAGGTCGAACCCCTCGTCGGTCTGCACCTCGGATTCCACAACACCCTGCTCGTGCAGCCATGCGCGTTTGCGCCCCTCGGCGAAGGACAGGCGCAGATCGGTCGGGTGCTTGGCGGCTTCGAGCTTGGTGGTCACGGCCTCGAGCAATGTGTCCAGCCCCTCGCCCGTGATGGCGGAGATCGCGAATGTGTCGTCCTGCCGCGTGACGCTGGCCAGCAGCGCGTCATGGTCGGACGGCTCCAGCCGGTCGATCTTGTTCCAGACCTCGATCATCGGCGTGGTCTCCTGCACGCCCAGCGTGGCGAGGATCTCGTGCACGTCACGCGCCTGTGCCGCTGTATCGGGGTGGCTGATATCGCGCACATGCAGGATCAGATGCGCGCCCAGCACTTCCTCGAGCGTGGCGCGGAAGGCGGCGACCAGTTCGGTCGGCAGGTCGCTGATGAACCCCACCGTATCGGACATGATGATATCGGGGCCGTTATTGGGCAGTTTGACCGAGCGCATCGTCGGGTCCAGCGTCGCAAAGAGCATGTCCTTGACCAGCACATCCGCGCCCGTCAGCCGGTTGAACAGCGTCGATTTGCCCGCATTGGTATAGCCCACCAGCGCCACAACAGGATAAGGCACCTTGGCGCGCGCGGCGCGGTGCAGGGTGCGGGTCTTGACCACCTTGTCCAGCTGGCGCTTGAGGCGCACCAGTTGCTCGTCGATGGCGCGGCGGTCCGCCTCGATCTGGGTCTCGCCGGGGCCGCCCACAAAGCCCAGCCCGCCGCGCTGCCGCTCAAGGTGGGTCCATGCCCTCACAAGCCGCGTGCGCTGGTAGCTGAGAGCCGCCATCTCGACCTGCAATACGCCCTCGTTGGTGCGCGCGCGATCGGAGAAAATCTCGAGGATCAGCCCCGTCCGGTCCAGAAGCTTGACCTTCCATTCCTTCTCGAGGTTGCGTTGCTGCACGGGGGTCACGGGGCCGTCAACCAGCACCAGTTCCACATCCGCATCATGCATCTTCTGTTTCAGTTCGGCAATCTTGCCCTTGCCGAACAGCATGCCGGGATGGGCGCGTTGCAGCCGCACGACATCCGCGCCGACGACTTCAAGGTCGGGCAAGGCCGCAGCGAGAGAGACCGCTTCCTCGAGCTTGTGCTCGGCGGTCCTGCGATCCTGATCGGATTTGAGTTCGGGATGCAGCACCCAGGCGCGGGTGGCGACCCGGTCATTTTCCATCAATTCGTGTCTTCACCGTCATAAAGGTTGATTGGCTGCGACGGCATGATCGTGGAGATGGCATGCTTGTAGACCAGTTGCGACTGGCCATCGCGCCGCAGAAGGACGCAGAAATTGTCGAACCACGTGATGACACCCTGCAGCTTGACGCCGTTGATCAGGAAGATCGTCACGGGAATCTTGGTTTTCCGCGTGTGGTTCAGGAACGCATCCTGAAGGTTCTGTCTGTCGGAAGCCATGTGAAAACCTTTGTTCTTGTTATGACCGCGGATCGGTTCTTATCCCTGTGCCCCTACTATGCTGCGCCAAAGCCGAAGATTCCAGCCCAAAAATCAGCCCTTTACCGCCGGAAGCACTGGCTATGGGCAGCCTGCACACGGCCCAGGACCTTCAGAAAGAGGATTCACGCCAGACACCGCTGGTCAGAAGCGCGATGAAGGCCAGCAGTTCCAGCCGCCCCAGCACCATCGCGGCGCAGAATGTGAGCTTTGCGGCATGGCTCAACTCGTTCAGCACGATCGGCGTGGCGGCTGCGGCCTCGACCAGCGGGCCGGTGGTGGTCAGCCCAGCAATGGCCAGCACCATCGCCTGCTCGAAGGAGGCACCAGTGAGCGCGAAGGCCAGAACCAGCACCATCAGCGAAATCGCGAAGAACATGAAGAATATCCATGCAAAGAACGCCCCCTTGCGGGCGATGCGGCTATTGCCACGGCGCGAGCGGCTGACCGAGGAGGGATGGACCAGCTTGTCCATCTCGCCCAGCCCGTGCAGGTAGAGCGCCCAGACGCGCAGCAGTTTGACCCCGCCCGCCGTGGTGGCGACACCGCCGCCCATAATGGCAAGGCCCATCAGGATCATGCCCGACGTATCCAGCCCCGACCACCGCCGCGCGGCCTGCCATTCGGCGCTTTCAAAGCCGGTCGTGGTGAGAAAGGACAGGATCGTGAAGAAACTGCCCCAGAGCGCCCGCAACGGCACCTCGGCATCCTGTGTCGCATCGATCTGGAGCGTCGCTACATAGTGGCGCAAGAACAGTGCGGCGGTCACGCCCGCCACGATGATGATACCGAGCCGGAATTCTGGATCGTGGCGGATCCCGCGCCGCGCCGTGGTGATCGTGTCGGAGGCGAAGGTAAGCCGTGACAGGCCGAAAAGCAGGAACAATGCGACCACCATCTCGCCCGGCGTGCCGGAGGCACCTGCATCGATCCCGCCGACCGGAGAGATGCCACTGGTTGCCATCACCGACATCGCGTGGATCAGGGCCACCAGCACCGGGTCGCCAAGGGTCAGCAGCACCAGCCACAGTGCCAGCGTCAGCCCCGCGTAGATCGGCAGCAACTGCGTCGCGACGCGGAAAATCCGTTGCTGCGGGTCGGCCACGCCGCCTTGGGTGAAGCGCGTCTCGCCCTGTCCCGGCTCGGCGGTGGCGGTCACTTCGAAGCCGCCAAGGTTCAGCGGCGCCAGAATGGCCGAGGCCGCGACCCAGATCAGATAGCCGCCCAGCCATGCCACCAGACCGCGCCACAGATGCAGGCTTGGCGACAGCCGCGCCGGCTCGAAAAGGCTGGCCCCCGTCGTGGTCATGCTCGACACCATCTCGACGTAACTGTTGAGATAGGAGGTGGTGCCAAGCGCCTCGTAGAACGGGACAGCAAGGATCAGCGGCAGCAGGGTGAACGCGGCGATCAGCGCCGCAAGGTTGCGCATCGCGCTGCGGCGGCGCATCTGGGCGGCGATGGCCACGGCGATCAGGACAGTGATCGTCAGGGTCAACGTGCCCGAATAGAAAAAGGCGCGCGCCTCGCTAAAGCTTTCCCGCGCCAGCGCATGGGCGGCAGGCACATACATGGCAAGCCCCGCAAGGCCTGCCAGCAGGATCAGCAGCGGTTGATCGAACAGGCGCAATCGCATCGCGGCCCCGCCTCAGAAAAAGTCGATGGAGACCTGCAACAGCCTCTCGACCTCTGGCACGTCCTTGGCCAGACAGAACAGCACCACGATATCGCCCTCGTCGATCCGCGTATCCGAGGTGGGCTTGATCACCTTGTTGCCCTTGAGAATACCGCCCACCAGAACCCCTTCGGGGAAGTCGATATCGCGGATTTTCTTACCTGACATGGGCGAGGTGGACAGGATCTCCGCCTCGATCATCTCGGCCTCGGCATCGCCGATGGAATAGACGCCGCGCACGCGGCCATGCCGGATATGGCGCAGGATCGACGACACCGTGGTGGCGCGCGGGTTGATATAGGCGTCGATCCCAAGCGGCCCCATCAGCGGCACCAATGTCGGATCGTTGATCAGCGCGATCGCCATCGGGCAACCTTCGGATTTCGCGCGCACTGCGGCCAGCATGTTGGTCTTGTCGTCATCCGTGACGCACAGCACCGCATCGGCGCGGCTGATATTGGCCTCCGACAGCAGCGCCACATCCAGACCGTCGCCGTTCAGCACGATGGTGCGCTCCAAAGCCTCGGCGGCGTGTTCGGCGGAGGCGCGGTTTTTCTCGATGATCTTGGCGCGGATCTTCTGCGTGCTCTCTTCCAGCGCGCGGGCCACGGCCAGCCCGACATTGCCGCCTCCGATGATGACCACGCGTTCCTGCTTGCGGGTCGTTTTGCCGAAAATCTCCAGCGTACGGTGGATATCCTCGTTGACGGTGAAGACATAGCAGTCATCGCCCACGAAAATCTGGTCCTCGGCTTCGGGCGCGAACAGAACACCGTCGCGCCGCACCCCCACGACGATAGTCCGCAGGGTCGAGAACAGCTCGTTCAACTGCCGCAGGGGTGTGTTCACAACGGGGCAATCCTCCTCGATGGTGATGCCCATGAATTGCGCGCGGCCGCCCAGAAAAACCTCTGTATCGAAGGCGGCTGGCGAATAGAGCCGCTGCAACGCCGCATCGGCCACCTCACGTTCGGGGCTTATCACCACATCGATGGGCAGATGGTCGCGGCGGTAAAGATCGGAATAGATCGCATCCAGATAGGACTGGCTCCGCAGCCGCGCGATCTTGCGCGGAATGGAAAAGACGGAATGGGCCACCTGACAGGTCACCATATTGACCTCGTCGGAATAGGTGGCGGCGATGATCATATCGGCATCGCGCGCGCCTGCCCTGTCGAGCACATCGGGATAGCTGGCAAAACCGGCAATGCCCTGCACATCCAGCGAGGCGGTGGCGCGGCGGACCAGATCGGCATTGTTGTCGACGATGGTGATGTCATTGCGCTCGCCGGCCAGATGCCGGGCGATCTGCCAGCCCACCTGCCCTGCACCGCAGATGATGATCTTCATGACGGGTTTCCCACGATTTCAGAGGGACTGGGATGGCAGATAGGTCCATCATGGTCAATTGAATTGTCATTTGCGCGCCAAGCCATCAGACTGACGCCAGCATCATCTTCCAAGGATCGTTCCATGCGCCGCCCTGCCATTGTTGCCCGCCCTGTACTTGTTAACCGCCCCGCCCTGCTCACCCTTGGCCTCGCCGCGGTCATTCTGGCCGCCTGCGGCCCGTTGGGGATCTACCACAAGCCCGGCACACAAGTCTCCACCATGAACCGGGCCTTGACGAATTGCGAAGTCGAGGCGCTGGGTAAAGTGCCTGTCGACCGGCGCGTCGAGCGTGATCCGGTCCGCATCGTGCCGCGCCGCGTCTGCGACAGCAACGGCAATTGCAGCGTGTTTTATGACCGCGTGGGCGGCGAGGTTCGCAGCTACGACAATAACGCGGGGCTGCGCCAGCGCGTGCTCAACCAGTGCATGGCCGATCAAGGCTACCGCTACGTCGAATTGCCCGCCTGCTCGCAGGCCATCAAACGCGCGGCGCCTCCGGGGGCGACCACGATCATGCCGCAACTGGCCACGAATTCATGCGCCATCAGTAACAATGACGGCACATGGCAGATCGTAACACCGGGATAAGACCGAGCTAAACCGGAAGGAGCGCGGCGCTTACTCCGCCGCCGTCTCCTCTGACTGGTCCATATCATCATCGGCATGGGCCATGCGCCCGCCGCTCTTGTTCGAGGTGACAACGCCCAATGACTTCAGCTTGCGGTGCAGCGCGCTGCGCTCCATGCCGACGAAACTGGCGGTGCGGCTGATATTTCCGCCGAAACGGTTGATCTGGGTCAGCAGATATTCCCGCTCGAACGCCTCGCGCGCCTCGCGCAGAGGCAGCGTCGCCAGCGCGCCGGAGAGCACCACGCGGCCCTCCTCATCGCCCTTTTCCTCGCTGGTGGGCAGGTCGCGCACGTCAATCGGGCCGGTGCCCTCGCCAAGGATCAGCACACGCTCGATCAGATTGCGCAACTGGCGCACGTTGCCCGGCCATTCCATCGTCTGCATCAGCGCCACGGCATCCGCACTCAGCGGGCGCTGCGGCAAGCCCTGTGTGCGGTGGAACAGGTCGATAAAATGATCGGCCAGCACCGGAATATCCTCGCGCCGGTCGGCCAGCGGCGGCACCGCGATCGGCACGACATTCAGGCGGTGATAGAGTTCCTGCCGGAAGCGTCCTGCCTTGATCTCTGCCTCAAGGTTGCGATTGGTCGAGGAGATCACGCGCAGATCGACCCGCACCTTGTCCGCCCCGCCCAGCCGCGTGAATTGCTGGTCCACCAGCACCCTCAGGATCTTTGACTGGGTGCCGGGTGGCATATCGGCCACCTCGTCAAAATAGATCACGCCGCCATGCGCCTGTTCCAGCAAGCCCGGTTCGACCCCGCGCTCCGGCGTCTCGCGGCCGAACAGCACCTCTTCCATGCGGTCCGCCTCGATCGAGGCGCAACCGACCGTCACGAAAGGCGCTCCGGCACGGTTGGAATGCGCGTGGATGTAGCGCGCGGCAACCTCCTTTCCGGACCCGGGCGCGCCCGACAGCATGACGCGGCCATTGGATTTGGTGACCTTATCGAGTTGCGCGAGCAAGGCGCGGTAGGCATGTGAGTTGCCGACCATCTCGGCGGCCGTCACATCTTTGCGCCGCAATTCGTTGTTTTCACGCCGCAAACGGCTGGTTTCCATGGCGCGACGGATAACTACCAAAAGCTGGTCGATGTTAAAGGGCTTTTCGATAAAATCATATGCCCCCTGTTTGATCGCGGCCACCGCGATCTCGATATTGCCGTGACCGGAGATGATCACCACCGGCACATCGGGATTGTCGCGTTTGACCGATTTGAGAATGTCGATCCCGTCCATCCGGCTGTCCTTGAGCCAGATATCCAGAATCATCAGCGCGGGTGGCTCGGTATTGATGGCCGACATCGCCTCGTCCGAGTTGCCGGCAAGTCGTGTGAGAAAGCCCTCATCCTCAAGAATATCCGAGATCAGTTCGCGGATGTCGCGCTCGTCATCGACAATAAGAATATCGCCCATCTATCTGTATCTCCTGTGCTCTTTGTGTTTTGCCCCGTCCGGTGCCGCATGATCGGAGGCGTCGGTTCGCGCCTCGGACGCATTGCGTGCCGCTGACAGGGTTGCGGTATCTGGTGCAAGTATCAGGCGGATCACGGCCATCGCGCCGGGACGGTCCTGCCCGTCGAAACAAGGCGCATCCTCAAGGCCGAGCGTGCCGCCGTGTTCCTCGATAATCTTCTTCACAATCGGCAGGCCCAAGCCGGTGCCTTCGCTGCGTGTTGTCACGTAAGGCTCGAACAGCCTTGCCCGATCCTCCGGCAGGCCGATCCCGTTGTCCATGATCCGTATCTCGGCCTGCGCGCCACTGCGCCGCGCGGTGATCCTGATCTGCGGTGCGTGTCCCTCAGGCGCGCCATTTTTGTGAAGTGTTTCAATTGCTTCACCGGCGTTCTTGATCAGGTTTGTCAGCGCCTGATGGATCATTGTCGCATCCACCTCGGCGGCCAGCGGATCATCCTCGAAATCGGTCTCGATCTTTACGCCCGGCTGTCCGGCCTGCTGCAACAGCACCGCGTCGCGCAACAAGGCGGTCAGGCTTTCGGGCTTTCGCTCGGGTTCAGGCATACGCGCGAATTTGGAAAACTCGTCCACAATGCGCCGCAAGTCATTGGTCTGCCGCACAATCACATCCGTGAGCTGCTCAAGGCTCGTGGCATTCTCCTCGTCCAGATGGCGGCGGAACTTGCGCTTGATCCGCTCCGCCGACAACTGGATCGGGGTCAGCGGGTTCTTGATCTCATGCGCGATGCGGCGCGCGACATCGCCCCATGCGGCCATGCGCTGTGCGGCCACCAGATCGGATACATCGTCAAAGGCCACCACATAGCCCTCAAGCCGCCCGTCCTCGCCGCGCCGCGTGGACATCCGCACCAGAAGGTTCTCCAGCCTGCCCGCGCGGCTGACCTTGATCTCTTCCTGCGCTGTCTCCACCTGCGACTGCTGCACCCGCTCGAACAAGCCGACGAATTCGGGCACGGCAGCCCAAAGCGAGACGGATTGCTGGTCTTCCTTCCAGTCCAGCAGCCGTTCCGCCGAGCGGTTCACGAAGGTCACCCGCCCTTCGGCATCCACACCGACCACACCGGAGGTGACAGAGCTGAGCACGGAATCGAACAGGCGACGGCGCAATTCGATCTGGCGGGTGTTGTCCAGAAGCGCGTCGCGCTGGCCTTTGAGTTGCTTGGTCATCTGGTTGAAATAGCGCCCCAACATGGCGATCTCGTCGTCGCCCGCCTCGTCGGGCACCCGCACATCCAGATCGCCCGCGCCGACGCGTTGCGCCGCTCCTGTCAGCCGCCCGACAGGCCGCGACAGGCGTTCGGCAAACCACATGCCCAGCCAGACGGCCGCCAGTATCAGGATCACCGCAAAGCCCAGATAGACAAGGCCGAACTCGAACAGAACGCGGCCACGCTCGTTCTCAAGCTGCTGGTAGAAGCGCGCGGTTTCCTTGGTCTCGTCCAGCAGGTTCAGCAATTCACCGTCAACATCGCGGCTGACATATAAAAAGCGGTCGACAAAAGCGTCCAGCCGGACAAGGGCGCGAAACTCGTTGTTGTCCCAATCCTCGATGATATGCACGCCGCCTTGCGTGGCGGCAGCGGCCAGCACATCAGACGGCGGCATCTCGAAATCGAACAAATACGAGCGTTCACCGCGCGCCCTGATCTCTCCGGTGCCGTCGATCACATAAGCCTCGCGCAGGCCGCGCTGGATCTGGCTCTGCCCCTGCGCCAGAACGCGGCGCACATCGCCGTCACCCATGAAAAACGTATTGCGCCGCGTATTGTCGAGATAGACGGCCAGCGCCGTGGCATCCTCGGTCAGGTCGCGGCGGTGCTCCTCCTCATAGGCTTCGGCGGCGGCCAGCGAACTGCCCACCACCTGCCGCACACGATCCGAAAACCACCCTTCCAGCCCGACATTGATGGTCAGCCCGGCGAAGATGGCGACAGAGACGGTGGGAATCAGCGCGATGGCGGCAAAAACGCCCGTCAGCCGCAAGTGCAGTTGCGATCCGGCAGAGCGGGCGCGCCGCGCCGCGATCAATCCGGCCACCTTTTGCAGCACCAGTGCCGCCACCAGCAGCACATAGACCAGATCGATCATCAGGATAACGCGCAGCCCGATTGCGGAGGTGCCTTGATCCAATGGCCCAAGCACCAGAAATGTGGCAATCGCCAGAACAGGGCCCAGCATCACCAGCCCCAGCGTGGCGGCGTTCTGGACCTTTTTCAGGCGGCGCAACTGCGCGAGCCTGTTCCAGTCAATACGTCCCTGCGCCCGGGTGATCACCCGTTGCCCCCGTCCTGATTGATGTGGCGCATATGCACCTTGCCGCCGTTTTCACGGCAAAATTGCAACGACGCCATTCTGCCACTTACCTGTGGCGGTTTTACATCAATTTGCGGCGCCGTGTCACGCGAATATCCAGATCGGTGATTTTCTTACGCAAGGTATTGCGATTGATCCCGAGAAGATCGGCACATTTGGCCTGATTGCCGCCTGTCGCCTCTAGGGCGATTTCCAGCAATGGCCCCTCAACCTCTCGCAGAATGCGCCCGTAAAGGCCCGGTGGCGGCAGCATATTTCCATGCAGGTCGAAATAGCGCCGCAAATGCCGGTTGACCGAGGCCGAGAGTTTCTCGGTATCGTTGCCGCCGCCCAAAACAGGCTCCATCTCGGGCTGGTTGCCCAAAACGGCCTCCACCTCGGCGCGGGTGATCTCGTCGGCGCGGCTGGTCAGCACCAGACGGCGAATCGCATTCTCCAACTGGCGCACGTTGCCCGGCCAGCTGTAGGCGCGCATCAACTCGACAGAATCCCGCGCCAGCCGGCGCTTGGGCGCGCCGTCATTCTCGCTGCGAAACAGGAAATGCTCCGCCAGCAGCGGGATATCGTCGACCCGCTCGCGCAGGGACGGTACCTCGAGCGTCGCCCCGCCCAGACGGTAATAGAGATCCTGCCGCATCCGGCCCTGTTCCATCGCCTGACCGAGATTGCTCTGGCTGGTGGCCATGAAGCGCGGCACATGATCGCCGGGGCTGTCCATCATCCGCACGATGCGGGCCTGACTTTCCAGATCGATATCGCCGATCTCGTCAAACAGGACAGAGCCGCCCTTGACCCGTGCCAACACCCGCGCGGGGCCTTCGATATCCTGCAAATCGCTGGCGGTCACCGTCACGAACGGCAGGGTCCGCCTGTCGGAGAAATCGTGAATAGCACGCGCGATCAATGACTTACCGGTGCCACTTTCACCAGAGATCAGCACCGGCAGATCGGTATTCATCACCCGCGCCACCAGACGGTAGAGCGCCTGCATCGCGGGGGTGCGGCCCACCAACGGCAGATCGTCGGGCCTGTCATTGGCCTCGCTGGACTGGGAGGCGGGCGGTGCCACGCGGCGGCGGCTTTCCAGCGCGCGGGCCGTGCGTTTCATCAGATCGGGCAGGTCGAACGGCTTGGGCAGATAATCATAGGCTTCGGCCTCGGCGGCCTGAATGGCTGTCATGATCGTGTTTTGCGCCGAGATCACGATCACCGGAAGGCCGGGCCTGTCCTGCGCGATTTTCGGCAGCATTTCCAACCCGTTACCATCGGGCATCATGACATCCGAAATCACGACATCGCCCTTTCCCTCGGCCACCCAGCGCATCAGCGTGGTCAGGCTCGAGGTCGCATGCACCTTGCATCCGGCACGTGTCAGCGCCTGTGTCAGCACTGTGCGGATTGTGCGATCGTCATCTGCGACCAGAACGGTTCCGTCCATCGGCGTCTACTCCCTTGCGGACTTTGAGTTGTCGGACTGCTTGATAATGGGCTTTGATTTGCCGGACTTTTGCGACTTGGTCTTTTCCAGCGGAGCGCGCGGCAGCGACATACGGAACACGGTGCGCCCCGGTACGGAATCGACCGAAATCCAGCCGTTGTGGTCGGAGAGGATCTTGCTCACCAGCGCCAGACCGAGGCCTGTGCCATTCTCGCGGCCCGACACAAAAGGATCGAAAATATCGCCTGCAATCTCCGGCGGCAGACCGGGGCCATCGTCGATCACCTCGATCTGCAACGGCAAGGACTGGCCTGTGCCATCGCTGCGCCGCAGCCTGAAGGAGTGCTCGAAATAAGACCGCAACCTGATTGTTCCGCCTTGTTTATCAGCGGCTTCCGAGGCGTTCTTCACCAAATTGAGCACAACTTGCAACAACTGGTCCGGATCGCCCCATGCCAATGGCAGGGACGGATCATAATCCTCGATGATCTTCATATGCGCGCCAAACCCCAGCAGCGCGGAGCGTCTTGCCCTGTCCAGCACATCATGAACATTGACCTCGCGCCTGTCCGGCGGGCTGAGGTTGCCGAACTGCTCGACCTGTTCCAGCAGCTTCACGATGCGGCGGCTTTCCTCCACGATCAGATCGGTCAGTTCCATATCCTCGGGGCTGAGGCCCATCGACAAAAGCTGCGCCGCCCCCGTGATCCCCGCCAGCGGGTTCTTGATCTCGTGGGCCAGCATTTCCGCCATGCCGATGGCCGATTTGGCCGCCGATTTGACCGAATGCGAATGCGTCACCCGCCCTGCCAGTTCGCGCGGCGAGATCAGCAGGATCATATAGCCCTCATGCCCCTGCACCGCCGAAATCTGCAGGTTGCAATGCAGCGGAATACGCTCGCCGGTGCCCACATCCACATCATTGACGAAAAGTGGCGTCGAGGTTTCGCGCGCCCGCTCGAACGCCTCTTGCATCGGGGCGTCGACCATCACACGGTCCCAGACAGGCTGGCCGCGTACCGACTTGATCGAGGCATTCAGGAACAGTTCCGCCGCCGGATTGGCATCGGCGATATTGTCCTGCGGGTCCAGCAGGATGGCCGGAACGGGCAAGGAGGACCACAGGGCCATATCGTCGATCACGCCGCATGCCTCCGCTCGGTTGCAGTGGCACTGACATCGGTTTGGGCATGACCATGGGCAAGAGCTGGCTGCAGCAAAGCCAGAACCTCCTCGGGTTGCTTTGCCGTCAGGATACGGTGCCGCATCGCGCTGTCGGTACCCGCATGGTCCATATACCAGCCAAGATGCTTGCGGGCGTTCCGCGACCCCAGAAGGGGGCCGTAAAAGTTCAGCATCGCCTCGTAATGAATTGATACCATGTCACTAAAATCTTTTCGTTGCGGAACGTCCGGTGCGGGCGTGCCGTAAAGCGCATGCGCGATCTGTGCCAGCAGCCAAGGCTGGCCCTGTGCGGCGCGCCCCACCATGACCCCGTCCGCGCCCGACAGATGCAGCGCCTCGCGCGCGCTGGCCGCATCGGTGATATCGCCATTGACGATCACCGGAATACTCACCGCCTGCTTGACGGCGGCAATCGCGGCCCAGTCGGCGCGGCCTTTGTAGAACTGGCACCGCGTGCGACCATGGATCGTGATCATGCGGATGCCAGCCGCCTCGGCGCGGGCCGCGATATCCGCCGCGTTGAGGCAGTCACTATCCCAGCCCAGCCGTGTTTTCAGCGTCACAGGCACCTTGACCGCCGCCACCACCGCCTTGATCATACGCAGCGCATGGTCTGGCTCGCGCATCAGGGCAGAGCCGGACATGCCGCCCACCACCTTTTTGGCGGGGCACCCCATGTTGATATCGATGATCCGCGCGCCGGAGGCTTCGATCATCCGCGCCGCCTCGGCCATCCAGTGCGGATCGCGCCCTGCGATCTGCACCGAAGTGCCCGCAACATCCGCGCCAAGCTCGGCACGGTCGCGCGCCTCGACCCTGCCGGTGATCATCTCGTGACTGGCCACCATTTCGCTGACCACCAGACCCGCGCCGAAAGAGGCGACAAGCGTGCGGAACGGCAGATCGGTGATTCCCGCAAGCGGGGCCAGCAGAACCGGAGATGTCAGGGTGTTGGGGCCGATGTGCAGTGACACGTGCTTATTCCTTGTGCGTTGTCCCTTCGCTATCGCAGGCCGCAGGGGCCGACAACGGCAGGCAGGGTGTGCATGGCCTAAATATAGGCAAAGTGATACTTGTCGCCTAATAAATAAGCAAAATGACCGTCAAACTGGCACATTGCCCTTTGAACGCCCGCATCCTATGCAGAGTATAACACAGCTGAACAAGGCCACAGACCGCGTGAGACACCCGATTTACCGTATTCCGCTGCCGCAAGGCACCCCACAATGAGCGTGGCCGCAATGATCCTTGCGGCAGGGCGCGGCATGCGTGCCGGAGGAGATCAGCCCAAGCAATGGCAGGTGCTGGCCGGACGCCGCGTGATCGACTGGACGCTGGACACCTTTCGCGGGATGCCGGGCATCGACCATATCGTGGTTGTGTTGCATGCCGACGACTTGCCGCTGTTCACGCCGCGCGAGGGCGTAACTGTCACCACGGGCGGCGCGAGCCGTGATGCCTCCGTGCGCTGCGGGCTGGAGGCGCTGGCGGGGCAAGGGATCAGCCGCGTGTTGATCCAAGATGTGGCCCGCCCCTGCACGCCGCGCAAGGTGATCGCCGATGTGCTGGCCGCGCTTGATGAGGCGAAGGCCGCTGCGCCCGGCCTTGCCGTGACTGATGCACTCTGGCGCGGGCAGGATGATCTTGTCACTGATACCGCGCCGCGTGACGGGCTTTACCGCGCGCAGACACCGCAGGGCTTCCATTTCGACGCCCTTCTGGCCGCGCACCGCGCCCATATCGGTGGTGCTGCCGATGACGTGGAAGTGGCCCGCGCGGCAGGGATCGGGGTTGTCATCACGCCCGGTCACGCCGACAATCTCAAAATCACCACCCCCGCCGATTTCGCAAGGGCGGCACGCATCCTGAAAGGACAAGACAAGGCAATGGATATCAGGCTCGGCAATGGCTATGACGTGCACCGCTTCGGCCCCGGCGACCATGTGACGCTGTGTGGCGTGGAGGTGCCGCACGGGCGCGGCTTGGTCGGTCACTCCGATGCCGATGTGGGCATGCATGCCGTGACGGACGCGCTTTACGGCGCGCTGGCTCTGGGCGACATCGGGCGGCACTTCCCGCCCTCCGACCCGCAATGGAAAGGCGCTGCCAGCGAGATTTTCCTGCGTCATGCTGTCGGGATGGTTCTGGAAAACGGGTTCCAGATCAGCAACATAGACTGCACTCTTGTCTGCGAATATCCCAAGATCGGCCCGCATGCCGCAGCGATGCAGGCGCAGATGGCCGCAATCATGGGGATCGATCCGGCGCGCGTCTCTGTCAAGGCCACCACCAGCGAGCGGCTGGGCTTTACGGGACGCGAGGAAGGCATCGCCGCGCTGGCCACAGCCGCATTGGTGAAGCCATGAGGGCCGCCAGCCACCTTGTTGCGACCTTCTTTTACGTCGGTCACCTGAAACCCGCTCCCGGCACATGGGGGTCGCTCGCGGCATTGCCTGCGGGATGGCTGCTGTTTGAACTGGGCGGCGTGCCGCTTTTCTGCGCCGGGATTGTGCTGGTATGTGCATTAGGATGGTGGGCTACAGAACTGGAAACGAAAGGGAAAGCAGATCATGACCCCTCCGAGATCGTGATTGACGAAGTTGCGGGCCAATGGATTGCGCTACTGCCTGTGATGATCGGTGCCAGCCATTCCGGCGCGGGCGTTCTGGCGCTCTGGCCCGGTTGGGTCACTGCCTTCGTTGCCTTCCGCTTTTTCGATATCACCAAACTCGGTCCCGTCGGATGGGCAGATCGCCAGCACGGACCGCTCGGTGTGATGCTCGATGATGTGATCGCGGGCATCCTTGCCGCATTGGTGGTGGGCTTGGGCGCGTATATCTCGCATGGCGTGCTGAGGCTGTGACATGACTGATATTGCGGCACAAATTCTCAACAGCTACCGCACCGCGGGCCTGCGGATCACCACGGCGGAAAGCTGCACCGGTGGCATGGTCGCCGCCGCCCTGACCGATCTGGCCGGATCCTCGGATGTGTTCGAGCGCGGCGTGATCACCTATTCCAATGCGGCCAAGACCGATCTGCTCGGCGTGCAACCCGCCACACTGGCCGCGCATGGCGCCGTGTCAGAGCCTGTCGCACGCCAGATGGCGCAGGGCGCGCTGGCCGCATCGCAAGCACAGGTCGCCGTGGCAGTCACGGGAATCGCCGGGCCCGGCGGGTCGGAGCACAAGCCCGAAGGCCGCGTCTGCTTCGCTCTGGCGCGTGTGGGGCACGACACAAGAGCCGAAACGGTGGAGTTCGGTGCCTTGGGTCGGTCGGCTGTCCGTCAAGCCGCGACAGACCATGCTTTGGGTCTGCTTCTCGGCGCGCTGGGTTAAGGTGAGCTGCGTCCCGCAAGCTATTCTTCTAAATCGGAATCAGCTAGCGTAAAGCTGCGCCGCGCGTCGCTCGAAGGCGCGAACGATCCGTTGCATCGCCTCGTTGAAGACGATGCCGATAATGCCTTGAAGCACAGCGTTGCGGAACTCGAAATCCACAAAGAACGTCACATCGCAGGCATTCTCGCCAGCCTCTTTGAAAGACCAGTTTGATTTCATGTAGCGGAACGGCCCGTCGAGATATTCGGTGTCGATCTTGCGCTGCTCTGGCCACAACGTCACGCGGCTGCCAAATCGCTCACGGAACACCTTGAAGCTGATGACAAGATCGGCCTCCATCACCTCCGCACCGTCATCGCGCGGCGTGACAGAGCGGATGCGGGCCGCAGCGCACCATGGCAGGAACTGCGGATATTGCCCGACATCCGCGACCAGATCATACATCTGTTGGGCGCTGTAAGGCATACGACGGGTTTCGTTATGGGTGGGCATGGATCAGGACAGTTCCGGCATGTTAAGGGCGTGACAGTGGGGCTTCATGTCGTAGAGTGAGCGCCGAATTGCAAGGAAAACCCATGTCGCAGCGTCCTTATGTCATTGACCAGATGATTTCGGCCAAGTCCATCGCCGCCCGTATCGAAACCCTCTCGCACGAGATCGAGGCCGAGTTTGCCCAGACCGACAAGCTGATCGTCGTGGGCCTGCTGCGCGGCTCGTTCGTGTTCATCGCCGATCTGGTGCGCGAGCTGGACCTGCCGGTCGAGGTCGATTTTCTTGAGGCCTCATCTTACGGCAATGCGATGGAAAGCAGCCGCGAGGTGCGGATACTCAAGGATCTGCGCGGCACCATTGCGGGGCGCGATGTACTGGTGGTCGAGGATATCGTGGATACCGGCCATACCCTGTTCCATGTACGCCAGCTGCTTTTGTCGCGCGATCCGCACAAGCTGCGCACGATTGCGCTGCTGGACAAACCCAGCCGCCGCGAGGCCCCGATCAAGGCCGACTGGACCGGCTTCGAGATACCGGATGAATTCGTGGTGGGCTACGGCATCGACTTCGCACAGCGCAACCGCAACCTGCCCTATATCGGCAAGGTCCGCTTCACCGATCCCTGACGTGCGCTTCTTCTTGCCCTAAATATCCCGGGGGGAGTCCGCAGGACGGGGGGCAGCGCCCCCCTGCCCGCGTGCCGTCAGACGCGCGCGAGCTTGGCCTGCCGCGCTGCGTTCAGCCGCGCAAAATCCTCGCCCGCGTGGTAGGACGACCGTGTCAGCGGCGTGGCCGACACCATCAAAAAGCCCTTGCCATAGGCCGCTTTTTCATAGGCCGTAAATTCGTCGGGATGCACGAAACGGTCCACCGCGTGATGTTTGGGTGTGGGTTGCAGATACTGGCCGATGGTCAGGAAATCGATATCGGCGGCGCGCATGTCGTCCATGACCTGCAAGACGCCCTGCCTGTCCTCGCCTAAGCCCACCATGATACCGGATTTGGTGAACATCGACGGGTCCAGTTCCTTGACCCGCTGCAACAGCCGCAACGAGTGGAAATAGCGCGCGCCGGGGCGGACCTCGGGATAGAGGCCCGGCACGGTCTCGAGGTTGTGGTTAAAGACATCGGGCCGTGCGTCCACCACGGTTTCCAGCGCGCTGGGGCCGCATTTCAGGAAATCGGGCGTCAGCACCTCGATTGTGGTGCCGGGGGCGCGGTGGCGGATGGCGCGGATGGTCTGGGCGAAATGCTCGGCCCCGCCATCGTCCAGATCATCGCGGTCCACCGAGGTGACAACCACATGGTTCAGCCCCAGCTTGGCCACCGCATCGGCCACGCGTCCCGGCTCGAACACATCCAGCGTTTGCGGCTTGCCGGTGGCGATGTTGCAGAAGGTGCAGCCGCGGGTGCAGATCTCGCCCATGATCATCATGGTGGCATGGCCCTGAGACCAGCATTCACCCGCATTGGGGCATCCCGCCTCTTCGCAGACGGTGACAAGCTTGTGCTCGCGGATGATGTTGCGGGTGTCTTTATAGCCCTGCGATGTCGGGGCCTTGACCCTGATCCAGTCCGGCTTTTTGGGCTGGGCGTTGTCGGGACGGTGCGCCTTTTCAGGGTGCCTTTCGCCGGGGATCTTCAGATCGCGCATCGGGCTGCCTTTCGGGAAATAACGGAGTTGTCTGGTATATACGCCTGTTGCGCCGCTGTTGAAAGGGTCGCTATGTCGCGATGTCGCGTTCCGGTCACAGGCAGTCGCGGCGCGCCTGCGCGACAAGCTTCTCGCCCACGTCCTGCAGGATCTCTGCCAGCGTGGTGCACCAGCCGTCATCCTGACTGGCCTCGCGCCGCACCAGCCCGATCATGCGGGCGGGTTCCGGTGTGGAAAAGCGCATCAGATGCATATCGGGGGCGGCGCGTTTTTCTTGCAGAGCCGCCAATTCCGGCATCAACGTCAGGCCAAAGCCCGCCGCCACCAGCCGCGACAGCGTGCTGAGCGAGGAGGCGCCCATATTGATCTGGGCATGGCCGCGCCCGCGTCCGCAGACCTCAAGCGCCTGATCGGTCAGGCAATGGCCCTCCTCGAGCAGCAAAAGCTGGCTGGCCCCCAGTTCCATCGGGCGCAGCGCCTCGGCCCCCTGCCCGTGATGTTCCGCAGCCAAACGCACCGCAGTGCCTGCCAGCAAAAAGCGGTCCTCGAACAGCGGCAGTTCGACCAACCCGTCCTCGCCCGACGGCAAAGCGATCACCGCCGCATCCAGACGTCCCGCGCGCAATTCCGCGAGCAGGCGGCCCGTTGTGGATTCCTGCACCTGCACATCCAGCGAGATATCGCGCGAGCGCAACGCCTCCAGCGCGGCGGGCAGGATATAGGGGGCAATCGTGGGGATCAGGCCGATCCGCAGCTGTCCCGCCAGCCCGCCACGCCAGCGGGCAGCCTCCCCCAACGCTTGCGTGGCCTCTATCACGCGCTCGGCATGATCCAGAATGCGCCGCCCGAACGGGGTGAGCACCACATCGCGGGCCTGCCGTTCGACCAGCACAGCCCCGAGGGTTTTTTCCAACTCGCGTATCTGCACAGACAGTGCAGGCTGAGATACATGGACAACCTCGGCCGCGCGCCCGAAATTGCGTTGCTCGGCCAAGGCTTTGAAATACGCCAGTTGTCTGAGGGTAAAGTTCATAAGGTGAGATTATATAAATGCCCAGGTTTCTGCAATTCACATTATTTAAATATCGGCTGTGTCCTCCCTCTCGCAGACGCCGCTACAGCAAAAGGACTTTGCGAGACGATGGCCATCCGGGCATGCTTCGATTGCGCCTTGGGGTGCAGCTTGGTATTTTCGCAGCAGACACCGCCCAGCCAGAGGTCTGTGCATGACCCAGCCAGCAGAGCCAGCCAACCCTTCAAGCACGGAGCCAGCGAAACGGGGCGGCGCATCCGCCCTGTCGCGCACGCAAGACCACCTCAAGCAGCTTGTCTACGGCGGAAATGACGGGATCGTCACGACCTTCGCCATTGTTGCGGGCTTTGCCGGTGCAAACGCGGAAGGTGTGGCGCAAATAGGGACACTGGCCGTTCTGGTATTCGGGCTTGCCAATCTTTTTGCGGATGCGGTCAGCATGGGTTTGGGCGAGTTTCTGTCGATGCGCTCGCAAAACGATCTCTATCATCAGCGCCATGCGGAACAGATCCGCCGCATCGTGGCAGATCCGGCCACCGAAAAGGATCGCATGGCCGGGTTGTTGCGGGAGCGCGGGCTATCCCCCGCCGATGCGGCCGCCGGTGCCGAGTTGATGTCGACGCACCCGCCGCTGATGGCCGATCTGACCCTGTCATGGGGCTATGGCATGGCCGCGCCCGAGGATGCCAACCCCGCGCTGAACGGGTTGATGACCTTTCTGGCCTTCGTCGTTTTCGGCGCGGTGCCGCTGAGCCCTTATTTCGTGCTCGACGCCAGCCCGACCGCCCTTCTGCTCTCGGTCGCCATGACGCTCTTTGCCCTCGTGGCTTTGGGTCTGCTGCGCTGGATCGCAACGCGGGACAGCTTGGTCCGTGCGGTGGCCGAGACCGTGTCGGTTGGCACGGTCTGCGCGCTGGTCGCCTATATCGTGGGCTGGATCGTCGGGGGCTGAGCCTGCGTTTCAGCCGATCATTCCGCCTGCTTGCCCCAACCCGTCATAATGCCGCCGCAGCCGTTGCAGCGCGATCCGCAGCACGATCTTGCCCGACCGCGCGGACCATCCCATGCGGCGCTCGGCGGTTTCCAGCCCTTCCAGATAACAGCAGCAGCGCAGCGCCACATCCGCCAGCCCCGGCCCCAGATCGCGCAGCGCGGATGTGACGCGCGCCCGCGCTGCGGCAGGGCCTTGCGCCATGCTGTCGCCTGTCATCCTGCCGCCCTGCACCCCGCCGGTGAGAAAGCCCTCCCAGTTCTGGGCGAGCTTCGGCCCCATCTGCGACAGTTCGAAATCCTCGCGCAGCCGCTCTCCGGCGGTCACCAGTTCGTCCGCCAGAAAGGGCTGGCCGGTCTTGTCGCGTCGTCGCGCCAGTGCCAGCAAAGGCGTCTCGACGGCGCAATAGCGCATGCGGCGGCGTGGTGTGGAGGGGGCATGCCCCGACTGCCCGGTACCGGCGAAGCCTGCGGGATCTTCTGCCAGACCCTGACGTGCATGGTTCTCGGCATCGGCCAGCAGCCCGGCAAGGGCAGCGCGTCCGGTGCCGGTGATCCGGTAGCGCGAGACGCGGCCCGGCATGTCGCAGGATATCCATTCCTTGAGCGCCATCGCCTGCGCCACGGCGCTGTCGACCACGGCGGTGCGGGTGGCAGCCCCTGCCGTGTCCTCGCGCACCACCACGGCCTTGTCCATGTCGGCGGCCACGGCGAGCACGGCCCCCGGTTCGGCCAGCCGCCTGAGCACGCGCCGCGCCTCGGTACGCAGCATCTCGGTCGACGGGGGCGCAACGGGTAGTGGTCCTTGGGTCGTTCCTGAGGGGACAGCGTCAATCTGCATGGAAATATCCTCTGTTTGCTGCTTACGCGATGGCCGCCCCGCAGTGCCGGAGGCGGCGTCTTGAGGGACAACGGGGGGGAAGTGTAGCTGGCCCAGACGGCGCAGCGCCTCGTCCACAAGAATATCGTCGCGCCGGTTCTCAAGCCGCCTGATCTGGCGCAGCACGGTCGAGGCATGACAGCCGGCACGCCGCGCCAGCATTCTGATCGGCAAACCGGCCTCGGTATGGGCAAGATAGCGTAATGCGTCCTGTGGCACCCAAGCGGGAGGAAGGCCTTCCTTCTCGCGGTTTTTAGAGGCGAATGGCGGGATAACGCTTTGATCACAAGTCATTATGGCAGCTCTCCTGATTTACTTATCCACAAGTTTTCCACAGCGGAATTTTCAACCTAGAAATGCATATCTTACCAGTTCGTTAACTGTTAACGGATCCCAAGAATATTGTTTCCAAATACTTAATAATCCCGAAAGCCGCCGTGCGCTGATTGGTGGTGCTGCGCAACAGGGGAGAACCTGTGGTTGTGTAGGCGTGCCGGACCGTGATGCCGGTACAGCCTGAGGGAACACGACCATGAGTGACATTCTGCACCGGCTTGACCATCTTCGGCGGCCCCGCCTGCTGATCCGCGCGGCGCGCATCGGGGCCGAGGATTACCGGCGTGACATCCACCTGCCGCGGGTTCTGGGCCATGGCGCGCTGCCACGGCACGGTCAGGCGCTGGCGCGGCTGATGGAGATCGAAACCGTGATGAACGAAAGCCGCCGCGCTCAGGAGGCGGATTATTCAGCAATACGCCATGTCGAGATAATGATCGCGGTGATCAGCGAGGCGCGCATCCTGCGGGCCAGCCAGATGCCGCGGGATGTAGCCCTTTGTGCGGCGGCAATGCCACCCCCGGTGGCCGTGCTGTCATCTGCGTCAGCACGAGCGGCCGCCGCATCCAGCACCGCGCGGTAGCGTAAAAGTGCCACACCGCAAAAGGGGCAAGGCGCTGCCGCCCTGCCCCTTCGCCTGCATTGCGGTCGCCCGCTTACATGAACGCGTCGGCGCTGCTGTCTTTCTTCTGCGCCACAAATGCCTCCAGCGCCTCGGCAATGGCCGGATCAAGCGCGGGTTGCTGGTAGGTGGCCAGCAGATGATCCACCCGCGCCGAGGCGAGCGCCATCGTGTCCCGCGCGCCATCCTCGTGCCATGTCTCGTAGGGTTTGTAATCGAACACGTCCGAGCGCCAGAAAGCGGATTTGAAATTCGCCTGCGTATGGGCGCAGCCAAGGTAGTGCCCGCTGGGGCCAACCTCGCGGATCGCGCCCATCGCTTGCGCGTTTTCGTCCATCGCGACCCCTTCGGCAAATTTGTGCAATGCGCCCAACTGGTCGGCATCCATCACGAATTTCTCGAAGCTCGATACCAGCCCGCCTTCCAGCCAGCCGCAGGCATGCAGCATGAAGTTCACGCCTGATAGCAGCCCCATATTGAGGCTGTTGGCCGTCTCGTAGGCTGCCTGTGCATCGGGCAGTTTCGAGCCGCAGAACGATCCAGCCGAGCGGTAGGGCAGCCCCATGCGCCGCGCAAGCTGGCCTGCGCCGTAAGTGATATGGCTGGCCTCGGGCGTGCCGAATGTGGGCGCGCCCGAGTTCATGTCGATCGAGGCCACGAATGCGCCAAAGATCACCGGCGCACCGGGCCGCACAAGCTGGCTATAGGCGATACCCGCCAGAACCTCGGCCAGCACCTGCGTCAGCGTGCCCGCCACAGAAACAGGCGCCATCGCGCCACCCACGATGAAGGGCGAGATGATGCAAGCCTGATTGGCGCGCGCATAGACCTCAAGGCTGCCCATCATCACATCGTCGAAAGTCATCGGCGAGTTGATGTTGATCAGGCTGGTCATCACCGTGTTGTCGCGCACGAAGTCGCGGCCGAACAGAACCTCGCACATCTCCACCGAATCCTGCGCGCGGGAAGGCTCTGTCACCGAGCCCATGAAGGGCTTGTCCGACAGGGTCATATGGGCGTGCAGCATGTCCAGATGGCGCTTGTTGACGGGAATATCCGTCGGCTCGCAGACGGTGCCGCCGGAATGGTGCAACCATTTCGACATATAGCCCAGCTTCACGAATTTGCGGAAATCCTCCATCGTGGCATAGCGCCGCCCGCCTTTGGCATCATGCACGAAGGGCGGGCCATAGACGGGGGCCAGGACAAGGCTGTTGCCGCCGATCACCACATTGCGCGCCGGATTGCGGGCGTGCTGGGTATAGCTGCGCGGGGCTGTGGCGCAAAGCTGGCGGGCCAGACCGCGCGGGATGCGGACACGCTCGCCCTCGATCTCGGCGCCTGCATTCCGCCACAACTCCAACGCGGCGGGGTTGTTGACGAAATTCACCCCGATCTCGGCCAGCACGGTCTCGGCATTGGCCTCGATGATCTCCAGCGCCTCTTCGTTGAGGACTTCGAAATTGGGAATGTTGCGCTCGATATAGCGGGCCGTTTCAAAGGACACCGCTCCACGCTCGGCGCGCCGGGCAGCACCTCCGCCACCCCGTGCCGGTCTGCGCGTCTGAACCTCTGACATTTCTCTCATCCTTCATGCCCAATAGCCTGCACCTGCGGCAGGTTTGCCATCTGATAACGGTTTCCGCCCTTCCCCAAGGCTCGATTTCCGGCCATTGAGGGGAAAAAGCGACATATCCACTTACGCCCGCGCCTGTGCCACAGAGCGAAGGCTTGCGCAAACCGGAGCCTTGGCCTAGGAGGCAAACATGATCCAGACATCCCATGACCGCCTTCTCATCATCGACTTCGGCAGCCAGGTCACGCAGCTTATCGCGCGCCGCCTGCGCGAGTTGAACGTCTATTGCGAAATCCATCCCTATCAGAAGGTCACAGAGGCCTTTCTGGCAGAATTTGCCCCCAAGGCGGTGATTCTGTCCGGCGGACCCGACAGCGTGACGCGCGAAGGTTCGCCGCGCCCGCCGGAAGCCGTGTTCAAGCTGGGCGTGCCGCTGCTGGGGATCTGTTACGGCCAGCAGGTGATGATGCAGATGCTGGGCGGGCATGTCGAATCGGGCCACGGCACTGCCGAATTCGGCCGCGCCTATGTCACGCCTGCACAAGAGCGGATCGACCTGCTGAACGGCTGGTTTCTGGAGGCGCGCGAACAGGTCTGGATGAGCCACGGCGACCATGTCAGCAAGATCGCACCGGGCTTTGAGGTCTATGGCACCTCGCCCAATGCGCCCTTTGCCGTGACCGCCGATCTGGAGCGGAAATTCTACGCCGTGCAGTTCCATCCGGAGGTGCACCACACGCCCAACGGCAAGACACTTTACGAGAATTTTGTGCGTATCGCAGGCTTTACCGGCGACTGGACAATGGGCGCCTACCGCGAGGAGGCGATCCGCATCATCCGCGAACAGGTGGGCGACAAAAAGGTGATCTGCGGGCTGTCGGGCGGGGTTGATTCCTCGGTCGCGGCGGTGCTGATCCACGAAGCCATCGGCGATCAACTGACCTGCGTTTTCGTCGATCACGGCCTGCTGCGCCAGAACGAGGCCGAAGAGGTCGTGGCCATGTTCCGCGACAATTACAATATCCCGTTGATCCACGCCGATGAGGCCGACCTGTTTCTGGGCGAGTTGGACGGCGTGTCCGACCCCGAGACAAAGCGCAAGATCATCGGGCGGTTGTTCATCGACGTGTTCCAAAAATACGCAAGCGGCATTGAGGGGGCGGAGTTTCTGGCGCAAGGCACGCTCTATCCGGATGTGATCGAATCCGTCTCGTTCAGTGGCGGGCCGTCGGTTACGATCAAGTCGCACCACAATGTCGGCGGCCTGCCCGAGAAAATGGGCCTGAAACTGGTGGAGCCTTTGCGCGAGTTGTTCAAGGACGAAGTGCGCGCTTTGGGCCGCGAGCTTGGCCTGCCCGACAGCTTTATCGGGCGGCATCCTTTCCCCGGACCGGGCCTTGCGATCCGCTGTCCCGGTGAGATCACCCGCGAGAAGCTGGAGATCCTGCGCAAGGCCGATGCGGTTTATATCGACCAGATCCGCAAGCACGGCCTCTACGACGAAATCTGGCAGGCTTTCGTGGCGATCCTGCCTGTCCGCACCGTGGGTGTGATGGGCGACGGGCGCACCTATGATTTTGCCTGCGCGCTGCGGGCTGTGACCTCGGTGGACGGGATGACGGCGGATTACTATCCGTTCAGCCACGAGTTTCTGGGCGAGACAGCGACCCGCATCATCAACGAGGTCAAGGGCATCAACCGCGTCACCTATGACGTGACCAGCAAGCCGCCCGGCACGATCGAATGGGAATGATCCATCTGTCAGGCAGGTTGATCTGCCAAACCCATGCCGAGGCGCGCCGCGTTGTCATGGCCCTGCCCGACCATCTGCGCCTGACCCGCGCCGAACCGGGCTGCGTGTCGTTCGACGTGGCCCCGAGCGATGACCCGCTGATCTGGGAAGTCTCCGAGGTGTTCACGGACGGCGCGGCCTTTGCAGCCCATCAGGCGCGCACAAAGGCAAGCGACTGGGCCGTGCAGACCGCAGGTATCACGCGCGATTACACCGTGACGGATGACGCGGCGACGGTTCCCGTCTCAAGCAATTGACCGGACCTGTCGCCAGCCTGTTGCCCGCACCCCCTCCGGTGCTGCGCGCGGCGCTCTGGATGACGGGGGCTGTCGGGTCTTTTTCCGCGATGGCCGTCGCGGGGCGCGAAGCCGCGTTCGATCTCGATACATTCGAGATCATGCTCTATCGCAGCATCGTCGGCATGATCATCGTCTTTATCGTGCTCACTTTCACAGGGCGCTGGCATCAGATCAGTTTTCGCCACAGACGCCTTCAGGTCATGCGCAACTTCGCCCATTTCAGCGGGCAGAACCTGTGGTTCTATGCGGTCACGGTGATCCCGCTGGCGCAGGTGTTCGCGCTGGAATTCACCTCGCCGCTCTGGGTGCTGGTGCTGTCACCTTTGGTGCTGGGCGAAAGGCTGACACCGATGCGCGCACTGGCGGCGATCATGGGCTTCATCGGTATCTTGATCGTGGCGCGGCCCAGCCCGGAAAGCCTCAACCCCGGTGTGGCGGCGGCCTTGCTGGCGGCGATCTGCTTTGCCTTCACCATCATGCTGACCAAGAAACTGACGCGCACCGAGAGCATCGCCTGCATCCTGTTCTATCTGACGACAACGCAAGTGGTCTTCGGCCTGATCGCGGCAGGCTATGACGGCGATATCGCCCTGCCCTCCGCCACCAGCCTGCCGTGGGTTGTGCTGATCGGCTGTGCGGGGCTGATGGCGCATTTCTGCCTGACCAATGCGCTGAGTATCGCGCCAGCGACTGTGGTGATCCCGATTGATTTCGCCCGCCTGCCGGTGATCGCCGTGGTGGGAATGCTGCTCTATAACGAGGCGCTGGACCTACTGGTCTTTGCCGGAGCACTGATGATTTTCGCGGGCAATTACCTTAATATCTGGCACGAGACGCGCCGCCCGAAATGATCCGCTGAAAATGATAAGCAGGAAACGGGTTGCGAGGCGCGTGGCACAGGCCTAGCACTGCGCCGATGACACAGAAATCCATCTCTTTGCGGGCCTGGGCCGAACTGCTGCTGCTGGGCTGCATCTGGGGCGCATCCTTCCTGTCCAATGCGATCATCCTGCGCGAGATGGGCTTTCTCAGCGTCGTTGCCTTTCGCGTCACTGGGGCGGCGCTGATCCTGTGGGTCTATGTCTGGCTGCGCGGGCTGGCCGTTCCACGCGATCCGAAAATCTGGGCGGCTTTCGCGGTATCCGGCGTGCTGAACACGGCGCTGCCCTTCGCGCTGATCACATGGGGGCAGACGCATATCGCCTCCGGTCTGGCCTCGATCCTCAACGCCTCCACCGCCATTTTCGGCGTGCTGGTTGCCGCCATGGTCTTTGCCGACGAGCGGCTGACGCGGCGCAAGCTGGCGGGGATCGGTCTGGGCTTTGCGGGGGCTGTCACCGTGATCGGGCCGGATGCGGTGCGCGGACTGGACCTGACGGCTTGGGCGCAACTGGCGCTGATCGGCGCGACTTTGTGCTATGCCTTTGGCAGCGCCTTCAACCGCGCGCGCCTGTCGGGGCTGACGCCGCAGGTGGCGGCGGCGGGGATGCTAACGGCCTCGGCCTGCGTGATCCTGCCTGTCGCGCTCTGGGTCAACGGTCTGCCAAGCCTCGATTATCAAGGCCCGACATGGGCCGCGATGGCCTATCTGTCGGTCATGGCGACGGCGGCGGCCTATCTGCTTTACTACCGCGTGCTGGCGATGGCGGGCGCGGGATCGGTGCTGCTGGTAACGCTGCTGGTGGCCCCGGTCGCCATCCTGCTGGGTGCGCTGTTTCTGGACGAAACCCTGCCCTTGCGGGCCTATGCGGGGTTTGCCCTGCTGGCCGCAGGGCTGGTGGTGATCGACGGGCGCATCCTCAGCCGTCGCCGTGCCGCAGGGGCCGTGGTGCCGCCCGCCTGAGGCGGGCGTGCAATAGCGTTTGACCCCTCCCGCCGCCGCCGCTACCACATCTGCCAGACAAGGGGACCGGATCATGATCTACACATCGGCGGCAGAGTGGCTGGCCGCACCGCGCAAGAGGGTGCTGTTCTTCGGCATGTCGGGGCTGGGCAAGACCCATCTGGCAACGCTGCTGCGCGATCAGGGTGACTGGTTCCACTACTCGATCGATTACCGCATCGGCACGCGCTACATGGGCGAATATATCGCCGACAATGCCAAAGCCGAGGCGATGAAAGTGCCCTTCCTGCGCGATCTGCTGCTGTCGGATTCGATCTATATCGGCTCGAACATCACGTTTCACAACCTCACGCCTGTCTCCTCCTATCTGGGCAAGCCCGGCGATCCTGCGCGCGGCGGGATGCCCTATGCGCGCTATACCCAGCGGCAGGCGCAATTCCGGCAGGCCGAAATCCATGCCCTGATGGATACCGCCTATTTCATCGAGCGGGCGGAGGCGCTTTATGGCTATCCGCATTTCGTCTGCGATACAGGCGGCTCGATCTGCGAATGGGTCGACCCCGAGAACCCTGATGATCCGGTGCTCAAGGCGCTGTCGGAGTCCACGCTGATGGTCTGGATCAAGGGCGACGAGGCACATACCGCCGAGCTGATCCGCCGCTTTGACAAAGCGCCCAAGCCGATGTCCTATCAGGCGGAATTCCTGGACCGTGTCTGGCATCAATATCTGAGCGATAACAACATCTCGGAAGACGAAGTTGACCCTGATGCCTTCATCCGCTGGACTTACGCGCAGGCGCTGGCACACCGCCAGCCGCGTTACGCCGCGATGGCGCAGCATTGGGGCGTGACCGTCACCGCCGACGAGGTCGCGGCTGTCCGCAGCGCCGCCGATGTCGATACCCTGATCGCCCGCGCCCTTGAGCGCGGGTAGCTTTTGCCCTATCTGACGCCTCCCGCACCGGTGCCGAGTTAATCAAGGACTGACCGCAATGCCCATCAAGATCCCCTCCACCCTGCCCGCTTTCGACGTGCTCACGCGCGAGGGTGTTATGGTCATGGACGAGGATCAGGCCGCGCGTCAGGATATCCGCCCGCTCAGGATCGGCTTGCTGAACCTGATGCCGAAAAAGATCCAGACCGAGAACCAGTTCGCCCGCTTGATCGGGGCCACGCCCTTGCAGATCGAACTGTCGCTGATCCGCATGTCGGAGCACCAGACCAAGAACACCGCCGCCGCGCATATGGAGAGCTTTTACCGCCCCTTCAGCGATGTCGCGGCCTCCGGCGAGAAGTTCGACGGGCTGATCATCACAGGCGCGCCGATCGAGCATCTGCCCTTCGAGGACGTGACCTATTGGGACGAGTTGCGGCAGGTGTTCGACTGGACGCAAAGCCATGTGCATTCCACCTTCGGCGTCTGCTGGGGCGGCATGGCGATGATCTATCACCTGCATGGCGTGAAAAAGCATATGCTGGACGCCAAGGCTTTCGGTTGTTTCCGCCATCGCAACACAGACCCTGCCTCACCCTATCTGCGGGGGTTCTCGGATGATTGCGTGATCCCCGTCAGCCGCTGGACCGAAGTGCGGCAATCCGAGATCACAGCCGCCCCCGGTTTGCAGACGCTTCTGGCCAGTGACGAGGTCGGACCTGCGCTGGTGCAGGACCCCGCGCATCGCGCGCTCTATATTTTCAACCATTTCGAATATGACAGCGACACGCTGAAACAGGAATATGACCGTGACATCGCCTCGGGAACGCCTGTCAACGTGCCGCTCAACTACTACCCCGATGACAATCCCGCGATGACGCCGCTCAATCGGTGGAGAAGTCACGCCCACCTTCTATATGGCAACTGGATCAACCAGATTTACCAGACAACAGCTTTTGATATGGATGCCATTGGGACCTAAAGTGATCAGTTTTATTGTGGTGATCGCGCTTCTGGGAGGCTGCAGCATCATCGCAGACCGGCGCGCCGAGACGCGGGCTACCGAGGCAGAAGCAACCTATCCCCCGACAGGCCAGTTCGTGCAGGTCAAGGGACGGCAGGTGCATGCCCATATCGAGGGCAGCGGCCCCGATCTGGTGCTGATACACGGGGCCTCGGGCAATACCCGCGACTTCACCTTCGCTTTCGTGGACCGGATGAAGGATGACTACCGTGTCATCGTCTTTGACCGTCCCGGCCTTGGCTGGACGGACCGTGTCTCGGACGAATACGGCGGTCCGTTCAACACCGCCGCCGAAAGCCCTGCCGAGCAGGCCGCGTTCCTGCAAGCCGCCGCTGACCAGTTGAATGTCCGCAATCCCGTCGTGCTAGGCCATTCCTACGGCGGTGCAGTGGCGTTGGCATGGGGGCTGAACCGGCCTGACGAGACGGCGGCGCTGGTCATCGTGGCAGGTGCGTCGAACCCCTGGCCGGGCAGTCTTGGCCTGCTCTACGGTGTCGCCTCTTCGGCTGTCGGGGGCGCGGCGATCGTGCCGCTGATCTCGGCCTTCGCGCCCGAGAATACTGTCGAGACCACGCTGGAAAGCATTTTCGCACCGCAAGCCGCCCCCGATGGCTACGCCGAATATGTCGGCGCGGGCCTGACCCTGCGTAGAGAGTCGTTTCGTGCCAATGCGCGGCAGGTCAATTCCTTGCGCCCGCATGTGGTGGAGATGTCGCAGCGCTACAACACGCTGCCGATGCCGGTCGAGATCGTGCATGGCACAGCGGACACATCCGTGCCGATCCATATTCATTCCGAGCCTTTGTCGCAGCAAATCCCCGGTGCCGTGCTGACGCGGCTGGAAGGCATCGGCCACATGCCGCATCATTCGGCGGCCGCAGAGGTGCAGGCCGCGATCAACCGTGCCGCCTCCCGCGCCGGATTGCGTTGATCCTGCCGCTGCGCCATAGTCCGGCAAAACAAGGGGGGACGGGCGATGACCCTGCCATTTGACGGCGCGATCAGCGCCTATTTCGAGACTGACGCGCCGGAGCATATCCGGCAAACGATCCGCCGCGCCGACAAGGACGAGATCGTCAGCAGCATCTATCCCTATTCCGAGGAAATGAGCGGCAAAGCCTATGCCGAAGAGATGGCCGCGTTGCAGATCGAACTGGTTAAACTGCAACATTGGGCGCGGGCCACAGGCCGCCGTATCGTGATGGTCTTTGAAGGACGTGACGCCGCTGGTAAGGGCGGCACGATCGCTCGGTTCGTCGAGAACCTCAATCCGCGCGGCGCGCGTGTCGTCGCGCTGCCCAAGCCATCGGATGTGGAGGCGACGCAATGGTATTTCCAGCGCTATATCGAGCATCTACCCGCCGCGGGTGAATTGGTGTTCTTTGACCGCAGCTGGTATAATCGGGGTGTTGTGGAGCATGTTTTCGGCTTTTGCAGCGACGAGCAGCGCGAGCATTTCTTCCGGCAGGTGCCGGAGTTCGAGCATATGCTGGTGGATGAGGGGCTGCATCTGTTCAAATTCTGGCTCAATGTCGGGCGCGCCGAGCAGTTGCGCCGTTTTCTCACGCGCGAGAAAGACCCGCTCAAACAATGGAAGCTCAGCCGCATCGATGTGGACGGTTTGCATAAATGGGATGCCTATAGCGCTGCGATCAGCGAGACCCTGCATCGCAGCCACACCAAACACGCGCCCTGGACCGTTGTGAAATCCGATGACAAGAAACGCGCCCGTCTGGCCGCGATCCGCCATGTTCTGACCGCGATGGACTATACCGGCAAGAATATCCGCGCCATCGGTGCCGGTGATCCGGCCATCTGCGGCGGGCCGGACCTATGGGATGCGTAAGCAGGGCTACCACCATGGCAACCTGCGGCAGGCTCTTGTGGAGGCGGCGCTCGATCTGATCACGCGGCAAGGTCCGACCGGCTTCACCCTGTCGGAGGCCGCGAAACAGGCAGGCGTGACCCCTGCCGCTGTCTACCGCCATTTCGAGGGGCGCGACGAGTTGATCGCGGAGGCCGCACGGCAGGGCTACGAGATTTTCGCCGACGTGATGCAATATGCCTACGAGAAGGGCCAGCCCTCGGCTCTGGCCGCGCTCGAGGCGACGGGCCGCGCCTATCTGGCCTTTGCACGCAAATATCCCGGCCATTACATCGCAATGTTCGAAAGCGGTGTCTCGGTCAATCGCAACGCTGATCTCGCCATGGTCGCCTCCCGTGCGCGCGCCGTGCTGGAAAATGCCGCGCGCGATCTGAGCCAGCACATCCCGCCGGACAAGCGCCCGCCCGCCAGCATGGTCTCCTCGCATATCTGGGCGATGTCGCATGGCGTGGTCGAGCTTTTCGCGCGCAACTCGCCCGGCACCGCTTCGCCCTTTCCGCCGGAAGACCTGCTTGAGTCGGGCATCGGGATTTATCTGCGCGGTCTGGGGCTGATCCCGCCCGACAAGTGAACTTGCGCGGCCTTTTCCGCCCATTATTTCAGCGCCTGCAAGCACGGCTCCAGATTTTCTGTGGCAGATTTGCCATTTTGCCCGCTTCACGATGGACGGCGCCCGCGCCGCGATTGTAACACCTGTTTGAAGCTTTTGCCGCAGTGCAGCATCCTTTGATTGACACGATAATCAAAGCGCTTAGAACTGTTATATTGTTACAGTTTAGCCTTGCGACTCAAGCCAGATTTTTGGACTAAATCACTGACACAAAACAAAAACACGGAATGAAGGGACCATCCATGAAAACACGTCACATCATCGGCGCCTCAGTGGCTCTTATGGCCTTGCCGATGGCCGCCAAGGCCGAAAGCTTCAGCCTTGATGCAGGCTTTGCCGCCAATGCGGTGGTTACCGCCGATGGCTTCGACCATGTCGAGAATTTCGGCGAAGGGTATGTCGTAGGCTCCTATGCGGGTTTCTTTGCGGGCCTCTACATCGCCAGCCTTTATGAAGACCCTGCCGATGACTACGAGCTTGAGCTGTCCCTCGGCTATGGCAACGAACTGGCCAACGGCCTGTACTACTCGCTGACCTACACGGCCTATTATCTGGAAGACGACTACCAGAACTACGATCTGACCCTCGGTCTGGGCTATGCGCTCAGCGACACTGTCGGTCTTGGCGCGGAATTCGCATATGATCCCGACAGCGAGGACCTCGATACCAGCGTGAGCCTGAGCTATGTGTTCACAGACAAAATCGCCGGTTACGTGCTGATTGGTCAGGACATGTCGAATGACATTTACGGCGAGATCGGCGTAAGCTATGCGATCACTGACGAAGCGGCTTTCTCGTTGCTCTACGAGAACGCGGAAAGCGCGGATGCAACGATCTCCTTTATCCTGTCGTACGATTTCAACGTGTTCGGCGGCTGAGCCCTCGGTTCGAGCGAACATCACGGGCGGGTCCTTCGGGGCCCGCCTTTTTTCATGCCTGCTGCTTGGGCGCTGTCGCCGCGCACAGCTTGGCAAAGAAAAAGGGCCGCCCGAAGGCAGCCCTTTTCCGAAATCGTTGTGTAAACCTTAACGCTTGGAGAACTGAAAGCTCTTACGCGCTTTGGCTTTACCGTATTTCTTCCGCTCGACAACGCGGCTGTCACGGGTCAGGAAGCCAGCAGCTTTGAGCGCCGCCCGCAGGCTGGGATCGTACAGCTGCAGGGCTTTGGAGATACCGTGCTTGACCGCACCGGCCTGACCGGACAGGCCACCACCGGTAACCGTTGCCATGACGTCGAACTGGTCGACAACACCGGCAATGCTGAACGGCTGGCGCAGGATCATCTGCAGCACGGGACGCGCGAAATACACGGGCATTTCCTTGCCGTTCACAGTGACCTTGCCGGAGCCCGGCTTGATCCAAACGCGGGCAACCGCATTCTTGCGCTTGCCTGTGGCATAGGCACGGCCCAGCGAATCACGGACCGGCTCACGGGGAGCGGCGATTTCAACCGGGGCTGCTGCTGCACCAGTGGCTGCACCCAGTTCTTCCAGAGAATTGATTTGATCAGCCATCATTACACCCGCGTATTCTTGGAGTT
>JBLRWK010000023.1:0-64433 GCA_047921295.1 Rhodobacterales bacterium
GCCCCAGCGAATCCGCAATCGCCGTCATCGTGCTGGCCGTGCCCATCGTCATGCACACACCGTGGCTGCGCGCGATCCCGCCCTGCACACCGTGCCATTCGGCATCCGTGATATTGCCCGCGCGGCGCTCGTCCCAGTATTTCCACGCGTCGGAGCCTGACCCCAATATCTTGCCCGCGTAGTTGCCCCGCAGCATCGGGCCCGCCGGCATGAAGATAAACGGCACGCCTGCCGAGATCGCGCCCATGATCAGCGCGGGCGTGGTCTTGTCGCAGCCGCCCATCAGCACCACGCCGTCAAAGGGATGCGAGCGGATCACCTCCTCCGTCTCCATCGCGAGCATGTTGCGGTAGATCATCGAGGTCGGTTTGGTGAATTGCTCATCGACCGACAGCACCGGCATTTCCACCGGAAAGCCGCCCGCCTGCAACACGCCGCGTTTTACTTCCTTAGCGCGTTCGGGAAAGTGGCCATGACAGGAATTGATTTCGGACCATGTGTTCAGCACGCCGATGATCGGTTTGCCGCGAAACTCCTCCTCGGCATAGCCAAGCTGCATCATCCGGCTGCGATGGCCGAAACTGCGCAAATCGTCCGGCGCGAACCATCGGGCAGAGCGCAGGGTGTCGGGAGTTTTTCGGGCGGGGTTGGTCATGTCAGGCTCCATCGGGTCTTGAAAGTGAAACGTGCGGCCGTGCCGCTTGGCATCCGGTCAAAGGGCGGGGTATGGCTGGCACGTCAGCAAGAGGAGGCGACATGACACCGAACCGTCTGAAATCCGGCTTTGCCGCGCAACAGCCCCAAGCGGGTATCTGGCTGTCGCTGGATTCGCCTGCCGCCACCGAGATCGCCGCAGGTTCCGGCGCGGACTGGCTGCTGATCGATATGGAGCATTCGCCCACCCCGCTGTCGCATATCGGCCACCACCTGCGCGCCGCTATGGCGGGGCCGGTCGAGCCGGTGGTGCGCGTGCCGCTGGCCGAGCCTGTGATGGTCAAGCGCCTGCTCGATCTTGGGGCGCGCAGCCTGATGTTCCCGATGATCGACAGCGCCGAGGATGCAGCGCGCGTCGTCAGCTACACACGCTATCCGCCAGAGGGCATACGCGGTGTATCGATGACCACACGCGCCAACAGCTACGGGCGCAACCCTGATTACCTTGCCAGCTATACCGACGATCTGTGCCTGATCGTGCAGGTCGAGACCCCGCAGGCGATTGCCGCGATCCCAAAAATCGCCGCCGTGCCGGGGGTGGATGCGGTCTTTATCGGCCCCGCCGATCTGTCCGCGTCGATGGGGCATCTGGGCGCCTCCGGCCATCCTGACGTGCAGGCGCTGATCGACAAGGGCTGCGCTCTGGCCCGTGCGGCCGGCAAGCCTATCGGTATTCTCGGTTTCGGCACCGATCTGGCGCGGGACTATTTCGCGCGCGGCTTCGACTTTGTGGCCATTGCGGGCGATAGCTGGCTGCTGGCGCGCCAGTTCGAGGCGATGGTGACCGCGCTGAAGGACTGAACGGCTCATACCCGCCGCTCCTGATCCGTGACGCGGCGGCGGGCCTGCACCAGATGGTAGCTCATCAGCAGCGCCGCCCCTTCGGCATCGCGGTTGCGGATCGCCTCCAGTATCTGGCGGTGCTCGTCCAGCACCGCTTCGATCCGCGCCTCGCTGCCCGCGCTGGTCAGGGTTTGCGCCACACCGATGGCCTGCATCATCAGCGCCCGCGTCGCGTTCAGCATGTCGCAGAAAATCTCGTTGCCGCTGGCCTCGGCCACCGCCATGTGGAAATCGAAATCCGCCTCGCGGACGGGTTTGCGGGCGCGCATCGTGCGCTCCATATGGCTCAGCGCCGCCTCGATCCGCGCCAGATCACGCGGCGTGGCGCGCAGAGCCGCATGTCGCGCCGCCGCCGCCTCCAGCGACAGCCGCGCCTCCATACAGCGCATCAGCCCGGCCACATCATCCGCGCCTGCCGCCTCGATCAGCCCCTGTGGCGGGCGACGGCGCACGAAACTGCCGACCCCGTGCTGGGCTGAAACGATCCCGTCATCGCGCAACCGCGCCAGCGCCTCGCGCACCACGGGGCGGGACACTTCGAACCTGTCGCTGATCTGGTGTTCGGAGGGCAGCTTGTCGCCCTCGGCCAACTGCCCCGAGGCGATCAGTTCCAGAATCCGGCCATAGATCTGGTCTGCCAAAGTCTCGCGCTTGCGGATCGTGGCATTCAGAAGCGGATCATCCGGTCTGCCGGTCTGGGTCATCGCTATGTCCTCATTACACCAAGCTGCACATCGGGCGGCATTGCGGGCTGCGGTCTCCTTGGGCGGGTGGCACAGGCCCGCCACGCCTCCGTTTACCGGACACAAGCGGTTGATCTCCTCCCATTGCAGGCCCACCATGCACAGGCGCGGGCCTGTTGTAAACAATATTGACAAGCACAGCCGCTTCGGGCCAGACAGGTCACACAATAGCAGGGGGATCAGACGCCATGACCGAGAACGCAACGCACAAGGCCCGCACGGCAGGCAAGGTTCTGGTGGATCAACTGCTCGTCCACGGGGCCGACACGGCCTATTGCGTGCCGGGCGAAAGCTATCTCGAAGTGCTGGATGCGTTGCATGATGTGGCGGACCGTTTCACCCTGATCAACGCGCGTCACGAGGCGGGTGCCGCCAATATGGCCGAGACCTATGGCAAGCTGACCGGCAAGCCCGGCATCGCCATGGTCACCCGTGGCCCCGGTGCCTGCCATGCCTCTATCGGGGTGCATATCGCGCAGCAGGACAGCACCCCGATGATCCTGCTGATCGGACAGGTTGGCCGCGACATGGTCGACCGCGAGGCGTTTCAGGAGGTGGATTACCGCCAGATGTTCGGCGGGCTTGCCAAATGGGTGGCGCAGATCGACAGCCCCGAACGGGTTCCCGAATATATGGCCCGCGCCTTCCGCGTCGCCACGTCGGGCCGCCCCGGCCCGGTTGTGCTGTCGCTGCCCGAGGATATGCTGACCACCGAGGTAAGCGTTGCCGATGCGCGCCCCTATACGGCCACGCGCACCGCCATCACGCCAGACCAGATCACCGAGATGTCCGCGCTTCTGGCAACGGCAGAGCGCCCGCTGCTGCTGCTGGGCGGTTCCGGCTGGACCGATGCGGCCGCGCGCAATATCCGCCGCTTTGCAGAGTCCAACAAACTGCCCGTCACCACCTCGTTCCGGCGGCAGGATTCCATCGACAACCGCTCTGACAGCTATGTCGGTGAATTCGGCACCGCCACCGCTGCCGCGCTGCACAAACGTCTGGCCGAGGCCGATGTGGTGCTGGTGCTGGGCGCGCGGCTGGGCGAAATGACCACCAAGGGCTATACCAATATCACCCCGCCCGAACCGCAACAAAAGCTGATCCATATCCACCCGGAGGCAAACGAGATCGGCCGCGTCTATGGCCCCGATCTGGGCTTTGCCGCTGATACCGATGCTGCAGCCGATGCCTTGGCCAGTGTCGATCTGGCCCGCCAGAACCGCTGGGGCGACTGGTGCGCGACATTGCGCGCCGAATATGTGGCCGATTCCGCGCGGCCCGCGGATGGCGGCTGGGCGCTCGATATGGGGCAGGCTTTGTGCGATGTCCGCGAGGATCTGCCGACCGATACGATCATCACGCTGGATGCGGGCAACCATACCGGTTGGGCGCAGCGCTTCCTGCGCTTCGGCAGGCCGGGGCGCGAGATCGGCTCGACCTGCGGCTCGATGGGCTATTCGGTGCCCGCCGCCGTCGCGGCCAGCCTGCGGCATCCGGGGCGGCTGGTACTGTCGATGGTCGGCGATGGCGGCTTCATGATGAGCGGTCAGGAACTGACCGTCGCCGCGCAATATGGCGGGACGCCCATCGTGCTGCTGTTCAACAACGGTATCTACGGCACGATCCGCATGCATCAGGAGCGCGACCACCCGACCCGCGTCTCCGGCACCACGCTGCAGACGCATGACTTCGTTCGCATGGCCGAAGGTTATGGCTGCTACGCTGAACGCGTCACCAAGACGGCGGATTTCGCCCCCGCACTGGAACGTGCCCGCGCCTCCGGCAAGCCTGCTGTGCTGGAACTGGTGACCGATCCCGAACAGATCACCTCGCGCACAACAATCACCAAACTCCGCGCGGCAGCGGGCAAATGAGCTTAAGCGCCAGCGACACGCATGTGACACCGAAAGGATGATAAGATGATCGACCTCTACACATGGGGCACGCCCAACGGACGCAAAGTCTCGATCCTGCTGGAAGAACTCGGCCTGCCCTATAGGGTTCATTCCGTCCATATCGGCAAGGACGAGCAATTTGCCCCCGATTTTCTCGCCATCGCGCCCAACAACAAGATCCCCGCGATTGTCGATCATGACAACGGCCTCAGCCTGTTCGAATCCGGTGCGATCATGGTCTATCTGGCGGAGAAGACGGGCCAGTTCCTGCCCGCAGACCCTGCCGCCCGCGCCAATGTCATGCAATGGCTGATGTGGCAGATGGGCGGTTTCGGCCCGATGCTGGGTCAGGCGCATTTTTTCCTGCGCAACAATCGCGGCCTCTCTGAGCCTGCCGAGCAGCGTTTCGCCAAGGAGGCGCAGCGCCTCTACGGCGTGCTGGACCGTCAGCTTGAGGGCAATGACTATGTGGCGGGGGACTATTCCATCGCCGATATGGCGATCTTCCCGTGGGCCGCGCGCCACGACTGGCACGAGGTCGATCTGACCCAATTCCCCAATGTCCTGCGCTGGTATCGCGCGCTGGCCGAGCGTCCTGCCGTGCAGCGCGGCTATCAGGTGCCCACCGAGGTTGGCCCGATTCCGATGCCCGGCCCGACGCCAGCATGAGCCGGACCATCCTCATCACCGGTGCTGGCAGCGGGATCGGGCGCGCCACCGCCCGTCTGTTTTTGGCTGAGGGCTGGCGCGTCGGCTTGATCGGGCGGCGCGCCGAGTCTCTGGCCGATAGCGCCGAGGGGCATCAAGACGCGCTGATCCTGCCCGGTGACGTGACGGACGAGGCCACGGTCGATGCGCTTTTCGACACTGCCCTACAGGAGTGGGGCCATCTGGACGTGGTCTTCAACAACGCAGGCCGCAACCTTGCCGCCGACACGATCGACCGGATCGCGCCGGATGATTTCCGCGCCGTGCTGGATGTGAATGTGACGGGCGTGTTCCTCTGCGCCCGCGCCGCCTTTGCCCGTATGCGCGCGCAATCGCCCCAAGGCGGGCGGATCATCAACAACGGCTCCATCTCCGCCCATGCGCCGCGCCCCGGCTCCATCGCCTATACGGCGGCGAAACATGCGGTGACTGGCATCACCCGCACCCTGTCGCTGGATGGTCGGCCCTTCAACATCGCCTGCGGCCAGATCGACATCGGCAACGCCACCTCCGGCATGGCCGACCGCATGGCCAAAGGCGTGCCGCAGGCGGACGGCTCCATCAAACCCGAGACGATGATGGATGTCTCGGTTGTCGCTGACACGGTTCTGCATATGGCCAGCCTGCCGGACGGCGCGAATGTTCAATTTGTGACAGTGATGGCGACGAATATGCCCTTTGTTGGGCGTGGATAATCGTAAAAAGGAAAGATAATGTCCGAGGTTCTGATCATCGGCACCTATGCAGAGATGGATGCCACAGCCCTGCGTGCCGATTTCGGGGATCTTGCTTTGCCAAGGCTCGCCGATCTGGAAAGCCTGCCGCCGGAGCGCCTGTCAAATATCCGTGCAGTTGCCTGCAAGAGCCACGAACCCTTTGGCCCCGTCCAGATGGACGCTTTGCCCGCGCTGGAACTGATCGCGCGCTACGGCGTGGGCTATGATGCGGTGGATCTGCCTGCCGCCGCCGCGCGCGGCGTGGCTGTGACCAACACGCCGGATGTGCTGACCGATGATGTGGCCGATCTCGCCATCGCCATGTGGCTGGCGCTGTTGCGCGAGGTGGAGCGCGGCATCGCGAATGTCCGCAGCGGCGACTGGGCCAAGGGTGGCCCGCCGCTGGCGCGCAAGGCATCGGGACGCAAAATCGGCATCCTCGGGCTGGGCCGCATAGGCCGCGCCACCGCAGACCGTCTGGCCGCGTTTCGTTGCGAGGTGCATTACTATTCCCGCAGTCCCAAGGATACACCCGCAGGCTGGCACTACCACGCCACCCCCTTGGCGCTGGCGCAGGCGGTCGATGACCTTTTCCTTACCACCGTCGGCGGGGTCGAGACGGAGAACCTGATCACCGCCGCGATCCTCTCGGCCCTTGGCGCGGACGGGCATCTGATCAACATGGCGCGCGGCAGCGTGGTGGACGAGCCCGCTCTCATCGCGGCGCTGGAGGCAGGCACCATCCGTGGCGCGGCGCTGGATGTGTTCCGCAATGAACCAAGCCCCGATCCGCGTCTGACCCGCCTGCCGCAGGTGCTGCCCCTGCCCCATATCGGCACCGCCACCATTGAGACACGCGCCGCGATGGGTGCGCTGCAACGCGACAACATCCGCGCCCTGCTGGACGGCAAGCCGCTGCTCACACCCGTGCCGCTGGGCTGAACCGGCCCTTGCGCCAGCATCCGCGCCCCGCTATCCGCAAGGCAATGCCATCACCAACTGAAGGAACAGCCCATGATCGAACGTATCGGAACCGGCCCGCGCATGAGCGCCATCGTCAAGCATAACGGCACCATCTATCTGGCCGGTCAGGTCGGCGAGGGCGAGACCGTCGCAGACCAAACCAAGGATTGCCTTGCCCAGATCGACGACCTTCTGGCGCAGGCGGGCAGCGACAAGAGCCATATTCTGCAAACCATCATCTGGCTGGCCGATATGGCCGATTTCGCCGAGATGAACGCGGCATGGGATGCGTGGATTCCGGCAGGCCATACGCCTGCTCGCGCGACCGGCGAGGCCAAACTGGCCGCGCCCAAGTACCGTGTCGAGATCATCGTGACTGCGGCAGAAAAAGCATAAATCCGCCACAACCGGAAACAGAGTAGGGTCGCCATCTTGCGCGGATGACGGCCCTTTTCTATCTGTGAGCCTACATGGCCTTGAGAATCGCACAACGCGGCAAGGGCTATAGGGGCAATTCGGGCAACATTATAGGCAGGATCAGACATATGGCACAGGCAGCCAAACCGCAGACGCAAGCCGAAACACCGGCTCTTTCGACCCAATCGCGTCCGACACAGACCCCCGCACCCGTGGTGGCACAGCAACAGACATCCAAAGGCGCGGTTTTCACCGATTTCGCCAGCATCTGACCGCTCAAGGCCGGATGACAACGCGGCAGCGTGCTGGCACAATCGTGCCATGACCACGCCTGTCTCCACGATTCCCAACCTCGGCCCCGCGATGGAGCGGGACTGCGCCCGTGCGGGTATCCATTCGGCAGAAGAGTTGCGCGCTCTGGGGCCGGATGCCGCCTATGGCCGGTTGCTCGCCAGCGGGCAACGGCCGCATTTCATTGGTTATTATGTGCTCGTCATGGCCTTGCAGGGGCGTCCTTGGAACGATTGCAAGGGCCCGGAGAAAGCCGCTCTCAGGGTGCGTTTCGATGCGCTCAAAGCGCAGCATAGCGACACGGACCTGCGCCATCTCGAAGCAGTGCTGGACGCAATCGGCGTGATCGCGCCGGAGAGGTTGCGGCGGGCTTAACCCCAAAAGATCGAGTACCCCGCCCGGGATCAGCGGCGCAGCCGCTCCGGGCAGCGCCCGGCCGCCCCCCGGGCGGGCGCTTTTGCTACGGTGTGCCAGACGGTCAGGTTCAAGGACGCTGCACGATAAACTGCCAGTCTGGAAGCGCGCAACGCCCACCCGCGGCCGACCGCTGCCCGCGGCTCACCCAGTGGCAAACTCTCAAAAATAAAAGGGCGCATCGCTGCGCCCCTTTCCATTCAGATGTCGCTAAAATCAGCCGACCAGTTCGAGACCCGAGAAGAAATAGGCGATCTCTTCCGCCGCTGTCTCTTCCGCATCCGAACCGTGTACCGAGTTCTCGCCGATCGACAGCGCAAATTCCTTGCGGATCGTGCCTTCTGCTGCATCGGCGGGGTTGGTCGCGCCCATCACTTCACGGTTCTTGGCAACCGCATTCTCGCCTTCCAGAACCTGCACGACAATCGGCTCGGACGCCATGAACTCGCACAGTTCGTCATAGAAAGGCCGCTCTTTGTGCACGCCGTAGAACACGCCAGCCTGTGCCTTGCTAAGATGGATACGCTTTTGCGCGATGATCCGCAGGCCAGCCGCTTCCAGCTTGGCATTGATCGCGCCGGTCAGGTTGCGCTTGGTGGCGTCGGGTTTGATGATCGAAAAGGTGCGCTGGATGGCCATGTGGCTCACTCCCCGTGTTCAGGTTAATATTGGCGCTGCCTCTAACACGCGGGTTTGCAGGGTGAAAGAGCGTATATAGCCACAATTTGCCGCGACAGCTTGGCAGTTGCGTTACCTGATAAAAATACTAAGATTACACCAGCCACGCGATCCAAGCCAACATGCCAACGAATTGTCAGGATATGACGAATGGGTCTGCCTTCCATAACCTCCCTCCGCATCTGCGACCTTGCACTGGCCGCGCTGCTCTCTCCCACGCTGGCCACGGCGCAATCACCCGCCGCGATGCCGCTCACCTATGCGATCTTCGAGGCCTCCGTGCCGCATATCGATCTGGCCGCCTGCCCCGAAACGTTGGCGCTGGAGGGTGTCGCGATGGACGGCGTCTTTTGCCGCGCCGTGGTGCATGACGATGCCTTCCACGTCTATGTCTTCTCACTGGACGGCGACAGCCCCGCGATCGGCTTTCAGAGCTACCCGGTCGACGGTGTCGAGACTTTGATGAAATAAGATCAAAACCTGCGCAACGGTGGTCATTCCGCCGTGATCGACATTGACATGGGCGGGGCCGTGGTCCATCGCTCCGCCCATGTTACGCATCACAGAATTGACCTTCAATATCGAAGGCCGCCCGCTCTTCGAGGCCGCAAGCGCCACCATCCCGACAGGCCACAAGGTTGGCCTGATCGGCCGCAATGGCGCGGGCAAAACCACGCTGTTCAAGCTGATCCGGGGCGAGTTACCGCTGGAAGGCGGCACCATCTCGCTGCCTTCGCGCGCCCGCATCGGCGGTGTCGCGCAGGAGGTGCCCGGCAACGAGGTCTCGCTGCTGGATACGGTGCTCGCCGCCGACACCGAGCGCGCCGAACTGCTGGCCGAGGCGGAAACCGCGACCGATCCCACCCGCATCTCCGAAGTGCAGACGCGGCTTGCCGATATCGACGCATGGTCCGCCGAGGCGAGGGCCTCCTCCATCCTGCGCGGCTTGGGCTTTGACGCCGAAGAGCAACTGATGCCCTGCTCCGCCTTCTCGGGCGGTTGGCGGATGCGTGTGGCGCTGGCCGCCGTGCTGTTTGCGCAGCCCGATTACCTGCTGCTGGACGAGCCGACCAACTATCTCGATCTCGAAGGCGCGCTCTGGCTGGAAAACTACCTGATCCGCTATCCCCATACCGTGCTGATCATCTCCCACGACCGCGAACTCCTGAACCGCGCCGTGGGTGCGATCCTGCATCTCGAAGACCGCAAGCTGACCTATTACTCCGGCAATTACGACCAGTTCGCCCGCCAGCGCGCCGCGCAACGCGCCGTGCTGACCGCCGCCGCCAAGAAGCAGGACGCCCGCCGCGCCCATCTGCAAAGCTTTGTCGACCGGTTCAAGGCCAAGGCCAGCAAGGCCAAACAGGCGCAAAGCCGCGTCAAGATGCTGGAAAAGATGGAAACCATCCGCGCCCCCGAAGATGCCGCCCGCACAGTGTTCTCCTTCCCCGAGCCGGAGGAGCTGTCGCCGCCCATCATCTCGATCGAGAATGGCAGCGTCGGCTACGGCGAGACGGTGGTGCTCAACCGTCTGAACCTGCGGATCGATCAGGATGACCGCATCGCCCTTCTGGGCAAGAACGGTCAGGGCAAATCTACATTGTCCAAGCTGCTCTCGGGCCGTTTGGAGGCGATGGGCGGCAAGACCACGCAATCCACCAAACTGCGGATCGGCTTTTTCGCCCAACATCAGGTGGACGAATTGCGGATCGAGGAAACGCCGCTGCAGCATCTGTTGCGCGAACGCCCGGCGGAGGGTCAGGCAAAGCTGCGCGCCCGACTTGCTGGCTTCGGCCTCGGTGCGGCACAGGCCGAAACCGAGGTGGGTCGCCTCTCCGGTGGGCAAAAGGCCCGCCTGTCGCTGCTGCTGGCCACCCTGCCCGCGCCGCATCTGCTGATCCTCGACGAGCCGACCAACCACCTCGATATCGAAAGCCGCGAGGCGCTGGTCGAGGCGCTCACCGCCTATTCAGGCGCGGTGATCCTTGTCAGCCACGACATGCACCTGTTATCGATGGTGGCGGATCGTCTGTGGCTGGTGCAGGACGGCACCGTGCGGCCCTACGAGGAAGATCTCGAGACCTATCGCAAGATGCTGCTGCAATCGGACACGCCCGCGCGCAACAAGGGCAAAGAGGCCGACAAGCCACGCGACACGGTGGCCAAACCCACCCGCGACCAGATGCTGGCCCTGCGCGCCGAGGTCCGCAAATGCGAGGACCGCGTCAAGAAGCTGAACGAGATGGGCGACAAGCTGGCCAAGAAACTGGCCGACCCCTCGCTCTATGACGAGCGCAAGGACGAGCTTGTCGTCTGGCAGAAGAAATACGCCGAACTGCGCGAGGCGCTGGACCGCGCCGAGGCCCTGTGGATGGCGGCGCTGGAAAAGCTGGAAAAGGCGGAGGCGTAAGCCCCGCCTGCCCTCCTCGCCGCCCACAAACACCAAGACGCGCGCTCGCGGACCCGCGGGGCGGGGCGGGCTGGCGATCGCGCGGTGGCCTGCGGCCTTGATTCCGCGCGGGGTTGGGGGAGCAGGCTTTCCTCAAGCCTAAGCGGCTATACTCTCTCAACGCTCCCCGCTAGACATGCCCTATGGACACGACCTTCCTCATCACAGCTTTCGTCACGCTGTTCGTGATCATCGACCCCATCGGTCTGGTGCCGCTGTTCGTGGCCCTCACCCAAGGCATGACGACGCGCGAGCGGCGGGCCATCGGGGCGCGGGCGTTGATTGTTGCGGCGATCCTGCTCACGCTTTTTGCGGCGGCGGGAGAGGCGGTTCTGGGCTTTGTCGGCATCTCCATGCCCGCCTTCCGGATCGCGGGCGGCATCCTGTTGTTCCTTACCGCTCTTGATATGCTGTTCGAGCGCCGCTCCAAACGCCGTCAGGACCAGACCGAAGAGGACCGCCCCGATCCGTCCGTCTTCCCCCTCGCGATCCCGCTGATTGCCGGCCCCGGGGCTATCGCGACGATGATCCTGCTGGCAGGCCAGCAACCGGGCTGGACGGGGCTGGCCTCCGTGGTCGGTGTGATGCTGGCCGTGCTGCTGCTGGTGATGGCGATGTTTCTCACCGCCTCGCTGTTCGAGCGCGCGCTTGGTCGCGTGGGCATCAACGTGGTTACGCGGCTTCTTGGCATGCTGCTGGCCGCCCTCTCGGTCCAGTTCGTGCTGGACGGTTTGCGCGATTTCGGCATGGCAGGCTGATTGCACCGGCGGACAGCGGCCCTATATCAAAACAAGGTAAACGGGCGGGCATGATGGACGGCGATGATTTCGGCAGGTTGAGCTATCTGGTCCTTCTGGGGGCTGTGATCGCATTCTGGTTCTTCGCCCAGAACCGCCACAACCTTGGCAAAGCACTGCAGCAGGCATTGATCTGGGGGATGATTTTCCTCGGCATGATCGCGATCTACGGCTTGTGGCCGGATATCCGGCAAACGGTACGGCCGTCCCAGTCGGTGATCACGTCACAAGGTCGGATCGAACTGCCGCGCGCGCCGGACGGGCACTATTACCTGTCGGCACAGGTCAATGGCGCGCCGGTGCGGTTTCTGGTTGATACCGGCGCGACGGGGATTTTCCTGAGCCGTGATGATGCCGTTGCCGCCGGTCTGGATATGGCCGAACTGCCCTTTATCGGCAGCGCCATGACAGCGAATGGCCCTGTGCGGACAGCGCCTGTGCGGCTCGACTCGATCAGCATCGGCGGGATTGTGGACCGCGACCTGCGCGCTTTCGTCAACGAGGGCGACATGCGGGAATCCCTGCTGGGCATGACCTACCTGCAACGCTTCTCCAGCGTGGAGATCCGTGACGGCGCGCTGATCCTGACGCGCTGAAGCCCGCACGCTTCATCTTGCCACAAATACTCGAAACCCAAGGCCCGCCTCAGGCGCTGCGTTCGGCTTTCATTTCCCAGCGCCCCGATTCCTCGGACCAGTATTGCGCCGCACATCCCGCATCCGTCAGCGCCTTCCACTGCCCGCGCGCGGTTTGCAGCGCTGCGCCGTCATTGCCGTCGAAGATCACGCAGACACGCTGGAGCCGCTGCACCTCATCCGCAGCGACGGCGGCACCGTCCACCGTCATCAGGCAGGCCGGATCATTCGCGGCGGCGCCTGTCGTCAGCAGCACGGGTTGCGCGGCATCATGGGGGCCACCTGACAGGCCATGCGGCAGAAAGCCATCCTCGGCCCCGAGCCAGAGTTGGCGGTCCAGCCAGTCGAGCCTTGCGGCATCGACCCCGCGCACGGCCACCCGCCACCCCGCCGCCTGCGCCCGCCCCAGAAGCTGCGGCAGGGCCACCTCCAACGGGTTCTGCGTCAGGTGATAGAAATAGGCGGCCCCCATCGGTTTATGCCTCGTCCTTTGGCTTGTCTGTGGCCTCATCCTTGGTCTCGAACCTGTCGGCCACCAGACGGTTCAGCGCCATCACGCCCCAGCCGGTTGGCCCCTGCGGCGCATAGCTCGTCTCGGCCTTCACATAGCCCACGCCCGCGATGTCGAGATGCACCCACGGCGTCTCGTCCTTGACGAAACGTTTCAGGAATTGCGCGGCGATGGTCGCGCCGCCATCGCGCCCGCCGATGTTTTTCATATCCGCGATCTGGGATTTCAACTTGCGGTCAAAGGCGGGTGCCAGCGGCAGACGCCACGCGCCTTCGCCCTCGGCCTCGGCAGCCTTCATCACGGCATTGCACAAAGCGTCGTCGTTGGAAAAAACACCCGCCATCTCGTGCCCCAGCGCCACGATCACAGCGCCTGTCAGCGTGGCCAGATCAATCAGCCCTGCGGGTTTGAAACGCTCCTGCGCATACCACAGCACATCGGCCAGCAGCATCCGCCCCTCGGCATCGGTGTTGATCACCTCGATCGTGTCGCCCTTCATGGAGCGGACAACATCGCCGGGCCGTGTTGCGCCGCCCGAGATCATATTCTCGACCAGCCCCACAAGCCCCACGACATTGGCCTTCGCGCCGCGCCGCGCCAGCGTGTGCATCACACCCGCCACCGTGCCCGCGCCGCCCATATCCATCGTCATGTCCTCCATGCCGCCCGCCGCTTTCAGGCTGTAGCCGCCGGTGTCGAAGATCACGCCCTTGCCGACCAGCGCCAGCGGGGCGGCATCGTCAGCGCCACCTTTCCACTGCATGACAACCACCTTTGTCGGGCTGTCGCTGCCTTGGCCGACCGAGAGCAGGCTGCCCATCCCGAGCTTTTCCAGATCGGCCTCTTCCAGCACCTCGACCTCGACGCCCAGATCACGCAGCGCCAGAAGGCGCTCTGCAAACGTGATCGTTGTCAGGATATTCGCGGGCGCGTTGATCAGGTCGCGGGTCAGGAACACACCCTCAGACAGGGCGCGCAGCGGCATAAGGGCGGCCTCGACCTCGTCGGGTTTGCTCACCATCAGGGTGATGTCGCCGGGGGGTTGGGTCGCGTCATCCCCCTCGGGCTTTTTCGAGCGCATGTCGTCGTAGCTATAGCCCCGCAAGGCCATGCCGAAGCCAAGCTCTGCGGCATGCTTTTGCGGCCCCGCCAGAAGTGTGACCGCTGCCTTGCCTTTGAGCTTTGCCAGCGCGACACCGGCCTTGCGGGTCTCCACGGCAGAGGCGCGACGCGGCAGGCGCACCAGATCCAGCGCTTCGGCGGCCAGCCCTGCCGGAAACGCGAGGGTTGCGGCCTCTCCGACCTTGAGCTTGGCATAACGCTCCGATGCCATGAACCGCACCAGCGCGCCACGCGTCAGACGGTTGATACGCCGTGCCGCCGCGCCGAGCGCATCGGGGCTGTCCACCGGCAGCGCGATCCTGCCCTCCACATCGGCCAGAACCGCAAGATCTGTCGGGGCAACGTGAAGGGTAACGGGATCGGTCATGAAATTCTCCTGAGGGTTGCAGCACTGCGTGCCGGACTGGGCGACAACCTAGCGGCGGGCCGCCGCCTTGACCAGATCGCAGTTTTATCCCATGGGCACATCAAGTAACCTGCGCCCGACCGTGGTGCGCGTCGAGAGGAATGTCGTGGCGAGATTCGACAGATATCTGCTGTCGCAGATGATGATCCTGTTTGGATTTTTCGCGCTGATCCTCGTATCGGTCTATTGGATCAATCAGGCGGTGCGCCTGTTTGACAGGCTGGTGGGCGACGGGCAGTCGGCGATGGTGTTTGTCGAGTTCACGCTGCTGACCCTGCCCAATGTGATCCGGCTGGTGCTGCCGATGGCCGCCTTCGCCGGTGCGGTCTATGTCACCAACCGTCTGAGCAGCGAAAGCGAGCTTGTGGTGATGCAGGCCACAGGTTTCAGCCCGTGGCGTCTGGCGCGCCCCGTGGCGGTTTACGGCGCGCTGGTCGCGGTGATGATGTCCGTGCTGACCCATGTGCTGGTGCCCGTCTCGCTAGAAGAGATGAAGGAACGCGAGGCGGAGCTGACCCAGAACGTCACCGCCAAACTGCTGACCGAAGGAACGTTTCTGCATCCCTCCACGGGGATAACCTTCTACATCCGCGAAATCACGCCCGAAGGGGCCTTGCATGATGTCTATCTCTCCGACCGCAGCCGCCCAGACCGCAGCCTGACCCACACCGCGAACGAAGGCTTTCTGGTGAATGACGATGCAGGCACAAGGCTGGTCATGGTGGATGGTCTGTCACAGACCTATTATCCGGATACAACCCGCCTTTTCACCACGCATTTCGAGGATTTCACCTATGATATTAGCACGCTGCTGGCCTCGCCCAGCACGCATATACGCGACGTGCGCCATGTGGGAACATGGGAACTGCTGACCTCGCCTGCGGCTGTCGCAGAGGAAACGGGCCGGACACGCGGCGTTGTCGTGGAAGAGGTGCACGGACGGTTCAACCAGCCGCTGATGGCCATGGCCGCAGCCCTTATCGGCTTCTCGGCACTGCTGGTGGGCGGATTCTCGCGCTTCGGGGTCTGGAAGCAGATCGTGGGCGCGCTGGTCCTGCTGGTGCTGGTCAAGATGCTGGAAGGGCTGGTGACCGATCCGGTGCGCGCCAATGCCGCTCTGTGGCCGCTGGTCTATCTGCCCGCTGCGGCAGGGTTCGCGATGGCGGCAGGTCTGCTGGCATGGGCTGCGCGCCCGCGGCGCAGGCGGCGGGTGCGCTCCGGCTCTGAACAGGCAGTGCAGCCATGATCCTGCACCGTTATTTCGCTCGGCGTTTCCTTGTGACCTTTCTGGGCATCTTCGTCGTGTTCTTCCTGCTGCTGGCGCTGGTCGATCTTGTCGAGCAGTTGCGCCGTTTCGCGGCGGATGGCATCGGGTTCAACCGCATCGCGCAACTGACCCTGCTGAACCTGCCCCGCGCGATGAGTGATATCCTGCCGCTGATCATGATCCTGTCGGCGATCACCCTGTTTCTGAGCCTTGCGCGCAGCAGCGAACTGGTCGTGACGCGTGCAGCCGGACGCTCGGCCCTGATCGTCCTGCTGGCGCCCGTGACGGTGGCGCTGGTGATCGGGGTGATTGCCGTGGCCATCCTGAACCCCATCGTTGCGGTGACGTCAAAGCAGTATTCCGGCCTGTTCGAATCCTACCGTTCCGGCGTGACGGATGTGCTGTCGGTCTCGGCGGAAGGGCTGTGGCTGCGGCAAAGCGGTGACGAGGGGCAGACAGTGATCCGCGCGCAGCGCGCCAATCCCGAGGCGACGGTGTTCTACAACGTGACCTTTCTGACATATGATGCCGCAGGCGGGCCATCGCGGCGGATCGAGGCAGATCAGGTCACGCTGGTGCCCGGTGCATGGGCTGCTAACGGGGTGAAAATATGGCCGCTGGAACTGGACAGGAATGCCGAGGCACTGTCCGAGACCCATGCGACCTACATGATCCCCTCCGATCTGACGCAGGAGCGCATCCGCGACAGTTTCGGCCAGCCCGATGCCATCTCGATCTGGGATCTACCCGCCTATGTAGCCCAGCTGGAGGCGGCGGGTTTCTCGGCGCGCCGCCATCAGGTCTGGTTCCAGATGGAAATGGCGCGGCCCTTGTTCCTGACCGCGATGGTGCTGATGGGCGCGGCCTTTACCATGCGCCATGTCCGGTTCGGCGGCACCGGCGTGGCGGTGCTTTCTGCAGTGCTGCTTGGATTTACCCTTTTCTATATCCGCAATTTCGCGCAGATCATGGGAGAGAACGGGCAGATCCCGGTCCTCGTGGCCGCGTGGACGCCCCCCGTCGCCTCGCTGCTGCTGGCGCTGGGGCTTTTGTTGAATATGGAGGATGGCTGATGCCTGTGCCGCACCGGACGGTTTCAAAGACCGGGCGCTGGCTTGGATGTGCCGCCGCCGTCCTTTGCCTGTCTTTGCCCCTGGCGCAGCCCCTGCGCGCGCAGGTCTCCGCCGATCTGCCAGCGGCCACAGCCACCGGAGCACCCGCGATTCTAGTGGCCGACAGCTTGCGACTGGACGGGCGCGAGCGGCTGATCGCGGAGGGCAATGTCGAGGCGCTGTCCGGCACGACACGGCTGCGCGCGGCGCGGGTGATCTATGACCGCAGCACCGACCAGTTGACCCTAGAGGGACCGATCACGCTGGTCGAGGATGGGCGGATCGTCGTGCTGGCCGATGCGGGCGAGTTGGATGCGGGGCTGGAGAACGGCCTGCTACGCGGCGCGCGGATCGTGATGGACCAACAGGTGCAGCTTGCCGCGACGCGGATCGACCGGATCGGCGGGCGCTATACGCAGCTTTACCAGACCGCCGCCACTTCCTGCCGGATCTGCAATGACGGCGCGCCGCCGCTCTGGCAGATCCGCGCCAAACGGGTGGTGCATGACCAGTTGGAGCAGCAGCTTTATTTCGACAATGCCCAGGTGCGCGTGATGGGTGTGCCGGTTCTATGGCTGCCCCGCCTGCGCCTGCCCGATCCGACGCTGGAGCGGGCGACGGGCGTTTTGCCGCCGCAACTCAGGCAGACATCGCGCTTGGGGCTTGGCGTCAAGCTGCCCTATTTCATCACGCTTGGCGATCACCGCGATCTGACGCTGACGCCCTATATCTCCCCCTCCACGCGCACGCTGGAACTGCGTTACCGTCAGGCTTTCCGCCATGGCAATATCGAATTGAACGGGGCTTTCTCGGAGGATGACATCGGCCCAGATGGCCGTCGCGCCTATCTTTTCGGCAGAGGGAATTTCGCCCTGCCCCGCGACTTCCAGCTCTCGTTCAATTTCGAACTGGTCAGCGATGATGCCTATCTGCTGGATTACGACTATTCCGACAAGGAACGGCTGGACAGCGCCATCGCGGTCACACGCACGCGGCGCGACCAGTTTCTGAATGCGCGGCTCACCGGCTATCAGACATTGCGCGAATTCGAGAGCAACGCCACCCAGCCCACCATCATTGGTGATCTGACCTACGAGCAGCGCCATGTGCCGGGACTGCTGGGCGGCGAATTGCGCTGGGGGGTGAATGCCAATGCCCGCTACCGCTCCTCCGATGATCCTGTAGACGGGTTGGGGCGTGACGTGGGCCGCGTGACCGCCGATTTGGCATGGCTGCGGAACTGGACGCTGGCCTATGGTGTGCAGGCGGCGGTGCAGGGCAAGGTTTCCATCGACGGGTTCCGCACCTTGCAGGATGACGTCTTTGCGGGCGATCTGGGCGAGACCGTGCCGCAGGTTGCTGCCACCCTGCGCTGGCCGCTGATCAAGACCGGAGCGGGCGGCGGGACGCATGTGCTGGAACCTGTCGCCATGCTGGCATGGACCGGCGGCAGCCGCCGCGACCTGTCCAATGACGAAAGCACGCGGGTCGAGTTTGACGAGGGCAACCTGCTGAGCCTGTCGCGCTTTCCCGCCCCCGACAGACGCGAACGCGGGTATGTAGCGGCCTATGGTGTGAACTGGATGCAAAACACCGCCGGCGGAATCCAGACCAATCTGACGCTCGGGCAGATATGGCGCGACGTGGTGGATGACGATTTCAGCCGGTCTTCCGGCCTGCAGGGTGAAACATCGGACCTGCTGGTGGCGGCACAGATCAAGCTCCCCGTGGGGCTGGCGCTCAGCACCCGCACGCTGCACGATACGGATTTCGATGTCTCCAAAGCCGAGGCGCGGCTGTCCCTGAACCGGCCCGACTACAATCTCGGCGCGTCCTATGTCTGGCTTGGCACCGATGTGGACGAGGACCGCCTCGCCACGCAATCGGAATGGACACTGGATGGCAGCTATCGCTTTGCCCGCCACTGGACGGGGAGCGGCCGGATACGTTATGACATCGCACGCGACGAGACAGCGGCGGCAGGGGTCGGGTTGCGCTATGAAAACGAATGTATCGCGCTGAACCTTTCCCTCTCGCGCCGCTTCACCTCATCGGCTATCGTCGAGCCGTCGACCGATATCGGTTTTACCGTCGCCATCCGGGGATTTGGCCTTGGTTCCACCGATGCAAGATATACACGGACCTGTAGGAATACACCCTTATGAGACAGTTGAAACGCGCAGCCATCCTTGCCCTCTTTGGCCTGATCGGCTCTCTGGGCACGCTGACAACGGCCCCACAAGCCTTTGCGCAGGGAATGTTTGCCCCCGTCGTATCGGTCGATGATCAGGTGGTCACCCGCTTTGAGGTCGAACAGCGCGCCGCCTTGCTGCGAGTGTTCAGCACGCCGGGGAATCTGCAGGAACTGGCCCGCCAGCAACTGATCGAGGACCGTGTGAAGATGACCGCCGCGCGTGCTGCCGGTATCACCGTCTCGGAAGAGGCGATTATGGCAGGTATGACGGAATTCGCAGGCCGGGCCGATCTGTCGCGCGAGGAGTTTCTGCGCGCCATCGCCGGTGCAGGTGTCTCGGAAGAGACGTTCCGCGATTTCATCATCTCGCAACTGGGCTGGCGTGATCTGGTCCGCGCGCGGTTTGTTCCGCGCGTCCGGATCAACGATTCCGATATCGACAAGGCGATGGCCACGATGGGCGGCGGCAGCAGTTTGCGCGTTCTGCTGTCCGAGATCATCATCCCCGCCCCGCCACAGCAGGCCGCGCAGGCACAGGCAGTGGCCGAACGGATCAGCCAGATATCCTCGATTGCCGCCTTCTCCGAAGAAGCGGGCCGCGTCTCGGCCACCCAGAGCCGTACCAACGGCGGGCGACTCGACTGGATGCCGATCACCAACCTACCCGCTCCGCTGCGCCCCGTCATTCTGTCCCTCAGCGTTGGCGAGGTGACCCAGCCGATCCCGCTGGAAGGGGCCATCGCCCTGTTCCAGATGCGCGGCGTCGAGGAGACCGGCGTGGCCGCGCGGGAATTCGCCTCTATCGACTATGCCGCCTATTACCTGCCGGGAGGCCGGACCGAAGCGAATATGGCCGAGACGGCACGTATCCGCGCCATGGTCGATCAGTGCGACGACTTTTACGGGCTGGCCCAAGGGCAACCCGAAGAGGTGCTGCAACGCCAGTCCAGCGCGCCCGCTGAATTGCCGCAGGACATCGCTCTGGAACTGGCCAAACTGGACCGGGGCGAGATATCGGCCAACCTGACACGCACCGCCACCGACGGATCGGAGGCGCTGATGGTGCTGATGCTGTGCGGGCGTACCACGGTGGCCGCTGCCGAAAGGTCGCGCGAGGATGTCGCGGCGCAACTGCGCAACCAGCGGCTTGAGCAGCATGCACGCGTCTATCTGGCGCAACTGATGGCAGATGCGCGTATCGTCCAGCGATGAGGCGTCCCATCGCGCTGAGTTGCGGCGAGCCTTCCGGCGTCGGGCCGGAGATCGCGGCAAAGGCATGGGCTGGCTTACGCGACACGGCACCGTTCTTCTATATCGGTGACCCGCGCCATCTGCCGCAGGGCACGGCCTTCCGGCTGATTGAAACACCCGCAGAAGCGCTGGCGGTCAGTGCCGAGGCGCTGCCGGTGCTGCATCTGCCGTTTGCCGCTGGGGCGAAGCCCGGACAGCCCGACCCGGCCAACGCACAAGGTGTGATCGACGCCATCGCGCTTGGTGTCGATCTGGTCCGGTCCGGTGCCGCCGCAGCGCTTTGCACCGCGCCGATCCACAAGAAGGCCCTGATGGACGGGGCGGGCTTTGCCTATCCCGGCCATACCGAATATCTCGCCGCCCTCGCCGGAGTGGAGCGTGTGGTGATGATGCTGGCCTGCGATGCGTTGCGCGTGGTGCCGACAACGATCCACATCCCGCTGGCCGAGGTGCCGCAGGCGCTGGGGGCTGCCCTGTTGACCGATACGATCCTGATCACCCATGCCGCTTTGCGCCGTGACTTCGGCATTGCTGCCCCGCGTCTGGCCGTGGCGGGCCTGAACCCGCATGCCGGCGAAGGCGGCGCGATGGGCCGTGAGGAGATCGAGATGATCGCGCCGGTGCTGGAGGCGTTGCGTGCCGAGGGGATGGATATTGCGGGGCCGCTGTCTGCCGATACGATGTTCCATCCAGCGGCGCGGGCGCGGTATGACGCGGCGATTTGCATGTATCACGATCAGGCGCTGATCCCGATCAAGACGCTGGATTTCGCCAGCGGCGTGAATGTGACGCTGGGCCTGCCCTTCATCCGGACCTCGCCCGATCATGGCACTGCCTTCGATATTGCGGGTCTTGGCGTCGCCGATCCGTCTTCACTGATCGCGGCGCTGAGGATGGCGGATGTCATGGCACAGGCGCGCGGGGCGCTATGAGTATTTTGGGCAAGATGAAACCATGAGCGGGATCGACAGCCTTCCACCGCTGCGTCAAGTGATCGAGACGCATGGCATTGCCGCGAAAAAGGCGCTGGGGCAGAATTTCCTGCTCGACCTGAACCTGACCGCCAAGATCGCACGACAGGCGGGTGATCTGGCGGGCTGTGATGTGCTGGAAATCGGCCCCGGACCGGGCGGTCTTACGCGCGGGCTGCTGGCCGAGGGCGCACGCCGCGTGCTGGTGATTGAGAAAGACCCGCGCTGCCTGCCCGCGCTGGAAGAGATCGCCGCCGCCTATCCGGGGCGTTTGCAGATCATCATCGGCGATGCGCTGGAGGTGGACCCGCTGGCGCATCTGACGCGGCCGATCCGCGTGGCGGCGAACCTGCCCTATAATGTCGGCACCGAACTGCTGATCCGCTGGCTGACCCCGCCGCAATGGCCGCCTTATTGGGAGAGCCTGACGCTGATGTTCCAGCGCGAGGTGGCCGAACGGATTGTGGCAGAGCCGGGCAGCAAGGCCTACGGGCGGCTGGCACTGCTCGCGCAATGGCGCTGCGACGCGCGGATTGTGCTGCAACTGCCGCCCGAGGCGTTTACACCGCCGCCGAAAGTGTCGAGTTCTGTGGTGCATCTGACCGCCCTGCCCGAACCGCGCTATCCCGCCGATCCGCGCGTGCTGGAGCGGGTGATCGCCATGGCCTTCAACCAGCGGCGCAAGATGATGCGGGCGGCCTGCAAAGGGCTGGTGCCCGATCTCGAGGATCACCTGATCGCGGCTGGCATCAAGCCGACGGAGCGGTCGGAGACTGTCGGGCTGGAGCAGTTCTGCGCATTGGCGCGGTCTGTGAAATCCGGACTGTGAAGGCTTTTCTGTAAAATCTGACCTGACAAAGCAGAAAGGCGCGCCCGGATCAGGCGCGCCTTTTACTGTGTCCGTATGACCGTTCCGGCCAGCGGATGGCCCGCGACGTTACTCTGCCGCCTCAGGCGTGCCGGAGCTGTCATCGCCGCCGGTTGCCGGTGCCTTGGGCTTGCGCGGCGCGCGGCTGCGCGGCTTTGGCTTGGCCTCCGTCTCTTTGTCAGAGGCGGGTTTGACGGCATCTGCCTTGTCGGAATCTGCCTTGTCGTTCTCCGCTTTCGGACGCGGGGCCGATCTGGGGCGCGAGGATGTGCTGGGCTTTTTCGGCGTATCGCTGACCGCAACCGGCGGAGCCTCTGATCTGCTTTCCGGCGTTTCCACCAGACCGCTGTCATGGCCAAGATCCATCACATCGCTGGACAGGGTATCTTGTGTTTCCTGCGCGGCGGGAGCCGGAGATCTGCGCTCGTGCTGCGCGGGACGGTCGCGGTTGTTGTCGCGGTTCTGGTCCCTGTTCTGGTCGCGGCCTTGATCGCGTCCTTGGTCACGGTCCTGATCGCGGTTTTGCGGACGGCCCTGATCGCGCCCGCTATCGCGGTTCTGGCCCTGATCGCGTTGCTGGTCGCGCGACTGGTCACGGTTGCCGTTGTTCTGGTTGCCATTGTTCTGGTTGCCGTTGTTCTGGCCACCCTGACTCTGGTTGTTCTGGTTCTGGTTGTTCTGGCTCTGGTCCCGCTCAGCCTGACGCTCGCGGTTCTCCCGCTCCTGCTGCTCACGACGTTGGTCGATCTCGCGTTGGGCCTCGGCCAACATGCGCAGGTAATGCTCGGCATGCTGCTGGAAATTCTCCATCGCCACCCGGTCATTGCCCAGTTGGGCATCGCGTGCCAACTGGTTGTATTTGTCGATGATCTGTTGCGGCGTGCCGCGCACCTTGCCTTCGGGGCCGGAGCTGTCAAAAACACGGTTAATGACATTACCGACGCTGCGGTTTGGCGTACTGGTGCGGCCCGACTTGCGCGACCTGGATTTGGATGATCTCATATGTAGCAGTCCAGCCTTCGTCTTCTGGCTTCGTGCAATCCGTTTCACGCCTCTTGCGTTCTGAATTTCTTACCGGATTGCCGACATTTTTGGCTTGGCGTCGGGCGGGACAGCACAAAGGCATCCATCACCTCAACGTGTTTGAATAAACATGCCCGCGCCGCCAAGACAAGAGCAAAGCAGCGCAATCGCTGCAATTAACCCTGATTTCGCAACTTTCGGCCCTGATCGGCAGGGTTCTGCGCAAGCACAACCCTGTCACGCCCCTCCATATCAGGAATCACGCGCAGGTCGCGCCAGCCTGCTTGTGCAAAAACCGCGCTGACAGCAGCACCCTGCGTCCAACCGATCTCGACGATCACACGGCCTGCGGGAGCCAGATGCGCGGGAGCCTGCGCGGCGATATGGCGGTAGGCCGACAAACCGTCGCCGCCGGGGCTGAGAGCGATGGCCGGATCGTGCAGCAGAACCTCCGGCGCAAGACCCTCCATTTCCGCCGCAGCGATATAGGGCGGGTTGCTGACAATCAGATCGAACCGGTCCGTGACCGCCGCGCACCAGTCCGACCGGATCAACTCCAGCCGGTCCGTCACGCCAAGCGCTTGGGCGTTCAGCGCTGCCACTTGCAGGGCTGCGGGGCTGATATCGGTGGCGACCGCGCGGGCTTGCGGCCATTCGGCCAGCAGCGTCAGCGCGATCGCACCACTTCCGGTGCCAAGGTCCAGCAACCGCGTGGGCGCGGGGCCGTCCAGCGCGGCGGCGATCAGGGTTTCGGTATCGGCACGCGGGTCCAGCACATCGGGCGTGACGCTGAAGGCACGCCCCCAGAACATGCGCTCCCCCACGATCCGCGCCACAGGTTCGCGTGCGATCCGGCGGGCCAATGCCTGCTCGAGTCGGGCCAGCGCATCGGCGGGCATCACGTCCGGCCCCATCAGGATCAGACGGTCACGGCCTACTCCCAGCGCATGGGCCAGCAGGTGGCGGGCATCGACGGCTGCGTCGTCGATCCTTGCCTGCCGCAGCGCCTGAATACTCGCGCGCAACACCTGATCGACGCTGATGCTCATCCCTCCATCTCGGCCAGAAGTCCGGCCTGATGCTCGGCGATCAGCGCGTTGATGATCTCGTCCAGATCGCCCTGCATGATCTGGTCCAGCCGGTAGAGCGTCAGGTTGATCCGGTGATCGGTCATGCGGCCTTGGGGAAAGTTGTAGGTGCGGATGCGCTCGGAGCGGTCACCGCTACCGACCTGGCTTTTGCGGTCCGCCGCGCGCGCCGTATCAAGCTGCTGGCGTTGCTGGTCGAACAGCCGCGCGCGCAGGACATTCATCGCGATCTCGCGGTTGCGGTGCTGGGATTTCTCGGAACTGGTCACGACGATTCCGGTGGGAATATGCGTGATCCGCACGGCGGAATCGGTGGTGTTCACATGCTGTCCGCCCGCGCCGGAAGAACGCATCGTGTCGATCCGGATATCATTGGGGTCGATGGTGACATCCACCTCCTCGGCCTCCGGCAGCACGGCGACTGTCGCGGCGGAGGTATGGATGCGCCCGCCGCTTTCGGTGGTGGGCACGCGCTGGACACGGTGCACGCCGCTTTCGAACTTGAGACGGGCAAACACCCCCTCGCCCGCGATCCGGGCCACCAGTTCGCGGATGCCGCCAAGCTCGGTCTCCTGCATCTCGATGATCTGGAACGACCAGCCGTGCGCCTCGGCATAGCGCTGGTACATCCGCACCAGATCAGCGGCAAACAGCGCCGCTTCGTCGCCGCCGGTGCCGGGCCGTATCTCGATCATCGCGGGGCGGGCGTCGGCCGCGTCACGCGGCAAGAGTGCCAGTTGCAGCGCCTGCTCCACTTCCGGCAGACGGGCGCGCAGCAGCGGCAGTTCCTCCTCGGCAAGGCTGCGCATTTCGGGGTCCTTGAGCAATGCCTCGGCCTCGGCCAGATCGCGCGTGAGGCTGCGCCACTGCGCGATCTGCGCCACGACAGGGCGCAATTCGGCATATTCGCGCCCCAGCGCGGCCAGATCACCACCGCCTTGCGACATCTTCGCCTCCAGAAACTGGAAGCGCTGCACAATCTGGTCGAGTTTGTCCGCTGAAATCATCGCGCTTGTCTCGTGCAAAGCCCGCGCAGGGTCAAGCCCGGCCTTCGCCCGCTTCCAGCGCCGCAATCCAGCCGGTCACGCGGGCGCGGTTCACCCCCATATCGGAGGAGCCGAAACGCAAGCGGCCATGGATCACGATAGCCCCCGGCCGCCCCTCGATCGTGGTGTAGTCGGGAAAGCCCCAGAACCGCGAGCGGGTGCTATAGGTGACCATCCCCTCCTCCGGCGAGCCTGCCAGACGGGTGGTGCGCGGGGTGGCGCGGATGATGCGGTCCAGCCGCGTCATTGCCCCGGGATCGGAGGGGATGGTGCGGATCACCGCCCCCGCAAAATCGCGGTTGCCTGCATCTCCCGTGCTGACATGCCAGCGCGCGGGATCGGACGGGGCCAGCCGGACGTAAAGGCCAAAGCTCGCGACCGCCACCACGATCAGGGCGAGAAATCTCATGCGCGGCACTCCTTCACTGTTCCAGATCGCCTCAGCGCCGCGTCCAGCCCCAAAGCGCGATCAACTCCATCGCGACATGGGCACCCGCCACGGCTGTGGCACCCGTTGTATCATAGGGGGGCGACACTTCCACCACATCTCCGCCAACCAGATTGATCCCCGCCAGATCGCGCAGGATCGCCGCCGCCTGCCAGCTGTGCAAGCCACCCCAGACCGGCGTGCCGGTGCCGGGCGCAAAGGCGGGATCGAGCGCGTCGATATCGAAGGTCAGATAGACCGGATGCTCGCCCACCACCTCGCGCACGCGTTTGACCACGGCAGCGGGGCCGGCTTCGTGCACGCGGCGGGCGTCGATATACTCCATGCCGAGATAATCGTCGCATTCGGTGCGGATGCCGATCTGGATCGAGCGGGAGGCATCGACGACGCCAGATTTGACGGCCTTGTACATCATCGTGCCGTGGTCGATCCGTTCCATATCGTCATCGGGCCACAGGTCAGAATGCGCGTCGAACTGGATCACCGACATCGGGCCGTATTTTTCGGCATAGGCTTGCAGGACGGGCAGCGTGCAATAGTGATCGCCCCCCAGCATGATCGAACCGGGGCCTGCCGCCAGAATGGTGCGGACATGCTGGCGCAGGGTCTCGGGGAAATCCTGAATGCGGGCATAGTCAAAGGCCAGATCACCGTAATCCACGATGTTGAACTGGCTGAGCGGATCATAGCCCCAGCCATAGGGCGGATCATAGGGCTGCAGGCAGCTTGCCTCGCGGATTGCGCGCGGGCCGAAACGGGCACCGGGGCGATGCGTCACGGATTGGTCGAACGGCACGCCCGTGATCGCCAGATCGACGCCTGTCAGATCCTTGGTATAGCGGCGGCGCAGAAAGGATGTGGCCCCGCCAAAGGCATTCTCGAAACTCAGGCCGCGCAGCTGATCACGCGTAAACGCCTGATCGACTTGTTTTTTTGCATCTTCTAAAGCCATTATACTCTCTCTCAAGCTTAGCGAAACGCCCGTCAGGGCGAATGGGCGGCTCAGCCCGGCAAAGGGGCGGCGCACTCCACAAGGCGGGCAAAGAACGACGCGCCCACTGGTGCCACCGCATCGTTGAAATCATAGCCCGCCTGATGCAGGCCCGCGCTGTCGCCCTGCCCTAGAAACAGATAGGCACCGGGGCGCGCCTGCAACATATAGGCGAAATCCTCCGCCCCCATCTCGCGGCCAGCCTCCGGCGTGACATTGGCGGCCCCCACAACTTCCGCCGCAACCTCTGCCGCAAAAGCCGCGCGCTCCGGGTCATTGATCGTGGCGGGATACCAGACCTCATAGGTCAGTTCGGCCTCGACACCGTAGGAGGCCGCCTGCCCCGCAACGATGGCCTCCATCCGCGCCATTACCATCTTCTGCACGGCTGGATCAAAGGTGCGGACCGTGCCGCCGACATAAGCGGTCTCCGGCACGATATTCTCGGCGCTGCCGGTGTGGATCTGGGTGACCGAGATCACCAGATCGTCCAGCGCATAATGGTTGCGGCTGCTGATGGTCTGGATCGCCTGCACGATGCCCACGGCCGCCACAACCGGATCGCGGGTTTCATGCGGCATGGCCCCGTGACCGCCCAGACCCTTGATGTTGATATGGAACGAATCCACCGCCGCCATGATCGGGCCGGGGGTGGTGTAGAACGAGCCTTCGGGAAAGCCGGGCGCGTTGTGCAGGGCGTAGACCTCGGTGATCCCGAAACGGTCCATGATGCCTTCATCCACCATCACGCCGCCGCCGCCGCCGTTCTCCTCGGCGGGCTGGAAGATCAGCGCCACTTTTCCGGCGAAATTCCGCGTCTCGGCCAGATAGCGCGCGGCCCCCAACAGCATCGTTGTGTGCCCGTCATGGCCGCAGGCATGCATCACGCCCGGCACGGTGGAGGCATAGGGCGCGCCCGTTTCCTCAAGGATCGGCAGCGCGTCCATATCGGCGCGCAGCCCGATGACAGGGCCGTCACCCTGACCTTCGATCATCGCGACAACGCCCGTCTTGGCGATTCCTTCATGGATGTCCGTGATGCCGAACTCTTTCAGCTTTTCAACGACATACGCAGCCGTCTTGACGCAATCAAAGGCAAGCTCGGGATGCTGGTGCAGATGGCGCCGCCAGCCGGTCATGTCTTCGGCATATCCGGCAATACGGTTGATCACGGCCATCTCTGGACTCCTTGGGCTGATACGGTCACGCTGCACCAAACCTGAAAACCGGAGCCGCCGCAATGACCGATGACGCCCTGATCCATGACCCCGACGGCGGCCTGCCACGGCTTTTGCGGATCATGCAGCGGCTGCGCGATCCCGACACCGGCTGTCCGTGGGATATCGAGCAGGATTTCGCTAGTATCGCGCCCTACATGATCGAGGAAGCCTATGAGGTGGCCGATGCCATCGAACGGCAGGACTGGCCGGAGCTGGAGGGCGAGTTGGGCGATCTGCTGCTACAGGTCGTCTATCACGCGCAGATCGCGCAGGAGGCGGGGCATTTCGATTTTGCCAGCATCACGCGGAATATCTCGGACAAAATGGTCGCGCGGCATCCGCATGTTTTCGGTGACGAGAGCCGCAACAAATCCCCCGAACAACAAACGGTGGACTGGGAGCGGATCAAGGCGGCGGAACGTGCGGGCAAGGCGCAAGCGGGCGTGCTGGACGGGGTCGCCATCGGCCTGCCCGCGCTGTTGCGGGCGGTCAAGTTGCAAAAGCGCGCCGCAAGGGTGGGATTCGACTGGCCGCAGGTGGAGCAGGTTCTGGACAAGATCACCGAGGAATCGCGCGAACTGGTCGAGGCACGCGACAGCCTGACACAGACCGAGATCGAGGAGGAATTCGGCGATCTTCTGTTCGTCATGGCAAATCTGGGCCGCCATCTTGATATTGACCCCGAGGCGGCCCTACGCGCGGCGAATGCCAAGTTCACGCGGCGTTTCAGATATATCGAACAACAGCTTACCTTGCGCAATTCAAGTCCGGCAGGCTCTGATCTGGACGAGATGGACGCGCTCTGGAACGAAGCAAAACGAATGGAAAAGGCGGGAAAGGCTTCCGGAACGACCCCATAATTTAGTCTGACTATTTCATTCAGGTATTGACCCGACAAAAAAAGTCAGGCTTACAGGGGGCATGTGAAACGTGACCCCCTGTGAGGACATTATGACCCGTCATCTGACCACCGCCCTTCTCAGCGCCACAGCGATCTCGCTGGCCCTGCCCGCCTTTGCCGACGAGGTGAACGTCTATTCGTATCGCCAGCCCGAACTGCTGAAACCGCTGACCGATGCCTTTACGGCGGAAACCGGCATCACGGTGAATGTCGCCTACTTGGACAAAGGCATGGTCGAGCGTCTGACCGCCGAGGGCAGCCGCACCCCTGCCGATCTGGTGCTGACCGTCGATATCTCGCGTCTGGCCGAAGTGGTCGAGGCGGGACTGACGCAGCCGGTCGACAGCGAAACCCTGCGGGCGAATGTGCCGTCCACCTATCATGACCCCGAGGGCCATTGGTGGGGCCTTACCACCCGCGCGCGGATCGTCTATGCCTCGAAAGAGCGTGTGGCCGAGGGCGAAGTGACCACCTATGAGGATCTGGCCGATCCGAAATGGGAAGGCCGCATCTGCACCCGTTCCGGCACCAACTCCTACAGCCTTGGCCTGACCGCCGCCGTCATCCATCACCACGGTGAGGACGGCGCGCAGGAATGGCTGGAAGGCGTGAAATCCAACCTCGCGCGCAAACCCGAGGGCAACGACCGCGGACAGGTCCGCGCGATCTGGGCCGGCGAATGCGATATCGCCTTGGGCAACACCTATTACATGGCGCAGATGCTGGCCGACCCTGAACAGACAGCATGGGCCGATTCCGTCAATATCGTCTTCCCGACTTTCGAGAATGGCGGCACGCATGTGAACATCTCGGGCGTGGCGATGACCAAGGCTGCCCCCAACCGTGACAATGCGCTGAAGATGATGGAATTCCTCACCTCGCCCACCGCACAGCAGATCTATGCCGAAGCGAATGCCGAATATCCCATCGCACCGGGCACGGAACCCGACGATCTGGTCAAAAGCTGGGGCGAGTTCACCGCCGATGACGTCAACCTGATGGAACTGGCCAAGCTGCGCGGCGCGGCGCTGCGGCTGACCGAAACGGTCGATTTCGACGGTTGAGGCGGCATCGCTCTCATACAGGCAGACAATCTGGAAAAGGCGGCCCTTTGGGTCGCCTTTTTCGGTTCGGGGGCTGCATGAGGCCGAAAGCGGGCGGTTTGCCGCATGCAGGCTGCACCGCTCCGGCGCGGCGCTTGCACCATGACGGCGCTTGGCCCTAGTGTGGCGTCAACAGAAGACCAAGGACAGAGCATGCCCGCGCAGAAGATCATCATCGACACCGATCCCGGACAGGATGACGCGGTTGCGATCCTGCTGGCGCTGGCAAGCCCCGACGAGATCGAGGTACTGGGGATCACCGCCGTGGCCGGGAACGTGCCGCTGACGTTGACGGAGCGCAACGCGCGCATGGTCTGCGAACTGGCGGGCCGCCCCGATATCCGCGTTTTTGCGGGCTGCGACAGGCCCCTTGGCCGCGCCTTGGTGACCGCAGAGCATGTGCATGGCAAAAGCGGATTGGACGGCCCGACCCTGCCGGAGCCGACGATGCCCTTGCAAGAGCAACACGCAGTCGATTTCATCGTCGATACCCTGCGGCGCGAACCTTCCGGCACGGTCACGCTGTGCCCTCTGGGGCCACTCACAAATATCGCCACGGCGATGCAGCGGGCCCCCGACATTATCCCGCGCATCCGGCAGATCGTGCTGATGGGCGGGGCCTATTTTCAGGTGGGCAACATCACGCCCGCCGCCGAGTTCAACATCTATGTCGATCCGCAGGCCGCCGCTGTCGTGTTCGGCGCGGGCGCACCGCTGGTCGTGATGCCGCTGGATGTGACCCACAAGGCGCTGGTCACCGCCGCGCGCAACGATGCCTTCCGCGCGCTTGGCACGCCGGTGGGCATTTCTGTCGCGCAGATGACCGAATTTTTCGAGCGGTTCGACAAGGAAAAATACGGCTCCGAAGGGGCGCCGCTGCATGATCCATGCGTGACCGCATGGTTGGTCCGTCCAGAGCTGTTCAGCGGGCGGCGCGTCAATGTCGAGATCGAGACAGAATCGGAGCTGACAATGGGCATGACCGTGGCCGACTGGTGGGGTGTCACCAAACGCGCGCCCAATGCTTTGTTCATGGGCAGTATCGACGCGGACGGGTTCTTTGCCCTGCTCACCGAAAGAATGGCACGGCTATGAGCCTGCTACATCTGGCCAATGCCGAGGATATCGAGCAGTTGCTGCCGCTTGTCGCGGCCTTTCACGCCGAAAAGGGGCTGGACACCGACACTGTCGATCCGCGCGAGGCGGTGATGCCCTTGCTAGATGGCTCCCCGCACGGCGCGATCTGGCTGATCGGGCCGCGCCGTGCGCCGGTGGGCTATGTGGCGATCTCGTTCGGCTGGTCGCTGGAATACGGCGGCGTGCGGGCGATGGTTGATGAAATCTATGTCCGGCAGGCGGTGCGCGGGCGCGGCATGGGGTTCGAGGCGCTCAACGGGATTGCCAAGGCTTTGGGCGCGGGCGGGGTGCAGGTGCTCTATCTCGAGGTGGACCGCGATGATGCGCGCGCCTTGCGCTTTTACAGCCGCGCAAGATTTACCCCGCACGACGACACGCTGTTCATGACCCGCCTGCTTTAATCCCGCAACCCCGCGCCTATATTGAGGGCATGAGCATACATATCCCCTTCGACAACAGCTACGCCACGCTGCCGCCGCGCTTTTATACGCGTCAGGTTGCCCAACCCGTCACACAACCGCGCCTGTTGGCCTTCAATCAGGCCTTGGCCGACGAACTTGGCATCCGCGCCGATGATCCCTCGGAACTGGCCGCCGTTTTCGGTGGCAATGCCGTGCCGGACGGCGCGCTGCCTTTGGCGCAGGTCTATGCCGGGCACCAGTTCGGTGGCTTCTCGCCGCAACTGGGGGACGGGCGGGCGCTGCTTCTGGGCGAGGTGCTGGATGCCTCGGGCCAGCGGCGCGATATCCAGCTCAAAGGCTCGGGGCAGACCCCCTATAGCCGCATGGGTGACGGGCGCGCATGGCTGGGGCCGGTGCTGCGTGAATATCTGTTGTCCGAGGCGATGCATGCACTGGGCGTGCCCACAACCCGCGCGCTGGCCGCTGTGCTGACAGGTGAGACGGTCTACCGCGAAGCACCGCTGCCCGGCGCGGTTCTGGCCCGCGTGGCGGCAAGCCATATCCGTGTCGGCACGTTCCAGTATTTCGCCGCCCGCCGTGATATCGAGGCGGTGCAGGCGCTCTATGACTATACCCGCAAGCGCCACTTCCCGCAGGCGAACAGTCCGGCGGCCCTGCTGCAAGCCGCGATTGCCGCGCAGGCAAAGCTGGTGGCGAAATGGCTCTCTGTCGGCTTCATCCACGGCGTGATGAATACCGACAATACCACCCTGTCGGGCGAAACTATCGACTACGGCCCCGCCGCCTATCTCGACACCTACCATCCGATGACGGTCTACAGCTCCATCGACGCGCACGGGCGCTATGCCTATGACCATCAGGCGCAGGTGATTGTATGGAACATGGCGCAGCTTGCCACCACGTTGGTGCCGCTTATGCCCGATACCGATGCGGCTATCGCGGCGTTCACCCAAGCCGTGCACGCTATGCCCGCGCTGATCGAGGCCGAGCGGCTGGCTTTGTTCCGCCTCAAGCTGGGTCTGGGCACCGAGCAGGCGGGCGACGAGGCTCTGATCGCGGACCTGCTGGCGCTGATGCAGGCAGGGCAAGCCGATTTCACCAACACCTTCCGCGCCTTGAGCCACGGCAATGCGCGCGACCAGTTCACCGACCGCGCCGCCTATGATGCGTGGCACCAGCGCTGGCAGGAACGGTTGCACGGCGAGGACGGTTTCGAGGCGCGGATGCTGGCGGCAAACCCCGCCTATATCCCGCGCAATCACCGCGTGGAGGAGATGATCAAGGCTGCCGTCGCGGGCGATATGGCCCCGTTCGAGCGGTTGATGCAGGTCTTGGCCGATCCCTTCACCGAGCAGCCGGGGGCCGAGGATCTGACCCGCCCGCCGCTGTCGCATGAAATCGTCGCGCAGACGTTTTGCGGCACGTAATCTCGGGGGTCCGGCCTGAGAGATCAGGCCGGAATGCGCGGGCGGCGGTTGATCAGCACGATGCCGACGGCCACCAGCACGAGGCCGATGACGACGCCGGGGCCGATCTCCTCACCCAGAATGAGCCAACCGAATCCCACTGCCAGCACAGGCGTGAGAAACGAAAAACTCGCCACGCCCGATGCCGGATAGAGCTTCATCAGGAAGAACCAGAACAGAAACCCGAAACTGGCCACGGCGATGATCTGATAGGCCAGCCCCAGCAGATGTGACAGGTCGGGGTTCCGCAGGAACGGCCCGAACAGCGGCGCGGCCAGCATCAGCAACACCGCGCTGACCGCCAGTTGCCAGAACAACTGCATCTCGGGCGAGACGCGCTGCACAGGGGTCAGCCGCACGACCAGCGCAATTCCGGTCCAGCCGAAGGCCGCACCCAACGCAGCCAGATCCCCCATCAGCGAGGCCTCGCCGCTGCTGCGCTGTGCCAGCACGACAGCGACGCCGCACATCGCCAGCACCAGCCCCACGCTGCGCCGCGTGGTCAGGCGCTCGCCCGGCAGCAGGAAATGCGCCGAGATCGTCAGAATCACCGGCATCGAATAGAGCAGGATCGAGGCCCGCGCGACGGTGGTGTGATCCAACGCCCAGAAGAGACAGAGGAACTCCGCTGCGAACAGCGCGCCCAAGGCGATTCCCGGCCAGATCGTGTCGGCGCTGAAGTCCAGCCGCACCCCGCGCAGACGCATCCAGAGCAGCAGCACAAACAGCGCTCCAAGCGAGCGAAGCGCGGACATGAAGACAGGTTGAAACCCGCCCGTGCCCAGCTTGATCACCACCTGATTGAACGCCATTGCCGCGGCAAAACCGATCAACGCCACCGCCCCGATGGCGTCTATCCTGTCTTTGCGTATCATGGGCCGAATGGACGTGAAAAGCGGCCCGTGGTCAAGCAGCCTTCGCGCTCAGCGGTGGTTGTTGTCGCGTTTGAAAAACCGCGGATTGCGCTGGACGAAATCATGGATCAGCCCCATCAACCCGCCCTTGGAGCGCCATTTGAGATAGGCATAGCCCGCGCTGGCCCCGATGACCGCACCGATGAAATCCATGATCAGATCCCACATCGTGTCCATCAGGCCGTTTTTCTGCATGTTCAGCCCGAAAATCTGGTCCATCGCAAACTCAAAAATCTCCCAGACGGCACCGATGGCCATGGCGAAGCAGAAGGCGAAGAATGCCACGGCAAAGGGCGGGGCGGCGTAGCGGTCACCCTGAAACATCATGAAGACCAGCACGAATCCGATCAGGCCAAAACCGATCGCGCTGCCGCCATGCATCACCAAATCCCACCACCAGAAGCGGTTGTAGAAATCAAAAACCTCGCCCAGAAAGAGCGTGCCACCGATGAATACGACAATCGCCGCGATGAAGGAGGGCGGGATGAACAGATCAGCCCAGCGGGCCACGAATACCGGCGCCATCGACAACAGCAATGTGATCAGGGCCACGAATGCCAGCGGCCAGTTGCGCTGGAACAACGCATCCAGCACGAAAAACGCCAAAAGTGCCCAAATGAGCTTGGCCAGCCATGTCTGTTCGGCAAACACCCCGTGACGCTCCTTCCGTTAGCCCTTATATCGAACCCATGATCAAACCCATGTCGACGTCTCTCCTCAGAATTGCAAGCTACAACCTCCAGAAATGCGTCGGCCTGGATTTGCGCCGCCGCCCTGATCGCACGCTCGATGTGATCGCGGGCTTGGGCGCTGATATCGTCGTTTTGCAGGAGGCCGACAAGCGCCTGCCCCCGCGTCCGGCCGCCCTGCCCCACGCCATGATCGAAGAAGCTGGGTGGAAGATCGTGCCTTTCGGGACGGATGCGAACGGCACAGGTGTCAATGGCACCGGGACCAACAGCACCGGGACTAACGGCTCGGGCGCCTCACTGGGCTGGCACGGCAATGCCATGCTGATCCGGCCCCATCTGATCCTGCGCGACACCTCGCGGCTGATCCTGCCGGGGCTGGAACCGCGCGGCGCGATCAGGCTTGATCTCGACAGCGCTATCGGCCCGTTGCGCGTGATCGGGGTGCATCTTGGGTTGATGCGCAAATACAGGGTACAACAAATCGCCGCGATCGTGCAAAGCCTCAGTGCCCTGCCGCCCATGCCCACGGTGCTGGCAGGCGATTTCAACGAATGGGGCTCAGGCGTCGCAATGGACAAGGTGGCTGAGGGCCTGCGGTTTCTGGAAGGCACCGCGAGCTTTCCAGCCGCGCGCCCCGTGGCGCGGCTGGACCGGTTTGCGCTGACCGATGACCTCGAAGCGCTGCATCAGGGCACCTATCTTGGCAAACCTGCGCGCGTGGCCTCGGACCACCTTCCGGTTTGGGCCGATATCCGGCGCAAAGCCTGACTACCCATAGGAATTTTCAAAAAAAATTCCTGAAAAAGTCTTGCCCAAGACTTTTGATCCGCCCGCACCTGTTGATGTAAAAAAGGCACCCCGAAGGGTGCCTTTTGTTCTTATGCAGCTTTACTTGCTGCGGGTTTGCCGCCGCCGGGGCGACGCCGCCGCTGTTGTCCGCCTGCAGGCTTAGCCGCGCCGCCGAAGCCGCCTCCGCCACCACCACCACGGGGTCCGCCACGGCCACGACCGCCGCCGCCACCGCCGGATTTCGGCTTGGCAGGCGCATCCATCGGTTCCCACGGACGACCCGAGGCGATGGGGATCGAGATTTTCATCACCTTCTGGATGTCCTTGAGTTCAGACATCTCGTCGGGCGCACAAAATGCGATGGCCGCGCCATCCTTGCCCGCACGAGCTGTCCGGCCGATCCGGTGCACATAGTTTTCCGGCACATTCGGCAGTTCGTAGTTATAGACATGCTTCACATCCGGAATATCCAGACCGCGTGCCGCCACATCGGTGGCGACCAGAACGCGGATCTTGCCGGCCTTGAACGCCTCGATCGCGCGGTCGCGCTGGCCCTGGCTTTTGTTGCCGTGGATGGAGCCTGCGGCATAACCCGCCTTTTCCAGCGTTTTCATCAGCTTCTCGCAGCCATGTTTGGTGCGGCCAAAGACCAGCGCCCGCTCGTCGCGGTGCTTGTCCAGCAGTTCGATCAGCAGGTTGGTTTTCTCTGCCTTAGCGATGAAGTGCACAAGCTGCGTGACCTTGTCGGCCACCTTGCCCGCCGGGCTGACCTCGACGCGCATCGGGTTGTTGAGGTAAGCGGCGGCGATCTCGCCCATCTGCTTGTTCATCGTGGCCGAGAACAGCATGGTCTGGCGCTGAGCAGGCAACAGGCCCGCAATTTTCCGCAAAGCATGGATAAAGCCCAGATCCAGCATCTGGTCGGCCTCGTCCAGCACCAGAAAGCGGGTGGCATCCAGACGCACCGCGCGCCGGTCAAGCAGGTCCAGCAGACGGCCCGGTGTCGCCACCAGAATATCCGTACCCCGGATCAAACGTCCCGCCTGCGCCGAGATTGACTGACCGCCGACCACAAGGTTCACCTTCATCGGTGTGCCTTTGACCAGCGCGGTCAGCGTATCGGCGATCTGCTTGGCCAGTTCGCGTGTCGGTGCAAGGATCAGCCCGTGCACATGTTTTTCCATCGGGCGCTTGGGGTCCGCCATCAGCTGCGCCAGCAACGGCAGGCCGAAAGCATTGGTTTTGCCAGTGCCGGTCTGCGCCAGTCCCATCACGTCCTTGCCATCCAGCGCATAGGGGATTGCCCTGCTCTGGATCGGGGTGGGTTCAGTGATGCCGTTTTCGGCCAGACGTTTCACCAGAGCGGTGGGCAGGCCCATCATTTCAAATTCGTTCAAGTTCATATCCTTCACGGGCATGCGGATTCACCGTCATGCCGATGTTGCGCGTCCCTTCGCGGAACGCCCGTGGTTGCACGTTGGACATAACCGACGGACGAACGCCCGATCAGCCGCCAAAGCGCTGATCCCCACGCGTGATTTTGGGAAAAACAACCGCTGCCCTGTTCCGCCCTTCACGCCGTCCCTTCCGGGCTGGCACATGGGTCTTGATGGTCTGCTCACGCGGCAGAGGGCATCGCTTGACCCCCAGATGCGCTCTCGGGGGGCAGAAGTCAACCCTTGCGGCCAAAACAGGGTGGAACTGGCGCGGCTGTGCCGTTACACCCGCACCGGAACGTTGTGTAAATGATTTCGACCGGAACGCGCCCATGTCTGACACGATCATCTCCCGCTGCGAAACCAAGGGGCTGCGCATGACCGAACAGCGTCGCACCATTGCGGCTGTGCTGGAGGGATCGGATGACCATCCGGATGTCGAGGAGCTGTACGCCCGCGCCTCCGAGATTGATCCGCGCATTTCCATCGCTACGATCTACCGCACGGTCAAGCTGTTCGAGGAGGCGGGCATTCTGGAGAAGCTCGAATTCGGAGACGGTCGCGCCCGCTACGAGGACGGTGCGCGCGAGCATCACGACCATCTGATCGATATGCAGACCGGCGAGGTGATCGAGTTCTGCGATCCCGAGATCGAGGCCTTGCAGGAAAAGATCGCACGGCGGCTGGGCTATACGCTCAAGGGCCATAAGCTGGAGCTTTATGGCGTGCCGCTCAAATCCGACGCTGAAAAGACCTGACGCGGGCGCCAAGCTGCGCTAGGTCTGGGCCATGACGCTTGAGACATCCTTTCCTCCCGGCCTCACTGTCCCTGTCCTGACCGGCGCGGCCCGTCCCGGCCTGTGCACCGATTGCGGGGTGTCGCGCATGGATGACGGGCGCGCTTGCGGGCGGGCCTGCCAGTTCATCAAGCCTGACTATCCCGCGCTGGAACGCGCTGCTCATGGCCGTGTGGCCGATCCCGCGCGCTGGCAAGAGGCGTTTTTCGGCACCATCTCGCAAATGCACCGCGCCCGCCTCGATCCGCCCGCAGCAGGCGCACAATGGACAGGGATCACCACGGCGCTCGCGGCTGAACTGTTGCGCCAGGGCAGTGTGGATGCGGTGCTGACCATGGCCCCCGACCCCGAGGATCGCTGGAAACCGCTGCCCGTGATCGTCACCGACCCAGATGCACTGGCGCAATGTCGGGGCATGCGGATGGGCTATGCGCCGCTGCTGTCCTTGCTGGAACCGGCCCGCGCCGCAGGCCATCAGCGCATTGCCGTGATCGGCATTCCCTGCCAGATCTACGCCCTGCGCGCGCTGGAGGCCGAGCTTGGCTTCACCCGTATCTATGTGATCGGCACGCCCTGTTCCGACAATACCACGACCGAGAATTTCCACAGGTTTCTGGCGCTTTTGGACGCCGATCCCGACAGGATCAGCTATCTGGAATTCCGCGCGGATTTCAACGTCGAGCTGCGCTTTGACGACGGGCGCAAGGCACGGATGATCCCGTTTCTGCAACTGCCGATATCGCAGCTTCCAGCCGATTTCTTCCCGATGACCTGCAAGACCTGCGTGGATTACACCAACCGTCTGGCCGATATCACCGTGGGCTATATGGGCGGCGACGGCGACCAGTGGATCATCAGCCGTAACGCGCGCGGTGACGAGATGCTGGCAAGGCTCGGCACGCGGCTGAAAACGGCCGCGCTGACCGACAAAGGCAAACGCGCCTCCGCCGTGCGCAGTTTCATGGCCAATACCGAACGTGCCGCGGGCGGCATGCCGCTGCGCCGGATGCCCGACTGGCTGCGGCCCATCGTGTCCTTCCTGCAACCGCGCATCGGGCCGCGCGGGCTGGAATTCGCCCGCACGCGGGTGGAGATGAAGGCCATCGAGACCGTGCTGCACCTGCGCCGCGCGCATCCGGCGCGGCTCAAGAACATGGTGCCCGCGCATGTCTGGCGGCTGGTCGCGCCCTATGGCCTGACCCCTGCGCCGGATGAGAAACCCGCCGCAGGGGCAGACACCGCTCCCCAGCCCCTTGCGCCGCCTGCCAAGCAGGACTAATCGGGGCACCGACCCCTCTGTTATGCGCCGTTTTCAGGTGCGTTCCCCTCGATAGCAGGCTGAAAATTATGGAAAATCTACGCGGCTCCCTGCTGATGACCGCTGCCATGCTGGGCTTTGCGATCGAGGATATGCTGATCAAGCTGCTCACGGCCACAGTGCCGCTCGGGCTGGTGCTGCTGATGATCGGCGCGGGCGGGGCGCTGGTGTTCGGCACGCTGGCCTTGCTGCGCGGCGACAAGCTGCTCTCGCGCGATCTGCTGGCCCGCTCGGTGCTGATCCGCAACACGGGAGAGCTGATCGGCACCGTGGGTTTTGTCACCGCCATCGCGCTGACGCCGCTCTCCTCGGCCTCGGCGATCCTGCAGGCCACACCGCTTGTGGTCACGCTGGGGGCCGCGCTGTTTCTGGGCGAGCAGGTCGGCTGGCGCCGCTGGAGCGCGATCCTAGTGGGCTTTGCAGGGGTGCTGCTGATCATCCGGCCGGGGTTCGACGCGTTCGAGCCGCTGTCCTTGTTCGCGCTGCTGGGGGTGGCCGGTCTTGCGGTGCGCGATCTGGCCACACGCACGGTGCCGCGCGCCATCACCTCGCTGCAACTGTCGGCCTACGCCTTTGCTATTACGGTACCTGCGGGCTTCGGCATCCTCGCCTTTACCGGCGATTCCCTTCGGATGCTGCACGGGGTGGAATGGCTGATGATCGGCGCGGCCTTGGGCTGCGGAGTGCTGGCCTATTCCGCCATCGTGGCCGCAATGCGGATGGGCGATGTGGCCGTGATCACGCCCTACCGCTACTCTCGGTTGGTGTTTGCGCTGATCTTCGGGGTTGTGTTCTTTGCCGAGGAGCCGGATCTGGCGACGCTGACCGGATCGGCGCTGATCGTGGCCTCCGGTATCTACACCTTCTGGCGCGAGTTGCGGTTGCGCCGTTTGGCCACCCGCGCGGCACAAGCCTGAGCTGTCTGCGAAAGTTAGCGCAAACCTTTGAAAGGTTAGCGCAAACCTCTGTGCAGCCCCCTTTCCCTGCACCGATCCGCCCACTAAAGAGCGCAAGAAAGGCCACATCGCTGGCCGGTTTTCCTGAAGGACACGCCCCATGAGCACCATCATCGACATCCACGCCCGCGAAATTCTCGACAGCCGGGGCAATCCCACGGTCGAGGTCGATGTGATCCTCGAAGACGGCACAATGGGCCGCGCCGCCGTCCCCTCCGGGGCCTCGACCGGCGCGCATGAGGCGGTTGAGCGTCGCGATGGCGACAAGGCCCGCTATTTCGGCAAGGGCGTTCTGGAGGCCTGCGCCGCCGTCAACGGCGAGATCGCCGAGACGCTGCTGGGCATGGATGCGACCGAACAGGTCGCCATCGACATGAGCATGATCGAGTTGGACGGCACACCCAACAAGGCGCGTCTGGGGGCTAATGCGATCCTCGGTGTCAGCCTCGCCGTGTCCAAGGCGGCGGCCGATTTCACCACACAGCCGCTCTACCGCTATATCGGCGGCACCTCGGCCCGCGTGCTGCCCGTGCCGATGATGAACATCATCAACGGTGGCGAGCATGCCGACAACCCGATCGACATTCAGGAATTCATGATCATGCCGGTCGCGGCCTCCTCGATCCGCGAGGCGGTCCGCATGGGGGCGGAGGTGTTCCACACGCTGAAAAAGGAACTCCACGCCGCAGGGCTGGCCACCGGGGTGGGCGACGAAGGCGGCTTTGCCCCGAACCTGTCCAGCACCCGCGAAGCGCTGGATTTCATTCTCAAATCCATCGAGAAGGCGGGCTATGCACCGGGCGAGGATATCTGTCTTGCACTGGATTGCGCCGCGACAGAGTATTACAAGGATGGCAAATATGTCATGTCCGGCGAGGGCAAGACCCTCACGAGCGACCAGAATGTCGACTATCTGGCAGCCCTCTGCGCCGATTATCCGATCATCTCGATCGAGGACGGCTGTTCCGAGGATGACTGGGAGGGCTGGCGCGCCCTGACCGAACGGCTGGGCGCAAAGGTGCAGCTTGTCGGCGACGATCTTTTTGTGACCAACCCCGAGCGGCTGCAGATGGGCATTGATCGCGGCTGCGGCAATTCCATGCTGGTCAAGGTCAACCAGATCGGCACGCTGACCGAGACGCTGCGCGCCGTCGACATGGCGCATCGCGCGCGCATGACCAATGTGATGTCGCACCGCTCCGGCGAGACCGAGGATGCCACCATCGCCGATCTGGCTGTGGCGACCAATTGCGGCCAGATCAAAACCGGCAGCCTCGCGCGCTCGGACCGGCTGGCGAAATACAACCAGTTGATCCGTATCGAGGAATCGCTGGCCGATACAGCGATCTATGCAGGCCGCTCGATCCTGCGCTGACCCCGTCACGCGACCCACGCAACACAGACGGCCTCCGCTGCGGGGCCGTTTTGCGTTACGGTTTCTTCTTGCTCAAAATATCCGCGCCGCAGGCATACGCGATGCACGACACGCACCACGGCCAATAAAAAATGCGCGACGGTGAAACTTTCTGCCGCTGCCTCCCGTGATTTGAATATGGCCCGATGTTTGGGGCCGATTTCAAAGGGAGACAAAGATGAAACAGACATTCAAGGCCCTGCTGCTGGCCACCAGCCTTTCCGCCGCCTCCACCGCCATGGCCGCCAATCCGCAAGTCGGTGGCGCGGATATGTTCGAGACGCGCAACATCGTCGAGAACGCGGTCAATTCCGCCGATCACACCACGCTCGTGGCCGCCGTGCAGGCAGCCGAGCTTGTCGAGACGCTGCAAGGCCCCGGCCCGTTCACGGTTTTCGCGCCCGTCAATGCCGCCTTCGAGGCTTTGCCCGCAGGCACGGTCGAGACGCTGCTGATGCCCGAGAACAAGGCAATGCTGCAAAAGGTGCTGACCGCGCATGTGGTGGCGGGCAATCTGTCCACCGCCCAGATCGCCGCCCGCGCCCGCGCCAGCAGCGACGGGTTCTATCACATGAACACCGTATCCGGCGACGCGCTGTCGGCGCAGGTCAAGGGCCGCAACCTGTTCATTCTGGATGAAAGCGGCAATGCCGCCCGCGTCACCATCTCGGATGTGATGCAGTCCAACGGGGTGATCCACGTGGTCAATTCCGTGCTCGTGCCCAAGTAAACACCAGACAGGCCACCCGATCCGGCGCGCCTTGGCGTGGCGGTGCGGGTGGTCTCTGGCGGGGGCGGTGCTTTGTGGCAGCAAGGTCCGCTCCCGTTCAAAACTTCAGGGAGATAACGGGGGTGATGATGGAACGATTTGACCAGACGCAGCGGGCTACGCCGGAACCTGTTATGATAGGTTCGGAACAGGACGCACGGCGCAGAATGCGGCGCAGCGAGGCCATCGCACTCAGCCTGATTACGGCTCTTATGGCTGCCGCTTGGGTGATGATGCTCAAACTCTGACAGTCTGAGCAGGCACTACCGCCCTGTCAGGAACCTGATCAGCGCTTGTGTCGATCCGTCCTTGGCATCCGCATTGTCGCCTTCCAGCAATGGTTGCAGCGCGGTGGCCAGTTCCTTGCCAAGCTCCACACCCCATTGGTCAAAGCTGTTGATGCCCAGCACGACACCCTCGACAAAAATGCGGTGCTCGTAAAGTGCCACGATCTGCCCCAGTCGGCGCGGCGTCAGCCGGTCATAGGCCAGCGTGACAGAGGGCCGGTTGCCGGGGAAGACACGGTGGCGTGCCTGCCGTTCAAGCTCTGCACCCGACAGCCCCTTGGCCTGCATCAACGCGCGCGCCTCCTCCATCGAGCGGCCCCGCATCAGCGCCTCGGATTGCGCTAGACAATTGGCCACCAGAAGCCGGTGATGATGCGCCAGTTCCGGCTCGTGCCCTGAAGCAGCGATGAGGTATTCGCAGGGCACGACATCTGTGCCCTGATGGATCAACTGGTAGAAGGCATGTTGCCCGTTGGTGCCCGGCTCGCCCCAGACAATCGGTCCGGAGGGGCGGCTGAGGTCGGTGCCGTCCATCGCCACGCGCTTGCCGTTACTCTCCATCTCCAGCTGTTGCAGATAAGCGGGCAGACGCGACAGGCGCTGGTCATAGGGCAGCACGGCGCGGCTGGCATAGCCGCAGACCTGACGGTGCCACAGCCCTGTCAGCGCCAGCAGAACCGGCAGGTTTTCGGCAAGGGGAGCTGTGCGGAAATGCGCGTCCATCGCGGCGGCCCCGTCCAGCATCTCGTCGAAACGGTCCGGCCCGATAGCGAGCATCAGCGCCAGCCCGATTGGTCCCCACATCGAATAGCGCCCGCCGACCCAGTCCTCGAAACCGAAGACGCGGTCCTCGGCGATCCCGAATTCCCCCGCTTTGTCGCTGGCGGAGGAGAGGGCGACAAATTGCGCGCCGGGATCACTGACGCTTTGCGCCATCCAGTCGCGCGCGGTTGCGGCATTGGTCATCGTCTCGATGGTGGTGAAGGTCTTGGAGGCGACGATCACCAGCGTCCGGCCCGCATCCAGCCCCTTGAGCGTATCCGCGATATGCGCCCCGTCAACGTTGGACACGAAATGGCAGCGCGGCCCGTCGTGATAGGGGGCCAGCGCCAGCACCGCCATCGCGGGCCCCAGATCAGAGCCGCCGATGCCGATATTGACCACATCGGTGATCGGGCCACCCTGCCCCACGATACGGCCCGCCCGCAGCGCCTGTGCGAATTCCCGCATCCGCGCCCGTGTCTGGCGGATCGCGGGCATCACATCCACGCCCTCAACCTTGATCACAGCATCATCCGGCGCGCGCAGGGCGGTATGCAGCACCGCGCGGCCTTCGGTCTCGTTGATCGCCTCGCCTGCGAACATCGCCTCGCGGCGGTCTTCGAGAGCGGCGCTGCTTGCAAGATCCAGCAAGGCGTCGCGCACCGGCGCATCTATCGCGGTCTTGGCGTAATCCAGCAGCAGCCCGTCGAAGCTCGCGGAAAAGCGAGCTGCGCGTTCGGCATCGGCGTCGAAAAGCGACAGGATCGGGCGCGACAGCGCATCGGTTTTCAGGGCGTCCAGCCGCCCCCAACAATCATCCATCTTGGTCATGCGGCCCAATGCACCTCTATATCATCCAAAACAGCAGCAACCGGCGCTTCCTCGGGGGGCAAGCTCATGGCACGCTCCAGCGCGTCACGTTTGGCCTGCCCGAGGATCACCAGATGCAGGTTCAGCGCGTCTTCCAGAACCCGCGCCGACAGGGTGACACGGGCGCAATCCAGCCCTTCGGCGCGCATCGGCACAAGGATCGGCGCCTCGGCATCCAGCGCCAGCCGCAGATTGTCGCCACGCGGGAACAAGCTGGCGGTGTGCATGTCTGTGCCCATGCCCAGCAGCGCGACAGAGACGGGTAACAGCGGCGCAAGCTGCGCCTCAAGCCCGGCCAGCGCCTCTTCGGGTGTGTCGGTGCCGGTGTAGAACGGCACGAATGTCGCGGCCGCCGCCCGCCCCGTCAGCAGCCTGTCGCGGATCAGCGCGGCGTTGGAGCGCGGATCATCTTCCGCAACCCACCGTTCGTCGCTCAGGATCACCGTGACGCGCGACCAGTCCAGATCGGAATCGCACAGGGCGTCGAACACCGGCCCGGGCGTGCTGCCGCCCGGCACCACGAAGGTCACGCTATCCTCGACCATCAGCGCCGCCGTCAGCTTGCCCGCAAGGACGTTGGCCAGATTGATCGCCAGCATTTCCTCGTCGGGATATTCGTTCATGTTCATTGGCGTATCTCTCTCCAGCGGCGGCCGTCTCGGTGCATCAGCGCCAGTGCCTCTTCAGGGCCGGCGCTGCCGCTGTCATAAGGGAAAGGGGCTTCTCCGCTGGTCTCCCAGTCGGCGATGATCGGATCGGTCCATGCCCATGCCGCCTCGACCTCGTCGCCGCGCATGAACAGGGTCTGGTTGCCGCGTATCACATCCATGATCAGTCTTTCATAGGCATCGGGCACATCCTCTGCATCCGGCCCCAATGCCTCGGTAAAGGTCATGTCCAGAGGCACATCCACCAAACGCATCCCCCCCGGACCGGGTTCCTTGATCGTCACGCCCAGATCAATGCCCTCGTTGGGTTGCAGACGGATCGTCAGGATATTGCGGTGCCGCCCCGCTTCGGCCCCAAAAATGGAATGCGGCGCTTCCTTGAAAACCACGGCGATTTCCGAATTGCGCGCCCGCAGGCGCTTTCCGGTGCGCAGATAGAACGGCGTGCCCGCCCATCGCCAGTTGCTGATATGGGCCTTGAGCGCGATAAAGCTTTCGGTGGTGGAGCCTGCATCCTCGACATGGTCGGTATAGCTCGGCTTGTCGTCATCGCCGCGATACTGGCCGCGCACGATATCCTTCGGCGCGACAGGGTCCAGCGCGCGGATCACCTTGAGCTTTTCATCGCGGACCGCTGCGGGGTCGAACTTTGCAGGCGGCTCCATCGCGATCAGACAGAGCAGTTGCATCAGGTGGTTCTGCACCATGTCGCGCATCGCGCCGGAGCGGTCATAGTAATCCGCCCGGCCGCCGACACCCACGGTCTCGGACACGGTGATCTGGATGTGATCGACATACTGGCTGTTCCACAGCGGCTCGAACAGCATATTGCCAAAGCGGATCGCCATCAGGTTCTGGACGGTTTCCTTGCCCAGATAATGATCGATCCGGTAGACTTGGCTTTCCGCGAAATGCCGCGCAAGGGTCTGGTTGAGCGCGCGAGCGCTGTCCAGATCGCGGCCAAAAGGCTTTTCCACGACGATGCGCGCCTCGTCATCCGACAGCCCGTGTGCGTGCAGCCGTTCGGCCAGCGGGCCGAACAGAGCAGGCCCGACCGAGAAATAATAGGCCTTGATCCGGTCACGCGACATCAGCGCGGCCAGCTCTTCCCAGCCCTGCGTGCCAGTCGCGTCCAGCGTGACGTAATGCAACCCGTCCAGAAAGGTGCGGCGCTGGTCCGCGTCATGAGCATGCGGCGTGTCGAACTCGTCCAGCGCCTGCGCGACCATCTCGCGGTAGGCGGCGCTGTCCATCTCGGTGCGGGCGGCCCCCACGATGCGTGTGCCCGCCTGCATCTGGCCCGCGCAATAGCGGCGGAACAGCGCCGGCAGGATCTTGCGCCGCGCCAGATCGCCGGTGCCGCCAAAAATGACCAGATCGAAAGGATCGACCGGAATGACCCGAGATGCCATTTGAACAGCCCTTGTATATCAATACGTTGCGCCATGACCCCTGCGCTACGGGCCAAACCTGAATTGCGCGGACTTTAGCATGCCTGCGCCAAGGCACAATGGCCGGTTGCGCGGTTGGGCGGACGGATTGGCTGCGCCGGATCAGACCTTGCCGCTGAGAATACCCCCGCCAACAGCGGCGCGCACGCCGGTTGTCGTGGGGCAGGATGTGGGCAGGCCACGTGCCAACCGCACGGCGAGATAGGCAAAGGCCTGCGCCTCCAGCATGTCACCGTCCAGCCCCACCGCCTCGACCGGATCGACGGGGCAATCCAGCCCCGCGCGCAGCATCTGCATCATCACCGGATTGTGCCGCCCGCCGCCTGTCACAAGCAACCTTTCGGGCGGCGCGGGGCAGTGTTCCATCCCGCGCATAACGGCCGCTGCTGCCATCGCCGTCATGGTGGCGGCGGCATCGGCATCGTCCAGTTCGCGCACCAGATCCAGCATGTCGGCAAAGGCGTCGCGGTCCAGCGATTTGGGCGGCATTTTCATAAAATACCCCTCGTCCAGAAACAGCTCCAGCGCGCCGTCCACGACCTTGCCCCGCGCGGCAATCGCACCGTCCTTGTCATAGTCCAGACCCAGACGGGTATAGACCAGATCGTTAATCGGCGCATTGGCGGGGCCGGTGTCAAAGGCCAGCAAGGCACCGGGCATGTCGGGTTTGGCATGGCCCGGATCAACCCATGTCAGATTGCCCACACCGCCAAGGTTGAGAAAGGCCAGCGGCGCGGTGGCCCCGATCCATTTGGCGCAGGCGAAATGGAAGAACGGGGCCAGAGGCGCCCCCTGCCCGCCCAGCCTGATGTCATTGCTGCGGAAATCCCACACGACCGGCTTGCCCAGTTTCTCCGACAAAGCCGCGCCATCTCCCAGTTGGTGCGTGCCACGCCCGCCGGGGTCATGGACAAGGGTCTGGCCGTGAAAGCCTACCAGTTCGACTTCTTCAAAGCCTGACAGCACTTCGACATGCGCGGCCTCCACCAGCGCTTGTGCTTCTTCCAGCCCGCCGTCTTCGGGCCACTTGCCAAGGGCTGCGCGCAACACCTGCTGCTCGGATGCGGTATAGGCGCGGTAGGCGCTGGGGCCAAAGCCCGCGATCACCTCGCCATCGGTCTCGACCACCGCCGCATCCACCCCGTCCAGCGAGGTGCCCGACATCGCCCCCAAAGCTCGGATCACCCTTGCATCCCGCATCGCTCTACCCTCTGCCCTAAAGGGGCGCTACCTGTCCCGAATAGCGGTTTGCATGCACCGCGTTGCGCACTATACATGCCGCGCAAACCACCAAGGGACAAGAGAGATGACCTATCGCCCGAAATCGGATTTTCTGCGTATCATCACAGAGCGCGGATTTCTGGCCGATTGCACCGACCTTCAGGGTCTGGATGATGCGCTGATCAAAGGGGTGGTTCCAGCCTATATCGGTTATGACGCGACCGCGCAGTCGCTGCATGTGGGCCATCTGCTGAACATCATGCTGCTGCGCTGGTTGCAGAAAACCGGCCACAAGCCAGTGACCCTAATGGGTGGCGGCACGACGAAAGTGGGCGATCCCAGCTTCCGCTCGGACGAGCGCCCGATGCTGGATGCGGCCCAGATCGACGCCAATATCGCAGGCATGGGGCAGGTGTTCGGCCGTTACCTCGATTACGCCGAGGGCGACACCGGTGCCATCATGCTCAACAATGCCGAATGGCTGGACAACCTGAACTATCTGGCGTTCCTGCGCGATATCGGGCGGCATTTCTCGATCAACCGGATGCTGAGTTTCGAGAGCGTCAAATCGCGGCTGAACGATCCTGACAAGTCGCTGTCATTCCTCGAATTCAACTACATGATCCTGCAAGCCTATGATTTCATGGAGCTGAACCGCCGCTATGGTGTGTGCCTACAGATGGGCGGCTCGGATCAATGGGGCAATATTGTCAACGGGATCGACCTGACGCGCCGCGTGATCGACAGCCACGTGTTCGGGCTGACCACACCGCTGCTGGCCACCAGCGACGGGCGCAAGATGGGCAAATCGGCGGGGGGCGCGATCTGGCTCAATGCCGATATGCTCTCGCCCTACGAGTTCTGGCAGTTCTGGCGCAATACGACCGATGCCGATACGGGCCGCTTCCTCAAGCTCTACACCGAACTGCCGGTCGCGGAATGCGACCGTCTGGGCGCGCTGGAAGGCTCGGAGATCAACGCGGCCAAGGTGATCCTTGCCAATGAGGTGACTGGCCTGCTGCATGGCAAGGCGGCGGCAGAGGCAGCGGAGGCCACGGCGCGCGAGGTGTTCGAGAAGGGCGGCGTGGGCGATGATCTTCCGACCTTTGAGGTCAGCGCCGCCGAAGTGGGCGACGGGATCTCCATCGTGCAACTGATCGTGCGCAGCGGGCTGGCAGGTTCGGGCAAGGAGGCCAAGCGGCTGATCGCTGAGGGCGGCGCGAAGCTGGACGATGCGGAAGTGACGGATGCGGGGCTGTTGCTGGATGCGGATCGTCTGGCAGGGACGGTCAAACTGAGTGCGGGCAAGAAGCGTCATGCGCTGGTGCGGATCGCAGGCTGAGGCGTCGCGCAGGGGGGCTGTCTGCCCCCCTGACCCCCCGAGGATATTTTTTTAAACAGATGAAGGCGGCTGCGGCTGTTCAGCGTCGGTTGGCTAGCGCATCGGACAGCAGGCGGTGCAGCGCGTCATGCGGCACGTCGCTTGTGATGAAAGCCTGCCCGATGCCACGGGCAAGGATGAAGGTCAGTTTGCCGTCGGCGACTTTCTTGTCCTGCGCCATGAGCGCGATCAGACCGTCGGCATCCGGCAAATCACCTGCGATATCAGAGAGATCCGTCTTCATTTTCATCTGGCGCAGATGGGCCCGCAGACGGCTGGGGTCTTCTTGCGGGCACAGGCCGAGGCGGGCCGACAGCTCGAAGGCCAGCGCGCAGCCGATCGCCACGCCCTCGCCGTGGAGCAGGCGGTCGGAATAGCCCGTTGCGGCCTCCAACGCATGGCAGAAGGTGTGGCCGAGGTTGAGCAGCGCGCGCTCGCCCTCCTCGGTCTCGTCACGCGCCACGATATCGGCCTTCATCTGGACCGAGCGGGTGACGGCAGTGATCCGCGCCGCCATATCGCCCGCAGCCGCGCGCGGCGCGTTAGATTCGAGCCATTCGAAAAAGGCGTAATCCCCCAGCAGGCCGTATTTGACCACCTCGCCGTAACCGGCCAGAAAATCGCGGCTGTTCAGCGTGCCCAACACGGTTGTGTCGGCCAGCACGAGGCTGGGCTGGTGGAAGGCCCCGATCAGGTTCTTGCCCCGCGGCGCGTTGATGCCGGTCTTGCCGCCGACGGAGCTGTCCACCTGTGCCAGCAGGCTGGTGGGTAGCTGCACGAAACGCACGCCGCGCCGCAGGATGGCGGCGGCAAAGCCCGCCAGATCGCCGATCACACCGCCGCCCAAGGCGACCACCATATCCTTGCGCTCGATCTTCTGCTCCAGCAGCCACTCGACGCTTCGGGTCAGATGCGGCCAGCTTTTGGTGGCCTCTCCCGGTGGCAGGGCCAGCGCCTCCATCGTGATGCCCGAGGCCGCCAGACCCTCGCGCAGCGCGTCCAGATGCAGGGCTGCCACGTTCTCGTCGGTGATCACCGCCACGCGCGGACGCCGCAGCAGAGGCGCGATCAGCGTGCCGGAGCGGGCCAGCAGATCGGGGCCGATATGCACATCATAGGCGCGCGCGCCCAAAGGGACATGGACGATTTCGGTCATCAGCTCGCTTCCAGAACGTCAGGGCGGGTCAGCAGGGCCTGCAAGACAAGTTCCGCCGTTTCATCAATCGAGTAGCGCGGTTCCACCGTCACACGCAGATCGGCCAGCGCATAGACCGGCACGCGTTCATCAAACAAGGCGCGCAATGTGCCCAGCGGATCGGGGGTGCGCAGCAAGGGGCGGCTGTCCTTGTGGCGCACGCGTTGCCAGAGCAGCGGCAGGTCGGCATCCAGCCAGACGGCGACGCCGTGGCTGGTGATCGCATTGCGGTTGCGCTCGGACATATAGGCCCCGCCTCCGGTGGACAGAATCCCCGTGCGTCCCGTCAGCAGCCGCTCGATGACCTGGCTTTCCTTGAGGCGAAAGAACGCCTCCCCGTCGCGGGCGAAAATCTCGGGGATGCTGCGGGCCGCCGCACGCTCGATCTCGGCATCCGAATCAAGAACGGGGACCGAGAGCCGCGCAGCCAAGGCCTTGCCCACGGCGGTCTTGCCCGCCCCCATCATTCCCACCAAGACAACAGTCTTTTTCAGCTTCCAGCCCATCACGCGCCTGTTTCGGCCAAGTTGTGCCGTTTTTTCCGAATTTACGATTGAATGACGTGATCTTGCCGGAAATGCCAGTTATAACTTAAGGAAAAAGGAACCGCGTAGGCGGACGGGCAGGCAAAACATGATGAGACGCATTCTGAAATATCTCTTTTATCTCGTGGTTCTGGGGGCCATCGGTGTGATCCTTTACGCCTATCTCGGCCCCCATATCGGCGAAGATTTTTCGCGACCGCAGGAAGAGATCCGTGAAAGGATCATCCTGAATGGGCAATAAGACGGCGGCTTTTCGGGCAATGCGGCCGAAGGCTGTGCAGCACAGGGGCCAATTTACCCTTGCCGCGCTGATCGGCGGCATGATCCTGAGCGGGCCGGTCCTCGCGCAGCAGGACGGCGGTGGCGAGCGCGGGGCCGGACGCGGGATCGTCTCGCAGCCGATCGCGCAGCCCTTGTCCGCTATCGACTGGCTGAATGACCGCTCCACCCTGCCGCCTGCGCCGGAGCGCCGCGAGACCCGCCCGCTGGTGGGACCTTTGCCCTTGTCGGAACCTGCGGTCACCGATAGCGCCGTGACCCCCGATGTGACGGTGACGCAACTGGACAGCGCGGGGCTGGATGCTGTGGGTTTGCTGCCGTCGTCGGTGTCGGGCCTGCCGATCAGCCTGTGGCAGGGCAGCCGCACCGAAGATCTGGTGCGGCTTCTGACACAGCCGAGCCGCCCTGGCCTGCCGGCGATGCAGGCGCTGCTTTATACCGTTTTGCTGGCCGAGGCCGATGCGCCGCTCGATGCGGGACGCGACAGTCTTTTGCTGCAGGCGCGGATCGACGCGCTGATGCGGCTGGGTGCGGTGGAACCGGCACAGGCCATGCTGGAGCGCGCAGGCCCCGAAAACCCCGCGCTGTTCTCGCGCTGGTTTGATGCGACGCTGCTGACAGGGGCCGAGGATACGGCCTGTGCTGCGCTGGTGCGCGCGCCGCATCTGTCGCCGTCCTTTGCGGCTCAGATATTCTGCACCGCCCGTCGTGGTGACTGGCGCGGCGCGATGCTGACGCTGGATACCGCCCGCGCGCTGGAGGCGATGCCCGCTTTCGAGGCCGATCTGCTGGCACGTTTCATGGACCCTGAACTGTTCGAGGACGAGCCGCTACCGCGCGCGCCGGTGCGCCCCAGCCCGCTGGTGTTCCGCCTCTATGAAGCGCTGGGAGAGCCGCTGCCGACAGCGCCGCTGCCCCGCGCCTTTGCCGTGGCCGAGTTGCGCGATACCGCCGGATGGCGTTCCCAGATCGAGGCCGCAGAACGGCTGGCAAGCTCCGGTGCGCTGGCACCCAACCGTCTGCTGGGGCTTTATTCAGAGCGCCAGCCCGCCGCCTCGGGCGGCATGTGGGACAGGGTTGCCGCCGTCCAGCGTTTCGATGCGGCCATGCGCGCCAGTGATCCCGAAGCGGTGGAGCGCACCTTGCCCGGTGTCTGGGCCGCGATGCTGGCGGCTGATCTGGGTGTGGCCTTTGCCAGCCTCTACAGCCCCGCGCTGATTCAGATGGCGCCGAGCGGGCCTGTGGGCGAACTGGCCTACCGGATCGCGCTGCTGGGGCCGGACTACGAGAAGGCCGCGCTGGCGCTGGGAGAGGCGCATCCCGGCCTTGCCTTCACCACCGCCATCGCGCGCGGTCAGGTCTCGGAAAGCGCGCCCAACGGGATGATCCAGCAAGCGATTCAGGACGGGTTCACAGCCACGCAGGCCCCTGCCCCGATGCAGGCTTTGTTGTCCGAGCAACGGCTGGGCGAGACGATCCTGCGGGCCATCGATATGGTCCAGCGGGCGGCGCAGGGTGATCCGGCCGATCTTGGCAATGGCCTTGCCACATTGCGCGCCATCGGGCTTGAAGATGCGGCCCGCCGCGCGGCCCTGCAACTGATCCTGCTGGACCGGCGCAGCTGATATGCAGGATGACATGCGCTGGATCTCGACCTTTCTGGAAGCGCAGGCCGCTGAACTGGGGGCCGCGACCAACACGCTGCTGGCCTATGGGCGCGATCTGAAGGATTTCGCGGACTGGCTGTCGAAGCGCGGCACGTTTGTCACCGCCACGCAGGACGATGTGGAGGCCTATCTGATCCATTGCGACGCGCAGGGGCTGGCGAAATCGACCCGCGCAAGGCGGCTTTCCGCGATCCGGCAGCTTTATCGTTTCGCCTTCGAGGAAGGCTGGCGCGCCGATAATCCGGCAATCCAGATATCAGGGCCGGGACGCGACAAACGCCTGCCGAAAATCCTGAGCGTCGAGGAGGTGGACAGGCTGTTGACCGCGGCGCGCAGCACCGGGCGCGGCAAGGATGACCGTGTTCGCAATACCTGCCTAATGGAACTGCTTTACGCCACAGGTATGCGGGTGAGCGAACTGGTCTCTCTGCCGGTTGCAGCGGCGCGGGGCGATCCGCGGATGCTGCTGATCATGGGCAAGGGCGGCAAGGAACGGATGGTGCCGCTCTCGCCGCCGGCTCGCGACGCGCTGTCGGTCTGGCTGTCGGTGCGCGACAAGGTCGAGGCGGCGCAGCGCGCCAAGGGCAAAACAGCCTCGCGGTTTCTGTTCCCGTCCAGCGGCAAGGCGGGCCATCTGACGCGCCATATGTTCTATCTGCTGATCAAGGATATGGCAGTGCTGGCCGGCATCTCGCCCGCCAAGGTCACGCCGCACACGTTGCGCCATGCATTCGCGACGCATCTGCTGGCCAATGGGGCCGATCTGCGGGCGATCCAGACCCTGCTGGGCCATGCCGATGTCGCCACGACAGAGATCTACACCCATGTTCTGGACGAGCGTCTGACCGCGCTGGTGATGGACCATCACCCGATGGCGCGGGACTGATCGCGGAATAATCCCTGCCACTCCCCTTGATTGACGTGCTTTGCGGCCACATAAGTCATTCAGGTTTATAGGATAGAAATCATGGATACCTCCGTGCTTGACGCGGCTTTTTGGATTACGGCAGGCGGCATTGCCTTGTTGCTGGTGATGTCCGCCTTCTTTTCGGGCAGCGAAACCGCGTTGACGGCTGCCTCGCGCGGGAAATTGCGCTCGCAGGCCGACAAAGGCTCCAAAGGCGCGGCGCGCGCGCTGGAGATTACCGAGGATAACGAGCGGCTGATCGGCTCGGTGCTGCTTGGCAACAATCTGGTCAACATCCTTGCCACCTCGCTGGCGACCGCCTTGCTGACCCGTCTGTTCGGGGAAAGCGGCGTGGCCGTTGCCACGTTGGTGATGACGCTGCTGGTGCTGATTTTTGCCGAGGTGCTGCCCAAGACCTATGCGATCACCAATGCCGAGACCGCAGCGGCGATGGTATCCGCCCCGATCCGTGTTGTCGTCAAGGTCTTTGCCCCCGTTGTCAGCGCCGTGCGGTTGCTGGTGCGCGGTGTGCTGCGGCTGTTTGGCGTCAAGGCCGACCCTGACAGTCACATTCTGGCCGTGCGCGAGGAGATCGCGGGTGCGCTCTATCTTGGACAATCCGAAGGGGTTGTGCAGAAAGAGGACCGTGACCGTATTCTGGGCGCGCTCGATCTGGGCGATCGCACGGTGGAGGAGATCATGCTCCACCGCAGCCAGATCGAGATGCTGGACGCCGATGCCGATCCGGAGTTTCTGCTGAGCCAGCTGCTCGACAGCGCCCATACCCGCCTGCCTGTGTTTCAGGGAGATCCCGACAATATTCTGGGCGTGGTCCATGCCAAGGATACGTTGCGCGCAATGCACAAGCTGACATTCGGCCCCGCCCCCGTGCAGGACGGGTTGAAGACCTTCAAGATCCTCGACGTGATGCGCCCGCCCTATTTCATCCCCGACACCACAACACTGGATGACCAGATGCGCCAGTTCCTGCGCCGCCGCACGCATTTCGCGCTGGTGGTGGATGAGTATGGCAGCATCGAGGGGCTGATCACGCTGGAGGATATTCTGGAAGAGATCGTGGGCGAGATCACCGACGAGTTCGACACCGCCGCCGAGCATACGGTGCAGCGCCTGAAGGACGGCAGCTTTACCGTGGACGGCGCCATGACGATCCGCGACGCGAACCGCGCGATGGACTGGAACCTGCCCGATCTGGAGGCGAATACAGTGGCCGGTCTGGTGATCTACGAGGCGCAGATGATCCCCTCAGTCGGGCAGGTGTTCAGCTTTCACGGATTCCGCTTCGAGGTCACGGGCCGCAAGGCCAACCGCATCACCAAGCTGAAGATCCGCCCGCTCTGACACAATCCGTCGCCACACGATTTTTGCGACAGAAAATGTCGTGATCCTGCTTGCCCTTTCGGGGCGGGAGGCAAAGTCTGGCATGAGTTCAGTCAGGGGACCCGTGTTATGAAAACCACTACCAGAGTTGTTGTAATCGGCGGCGGCGTTGTCGGCTGTTCGGTCCTGTATCACCTGACCAAGCTGGGCTGGTCCGATGTGATGCTGATCGAACGCTCGGAACTGACAAGCGGCAGCACATGGCACGCGGCGGGCGGGTTTCACACGCTGAACGGCGATACCAATATGGCCGCTTTGCAAGGCTATACGATCCGGCTTTACAAGGAGCTTGAGGCGATCACCGGCATGTCCTGCGGGCTGCATCATGTCGGTGGCATCACGCTGGCCGACAATCGCGAGCGGTTCGACATGCTGGTGGCCGAACGTGCCAAGCACCGCTACATGGGGCTGGAGACCGAGATCGTCAGCCCCGAAGAGATTGCGAAAATAGCGCCGATCACCAATCTGGACGGCATCGTCGGCGGGCTTTACGACCCTCTGGACGGGCATCTTGACCCGTCCGGCACCACCCATGCCTATGCCCGCGCCGCCAAGATGGGCGGGGCCACGATTGAGACGCATTGCAAGGTGACCGCCACCACCCAGCGCGCCGACGGCACATGGGATGTGGTCACCGAGAAAGGCACGGTGCATGCCGAGCATGTGGTCAATGCAGGCGGGCTGTGGGCGCGCGAGGTGGGCGCGATGGCGGGCGTCTATTTCCCGCTGCACCCGATGGAGCACCAGTATATCGTCACCGATGACCTGCCCGAGATTTACGGGCGCGAGACCGAGCATCCGCATGTGATGGACCCTGCCGGCGAAAGCTATCTGCGGCAGGAAGGGCGCGGGCTTTGTATCGGGTTTTATGAACAACCCTGCCGCCCTTGGGCCGTGGATGGCACGCCGTGGACTTTCGGGCACGAGTTGCTGCCCGACAATCTGGACAAGATCGAAGACAGCATCGCCTTTGCCTATCGCCGCTTTCCCATTCTGGAGCGTGCGGGCGTGAAAACCGTGATCCACGGGCCGTTTACCTTTGCGCCTGACGGTAACCCACTGGTTGGCCCCGTTCCCGGAATGCGGAACTACTGGTCGGCCTGCGCCGTGATGGCGGGCTTTTCCCAAGGCGGCGGCGTGGGGCTTATGCTGGCGCAATGGATGATTCAAGGCGAGACGGAGCGGGATACGTTCGCGATGGATTGCGCGCGTTTCGGGGAATGGACGACACCGGGTTTCACCCGCCCCAAGGTGATCGAAAACTACCAGAAGCGGTTTTCCATCAGCTACCCGAACGAGGAACTGCCCGCCGCGCGCCCGTTCCGCACCACGCCGATGTATGATGTTTTCGACGGCATGGGCGCTGTCTGGGGCGCGCAATACGGGCTGGAAGTGGTCAACTACTTCGCACAAGGCGACGAACCGCGCTATGAGACACCCAGCTTCCGCCGCTCCAACGCCTTTGAGGCGACAGCACGCGAGGTCAAGGCGGTGCGCGAGGGCGTGGGCATCAACGAGGTGCAGAATTTCGGCAAATATCTGGTCACAGGCTCCGGTGCGCGGGCATGGCTGGACCGGATCATGGCGGGGCGCATCCCGCAACCGGGGCGGTTGAGCCTGACGCCGATGCTCTCACCCAAGGGGCGGCTGATCGGTGATTTCACCGTGTCCTGTCTGGCCGAGGATCGCTTTCAACTGACGGCCAGCTACGGCGCGCAGGCCTATCACATGCGCTGGTTTCAGCAAAACGCCGATGCGGGTGTATCGGTCGAGAATATCAGCGACCGGCTGACAGGCTTCCAGATCGCAGGCCCGAAAGCGCGGGAGGTGCTGGCCGCCTGCACCCGCACCGATATCAGCGACATGGCCTTTATGGATGTGCGGCGCATGACCGTGGGCATGGCAGATTGTACCGTGCAGCGCGTCAGCTACACGGGTGATCTTGGGTTCGAGATATACTGCGATCCGATGGCACAGCAAGCTTTGTGGTCGGTCCTGTGGGAAGAAGGGCAGAAACACGCGATGAAGCCTTTCGGGATGCGCGCGATGATGAGCCTGCGGCTGGACAAGTTCTTTGGCAGTTGGCTCAACGAATTCTCGCCAGATTATACAGCGGCAGAGACGGGGCTGGACCGTTTCATCTCGTTCAAAAAGAACGCCGATTTCATCGGGCGCGCGTCTGCCGAGGCCGAGCGCGCCTCCGGCCCGCAACGCAGGCTTTGTGCTTTTGAGGTGCAAGCGGATGACGCCGATGTCGTGGCCTACGAGCCGGTCTGGCTGGACGGCAAGGTGCAGGGCTTCTGCACATCCGGCGGCTATTCCCATTATGCGGGCAAGTCGATCGCGCTGGCCTTTGTGCCATCGGACCGCGCGGAGGAAGGGCTGGCGGTGGAGATCGAGATTATGGGCGACATGCGCCCTGCCCGCCTGATCACCACGCCGCTGTTCGATGCAGACGGCGCAAGGATGCGGGGGTAACGGTACAGTGGCAGGCTGCGCGATCCTGATACTGGCGGCTGGTGCCGCTTCGCGGATGCGGGGCGGTGACAAGCTGCGGGAGGAGGTCGCGGGCCAGCCGTTGTTGCGGCTGATGCTGGAGCGCGCGCTTGCCGCGGCCACGGGGCCAGTGCTTTGCACCCTGCCGGATGCGGAGCATCCGCGCATGGCCTGTCTTGCGGGGCTGGATGTGACGCCTGTTATGGTGCCCGATGCGGCCGAGGGTATGGGAGCGTCGATCCGCGCGGGCGTCACAGCCTTGCCGCCGGACTGTGCCGCCGTGATGATCCTGCCCGCCGATCTGCCCGAACTGGACAGCGACGACCTGCGCCGGATGATCGCCGCGCATGAGGCCGGGCCGGATGCCATCCTGCGCGCTGTGGACCGCGACGGCCAGCGCGGCCATCCGGTGGTGTTTCCCGCCGATCTGTTCGACGCCCTAAAAACCTGCCACGGCGACAGCGGCGCGCGTGATGTGTTGCGGGCCCATAGCGACCGGATCATCACAATCCCCCTGCCTGCGCATCATGCCACCACCGATCTCGACACGCCCGAGGACTGGGCCACGTGGCGCGCAAATACGCTGCCCTGAGACATGAACGGCCCGAAGGCATAACCTTCGGGCCGCACTTCGTTTTCCGGAACAGCGACAGCCCCCTGCCTCTGCTCCGTCAAGCCTATTCCTGCGGTGATGCGGGACCAGACAGCTGCAACTGGTTGTTATCGCGCCACGCGCAGGGCCTCATCACGGTTCAAAACTTGCCGTGTCGGCTGAAAAGCGACCTGCCTGTGATCTGTCCGCAGATCGGGGAAAAGCTCTAGTATCTCCGTGCGCTGGGCATGTCCGAAGCCCTGAAGCCGCTGGGCATCGGGCTGGAAGCTCTCGCTCCAGCATCCGTTGGACAGGATCACCTCGTGCTGGTCGAACAGTAAATGGATATAGGTCACGGCCTGCACCTGAACGGAGTCGATCCCCTGCGCGCCGGTCATATGTTTGGCGGCGGCCAGCACCTCCTGCTCGTGAAAATGCAGCGCGGTTTGCGCGCTGTTCACCAGTATTCGGTGGTTCGGGCTGACCCAGATATCGCGTTCCGGCAGGTTATCCCCCAGTGATCCGCGCCGCAGCAATATCGGGCAAAGATGCGGATTGCGCGCCAGATCAAGGGTCGAGAGGCGCTTGCTGCCGATCCAACGCAAGGGCTGGATGCCGTTGTCCCGGGTGACGATGCGGTCCCCGATCCCCAGTTCCTCGACCAGACGCTCGCCGCGCGCAGTGGCAATCGCGGTTCCGGGAGTGAAACAGGCCACAACGTTGCGTTTGAGGCTGAAGCCGTCGATGCCGAACATGGCCTCGGCGGGTTGGGCGGTCAGAGGGCTGTCTTGTTGCTGGACCGTCATCCCTGTGCCCCCGCGATGTGCTGACAGCGGACCGAGACCTGTGGCTGAAAGATCTGTTCACATGTCATCGAGCGACCTCCTGAATAAGCTGTCCGGTCAGGCTGGCAGCGGCGTGGGGATTGCCCGCCGTTACCCTTGCTGCCGCCGATACCGCGACAGCCCAGCACTAGCGCGGGAGAGTGCGGACCCAAACAAGATTTGCACCGGAAAAAGCCCAATTCCTGCCGCAATCCTCAGGCGCGGGAAGTTTGGCGTGGGGTGATTGTCTCTGATTCAACGACAATTCAGACAGGCTGACCGCTGATACCACAGGATTTGCGTGATCCGACCAGACAGTTAGCGCCCGAACTACCCGTTAAGGCCGCAAGACCTGTTTCCATGAAAGCACCAGTAAGCAGCGCCGCGCCCGACCTTAAAAAGCGGCATTTTCAAGGCTATCGCCCTTACATCATTGTGCACGCAGGCTGGTCAATCCGGCGCTGGGAAGGTGATTGAAGGCAAGTCTGCAGCGATCCTTAAGACAAGCCCGCGCGAATCAACCCAGCGCTTCCCTGCCCGCAACCAGTTGAGCGCACGGCCCGCGACCGTATGAGATGCGCCCAGCCAAACACACCCGTGAAAGTGTCACGCAAAAGCCGTCCGGACATCCTGAAAATTGGTGCGGGTGGTCGGACTCGAACCGACACACCGTGAGGTAAGGGTGTTTGAGACCCTCGCGTCTACCATTCCGCCACACCCGCACAATGCAGCCTCGCTGCTTTGGCTCATGTATCGCCCGTTCTGCGCTGCGTCCAGCCGAAAAAGCAACAACGCTGCGTGTTTTCAGGCGTTTCCGCTTTGCCCGCCCTGCCGAGATTGCTACATAGCCGCCAGAATACGATTGCGGCGCCGGACAGAGCTGTCCGGCCTGCAACGCGGCACAGTGGCGGGGATCATCAGCCTGTCCTGGAACTCTTCGGGACGTATTCCCGGAATGATCAAAGGCGGCTTGGATGATACGATCCCTCTATGACTGGACCCTGCGACAGGCGCAGCACCCGCGCGCGCTGTGGGTTCTGGCCTTTGTGGCCTTCATCGAATCCTCGGTCTTCCCGATCCCGCCGGATGTGCTGATGATCCCGATGATCCTTGCCAGACCGTCGCGGGCCTGGCTGATCGCGGGGGTGGCGCTGGTCTCCTCGGTGCTGGGCGGCATGCTGGGCTATATCATCGGCGCGTTCTTCTACGAGGCTCTGGGCCAACCGATCCTTGAGGCTTTGGGCAAGGGCGACGCGATGACAGCGTTCAACTCGCGCTTCAACGATCTAGGCTTCTGGCCTGTGCTGATCGCCGGCATCACGCCTTTCCCCTACAAGGTGATCACGATCATGTCGGGCTGGACTGGCCTGCCGATTGGCACGTTCATCGTCACCTCGATCATCGCGCGCGGGCTGCGGTTCTTTATCGTGGCTGCCCTGCTGTGGAAATTCGGCGCACCTATTCGTGACTTCATCGAGAAGCGTCTGGGCTTGCTGTTCACCCTGTTCGTGATCATGCTCGTGGCCGGATTTTACGGAGTGCGCTACCTGTGACCCTGACGGCCCGTCTATGGATGATCCTTGCCGCAGCAGGGTCCGCCGCCCTGATGCTGGGCGCGCTGGCCTTCCAGCATATCGGCGGCATGGCCCCCTGCGAGCTGTGCCTGTGGCAGCGTTATCCCCATGCGGCCGCGATCGCACTGGGTGTGCTGGCCGCTGTCGCGGTGCTGCCTGTGCGCATTGTTGCGGCACTGGGCGCGCTGGCCGCATCGAGCACGGCAGCGATAGGTGCCTATCACACGGGCGTCGAGCGTGACTGGTGGGACGGCCCCGCCGCCTGCAGCAGCACCGGCGTTGCGGGCCAGTCGGCGCAGGATCTTTTCGCGCAGATCATGGCCGCCCCGTTGGTGCGCTGTGACGAGGTGCCATGGGAGATGCTGGGCCTGTCCATGGCAAGCTGGAATGCGGTTGCCTCCGTGGCGCTGGCAGGCCTGTGGCTGATGGCATGGCGCCGCGCTGGCTAAGGCCGCGACCGGACGCCGCCCCCAAAGGCGCGGCACCGTTTATCGGGAAAGGCGTTAGCCCTCGTCCGGGATCAGGCCATCCTCGACGCCCTGTGCATATTCGTCCTCGTCCAGCATGCCATCGGCATTGACATCGAGACGCGCAAAATCGGCAGGGGTGAAATCGGGATAGACCGCCTGAATCTCTTCCAGCGTGGCCACACCGTCATCATTTACATCAACCGCGTCCATTGCGGCCAGCGGGGCGCTCAGCGCCATCAGGGCGACCACGCTTATTGTTGTCATTCTCATCGCTCGTTTCCCTTCACGTTTGGTCAGCGCACCCGTCACTATGGGTGCTCCTTCACATATGGGCACGAAAACCGGGCGTGCCGCCTTTTGGCTTGGGTTTTTGGCTCCCCCTCTGCAACTGCGCCCATTTGGGCAGGGCCTTGCCGAGGCAAGGGCTCAAACGGGCGAAACCCCGCTAATGCAAGCGCACAGCAAGCGGCCCGCACCCTATCTGCCGGATTTGCGGGTGCTCAGCAGCAGGTTTGTCTCGGACGAAGCCACGCCGTCAAAACGCCGGATCGCGGCCAGCGCGCGGTCAAGATCCTCCAATGTGGCGGTGCCGATCTCCACGATCATGTCCCAGCGTCCGTTGGTGCTGTGCACGGCGCGCACCTCCGGCAGGCCGGTCAACTGGCGCATGATGCGATCCGCGCCGCGCCCTTCCACCCCGATCATCATCAGCCCGCGCACAGGGTCTTGCGCCACATCGGCCTTGAGCACGACACTGAAGCCGACGATATCGCCCTGCCGCTGCATCCGCTCGATCCGCGCCCGCACAGTGGTGCGCGACACGCCCAACTGGTCCGACAGCGCCGAGAGAGAGGCACGCGCATCATGGCGCAAGGCACGGATCAGGGCTTGATCGGTTTCGTCCATTCTGTCGCTTCCTGCTGCCGAAATGGGTGTTCACCGCCCATACTGGTCAATCTGCACCCTTCAATCCAGTCCCGAATGGCGTAACATCGGATGACCTTACAGCAACGAAGCCGCGCAGGAGCACGTAATGACCCCGCAAGATATCATCATGATCGGCTGTCCCGTGGACAGCGGCAAACGCAACCTCGGTTGCCTGATGGGGCCGGATGCCTATCGCACGGCGGGTCTGGCGGGGGCGCTTGAGGGTCTCGGGCACCGCGTGCGAGACCTCGGCAATCTGGCCCCTGCCCCCGTCGGTGAGGTTGTCGGTGCACCGCCGCATCTGCATGCCCTGCCCGAAACCATCGGCTGGACCCGCACATTGTTCGCAGCGGCGCGCGATGCGATGGCTGAGGGCTTGCCGATCTTTCTGGGCGGCGATCACAGCCTGTCGCTGGGCACGGTCGCCGGTGTAACTGCCCATGCCCATGCCAACGCCCGCCCGCAGTTCGTGCTGTGGCTGGACGCGCATAGCGATTTTCACACGCCGCTCAGCACCGCTTCGGGCAATCTGCACGGCACGCCGCTGGCCTATGTGACGGGACGCGAGGGGTTTGACGCCTTCCCGCCGCTCGACGCCACCGTGCCGCAGGAGAATATCTGCATCATCGGGCTGCGCTCCGTCGATCCTGACGAGCGCCGCGCCTTGCAAGAGAGCGCCATCCACCGCCACGACATGCGCGAGATCGACGAGAGCGGGATTGCGCGGCCTCTGGGGGCGTTTCTGGATCGTGTCGCCGCCGCGAACGGCGCGCTGCATGTCTCGCTGGATGTGGATTTCATCGACCCCAGCATGGCCCCCGCTGTCGGCACTACCGTGCCGGGGGGGGCCACCGTGCGCGAGGCGCATCTGGTGATGGAGATCCTGCATGACAGCGGCCTCATGACCTCGCTCGATCTGGTGGAGCTGAACCCGTTTCTGGACGAGCGTGGCCGCACCGCGCAACTGATGGTCGATCTGGCCGCCTCCGCACTTGGCCGCCGCGTCTTCGACCGCCCCACCCGCGCCTTTGCCTGACCGCACCCTGCTTTCACCACCCTGCTTTCATCGTTCCACAAATACTCAATCCACAGGAGCATCCCGATGCTGTCCCCCTCCGACAAGGCGCTGGTGCCTTTCGTCTCTGTTGATCACATGATGGGGCTGGTCCACCATCTCGGCCTGCCGCAGATGCTGGTGGAACTGGCCGGCTATATCGAGGCCGATTTCCTGCGCTGGCCGCATTTCGACAAGACACCGCGCGTTGCCAGCCATTCGGATGTGGGGGTGATCGAGTTGATGCCCACCTCGGACGGGGCTCTTTACGGGTTCAAATACGTCAACGGCCATCCGGCCAACACCCGCGCGGGGCTGCAGACCGTCACCGCTTTCGGGATGCTGGCGCGGGTCGATAACGGCTATCCGGTGCTGCTGTCGGAAATGACGCTGCTGACGGCGATCCGCACGGCGGCCACTTCGGCGGTTGCGGCCAAATATCTGGCACCCGCAGGGGCCACAACCATGGCGATGATCGGCAATGGCGCGCAGTCGGAGTTCCAGTGCATCGCGATGCAGGCAATCTGCGGCATCAGCCATGTGCGTCTCTACGATACGGACGAGGCCGCAACGGCCAAGGCCATGCGCAATCTGGTAGGCTCCGGCCTGACGGTGACGCCCTGCACCAGCGCGCAAGAGGCGATTGAGGGCGCGCAGATCATCACGACTTGCACGGCGGACAAGCAGTATGCGACGATCCTGACCGACAATATGGTGGGCAGCGGCGTGCATCTGAACGCCATCGGCGGTGACTGCCCCGGCAAGACAGAACTGCATTCCGATATCCTGCTCCGCGCCGCTATTTTTGTGGAATATCCGGAACAGACGCGGATCGAGGGCGAGATACAGCAACTCGCGCCCGATCATCCGGTGACAGAGCTTTGGCAGGTGATCGCCGGACAGGCAGAGGGCCGCCGCGATGCGCGCCAGATCACGCTTTTCGACAGCGTGGGCTTCGCGATCGAGGATTTCAGCGCCCTGCGCTACATCCGCGACCGCATCGAGGGGACAGGCTTCTTCCAGCCTCTGGACCTGCTGGCAGACCCCGACGACCCGCGCGACCTGTTCGGCATGCTGACCCGCGCCGCACCTTAAAGCGTTGCGTTAGCTTTTAGCAACAACGCGATGCTTTAAAAAGAAAAAGGAGAGATGCGCGCATCCCTCCAGTTTCGTGAATCAGGCTCAGTATATTAACCGCTCGGAACGTTTCGCCTGTGTCCTGATCCACGCGGGGCAAGCGCACTGGCCCCTATCTAAGTTGGTCTAGAAAAGCCTCTTCAAACGCCACTGCCTCTCTACCCAAACAAGGTCTTTATGCTCGCTGCCACGCCAATCAAAGCAGTTGTTGAACGTAACAGCCGTTTACTTGGAGAAGCCTTCGAAGGTGTTTGAGTTCTTCGGGTAACAAACCGAGTCCTAGTGGCTTCTATTCCAGTCGACCGAATAACTTGGATGGCCGCTTCTTCACCTTCTACATAGCAGTTGTGAAACTTAATGTCCGAGCAGTCCTCAAGTCTGATTGCAACGCCCATACCATTCTCCAATCAGCTACACCCGCTTGTCGCGCCGCAGGTGTTGCACTTCATGCAGGTGCCGTTGCGGACCAGCGTGTAGTTGCCGCAATCGCCGCAGGCCTCGCCCTCGTAGCCCTGCATCTTGGCCTTGGTGCGGGCATCCATGCTGACCGTGCCGCTGGCGACCGCTGTTGTCGTGGTCGTCGACACACTCGCGGCTGCGCGGAAGGAGGTCTCCGGCATCAGGCCGTGGGTGCCTGTCGCCATCAGCTCGTTCATGCCGTTCTGGCCGCCCTGAAACACCACCAGTTCCTGTGGCAGGCGCTTGCGCAAATAGCCGGTGGAGCTGATCTGCTTGAGCACCTCAAGGCTGCGCGAGGCGGCTGTTTCGGAGATTTCCGACACGTTCGACACGCCCTCTTCCTCGCCACGGCCCAGATCGTCAAAGCTGGC
>JBLRWK010000024.1:0-6669 GCA_047921295.1 Rhodobacterales bacterium
GCCGCCAACAGTTTGAAGATACACAAAAAATGCAAATAAATCAACACGCTAGATTATCCTGTGCCCCGATGATGGATTGGACGGACCGCCATTGCCGGTATCTGCACCGCCTGATGTCGCGGCACGTGTTGCTGTATACCGAGATGGTGACGGCGCCGGCGCTGGTGCGCGGTGGTGCGTTGCATTTGCTGGATCACCATCCCTCGGAGCATCCTGTTGCGCTGCAACTGGGCGGGTCCGATCCGGCTGAGCTGGCGCAGGCGGCGCGGTTGGGGGCGCAGGCGGGCTATGACGAGATCAATCTCAACGTCGGCTGCCCCTCGGACCGTGTGCAATCAGGCACTTTCGGTGCAGTGTTGATGAAACAGCCCGCGCTTGTGGCCGAGTGTGTGGCGGCGATGCGGGCGGCTGTGGATGTCGAGGTGACGGTGAAATGCCGCATCGGGGTCGACGATCAGGACCCCGAGGAGGTCTTGCCGGAATTTCTGTCCCGCGTGGGCGCGGCAGGCTGTGGGCGCTTCATCATCCATGCGCGCAAGGCATGGTTGCAGGGCCTCAGCCCTAAGGAGAACCGCGAGGTGCCGCCGCTGGACCATGATCTGGTGCTGCGGATGAAGGGCATGTTCGGCGGGCTGCATATCTCGGTGAATGGTGGAATTACCGATCTGGATCAGGCGCTTGGCTTTCTCGATGCGGGGCTGGACGGGGTCATGGTCGGGCGCGCAGCCTATCACCAGCCTGCCGATATCCTGTGCCGGGCCGACCGGCTGGTCTACGGGCAGCGCGAGGATAGCGACCCGGTCGAAGTGGTTCGCCGGATGCGCGATTACATCGAGGCGCATCTCGCGGATGGGGGCCGTTTGCACCAGATCACGCGGCATATGATGGGGCTGTTCGCGGCCAGCCCCGGTGCGCGGCAATGGCGGCGCATCCTGTCCGAGGGCGCATCGCGCACCGGGGCGGATTACGCGCTGGTCGAGCAGGCGCTCGATGCCGTGCTCGAGGCGCGTGTGCAGGCCGAGGCGGCACTGATCCAGTAGGTCCGGCCCGCGTCTGCGTCTCGCCCGCGCTCTGGTCGAGCGGCTTTTGCCATTGTTCCTGCCGGAGAAACCCTGTCTATCTGCCACAAATTTACGCAGAAGGAGGTGCCGCCGTGCCCGAAACAACGTTGCTGTTGCAGATGCTGGTGCTTTTGTTGGCGATCGGTGCCTTTGCAGGCGTGTTAGCGGGGCTTTTGGGCGTGGGCGGCGGGATCATTCTGGTGCCTGCGTTTTTTTACGCCTTCCAGACGCTGGGCTATGACAGCCCGCAACTGATGCAGATCTGTCTGGCGACCTCCCTTGCCACGATCATCGTCACCTCGACACGCTCCGTGCTGAGCCACCACCGCAAAGGGGCGGTCGATTGGGAGATCCTGCGCGGCTGGGCGCCGGGGATCGTGTTGGGCGCGGTGCTGGGCGTGCTGGTGGCTGCCTCGTTGCGCTCTGTCACCTTGCAGGCGGTCTTTGGCGGGCTGGCGCTGGTGATCGGGATCTACATGGCAACCTCGCAGCCGCATTGGCGACTGGGAGCTGAAATGCCGAAAGGGTTGCGGCGGCTGACGCTCTCGCCCGCGCTCGGCTTTCTGTCGGTGCTTATGGGCATTGGCGGTGGCAGCTTCGGCGTGCCGATCATGACGCTTTACGGCGTTGCGATCCACCGCGCTGTCGCAACGGCGGCAGGCTTTGGTGTGATCATTGCGGTGCCTTCGGTTATCGGCTTTTTGTTCGTGCAGGTCGATCCAGCGACACGGCCGCCCTTCACCATCGGTGCGGTCAATGGCGTGGCCTTCGGTGTGACGATCGCCATGACGCTTCTGACAGCCCCGCTTGGGGTGAAGCTGGCCCATGCGATGGACCCCAAACCCCTCAAGCGGGTGTTCGCGGTTTTCCTGACTTTGGTGGCGCTGAACATGCTCCGCAAGGCTCTGGGCTGGTAAGGGCGCTGCGGGGTAGCTTTCCAATATTCAACCCTTTTCTGGTCCTGCGTTGGGATGCGAGATTGCCGTGATCGTTTCTAAAACGATAACAATCTATAACGACAAGGGCAGAATCCGCCTCCCCCTCCGCGTAGTGCGATAGATTCCAAAAACGGACCAAATATGGTTTTAGCCTGTTATTGTTAACGAAATGTTCTGCGTCAACGCGGAAGACTGCGGCATTACAGCGGGTTATCAGCCCGCCGCTTGCATGCGCTCGTTCCGTGTCGGTAAATCGGCCTCTGAGTTGGAAAAGAGTGTCGTGATGATCGAATTGTTGGTTCTGTTTGGGTTGGTCGCTTTGGGCACGATGATTTGCCCGCCCTCTTCGGAGGATGAGGCCGATACATCGGACGCGTTGCCCGTTCTCGAGGATACGGAGCGACCTGCCGCGCAGGTGAATGCGGGCCTATTGCTGTCCGGTGGACCGGAGGATGATCTGCTTTCCGGTGGTGCGGGTGACGACACACTGAACGGCAGTGAGGGCAATGACACGCTGTCGGGCGGTGCGGGGAATGACCGGCTCTCGGGCGGTGCTGGCGATGATCTGCTGATCGGTGGCGCTGGCGATGATACAATGTTCGGCGGTGACGGCGCGGACAAGATGCGCGGCGGCGCGGGCAATGACGCGATGTTTGGCGGAGCGGGCGACGATGTGCTATTCGGCGGCGCTGGCAATGATGCCATGCGAGGCGATGACGGCGTCGATGCGCTCGAAGGCGGCACCGACTCCGATACGATCTACGGCGGGGCGGGGGATGATGTGATCATCGGTCTGGTCCGCGCGGATGGCGAGAATGTGCTGCAATCCTCGGAGGACCGAACCTCGCCGGATGACTGGCTGGAAGATGTGGTTGATCCCGACATGCTTTACGGCGGCGACGGTGATGATCTGATCCTCATGGGGCGCGGGGATACAGCCTATGGCGGGGCGGGGGCGGACAGCTTTGTCGTGGGGCCGTGGATGGCGCAGTCACATGATGCGGGCGTTGTGGGGGATTTCGCGGCGGAGGAGGATAATATCCTGATCGTTCTGCCTACGGCCTATACGGGGGCAGGAGAGGTGACGCTGGGGACCGACGGGGCGGATGCGCTGGTGCGGCTGGACGGCGCAGATGTGGCGCGGGTGAGCGGGGCCGCCGCTGCGCTGACACTCGAGATGGTGGCGCTGGTTACGGCGGCCGATCTTGGCATCTGAGCAGGCACGCGGGCCAGACCGGACAGCACTGCCGTCACTTGTCCTTTGACAACCGTGCCGCGCGCCCGCCACGGCGCTGTTTAAGGCGGGAGGCGCGTTCGGGTAGTTCCTCCATAATGGCGCGGCGCACGTCCGGCGTCATGCGCGACCATTCGGTGATCTCGTCGATGCTCCGCAGACAGCCTGTGCAAAGCCGCTCTGCGGGATGGATGACGCAGATCTTGATGCAGGGGCTCTCGATCTCGTCGCGTTTCCAGATCTCACCCATGATTGCTCTCCGCAGTGTCTGTCAGGCTTTGCCGCTTGATATGCGCCAGCCGGTCCAGCGCGCCTTGCAGGATATAGGATGCGGCGACGTGGTCGATCACCTCGGCGCGACGTTTGCGTGACGTATCCGCCTCCAACAGCGCGCGCTCGGCGGCAACGGTCGACAGGCGCTCGTCCCAATAGGTGATGGGCATCTCTGTAAGGCGGGAAAGATTGCGGGCGAAGGCGCGGGTTTTCTGGCAGCGCGGCCCCTCGCTGCCATCCATGTTGCGGGGCAGGCCCAGCACGATCCCGGCAATCTCGCGCGCGGTCAGAATGGCAAGCAACTGCGCGGCATCGGTTGTGAACTTGTCGCGGCGGATCGTTTGCAGCGGGGTGCCGACAGATAGCATCCTGTCGGACACGGCCACGCCGATGGTCTTGTCCCCGAAATCCAGCCCCGCGATAGCGCGGTGCGGGGGCAGGGCTTCGGCGAAACTGTCGATCGCCTCGAAGATCATCGCGGAGGCCTCATTCCAGCAACCCGGCTTGGCGCGCGGCTTCGTCAACCTCGGCCAGACCTTGGGGATTGTCCCAGAAAATGCTCTGCGACTCTTGCCAGATCACGCGGGCCTGACGCTCGTCGCCCAGCACGCCCAAGGCGCTGATCAGTTGCGCCCATTCCGATGAATTGCCACCCTGCAGCGCCAGCCTGTCCGACAGGTTCTGGACCATGCCGCGGATCATTGTGCTCCGCTCTTCCGGTGTCAAATCCTCGGCATTCTGGATTTCCTCAGCACTCGGGCCCGCGCGCGACGGCGCGGCGCTGCCGTCTTCGGACGGCAAGGTGTAATTCACACCGGCGCGGAAGGCCATATCCTCGATCTGGGCGCGAATGGCGCGGATATGCGCGGCACCCTCCGGTCCTTCACGCAACACCGCATCCCATGTGCGGAACGCATTGTCGGGCCGTCCGGTCTGGGCCTGCAGCACGCCCACGTAATACCGCGCGGGTCCGTTTTGCGGATCGCGGGTCAGGGCGGCGCGCAGGGCTGCCTCCGCCTCGGGCGAGACATAGCCACCGGCGGCCAGAACCATCATATCGGCCAGATCGACGAAATCCTCCGCCGTGGCCTGATCGCCCTTGAGCGAAATCACCTGCGCCTGCGCCCTGTGCGCGGCGGTGAAGTTACCCAGCGCCGCCTCGTTGCGGGCCAGCAGCGTCATGCCTTGCAGATCGCCGGGGCGGGCGGTCACGGCGGCGCGCAACTGTTCCATCAGACGCAGGAAATCTGGCGTCGGCGGCTCGGATGCAGGGGCGGCAGGCACGCGCTCCTCGGCCTCGCTTTGCGAGATACGGTTGAGGCGGGTCTCCTGTGCGGCCTCTATCCGGCTGGCCAGCGCCATGTCGGGATAGCCCGGTGCGCCCAGTCGGGAATAGACCCAGACAGAGCCGCCAACGAGAGCCACGAGCGACAAACCTGCGACGGCCATGGCAAGCTTCTGGGGCTGCGCGCCCTCCTGCATGCCTTTCTGGAGCTGGGCATCGGCGGCCAGAATGCGGCGCGAGACTTCGGCGCGGATACGCTCGGCATCCTCCGGCCCGATCACACCGCGCGCCAGATCGCGGTCCACCTCCTTGAGCTGGTCGCGGTAGACCCGCAGGTCATAGGCCGCAGGCGGTTCGTCCGAGCTGCGCCCGCGCAAGATCGCCAGCGCCAGAAGGGCGGCGACCGCAAAGGCCAGAGCCGTGATGATGATCCAGAACGTCATAGGTCCTCCGTCTTACAGAGCCTCATGTATAGGTGCGGCCCCTCCGAAAAAAGAGCAAACTGTCGCACCGGTCCACCATGTCGCAACCAAGCGTCATTGTGACGTTCCCAAACGGGGGTGAAACCGGGCTTGGGTCCAGATATCACGGCAACAGATACAGAACCGGATTCGAAGGATCAGGGCCGCCGATGAAACGCTATTCCGTCTTTGCCATCGCCCGTGAAGCGATGCGCCAGCATACCGGGTGGACCCGCGCCTGGCGCGATGCTGCCCCGAAAAAGAAATACGATGTGATCATCGTGGGCGCGGGCGGGCATGGTCTGGCCACGGCCTATCACCTTGGCAAGAACTACGGGATCACCAATGTCGCGATCCTTGAAAAGGGCTGGCTTGGCGGCGGTAATACGGGCCGCAACACGACGATCATCCGCTCCAACTACCTGCAAGATCCGTCGGCTGCGATCTACGAGAAATCGCGCAGCCTTTACGAGACGATGAGCCAGGACCTGAACTATAACGTCATGTTCAGCCCGCGCGGCGTAATGATGCTGGCGCAGACCCATCACGAGGTGCGCGGTTACCAGCGCACCGCCCATGCCAATGCGCTGCAAGGCGTGAAGACCGAATTCATCACGCCCGAACGCGTCAAGGAACTGGTGCCGATCATCAATATCGACGGGCCGCGCTATCCGGTGCTGGGCGCGCTGTGGCAGGCACGCGGCGGCACGGCGCGCCATGACGCGGTGGCATGGGGCTATGCGCGGGCCTGTTCGGACATGGGCATGGATGTGATCCAGCAATGCGAGGTGACAGCCGTGCGTCGCGACGGCGCGCGCGTTGTCGGCGTCGATACCAACCGCGGGTCGATTGATTGCGACAAGCTGGGCATCGTAGTGGCGGGCAATTCATCCGTTGTGGCGGAAATGGCGGGGTTCCGTCTGCCAATTGAATCGCTGGCGCTGCAGGCGCTGGTCTCCGAACCGATCAAACCCTGCATGGATGTGGTGGTGATGGCCAATACCGTGCATGGCTACATGAGCCAGTCCGACAAGGGCGAGATGGTCATCGGTGGCGGCACCGACGGCTATAACAACTACACCCAGCGCGGCAGTTTCCACCATATCGAGGAAACCGTCCGCGCGCTGATCGAGACCTTCCCGATGATCTCGCGCCTCAAGATGCTGCGGCAATGGGGCGGGATCGTGGATATGACGGGTGACCGCTCGCCCATCCTGTCGAAAACGCCGGTCGAGGGCGTGTTTGTGAATTGCGGCTGGGGCACGGGCGGCTTCAAGGCGATCCCCGGCTCGGGCTGGGCGATGGCAGAGCTGATGGCCAAGGGGCATTCGCCGTTGACCGAGGAATTCTCGATGTTCCGGTTCCGCGAAGGCAAGTTCATTGACGAGTCCGTGGCAGCAGGGGTGGCGCATTGATG
>JBLRWK010000024.1:6769-64422 GCA_047921295.1 Rhodobacterales bacterium
TCCGCGAAGGCAAGTTCATTGACGAGTCCGTGGCAGCAGGGGTGGCGCATTGATGGAGCATCAAGTCATTCAGCCTGCCGCAGTTCCCAGTCATACTGCGCGCGTAATTCGTTCATCGCTTCTTGATCATGGAGATCGAACGCTCGCCTTCCCAGCAACTGAATGTATGGGTCTGGATGAGCGAAAGACCATTCTTCAACCTGGCGCCAGCGGCTTTGACGGGAATGTTCAATACTGCGTGTCTTTTTTTCATTGCTTTGAATTTTTCCGTTCAAGAATGATAGAATGGACCCATACTTTTTCTCGAAATCTTCGAGCATTACCAATTACTCCATGGGGACGATGCACGTTTATCGGGAAATATGACGCCACCGCCTATGTTGATGCTTTGTTCTCAATGGGCAGGCTCGCAAACTTATGGAATAAGCGCAAATTGTATATGTTTGGGGATAGTTCGTGCATATCCCAAAGTTTTCAGTCTCATACCCATTTGGTGAACGCGCGCCCATGCAGCACAACATATTGCGGTAGAGAGTTGTTTTCTGTTGCCCGAGCCGGAGGCACGCCATGCTGACCCTTCAATGCCCCTATTGCGGCGTGCAGGCCGACGAGACCGAACTTACCGCGGGCGGCGAGGCGCATCTGACGCGGCATGGCCCCGGCGCGGATGACGAGGCCTTCGAGAATTACCTCTTCATGCGCGAGAACCCTAAGGGGCTGCATTTCGAGCGCTGGCGGCACAGCTACGGCTGCGGCAAGTGGTTCCACGCCGCGCGCTGCACCGTGACGCTCGAAGTATTTGGCACCTACAAGGCCCAGACCACCGAGCCACCCCAAGAGATCAAGGACAAGATCACCGCCAAACGGCCCGGATGGTCATGGAGAGAGTATCAATGAGTACGCGTCTGGCGACAGGTGGCCGGTTCCTGAACCGGGGCAAGCAAGTCACCTTCCGGTTTAATGGCAAATATCTCAAGGGGTTCGAGGGCGACACGCTCGCCTCGGCGCTGCTGGCAAATGACTGCATGCTGATGGGGCGGTCGTTCAAATACCACCGTCCGCGCGGGGTTGTCGCCTCTGGCGCGGAGGAGCCGAATGCGCTTGTCGGTCTGGGCAAAGGCGCGCGGTTCGAGCCGAACCAGCGCGTGACCACGACAGAGCTGTTCGACGGGTTGCAGGCGGAAAGCCAGAACCACTGGCCGTCGCTGGAGTATGATATCGGCGCGGTGAACACCTATCTCAGCCGGTTCCTGCCGGCGGGGTTCTATTACAAGATGTTCCTCTATCCGCGCGCCTTCTGGAAACATGTCTATGAGCCGTTCATCCGCAAATCCGCAGGTCTGGGCAAGGCCCCCACGGCGGCGGATGCGGATCGGTACGAGCATTTTAACGCCACGACGGATGTGCTGGTGATCGGCGGCGGCGTGGCCGGATTGCAGGCTGCACTTGCGGCAGGTCGGTCCGGCGCGCGCGTGCTGCTGATGGAGCAGACCGCCCATTGGGGCGGGCGCGCGCCTGTGGATGGCGGCACCGTGGATGGCCAGCCGGTCGATGCGTGGATCGGAACAGTCGTTTCCGAATTGGAAACAATGAGCAATGTCACCCTGCGCCTGCGCTGCATGGGGGCAGGGGTCTATGACCACGGCTATGTGCTGGGATACGAGCGCCTGCGCGATCATGCGCCGGAAGATGACGGCCCGCGCCACCGCCTGTGGCGGGTCCGCGCGCGCCAGATCGTGACCGCGACGGGGGCGATCGAGCGGCCCCTGTCTTTCGCGGGCAACGACATCCCGGGCGTGATGCTGGCAGGGGCGGTGCGCGACTATGCGGTGAACTGGGGTGTCTCGGTTGGTGACCGTGTCGTGATCGCCACGAATAACGACGATGCTTATCGCACCGCCATCACCCTGCACAGTCTGGGGCTGGCCGTGCCTGTGATCCTTGACGCCCGCGCCACGGGTGGCGGGGCGCTGGCCGAGGCGGCGCGCGCCCTTGGCATCCGCGTCGAGAACGGCAAGGCCATCGCAAAGGTCAAGGGCGGCAAGCGCGTCACGGGTGTCGCGATCTGCGCACAGGCGGGCGAGGGTGCGGTGCTGGAAGATATCGCATGTGACGCGGTCGCCATGTCGGGCGGCTGGTCTCCGGTGGTGCATCTGTGGTCCCATTGCGGTGGCAAGCTGCTTTGGAATGCGGATCAGGCGATGTTCCGCCCCGATCCCGCACGCGCGCCCACGGGTGTGGACGGGCAGGCGATGGTGATCGCCGCAGGCGCCGCCAATGGTGCCATGGAACTGGCTGCGGCGCTTGCGGATGCCAATCAGGCAGGTCGCGCGGCGGCTCTGGCGACAGGCCATCAGATCGCGGACGCAAAGCTGCCAGCGGTCGAGGCGCAACAGCAAGCCCCGATCGCACCGGTCTGGATGATGCCGCAGGGCGCGCCCTATGCGTTGCGCGCCAAATCATGGCTGGATTTCCAGAACGACGTGAAAGTCTCGGATGTGCAACTGGCCGCACAAGAAGGGTTCACCTCGGTCGAGCATGCCAAGCGCTACACCACGCTGGGGATGGCCACGGATCAGGGCAAGCTAAGCAATATCAACGGTCTGGCGACGCTGGCCCATGCGCTCAACACCGATATCCCGAGCGTCGGCACCACCACCTTCCGCCCGCCCTATACGCCCATCAGCATGGGCGCCATCGCAGGCGAGGCACGCGGCAAGATCTTCCAGCCGCTCCGCCGCACACCGCTGAATGACTGGCACGAAACCCACGGCGCTTATTGGGAACCAGTCGGCTACTGGCGCAGGCCCTATTGCTACCAGCGCCCCGGTGAAAGCGTGCATGACGCGGTGGCCCGCGAGGTGACGCAGACGCGGGCCAGCCTTGGCCTGCTGGATGCCTCGACCCTTGGCAAGCTGGTCGTGAAAGGGCCCGATGCGGGGCGGTTCATGGACATGCTCTATACCAATATGATGAGCAATCTTGCCGTGGGCAAATGCCGCTATGGTCTGATGTGTTCGGAAAACGGGTTCCTGATGGATGACGGCGTGGTCGCGCGCATGTCCGAGGATACATGGCTGTGTCACACCACCACCGGCGGCGCGGATCGTATCCATGCCCATATGGAGGAATGGTTGCAGACCGAATGGTGGGACTGGAAGGTCTATGTCGCCAATGTCACCGAACAATACGCACAGTTCGCCGTGGTCGGCCCCAATGCGCGCAAGCTGCTGGAAAAGCTGGGCGGGATGGATCTGTCCAAGGAAACGCTGCCGTTCATGCAATGGGCCGAGGGCAGCCTTGGCGGTGTGGCGGCGCGTGTGTTCCGCATCTCCTTTTCGGGCGAGTTGAGCTTCGAGGTGGCTGTGCCTGCCAGTCAGGGACACGCGTTCTGGGAGCGGCTGATGGCAGAGGGTGCGGAATTCGGGGCGACTCCCTACGGCACCGAGGCGTTGCATATCATGCGCGCCGAAAAGGGGTTCATCATGATCGGGGACGAGACAGATGGCACCGTTATTCCGCAGGATCTCGGGCTGGGCTGGGCGATCTCGAAGAAAAAGGACGACTATATCGGCAAGCGCGGACAGCAGCGCAGTCATATGACCGATCCGAACCGCTGGCAGCTGGTGGGGCTGGAAACGCTGGACGGCTCCACCCTGCCGGATGGGGCCTATGCCGTGGCCGATGGCACCAATGCGAACGGGCAGCGCAACACGCAAGGACGCGTCACATCGACCTATCACTCGCCCACGCTGGGGCGCGGGATCGCGATGGGGCTGGTGCTGGACGGTCCGGCGCGGATGGGGCAGGTCATCAATTTCGGCAAGACCGACGGGACCGAGGTGAAAGCCAAGATCGTCGATCAGGTTTTCTTCGACAAGGACGGGGAGAAACAGAATGTCTGATCCGGTCAGCGCCCTGAACGGGGCCATTTTCGAGGGGCTTGTCACGATCGAGGATCGTGGTCCTGTCGGGATGATCACCCTGCGCGGTGATCTGTCCTCGGCGGCAATGGCGCAGGCGGTGGATACGGCCCTTGGCCTGCCGATCCCGCCAATGGGGCGCATCCAGCCCGCCAAAGGGGTGAGCGAAGGACAGGCGGCATGGATGTCGCCGGACGAAATCCTGCTGATCCTGCCTTACGGACAGGTGGGTGCCGCGCTGAAAAGTCTGGAGAATGCGCTGAAGGGTGAGCACTATCTGGCCGAAAACCTGTCGGACGCGCGCACACTGTTCTCGGTCAGGGGAACTGATCCGCTGGTGCGCGAGGTACTTGCGAAACTCTCGCCCGTCGATCTGCATCCCGACGCGTTCAAACCGGGTGATATCCGGCGCAGCAGGTTGGCTCAGGTGGCCGGAGCGCTCTGGATGCCCGCGACGGGCCAGATCAACGTAGCCTGTTTCCGCGCGGTCTCGGTCTATGTGTACGATCTGTTGTGCAATGCCGCCGACCCTGCGGCAGGTGTCGATTTTTTCCACTGAAACGCGCGCGATAGCGGGGCGGGGGTTGACCTTGCCCCCCTAAGGCACCCATCTAAGGGCCAGAGAGAAACCAGAAAAAAGGTGATAACCCATGGCTTTCGAACTTCCTGATCTTCCCTACGCCCATGATGCTTTGGCCGAACATGGCATGTCCGCCGAAACGTTGGAGTTTCATCACGACATCCACCACAAGGCCTATGTCGACAACGGCAACAAGCTGATTGCCGGTACCAAATGGGAAGGCAAATCGGTTGAAGAGATCATCACGGGCACCTACGACGCCGGTGCTGTCGCCCAGAATGGCATCTTCAACAACGCCTCCCAGCATTGGAACCACGCGCAGTTCTGGCAGATGATGGGGCCCAAGGGCAGCGCCATGCCATCCGAGCTGGAAAAGGCGATCACCGACAATTTCGGGTCGGTCGACAAGTTCAAGGAAGAGTTCAGCGCCGCTGGTGCCGGACAGTTCGGCTCCGGCTGGTGCTGGCTGGTCAAGGCCAAGGACGGCTCGCTCAAGGTCACCAAGACCGAGAACGGCGTTAACCCGCTTTGCTTTGGCCAGACCGTCCTGCTGGGCTGCGACGTGTGGGAACATTCCTACTACATCGACTTCCGCAACAAGCGCCCGGCCTATCTGACGAACTTCCTCGACAAGCTGGTGAACTGGGAAAACGTGGCCTCGCGCCTCTGATTTCCCGTTTCCGGACAGGTCTTTCGGCGAAACCCCGCATCCTCGCAGATGCGGGGTTTTATTATGTCTGATCGTCCATATCTTGGTGTGAGCGCGCTGTAACTGTCCGGGCCCGGACAGCAACACTTCGGAGGATCACATGATCAGACTGGAAAAAGACACATGGGTTGTTGTGGCCGATGGCGAAAAAGCGATGTTCCTGCGCAATGAGGGAGGGGCCGCCGCGCCAAGCCTGACAGTCGAACGCGTCGAGCAGCAGGAGAATCCGGCGCAGGGCGAGCAGGTGTCGGACAGGCCGGGTCGCAGGGCTGATCACGGCCTCGGGCAACGCTCCGCGATGGAGGAGCCGGACTGGCATCAACTCGCCAAGGACCGCTTTGCGTCCGAGTTATCCGATATCCTGAAGCGTATGGTCCAGCGGGGACGGATCAAGCGCATGGTGCTGATCGCGCCGCCGCGTGTTCTGGGCGAGATGCGTGACCAGTTGCATGCGACGGTGACCGCCACGATTGTCGCGCAAATTCCCAAGACGCTGACGGGGCATCCGCTACCCGAGTTGCAAAAGGTTGTCATTGGCGATCTCGAAACGATGTAACAGACTGTCCGCGCGCCATTGAACCCCCGCGTCGGCTGCGCCAAGGTGCAACCGGACCGGCGCGGGGATAACAGCAGATGACGGAAGCAGGCAAAGGTGTTGTGGCCCTGGTGGCCACCTGCACCTTCTGGGGGCTGTCGGGGCTGTTCTACAAACTGCTGGCCCATGTCCCGCCCATCGAAATTCTGGCACATCGCACGATCTGGTCGCTGGTCTTCTTCTCGCTGGTGCTGCTGGTGCAAGGACGGCTGGGCCAGATGCGCGCGGCTCTGGGCTCGCCGCAGGCAATCATGATCGTTGGGTTTGCCGCGCTGATGATCTCGGTCAACTGGTTTGTCTTCATCCTGTCGATCCAGATCGGAAAGGCGACAGAGGCCTCGCTGGGGTACTATATGTTCCCGCTGGTCGCCGTGGGGATCGGGCGTGTCGTCTTTGGCGAAAGGCTCAGCCGGATGCAGGCCATTGCCGTGGCGCTTGCGGTGCTAGCGGTGGTGGTGCTGACCCTCGGGCTGGGGGTGGCCCCTTGGATCGCGCTCGTGCTGTCTGTCAGCTTCGGGCTGTACGGCCTTATGAAAAAAAGGCTTTCCGCCGGTCCCGTTGTTTCCGTCACAGCCGAGGTTCTGGTGCTGTCGCCCATCGCGCTGGTCGTTCTGGCGCTGGCCCATCGCGGCGGTGGCGGCGCGTTCGGGGCTGATCTGACGGATAGTTTGCTGCTGATGTTCTCTGGCATCCTGACGGCCAGCCCGTTGATGCTGTTCTCCTATGCCAGCAAACGGGTGCGGATGGGCACTGTGGGGCTGGTGCAATATATCAACCCGACGCTGCAATTCCTTGTCGCCGTGCTGATCTTCACAGAGCCTTTCAGTGGTTGGCATCTGGTGGCTTTCGTGCTGATCTGGGGCGCGCTGGCGCTTTACTCCGCCGCTTCGGTTTCGATCGAGCGGGCCGCGCGCAAAGCACGCGTGAGCGCGGCGACATTGTCCACAACCGTGATGAATCCGGCCAAGGACGGGTCAGCGAAACCCTGATCTATCACATGGTCGATCAGCGCGATGAGCGGCGTCCAGTATCCCTGGGTGTTCAGCAGAAAGATCGGTTTGGCATGCAGGCCAAGCTGGCGCCATGTCAGCACCTCGAAGAATTCATCGAGCGATCCGGCCCCGCCGGGCAGCACGACAATCGCATCCGAGTTCATATACATGACCTTCTTGCGCTCGTGCATCGTCTCGGTCACGACAAAGCGGGTCAGATCGGTTTTGCCGACCTCCATTTTCAGCAGATGCACCGGAATGACACCCAGCGTATCGCCGCCCGCCGCCTGTGCGGCCCGCGCCACAGCCCCCATCAGGCCCACGTCGCCCGCTCCATAGACCAGTTGCCAGCCCTCGCCCGCAAGAGCCTGTCCCAGAGCGGTGGCCTCGGTGTGATAGGCAGGGTCTTTGCCGCTACGTGCGCCACAATAGACGCAGACGGCAAATCCTTTGGCATATGATGACATCAGATGTTCCTGTTTTTCAAAAAAGCTGCTTTTGACCCGTGTTAGCCTTGTTGTTAATCTCGCTCAACCGTCATGCGAGAAATTGGCGGATCGAAGGGGAACGGATGAAAGTACTGTCTTGGATGTCGGGTGGCATGGCGCTTGCGGTTGCAGGCGGCGGTGTCGCGGCCCTTCTGGTGGTGGCGTTGCTGGTGTTGAACCCGCGCGTTGACCCCGTCGAACTGGTTGAAGAGGCAGACCGGGGGGCAGAGCCACCCGCTGAGGTGAGGCCAGAGGTGGTTGCAACGCAAACCGTAGCGCCAGATGAACCCGCGCCAGCCACTGATGCAGTCATCGATGACACACCGGAAGTTGTCGCGGTTATTGATGCCGCTGACACGCAGGAAGACCCCGCGCCGGAGCCTGCTACTGTGACGTCCGATGAGGCAACCGATCAGGTTGCCGATGAGGTTGCCCCGGCGTTGCAGGATGCAGCGGAGACGCCGGAAACCGCTACCGATGCACCTGAGGTGGCACCGCAGCCATCCACGGATGTGGCCGCCGGAACAGAGACCGAAACGCCCGCTGATCAGCCGATCGAGGCATCAGCGCAAGACGGGCAGTCGCAGGGCGCGGTCATAGCCGCACTGCCGCAAAGCGAACTGCAAGCCAATCCTGAGCCAGCGGCGGAGGAGACGGCTGCCGACCAACCGGTCACAGATCAGTCGGGCACGGACCAAACCGGCACCGACCAAGCCGCAGCCGAAGCAACGCAAACCACTCCGGTGCCAAGTTTTGACACGGTGCGACTGGCCCCCGACGGTGAGGCATTGGTCGCGGGCCGCGCGCGGGCGGGCAGCACGGTAGAGATTTTGCTCGACGGCGAACCTGTGGGCACGGCGATAGCTGGCGGCGACGGGGCTTTTGTTGCGTTCCTGACCTTGCCTGCATCGGATGCGCCGCGTGTGCTGACGCTGGCAACCTCGGATAGCGGCGAGGCCCAACTCTCCGCGCAACAGGTTATCATCGCCCCTGTCGCGCAACCTGAAAGCGAGCTTGCCGTCAGCACCGCAGCGCCGGATGCGCCGCCTGTCCCCGACAGCGCGCCTGCCGGAACGGTCGAGATCAGCGCCGCTGCGACCAGTACACCGGCCTTGCTGTTGTCGGATGGCGACGGCATCCGCGTGCTGCAACCCGCCACACCCTCCGATCCGGCGGCAGGTGGGCTTGGTGTCGCGCTGGATGTAATCAGCTACACCAATGACGGCGATGTCCTGTTGCAGGGGCGCGGGACTGCCGGTGGAACGGTCTTGATCTATCTCGACAACGCTCCGCTGAGCAAAGCGGAAATCAATGCCGACAGGATTTGGAGCATCGGCTTGCCCGCCATCGCGGCAGGCGTCTACACCCTGCGGCTTGACGAGGTGGATGCCACGGGCAAAGTGCTGTCGCGGATCGAGACACCCTTCAAACGCGAGGACCGCGCAGAAGTGGCGGCTATCGCGGCGGCAGGCGCAGTCAGCGCGCAAGTGACCAGTGCGGCAACCGAAGGCAGTGCTGCGGATCAGGGCGACAGCCAGCAGGCCGACGCGGGGGACGCCGCCATTCGCGTGGTCACCGTGCAGCCGGGCAATACGCTCTGGGCCATCGCGCGCGAGAACTACGGCGAGGGCATTTTGTTCGTGCGCCTGTTCGAGGCCAACCGCGACCGTATCCGCAATCCCGATCTGATCTACCCCGGCCAGATTTTCGAAATCCCGGAGTAGGGCGCGCGTAGACCCGCCCACTCCCGCGCAGGCGCTGCACCGCCTGACGCGTCGTCACGCCGAAAAGGGCTGTGCAGATATGCCTTCGCAGGATTAGCCTGAAGCTCCAACAGGCTATGCGGGGAGGCAGGGCATGCAACGGATTCTGGTCGATCAGAAGGACATCACAAAGGCGGTGCTGGCAGAGGATACGGCGGCTGCCGCACCGCTGGCCGATGGCGAGGTGCGCCTGTCCATCCAGAGCGTGGCGCTGACCGTGAACAATGTGACCTATGCGGCCACTGGCTTTGTGCTGGATTACTGGAAGTTCTTTCCCAGCGGCATCGCGGGGCAGGGCATCGTTCCCGTCTGGGGCATGGCAACGGTGGTGGAAAGCCGCGCCGCTGACCTGACGGAGGGCACGCGGCTTTACGGCTACCTGCCTCTGGCGCAGGAACTGGTAATCCGCCCGACCCAGACCGCCCCCGGCATCTATGTGGACCGTTCCACCCATCGCGATGGGTTGGCGCTGGTCTATAACACCTATGTCGCGGTCAAGGCATCCAGCGAAAAGGACGAACATCTGCGCAGCCTGTTGCAGCCTTTGCTGGCCACATCCTATCTACTTTACGACTGGCTGGCCGATAACAACTGGTTCGGAGCCGAGCAGATCATCATCGGCAGCGCCTCGTCGAAAACGGGTCTGGGGCTGTGCAAGTTTCTGGCCGAACCGGAGGCGCGGCCCTACAGGATCGTCGGGCTGACGGGGAGCGCCAACCGCGACTTCGTGGCGGGGCTTGGGGCCTGCGATCAGGTGCTCAGCTATAACGAGATCGACCAGCTTGCACAGGTGCCCAGCGTCTATGTCGACATGGCGGGCAATGCCGCCGTCAAGGCGCGGCTGCATGGCCATCTGGTGGATCACCTGCGCCATTCGGCGGCTGTGGGCACCAGCCATTGGGACAAATTCGCCCCGCCGCAGGACCTGCCCGGCCCGAAGCCGAAGTTCTTCTTCGCCCCCGCCCAGATCGCGAAGCGTCGCGACGACTGGGGTCCGGGTGTGATCGAGGGGCAGATCACCGCCGCTTGGAAGCGGATCGCGGCGGATGCGGGCGGCTGGCTGGATGTGGTGGTGCATGACGGGCTGGAACATGCCCCCGCCCTGTGGGCCGATCTGGCCGCCGGACGCGTCAGCCCGCGTGAGGGGCATATCCTGCGGTTTTGATGTGCTGTTCCGCTCTCTGGTCTTCGCGGTAAAAGCGGCCTATCTGTCGGGGTCAGTAAAGAGGCCCTGATTATGCGACGCACCACCTACACATCCGAAGAAGCCAGTGCCGCACGCCGCTCGGGCCTGCGCACGATCCGCAAGGTCGCGCCCTATCTGTGGCCCGAGGGGCAGACATGGGTAAAGCGCCGCGTGGTGCTGGCCCTGCTGGCGCTGCTTTTGGGCAAGATCGTGGCTGTCGGCACGCCGATCCTGTATAAATACGCGGTGGATGCGCTGGCGGGCGAGGGGGTGTCTCCGCTGATGCTGGGCGCGGTGGGCCTTACGGTGGCTTACGGCATGGCGCGACTGCTCTCGAACGGGTTCCAGCAGTTGCGCGATGTGATCTTTGCCGCTGTCGGCCAGCGGGCCTTGCGGGCACTGGCGCTGGAAACCTTCACCCATATCCACCGCCTGTCGATGCGCTATCACCTGACACGCAAGACGGGCGGGCTGAGCCGGATCATCGAGCGCGGTGTGAAGGGCGTGGATTTCCTGCTGCGATTCCTGATCTTTTCGATCGGGCCGCTGATGCTGGAACTGTTGATGATCGCGGGGATTTTGTTTTTCCTGTTCGATGTCTGGTATCTGGCGGTGATCGTGGGGACCATCTCGATCTATGTCTGGTTCACCTTCACTGTCACCGAATGGCGCGTCAAACTGCGCCGCGTGATGAACGAGCAGGATACCGATGCCAACCAGAAGGCCATCGACAGCCTGCTGAACTTCGAGACAGTCAAATATTTCGGGGCCGAGAGCCGCGAGGCTGGGCGATATGACGGGGCAATGGCGCAATACGAGGCGGCGGCGCTGAAAACCTCCTACTCGCTGGCGTTCCTGAATTTCGGGCAGACATTCCTGATCACGAGCGGGCTGGTGATCGTGATGGTCATGGCCGCGCTTGGGGTGGAACGCGGGGCGCTGACCGTGGGCGATTTCGTCATGGTCAACGCCTATATGATCCAGATCACCATGCCGCTGAACTTTCTGGGCACAGTCTACCGCGAGATCCGACAGGCGCTGGTGGATATGGGCGAGATGTTCGATCTGCTGGAACAACCCGCCGAAGTCTCCGACAAGCCGGGCGCGCAGCCGCTGCGGGTACAGGGCGGCAAAGTGGAACTGCGCGATGTGCATTTCGGCTATGATCCGGAACGCGCGATCCTCAAGGGGGTCACCCTGACGGTGGCGGCGGGCGAGACGGTGGCGATTGTCGGCTCCTCCGGTTCGGGCAAATCCACCATCGGGCGGTTGCTGTTCCGGTTCTATGACGTGAGCAAGGGCGCGCTGCTGATCGACGGGCAAGACTTGCGCGACGTTACGCAGGTCAGCCTGCATGACGCCATCGGCGTGGTGCCGCAGGACACGGTGCTGTTCAACGATACGATCCGCTACAACATCGCCTACGGGCGCGATGGGGCCACGCAGGAGCAGATTGAACAGGCGGCGCGCGATGCCCAGATCCACGATTTCATCATGCGCCTGCCGGACGGCTATGACACGGCTGTGGGCGAGCGCGGGCTGAAACTGTCGGGCGGCGAGAAGCAGCGCGTCGGCATCGCGCGCACCTTGCTGAAGAACCCGCCGATCCTGCTGCTGGACGAGGCGACATCGGCGCTGGATACCGAGACCGAGCAGGAGATACAGGGCGCGTTGGCGCGGGCCGCGCAGGGCCGCACGGTGCTGACCATCGCGCATCGGCTGTCCACGGTGGCGGATGCCGACCGGATCATCGTGCTGGAAGACGGCCAGATCGTTGAGGAAGGCGCGCATGCCGACCTGCTGACCCGCAAGGGCCGCTATTGGGGGCTGTGGCAGCGTCAGGCCAGCGAGCGAGGCGAGGCAGCCTGAAGCAGGGAAAATCGCAGCAAGGCTGCGATGCCTCCGGCGGGAATATTTGGAGCAAGATGAAACAGCGGCGCCACGGATAACCGGGGCGCCGTTTTTTATTCTGCCGCGCGCAGGGGTGGCTGTGGCGAGATCAGCGGATCGGGCTGTGTTGATTGCAGGACCAGTGCGGGATCGCTTGCCTCGTCCTCCCAGATGATCTCGGGAGCTTTGAGGTTGCGCGCCGCGCGGTTGAGCGCCCAGTCGCGCGCCGCCTGACTGCCGCGCCCGAAAGACAGGATCGCCAGCAGACGAGACAACGCCATCGCATAGGTGCTGGCCCAGACCCGCAACGCCAGCATCGAGGGCGTGAAGATCAGCGTGAGCATGGTGGCGATGCCCAGCCCGAAGACCACCGCCGTGGCGAGTTGCTTCCACCACAGGGCGGTCGGGCTGTCGATGGAATAGCCACCGTTGATGAAATCGAGGCTGAGGCCGAACATCATCGGCGCAAGGCCTGCCATCGTGGTGATCGTGGTCAGCAGCACCGGGCGGATACGGTCCTCGGCGGTGCGGATGATCGCCTCGATCCGTGGCATGTAGCGGGAATATTCCTGATAGGTGTCGATCAGGATGATATTGTTGTTCACCACGATCCCGGCCAGCGCCACGATCCCCGTGCCCGTCATGATGATCGAGAAGGTCTGATCCATCACCAGCATCCCGATCAGCACACCTGTGGTGGACAGCACCACCGCCAGCAGCACCAGCACCGCGTTGTAGACCGAGTTGAACTGCGCCAGCAGGATGATGAACATCAGCCCCAGCGCGCCCAGAAAGGCATTGGCAAGGAAGGCACCGGATTCGGCCTGATCTTCCTGATCGCCGGTCCACTCCCATTCGATGCCAGCGGGCAGGGGGGAGGTTTCGAGCCAAGCGGTCAGCGTGTCGATCCGCTCTGTCGCGGTGATCGGCACCTCTGTGGTGCTGCCGTCGGGGGCGGTGACGGGATTGGTCAGCCCGCTGGCGACAGCCGCTTTGACATCGAAATAGCGTTTACCGTCGACCCGCTTGATCTCGGCCAGTTTCGGCACCGGCTGGCGGCTGATGAAATTGGCCAGCGGCACCAGCCCGTCCTGCGTGCGGACCTTGAGCGTATCGAGGGTGGAGAGAACACGGTCGTTCTCGGGCAGGCGCACGCGGATATCGATCTCCTCGTCCGAAGTATCGACCCGCATCGTATCGAGCAGGATGCCGCGCGTCACAAGCTGGACCATGCCGCCCACCGTGGCGACATCGGCCCCGAAACGCCCCGCTTTCTCGACATCGACGTCAATCTGCCAGTCGATGCCGGGCAGGGGCAGCGTATCCTCGACCAGAGTGAGGCCGGGGGTGTCGTCGAACTGCGCGCGAGCAAGGCGTGTGGCCTCCTGCAGGCTTTGCCAGTCGTTGCTTTTCAGCCGCAGATGCACCGGCTTGGCCGAGGCCGGACCGCGCGACTGGGCGATCACCTCGACCTGCAGGCCGGGGATGGCGCCGATGGCGGCGGTCAGCTCGTCGATGACCAGATTGCCGCCAAGCTCGGGGCGGTCGGTGCGGTCCTCCCACGGGATCGTCTCAAGCTGGATCTGGCCGATCGTATCCAGCGGCGGCTGCGCGCCGCCGGTATTGGCATTCAGCCCGCCATCGCCCGCAAAGGCAAAGGCATTGTCCACGCCGGGATGGGCCAGCACGATTTCTTCGGCCTGCCGCACCAGCGCGTTTTTCTCGGTCAGAGACAGGTTGCCGCGCGCACGGACATAGACAATCGCCTGCTCTGGTTCGGAATCGACGAAAAACTCCACGCCGCGGCTGTTTTGCTGGAAGGTTGTGAACACGACCATCACGAACAGGCCGACAAGGCCGATGGTGACCAGCGGCATGACCGGATTGGCGGTGATCGCGCGGATGAAATAGCCGAACAGCGTGCGGCGGTGCCCTGCCTTGATGCGGCGCGGGCGGCGTTCGATCTTGGCTGCCCCCACCGTGATCGATGTGGCGAACGTGCCCGCCAGAAACAGCGCCGCCCCCGGCAGAAGGGCAACAACGCCGGTGCCGACAGGCGTGCCGCCGAACAGATAGCCGGGGTTGAGAAGCTGCATCACACCCAGAAACACCATATACATGGCGGGCAGCACCAGCACGGCGCGGGCCCACCACGGCAGGGCGCGGCGCAGCATGTCCGAGGACTGGCCGAACATCCGGCTCATCCGGCCTGTGACGCCGCCCATCACCGGCAGGTAGATCAGCGCTACGATCAGGCTGGCGGAGAGCACGAAAATCAGCGTAACCGGCAGCATACCCATGAACTCGCCCGGCACACCCGGCCAGAAAAGCATCGGCAGAAAGGCGCAAAGCGTGGTGGCGGTGGAACTGACAATCGGCCAGAACATCCGCTTGGACGCCTCGACATAGGCGGTCATCGGGCCAGTGCCTTCCTGAATGCGCTTGTCGGCATATTCGACCACGACGATTGCGCCATCGACGAGCATGCCCACAGCCAAAATCAGGCCGAACATCACGATATTCGAGATGGTGACCCCCATGATCGCCAGCAGCACAAAGCACAGCAGGAAAGAGGCGGGGATCGCAAAGCCCACCAGCAGGGCGGCGCGGGTGCCAAGGCTGGCCAGAACCACGATCATCACCAGCGCAATGGCCGTCAGCACAGAGCCTTCAAGCTGGCTGACCATCGAGCCGACCACGCGGCTTTGGTCGTTGGAGGTGCCGACCTGCACGGCGGCGGCCATATCCTCGGGCCATGTGGCCTGCGCCTCGGCCACGATGCGGCGCACATCGGCTGCCGTGTCGATCAGGTTGAAGCCTTTGCGTTTGACCACCTGTAGCGCCACGGTGGGATCACCGTTGAACCGCGCAGTGCCCTTGCGATCCTCGAAGGTCATGCGGATCTCGGCCAGATCGCCCAGCGTAACCACGCGGGTGCCGTTGGTCTTGACCGGCAGGTTGTAGATGTCACGCGGGCTGCTGAAAGAGGAGGGGATCTTGACGCTGAACGTGCCTTGCGCGCTTTCTACCTCGCCTGCAGCGATCAGCATGTTGTTGTTCTGAACAACGCTGATCAACTCGCCCGCTGTGACATTGTAGGATTCCAGCCGCAGCGGGTCGATCACCACCTCGACCATCTCGTCACGGTTGCCGGCGATCCCGGCCTCCATCACGGCATCGAGCGCCTCGATCTGGTCCTGCAGGTCCTTGGCGATGCGCGCCATCGTGCGTTCGGGCACATCGCCTGTCAGATTGACGATGATGATGGGAAATTCGGAAAAGTTGATCTCGTTGATCGAGAACTTGTCGAAGCCTGCGGGGAACTGCCCCTCGGCATTGCTCATGGCCTCGCGGACATCGGCCATGATCTTGGTCTTGTCCCAGCCGAATTCGAATTCCAACGCCACGCCCGCGTAGTTTTCGGCAGCGGTCGAGGTCATCTTTTTGAGACCGTCGAGACCGGAGAGTTCGGTCTCCATCGGTTTGACCAGTAGGGATTCGCTGTCTTCGGCAGAGATACCGGGGAAGGGGACAGAGACGAACAGCGCGGGTATCTCGATATCCGGCTCGCCCTCCTTGGGCAGGCTGACATAGGCGAAGGCCCCGACAGAGATCGACAGGATGATGAACGCCATCACCATCCTTGCGCGGGCGGCTGCCCAATCCACCATGCCGATCATCACTGTGCCTCGCGGTAGGTCGGTATCACGGGAACACCGTCGGTGACATATTCCTGACCTACGATGATGACATCCGCCGTCTCGGCCAGCCCGGTGATCCAGACACCCTTGGCCGTATCGCGCACCAGCGAGACCGGCGCAAAGCGGGTGATCTGGTCGGCATCGACCAACCGCACACCCAGCGCGCCGTCATCATTCAGGGTGAGGGAGGATTGCGGCACCAGATGCGCCTTGGTTCCGGGGGCGGAAATCAGGATCTCGGCGGTCTGCCCGTCCCTGATGGACAGGTCGGGATTGGGCACTTCGATATCCACGCGGAAGGTACGGGTGGTCGGATCGGCGGAGCGGGACAGAAAGCTGACGCTCCCCTGCACCTGACCGCCCGCCGCCAGACGCGCCCCTGCCATCGCGCCGTGTTCGATGCGGCTGACCTCTGTTTCCGGCACAAAACCCACAAGCCGGATCGGATCGAGCTGCATCACGGTCGCGCAGACCCCGCCTGCCTGTAGCAGGCTGCCAAGCTCGGCGCTGTCATTCTCCAGAATGCCGGCAAACGGCGCGCGGATGGTAAGGCGCTCGATTTCCGTGGCGGCGGCGGCGACAGCGGCTTCGGCGCTGCGCAGGTTCGCCTCGGTCGTGGCCAGACGCGTGGAGGAGGCAAAGCCATCCTGCGAAAGCCTGTCGGCGGCGGAAAAGTTGATGCGCGCATCGGCCAGCCGCGCTTGCGCCTCGGCCAGCATCGCCTCGCGGGTGCCGGTGTCGATCTGGCAGATAATTTGGTCCTGTTCGACGAATGCGCCGCGCCGCAGCGGATCAGAGATGATACGGCCCGTGGTTTCGGCGCGCAGGTCAACCTCGCGCATCGCTTGCGTCTCGCCGCGCAGGACCACCGCATCCTCGATCTCACGGGCTGTCGAGGACATGGCAACGACCCGCACCGCCCGCGAGGGCGGTTGCTGGGTGTCATCCGCCGCTTGGGCCGCTGCGGCTGGCTCGTTTCCGGCAAAGGCCAGCAGCCAGTCGCGTTGCAGCACCAAAGCAGTCAGAAATGCTGTCACGAGGACGGCAATAACAACGGGGAAAATACGCATCCACTGGCCTTTCGAACACGACAAACCGGCAAGTTATGGGCAGTCCTTGCGGATTGTCCGCCGAAAATTTTATCTTCAATATTTCTACGCTGAACTGATCGGTTCAGATTAGTCTTTTCCCGCGAGTCCCGCAAGCGCGGCATATAACATATGCACGCGTCGGGCCAGTGCGTTGAAGAGGCTATACAAAGCCGTTGTGATCGCAACACCACAGTGCGTTGCACACAAGCACGTGGCTGTCTTCGTGCGCCCCTTGGCAGGGCAGCACCTTCACGGTAAGAGGGGGCAATGTGAAAAAGGGGCAGCGCGTGAGCCAGAGCGATAGTTTCATCCAAGAGGTCACCGAAGAGGTGCGGCGCGAACGTTTGTTCGGCTTTATGCGGCGCTATGGCTGGATTGCCATCGTTGTGGTTCTGGCGCTTGTCGGGGGGGCTGCGTGGAACGAATGGCGCAAGGCGCGCGACGCGGCGCAGGCCGAGGCTCTGGGCAATGCAATGATCGCAGCCCTTGAAGCCAATGACAGCGCCGCCCGCGTTACCGCCCTGCAGCAAATAGAGCCTGCCACGCACGGCGCGCGGGTTGCCACGGGCTTCATGACCGCATCGGAGATGATCGCGGCGGGCAACAGCGCGGATGCGGTGAGCCTGCTGAACCAGATCGCCGCTGACGGGCAGGCCGATCCGATCTACCGGCAGATGGCGGGCTTCAAGGCACTGCTGTTGCAATCCGACAGCCTGAGCGCCGAGGATCGCAGACTCGGATTTGAGGGGCTCGCCCAGACCAGCGGCATGTTGCGGTTGCCGGCAGAGGAGCAGTTGGCGTTGATCGAGATCGAGACCGGCCAGACAGATGCGGCAATCACCCGCCTGCAAGCGCTGCAATCCGATGCAGAAGTGACAGCGGGCTTGCGTCAGCGGGCGTCTCAGTTGATTGTGGCGCTGAATGGCACGTCCGGTGAAACGGGCGCATCGGGAAATTGAGAAGATGACATTCGCGTCTGGTATCCCTCACGGGCAGCGCGGTGGCAAGGAAGGCGAGGCAGGCGTGAAAGCAGGATCAATGCACAGGACAGGGTGGGTCGCAGGACTGGCCGGGCTTGTCTTTCTGACCGCATGCACGGAACGACAGGTGATTTTGCCCGGCGTGCGTGAAGACCTGCGCGTGGTCATGACAACGGATGCACAGGCCGCGATGGATTCGGCGGCAAGGCAGACCGGAAATACCAGCCTGCCGATCTCGCTTCCCGCGCAGGTCAACAATTCCGAATGGACCCATCGGCCGAATTCCGCGCGTTTCCGCACCGATAATGCGGCGCTGACGGCACAGCCACAGCTTGCGTGGTCGGCGAATATCGGCGCAGGTGACGGCAAGCGTCAGCGCATCGTGGCAGATCCTGTCATGGCGCAGGGCCGGATCTTCACACTCGACGCCGCGGCCACCGTCACGGCGACCGCGACCTCTGGCGCGACTCTGTGGTCGCGTGACCTGACGCCTCCGGCGGACCGCTCCGATCAGGCCACTGGCGGCGGCATCGCATTTGCGAATGGCGTCCTTTACGTCTCCTCCACCTTCGGCCTGCTGACAGCCCTTGATGCCGAGACCGGCAATATCCGCTGGCAGCAGAAGCTTGAGGCAACAGGCTCCGGCACGCCGACCATTGTGGGCGATCTGATTTATCTGGTCTCGGGTGGCGATACAGCTTGGGCAATTGACACATCGAATGGCCGCGTGCGCTGGCAGACAACGACAGCCCCCGATCAGGCCAATGTGCTGGGCGGCGCGGCACCTGTCGTGACCGACCAGTTCGCCATCTTCGCCTTCGGCAATGGCGAGGTGCAGGCCAACTTCCGGCAGGGTGGGTCGCGCGCATGGGATTCCATCGTGGCCGGGCAGCGCCGTTTCAGCGCGCTGGCGCGGATTGCGGATATCACCGGCGATCCGGTTCTGGCGGGCGACACGCTGTATGTCGGCACCCATTCGGGGCGCATGGTCGCGCTCAACGCCTCCAACGGCGAACGGCGTTGGACCGCGCAGGACGGGGCTGTCAGCCCGGTCTGGGTTGCGGGCGGCTCTGTTTTTGCCGTGTCGGACCGGAACGAGCTGATGCGTCTCGATGCGCGGGACGGCGCGCGTATCTGGGGTGTCAAACTGCCGAATTTCACCGAGACACGCCCGCGCCGTCAGGTCGAGGTTGTGGCCCATTACGGCCCGGTCATGGCGGGTAACCAGCTTGTCGTTGCCTCCAATGACGGGTTCTTGCGCTTCTTCGATCCTGTCTCCGGCGCAATGACGCATAGCGTTCAGGTGCCGGGCGGGGCGACAACCTCTCCCATCGTGGCAGGTGGTACGCTCTATGTCGTGGGTGCGCGGGGGCAATTGCACGCTTTCCGTTGAGCCTGCGATGGTGTATCGCAGCCGCTTGATCTTACCCGGAGCTGCAGACCCATGAGTTTCACGCTGGCCATCGTTGGCCGACCCAATGTCGGAAAGTCCACATTGTTCAACCGTCTGGTTGGCAAACGTCTGGCCTTGGTCGATGACCAGCCCGGTGTCACGCGTGACCTGCGCGAGGGCGATGCGCGGCTGGGCGATCTGCGGTTCACCGTGATCGACACGGCAGGGCTGGAAGAGGCGACAGACGAATCCCTGCAAGGCCGGATGCGCAAACTGACCGAGCGCGCCGTCGATATGGCCGATATCTGCCTGTTCATGATCGACGCCCGCGCCGGTGTGACACCAACCGATGAAATCTTTGCCGAAATCTTGCGCAAACGTGCCAAACACGTGATTCTGGCCGCCAACAAGGGCGAGGGCCGTCTGGCTGACGCCGGTGTGATCGAGGCCTACGGTTTGGGTCTGGGCGAGCCGATCCGTATGTCCGCCGAGCATGGCGAAGGGCTGAACGATCTTTATTCGCAGCTGATGCCGCTGTCGGATGCCTTTGCCGAGCTTGCCAAGACAGACCACGAGGAAGCGCCCGAAATCGACGTGACGCTGAACGAGGAGGATGACGAATCCACCTATCACGTGCGTTGGCCCACCCTCGACAAGCCGATGCAGATCGCCGTTGTCGGCCGCCCGAATGCGGGCAAATCCACGCTGATCAACAAGATTCTGGGCGATGAGCGCCTGCTGACGGGACCGGAGGCCGGGATCACCCGCGATGCGATCTCGCTGACCATCGACTGGGAGAACATGCCGATCCGCATCTGGGATACAGCAGGCATGCGGAAGAAGGCCAAGATTCAGGACAAGCTTGAAAAAATGTCCGTCTCGGACGGGCTGCGGGCGGTGAAATTCGCCGAGGTCGTGATCGTGTTGCTGGATGCGGCCATTCCGTTCGAGCAGCAAGACCTGCGGATCGCCGATCTGGCCGAACGCGAGGGTCGCGCCGTGGTGGTTGCGGTCAACAAATGGGATATCGAGGACGACAAGCAAGGCAAGATCAACATGCTGCGCGAATCCTTCGAGCGGCTCTTGCCACAGTTGCGCGGCGCGCCTTTGGTCACCGTGTCGGCCAAGACAGGTAAGGGGCTGGACCGTCTGCGCCAGGCGGTCGAGAAAGCCTATGACACATGGAACCGTCGCGTCACGACAGCGCAACTCAACCGCTGGCTGGCGGGCATGATGGAGGCGCATCCGCCGCCCGCGCCCAGCGGCAAGCGGATCAAGCTGCGCTACATGACGCAGGCCAAGACGCGGCCACCGGGTTTTGTGGTGATGTGCTCCAACCCCGACAAGATGCCCGCCAGCTATTCGCGCTACCTGGTCAACGCGTTGCGGACGGATTTCGACATGCCAGGCACGCCGATCCGCCTTTATATGCGTGGGCAGGGTGACAAGAACCCCTACAAGGGTCGCAAAGAACGCAATGCGGGCGCGCTGACGAAGCATTTGGGCAAGGCGCCGACACCAGGCAAGGGGCGGCGTTAGAGCCGCGCAGCGTCGGGCCGCGGTGCGGCGATACTACCTTTAAATATGGCAATTTCTGCCTGCCAAATCCCTCTGATCTATAGACCTGCGCCTGCATCTGCCAAATCGCCTTGCCGGGGGGCGGCCCGGCGATGCGCGGCGGCGCTTCGCGCCTTGTTCCGCGCCCGCACGGATCAACGCGACAGAGGGCATCGCAGGGCCGCGGTCGGGCGATCCGACGGATCAATCGGGCAGTTTATCGTGCAGCAACTTCCAACCTCCCACCGTGGCACTTGCAGCAGCCAATCGCCCGGCCTGGGGGCGGCCGTGCGATGCCCGAGCCGCTGCGCGGCTGTTCCGGGCGGGGTGGCACAGATCGGGCGTTTCGCCTTTTTTATGAAGTCCGCGCAGCAGGTTAGCGCGCGTCTCTTATCTATGCGAGGGGTCAGACAAAGGTGACCTGCGCGCGGATATTAACCACCATCCGCCAGCCTAGCAGTGCAATCCCCAGCACTGTGAGCAGCAGAACCGACCAGTTCGGGCCGTCCAGATTGGACACGACAACCCCGACCAACGCCCAGATGACAGCCGCCGGATAGGCCGGGGTGTCGGGGCGCAGCGCTTGAACGCCCAGCCCGATCGCCAGTGCAAGCGTGATGCCCAACCATGCCGCTACCTGCATGTCGAGAAACCCGTAGCCTGCCAGCACCAGACCGATCGACACGCAAGAGGCCGCTGTTAGCCAGCCGGTATAAAGCGCGATCGGTGCGCGCAGCCACCAGTGATCCGCCTGTCCGGCGCGGTGCAATGCAAGAATGGCGGTTCCCAGCATCGCCCAGATCAGCACCGTCGCCCAGATCGGCGAGAGTTGCGCCACCGGAATCCAGCTTGCGCCGATCACCAGACTGACGATGAGGGCGGGGCGCATCGGTTCCCAGTCGGGATCGGTGGCGCGATCCCAGATACCGAAAATGGCCCCCGCGATCAGCCACAGATAGATCACACCCCAGATGGAGAAGGCATAGCCTGCGGGCTGCACTGGCGGATCAACCTGCGGGATCGGAAACTGGTCAGGCGCAAAGCCGTTGAAACCGGAGGATAAAAGCGGCGAGAGCGCAAAAGCCAGTGCGGCCAGTAGCGTCAGAAGGGCGGGCATGCGGTTCATCTGGACGTAACGCCTTTTGCTTGTCATGTTACTGATCGATATAAACAACTCTGCTACAAAGCCAAAGGCTCCGCCGCGAATTTTAAATTTACGTTTTTCCGACCCGCGTCTGTCCGGTATTTAAAAAGGGTTTATGGTAATGAAACGGATTGCATTTTTCTGCGACGGCACGTGGAACCGTGCCGATGCCGACCGCCCCACCTCGATCCTGCGGCTGGCGCAGGCGGTCACACCCTCGGCCACTGACGGGATCAAGCAGGTCGTCTTCTACCAGCAGGGTGTCGGCACGGGGCGCGGCACATCGTGGCTGGCGCGCGGGACGGACAGGTTTCTAGGCGGCGCTCTGGGCTGGGGGCTGGAGGACAATATCATCGAGGCCTACCGCAATCTGGTGTTCTGCTATGAACCGGGGGACCAGATATTTATCTTCGGCTTCTCGCGCGGTGCCTATACGGCGCGGTCGCTGGCGGGGCTGATCCGCAAGGCGGGCATCCTGCCGCGCCATCAGGTGCACCGTGTCGGCGAGGCGATGGCGCTTTATCGCAAACGCGGGCGTGCGATGGCACCGGACCAGCCACAGGTGATGGAGGCCCGCGCAGACCTGTCGCCGGATGTCGCTACCTCGCAGGCCGAGATCGAATGGCGTCTGGCACAGGGCAAGCTGGACCGTCACGGGGAGCCGCCGATTCTGGTGCAGATCCGCTATCTCGGTGTGCTGGACACGGTGGGCGCGCTCGGTCTGCCCTCGTTCATGGGGCTTTTTGCAAAACTGGTGAATGACCGCCACGCCTTCCACGATACGGACCTGTCGCATCTGGTCCTGTCGGCGCGCCATGCCGTCGCCATAGACGAGCGCCGCGTGCTCTATCCGCCCGCGCTCTGGGGCAATCTGGACGGGCCGGAGGGGCTGAACCATGGCGAGACCGGACCGGACAGACCCTACCAGCAATTGTGGTTTTCCGGTGTGCATGGCGTTGTCGGGGGCAGCGGGCCGGTGCCGGGGCTGTCGGCCTATCCGGCCGGCTGGATCGCCGAAGGGGCAAGAGCCGAGATGGCGCGGCTGGATTTTGATCGCCCGTCGCTGCAGGCGATCACCGCTGCTGCCGATCCGGTGGCCGAGGCTGGCGCGATGGTGCAAAAGCGTGGATGGTCAAACCTTTACGGCGCACTTCTGAGTGACAGAGAAGGCCCGCGCAGGGCCGCCGATGTGGCCGAGGCGGCGCGCCAGCGGGTGATCCGCATGGGTGGCTACCGCCCCGGCAGTCTGCGCTATGTGCGGGAACTGCTTTTCAAGCCCCGCAACGGCTGACCGCGCTGCGCGGCACACCCGCGCGGTCAGGCCAGTTTCATCAGGCCCGTTAAATCAGGCCAGCGTGCCGCTGGCCTCAATCCGCGTCTTGCCGCCCAGATATCCATGCAACACCTCCGGCAACTCCACCGATCCATCTGCCTGCTGGCCGTTTTCCAGCACCGCGATCAGGCAGCGCCCTACCGCGAGGCCGGAGCCGTTCAGCGTGTGCACAAAAGCGGGCTTGCCGCCTTCCGCTGGCTTGTAGCGCGCGTTCATCCGGCGGGCCTGAAAATCACCACAAACCGAGATGCTGGAAATCTCGCGGTATGTATCCTGTCCCGGCAACCAGACCTCGATATCATGGGTTTTCTGCGCGCCGAATCCCATGTCGCCGGTGCAAAGGACCACAGTGCGATAGGGCAGGCCCAACTTTTGCAGGATCGCCTCGGCGCAGCCGGTCATGCGGTCATGCTCGGTCAGGCTGTCTTCGGGCCGTGTGATCGAGACCATCTCGACCTTCTCGAACTGGTGCTGGCGCAACATGCCGGAGGTGTCCTTGCCCGCCGATCCCGCCTCGGAGCGGAAGCACAGGGTATGGGCGGTCATCCGTAGCGGCAGTGCTGTCTCGTCTAGCACATCGCCCGCAACGGTGTTGGTCAGCGTCACCTCGGAGGTGGGGATCAGCCACCAGCCATTGGTGGTGCGGTAGCTGTCCTCGGCGAATTTGGGCAGTTGGTTGGTGCCGTACATCGCCTCGTCCTTGACCAGAACGGGGGTGATCATCTCGGTCAGGCCATGCTCGGTCACATGGGTGTCGAGCATGAATTGCGCCAGCGCACGGTGCAAGCGCGCCACCGCGCCTTTGAGCACGACAAAGCGCGCGCCCGAGAGTTTCGCGGCGGTCTCGAAATCCATGCCCGGTTTCACGGCTGCAATCTCGTAATGCTCCGCTGGCTTGAAATCCAGCGCACGCGGGCTGCCCCAGCGGCGCAATTCGACATTGTCATTCTCGTCGGCCCCTTGCGGCACCTCTTCGCGCGGGCTGTTGGGCAGGGTCATCAACAGGTCTGTCAGTTGCTGGTCCAACTCTTTGGCACCGGCTTGCAACGCGGCGACCTCGGCCTTTTTCTCGGCCACAAGGGCGCGCAGACGCTCGAACTCGGCATCGTTACCACTGGCCTTGGCGGCCCCCACATCCTTGGAGGCGCGGTTCTGCTCGGCCTGTGCTGTCTCGGCAGCCGTGATACGGGCGCGGCGCGCCTCGTCCAGCGCAAGCACCTCGGCGGACATGGGCGATGCGCCGCGACGGGCAAGAGCGGCATCGAAAGCGTCGGGATTGTCGCGGATGGCGCGGATGTCGTGCATGGCTGTCTCCGGTCTTTTCAGGTCTTTGCCCCCATATGCCGCAATCGCCGCTGCGAGAGAAGGGGGAATTGACCCCACCGCCAGCCGCAGGGCCTTGCCGCGACCTACCGGACCGATAGGCCGTTTCCTGCCTTGCAAAAGCGGGCGTCGGGACATAGGTTCCCTGCCAATTCAAAGGGGGCCAGCCGGCCCCCTGACGCTTCATGACAAGGACAGACCAATGGAAGCTTTCGCGCAGTTTATTCCCCTTATCCTGATCTTCGCGATCATGTACCTGCTGTTGATCCGCCCGCAGCAAAAGAAGCTGAAAGAGCATCAGGCTATGGTCGCGGCGTTGCGGCGCGGTGACCAGATCGTCACGCAGGGCGGGATCATCGGCAAGGTCTCGAAGGTCAAGGATGACAACGAGATCGAGGTCGAACTGGCCGATAACGTCCGTGTGCGGGTTGTGAAATCCACCGTCGCGCAGGTCATCTCCAAGACCGAGCCCGCCGCGTCAAGCTGAGGCGCTCTGGCCTGCTACATTGCGTTGCGGGCCTGATACGGCCAAAGACACGGTCCACGACGAGGCCCGCGACAATGCCCACGGGCCACTTTACCATTAAAGGCAGGTGACATGCTGCAAATTGATCTCTGGAAGCGGTTTCTGATCTGGACAACCGTGGCCATCGGACTGGCACTTGCCTTGCCGAATGCGTTCTATCCACGTGTCGAGGGGGCGAATGATGCCCGCGTCGCGCTGGAGCAGATGCCCGAGGGCAGCACCGATCCCGCGCTTGAGGCGCAGGCCGCGCGCTGGCCGTCCTATCTGCCGTCCTTCCTGGTCAATCTGGGGCTTGATCTGCGCGGCGGCGCGCATCTGCTGGCCGAAGTGCAGGTGACGGATGTCTACGAATCCCGCCTGCAGGCCATGTGGCCGGATGTGCGCGATCTGCTGCGCGACCAGCGTGACGTGGTGGGGACGATCCGGCTGCAGGATTCCGCGCCCGACGAATTGCGCGTGCGGCTGAACGAGCGCCCGGAGCAGGCAGGACAGGCGGCGGAACTGGTCCGCAGGCTGGGCCGTCCCGTCGCCAGCGTGACAGGGGCAGGGTCCAACGACATCGAGGTGCTCGTGGACGGCGCCGATATCGTGGTGCGTCTGTCTGCCGCCGAACGCGCGGCGACCGATGATCGCACTGTGCAGCAATCGCTTGAGATCATCCGCCGCCGGATCGACGAGGTCGGCACCCGCGAACCCACGATCCAGCGTCAGGGCGCGGACCGTATCCTGATTCAGGTGCCCGGTGTCGGCTCTGCCGCCGAGTTGAAAGAGATCATCGGCACCACGGCGCAACTGACATTCCAGCCTGTCGTGACGCGGACAACCAATCCCGACATGCCCGCAGGGGCCGGTAATGAACTGCTGCCCTCGCTGGACGATCCGGGCCAGTTCTACGTGTTGGAACAGGCCCCTGTGGTGACCGGCGAGCAACTGGTGGACGCGCAGCCCGCATTTGACCAGAACGGGCGGCCTGCGGTGAATTTCCGCTTCAACCCCACCGGCGCGCGACAGTTCGGCAATTACACCGCCGCCAATATCGGCAATCCCTTCGCCATCGTGCTGGACAACGAAGTCATCAGCGCTCCCGTGATCCAGAGCCATATTCCGGGCGGCTCGGGCATCATCACTGGCAGTTTCTCGGTCGAGGAAAGCACCCAGCTTGCCATCCTGCTACGCGCTGGCGCTTTGCCTGCCGGGCTCAACTTCCTAGAAGAACGCACAATCGGCCCCGAACTGGGCGCTGACAGTATCGAGGCGGGCCGGATCGCCAGCATGGTGGCGGGCGTTCTTGTCCTGACCTTTATGATCCTGAGCTACGGCATGTTCGGGGTGTTCGCCAATATCGCGCTGATCATCAACGTCGGCCTGATCTTTGGCCTGTTGTCGCTGATCGGGGCCACGCTGACCTTGCCGGGGATTGCGGGGATCGTGCTGACCATCGGTATGGCGGTGGATGCGAATGTGCTTGTCTTTGAGCGGATCAAAGAAGAGTTGAAAACCGCCAAAGGCCCCGCCCGCGCGATTGAACTGGGCTATGAAAAAGCCCTCAGCGCGATTGTGGATGCCAATATCACCACCTTCATGACGGCGGTGATCCTCTATGTCATGGGCTCCGGTCCGGTGCGTGGCTTTGCGATCACGCTGGGTCTGGGTATCATGACCTCCGTGTTCACGGCCATTTTCGTCACGCGGTTGATCATCGTGATCTGGTTTGAACGCCGCCGCCCCAAGACAATCGAGGTATGAGATGCGCCTGAGACTGGTTCCACAAACGACAAGTTTCGACTTTTTCGGCCGTCCGACCCTCTGGCTTGGGATTTCCGGCGTCCTGATGGTGCTCGCGCTGGTATCGTTCTTTATTCAAGGGCTGAATTTCGGGATCGATTTTCGCGGCGGCACCACGATCCGTACGCAAAGCGAGCAGCCCATCGATATCGGCGTTTACCGTGGTGCGGTGGATACGCTGGGTCTGGGCGATGTCAGCATCACCGAGATTTTTGACCCGACTTTCGGCCCCACCGAGAACGTGGCGATGGTCCGCATTCAGGCGCAGGACGGGGAGGAATCCGTCTCGCCCCAACTGATCGCTGCGGTCGAGGGGGCGTTGCAGGAAGTTGTGCCGGATATCCGCTTCATCTCGGTGGAATCCGTTGGCCCGAAAGTGTCGGGGGAATTGATCACAACGGCGGTGATTGCCGTGATTCTGGCGATGACAGCGGTGGTGATCTATATCTGGCTGCGCTTTGAATGGCAGTTCGCCGTGGGCGCAATCGTCGCGCTGGTGCATGATGTGGTGCTCACAATCGGGGTCTTCTCGGAGCTTCAGATCCGCTTTGACCTTGCGATTATCGCGGCCATCCTCACGATTGTGGGCTATAGTCTGAACGATACGGTCGTGGTCTTTGACCGTGTGCGCGAGAACCTGCGGAAGTACAAACAACGCCCCTTGCGCGAGGTGCTGAACATCTCGATCAACGAGACGTTGAGCCGGACGGTGATGACCTCTGTCACCACGCTGATCGCGCTGACATCCCTGTTCATTCTGGGTGGTGACGTGATCCGCGGCTTCGTCTTCGCCATGATCTGGGGCGTGATCATCGGGACCTACTCCTCGATTTTTGTGGCCTCTGTGGTGCTGTTGAAACTTGGCGTCACGCGTGACTGGTCGAAACCCAATGCGAATACGGGCAATCAATTCTCGAACATAGATGCCTGACGCCCTCAGCGCAGCCCTTGCCTTTGACGGTTTGGGCTGGCTGCTGGCAGGCACGATCCTCGCCGGACTTGCGCGCGGCTTTTCCGGCTTCGGCACGGCGCTGATCTTCATGCCGATCGCGGGCCAGTTCATGCCGCCGATCTGGGCGCTGACGGCGCTGGTGATCATGGATGTGTTCGGGCCGATCCCGAATCTGCCCCGCGCAAAACGTGATGGCGATATGAAGGAAGTCGCTATCCTGACGGTGGCGATGGCATTGACCTTGCCGCTGGGGCTGATGGTGCTGGCCTCGCTGCGGCCCGAGCTGTTCCGCTATGCCGTATCCATTCTGGCGCTGCTGGTGCCAGTCCTGTTGCTGGCCGGATTGCGCTATCGCGGGCGGTTGAGCCTGCCGGTTCTGGCAGGCACCGGCGGGTTGAGCGGGTTTCTGGGCGGTGTGGTAGGCGTGCCCGGACCGCCGGTGATCCTGCTCTATCTGGCCTCCACCCGCCGCGCGGCGCAAGTGCGGGCGAATATCCTGATCTATCTTTTCGCCTTCGATATCATCCTGATCGCATTGCTGGCCGTGCAGGACAGGCTGGAGGCGGTGCCCCTCATCATCGGACTGATCCTTGCGCCTCCGGTTATACTGGCCAATATGGTAGGGGCTGCGATCTTCCGGCCTGAGAAGGAAAGGCTGTACCGTGCGGCGGCCTATCTGATGATCGCGGCGGCAGCGATCAGCGGCTTGCCGTTGTGGGATTGAGACTTTGAGCAATGGAGAGACGATCATGCGGGTGACAGAGGTGAATTTCGACGGAGCCGTGCCGATTGACGGATACGGGCCGGGTTTCTTCCGTGTCGGCCAGCAGGTCATCGAAGGCCCCGTGCTGGTGACGCAGGAACGTGCCGTGCAATGGGGCGGTGTCGCGGATATCGCCGCATTGGAGGCTTTGGTGGGGCAGGTCGATGTGATCTTTCTGGGGATGGGCACCGATATCGCCCATGCGCCACTGGACCTGCGCCAGCGGCTTGAGGCTGTCGGGCTGGGGGTGGAGGTGATGAGTTCGCCCGCCGCCTGCCGGACCTATAACGTGCTGTTGTCGGAAGGGCGGCGCGTTGCGGCGGCTGTCTTGCCAGTGGGCGAGTAGCTGCGGTGATCTGCACCTTTGCGAATATGAGCGGATGAGATAGAGCTTCCGCATGGAATTGATTGTCACAGGTTTGAGCGTTGCACGCGGGGGTATTCCGGTTCTGGAAGGGCTGGATTTTGTTGTTCGCGCGGGGGAGGCGCTGATCCTGCGCGGCCCCAATGGCGTAGGCAAAACGACCGTGCTGCGGACCGTCGCTGGCTTGCAGCCGCCGCTTGCGGGCAAGATCGGGCTGGACCGCGAGGCGATGGCCTATGCGGGACATGCCGACGGGATCAAGACAACGCTCACCGTGCGCGAGAATCTGGAATTCTGGGCGGATGTGTTCGGCACCGGCGATATTGAGGCGGCTTTGGCGGCGTTTGACCTGATCCCGTTGGCCGAGCGGGCCGCAGGCGCGCTATCGGCGGGCCAGAAACGCAGGCTCGGGCTGGCGCGAATGGTTGTGACGGGCCGTCTGGTCTGGGTGCTGGACGAGCCGACCGTTTCGCTGGATGCGGGGGCTGTGGCCTTGTTCGCGCAGGCGGTGCGGGCGCATCTTGCGGGCGGCGGCATGGCGTTGATGGCGACGCATATCGATCTGGGCCTGACCGAGGCGAGGGTGCTCGACGTGGCCCCCTACCGTGCCAAGGCCCCGGCGCATGACGATTTTGACGGGTCTTTCCTGTGAAGGCGCTGCTGGTCCGCGATATCCGGCTGGCGGTCAGGGCAGGGGGCGGCTTTGGCCTTGGCCTTGCGTTTTTCCTGATCGTGGTGGTGCTGGTCCCCTTCGGCGTGGGGCCGGACAGCGGGCTTCTGGCGGTGATCGCGCCCGGTATCCTGTGGGTGGGCGCACTTTTGTCCTGCCTGCTGTCGCTGGACCGCATCTTCGCGCTGGACTGGGAGGACGGCTCGCTTGATCTGCTGGCCACCGCGCCCTTGCCGATGGAGGCGCTGGTCAGCCTCAAGGCGCTGGCGCATTGGCTCAGCACGGGCGTGCCGCTGGTGCTCGCCTCGCCGCTTTTTGCGCTGTTTCTCAGCCTGCCGCCTGCGGGCTACGGGCCGCTGGCGCTGTCGCTGGCACTGGGCACACCGGCGCTGAGCGTGATCGGCACGTTCGGGGCGGCGCTGACGGTGGGGCTCAAACGCGGCGGGCTGCTTTTGAGCCTGCTGGTACTGCCGCTTTACGTGCCGACCCTGATCTTCGGCGCAGAGGTGGCGCGGCGCGGGGCGCAGGGGCTGGAATTCGGGGTGCCGCTGGCGATGCTGGCGGGCATCACCTTTGGAACGATCGCCCTGCTTCCTTTTGCCTCGGCCGCTGTATTAAGGGTAAACCTGCGCTGACAGGGATGTGACTTGCGCGCAGGGAATTTGGCTTGCGCCCGGTGGGCGATGGAATAGGAACGGGATATGGCGTCGATCTGGGAATATGCAAACCCCAAAAAGTTTATCCAGACCACGGACAGGCTGTTGCCCTGGCTGTCGGTGCTGGCTGCGGCGACGCTCGTCGTCGGGCTGATCTGGGGCTTTTTCTTCACGCCGGATGATTTCCGGCAGGGATCGACGGTCAAGATCGTCTATCTGCATGTGCCTGCTGCCCTGATGGCGATCAACGCATGGCTGATGATGCTGGTGGCCTCGCTGGTCTGGATCATCCGGCGGCACCATGTCTCGGCGCTGGCGGCGCGGGCCGCTGCTCCCGTGGGCGCGGTGATGACCGTCATCGCGCTGGCAACCGGGGCGATCTGGGGCCAGCCGATGTGGGGGACATGGTGGGCATGGGACCCGCGTCTGACGTCTTTCCTGATCCTGTTCCTGTTCTATCTGGGCTATATGGCGCTGTGGGCCGCGATCGAGAATGACGACACGGCAGCCGATCTGACGGCGGTGCTTTGTCTGGTGGGTTCCGTCTTCGCGCTGCTCAGCCGCTATGCTGTGAACTTCTGGAGCCAAGGGCTGCATCAGGGGGCCTCTCTCTCGGTTGCTCCGGGGGAGCGGATGTCCATGGTCTACAAGTTGCCGCTTTATGTCAGCATGACCGGCTTTGCGCTGCTGTTCATCGCGCTGGTGTTTCTGCGCACACAAACCGAAATTCGCGGCCGCCGGATGCGGGCGCTTCTGGCACGGGAGAGGCTGGGATGATGCCCGATCTTGGAAAATACGCCGATGCGGTGCTGTCGTCCTATGCCGTGTCCATTGCGCTGATCGTTGCCTTGGTTGCGTTCAGCGTGATCCGGGCGCGCAAGGTGCGCGCGCAATTGGACGATGTGGAACAAAGGAGCCGTCGCAATGGCTAGACTGTCGCCCCTCATGGTGGCGCCGCCGCTGATTTTTGCCGGACTTGCGGCGATGTTCTGGTTCGGCATGGCGCGCGAGGACCCTGACCAATTGCCGACAGCCCTGCAGGGCAGGCAGGCGCCCGGCGTTGCGCTTGATACGCTTGGCCCTGACGCTCCGTTCACCGATGCCGATCTGCGGCAGGGCGAGGTGACCTTGGTGAATTTCTGGGCAAGCTGGTGCGCGCCTTGCCGTGTTGAGCATCCGCATCTGGAGGCGATGGCCGCCTCCGGCCTCACGATTTACGGGGTGAATTACAAGGACCAGCCCGACAATGCGCTGGGCTTTCTGGAGGAGCTGGGCAATCCCTACACGGCGATGGGGGCCGACGGGTCCGGCCGCATGGCGCTGAACTGGGGGCTTTACGGCGTGCCGGAAACCTATGTGATCGACGGCGAGGGCAGGGTGGTGCTGCGCCATGCAGGCCCGATCACGCAGCGGGTGCTGGATGCCACGATCAACCCGGCCATCGAGCGTGCCCGCGGTGGTGGTAGCTGACCGCGCTGCAGTGCCAAGGAATTTCCTGAAAATTCCTGACAAAACTCTTGCAAGAGTTTTGGGCCGTCCATGAAAAAGCCCCGGTGCGATGCACCGGGGCTTTGTTTTGCGCTATGGCCGCGATCAGGCGGATTTGGCGAGGTTGCGCAGCACGTAGTGCAGCACGCCGCCGTTCTCGACATATTCCTTCTCGACCGCCGTATCGATCCGGCATTTCAGCGTGATCTCGCGCGTCTTGCCATCGGCATAGGTGATCGTGCAGGGCACATCCGAGAGCGGCTTGAGATCGCCTTCCAGACCGGTGATCGAGACGGTCTCCTCCCCGGTCAGCTCCAGCGACTTGCGGGTGTCACCGCCGGTGAATTCGAACGGAATGACGCCCATGCCGACGAGGTTGGAGCGGTGGATACGCTCGAAGCTTTCGGCGATCACGGCTTTGACGCCCAGCAGCGCCGTGCCCTTGGCCGCCCAGTCACGGCTGGAGCCCGCGCCGTATTCGATCCCGCCGAAGATCACCAGAGGCGTGCCATTCTCCTGATAGGCCGCCGCCGCGTCGAAAATCGAGGTCTGCGCGCCGTCCGGTCCCTTGGTATAGCCGCCTTCGACCCCGTCCAGCATCTCGTTCTTGATGCGGATGTTGGCGAAGGTGCCGCGCATCATCACCTCGTGGTTGCCGCGACGCGAGCCGTAGGAGTTGAACTCGCGCACCGGAACCTGACGGTCGATCAGGTACTTGCCTGCGGGCGTGGTATCCTTGAACGAGCCTGCGGGGCTGATGTGGTCGGTCGTGATCATGTCGCCCAGCAGGGCCAGAACGCGTGCCCCCTTGATGTCATGGATCGATCCGGCCTCGGCACCCATGCCGCGGAAATAGGGCGGGTTCTGGATATAGGTCGAGGAGGCGGGCCAGTCATAGGTCTCGCTGTCGGTGGTCTCGACGGCCTGCCACTTCTCGTCGCCTTTGAAGACATCGGCGTATTTCTTGATAAACGCCTCGCGCGTGACGCTGGTTTCCACCAGATCCGCGATCTCCTGCGTGGTGGGCCAGATATCCTTGAGATAGACAGGCTTGCCATCCTTGGAAGTGCCGATCGGGTCTTTTGTGATGTCGATGTTCATGTCACCGGCAATCGCATAGGCCACCACGAGCGGCGGGCTTGCCAGATAGTTGGCGCGCACATCGGGGCTGATGCGGCCCTCGAAGTTGCGGTTGCCCGACAGGACCGACACGGCGACCAGATCGTGATCGTTGATCGCCTTGGAAATCTCGGGCTGCAACGGGCCGGAGTTGCCGATGCAGGTGGTGCAGCCGTAGCCCACGAGGTTGAACCCCAGCGCGTCGAGGTCTTCCTGCAGATTGGCCGCTTCGAGATATTCCGACACAACCTGCGAGCCAGGCGCCAGCGATGTCTTGACCCATGGCTTGCGCGTCAGACCCAGCGCACGCGCCTTGCGGGCCACCAGACCGGCCCCGATCATCACATAGGGGTTCGATGTGTTGGTGCAGGAGGTGATGGAGGCGATCACGACAGAGCCGTCGTGCAGTTTGTAATCCTCGCCGTCGACCTGTGCGCTGGAAAAGCCGGTGATATTGCCGGGCAGATGGTCGGGGTTGGGCGCGCCGCCCTCCTCGGTCATGTCGGATTTCTCATCCTTGGGAACGGTAGGCATCTTGCGCACACCGCGGATATAGTCACCGAACACCTGTGCAGCCTCGGTCAGCGGCACGTGATCCTGCGGCCGTTTCGGGCCGGAAATCGCGGGCACAACCTCTCCCAGATCGAGATGCAGGGTCGAGGTGTAGACCGGCGCATAATCGTCACCGCGCCAGAAACCGTTTTCCTTTGCATAGGCTTCGACCAGCGCGATGCGGTCCTCGTCACGGCCCGTCTGGCGCAGGTAGCGCAGGGTCTCGTTGTCGATCGGGAAGAAGCCGCAGGTGGCACCGTATTCAGGGGCCATGTTGGCGATGGTGGCACGATCCGCCAGCGGCATGTTGTCCAGACCCTCGCCATAGAATTCGACGAACTTGCCGACAACGCCATGCGCGCGCAGCATCTGGACGACCTTCAGCACCAGATCGGTAGCGGTGACACCTTCCATCATCGCGCCGGTGATCTTGAAGCCGACCACTTCGGGAATCAGCATCGAGATCGGCTGGCCCAGCATCGCGGCTTCGGCCTCGATCCCGCCGACGCCCCAGCCCAGAACGGCCAGACCGTTGACCATGGTAGTATGGCTGTCCGTGCCCACCAGCGTGTCAGGATAGGCGACGGTATCGCCGTGCTGATCGGTATCGGTCCAGACGGTCTGCGACAGGTATTCAAGGTTGACCTGATGGCAGATGCCGGTGCCCGGTGGCACGACGCGGAAGTTGTTGAACGCCTTCTGGCCCCATTTCAGGAAGGTGTAGCGCTCGATATTGCGCTCGTACTCGCGGTCCACGTTCAACTGGAAAGCGCGCGGGTTGCCGAATTCGTCGATCATCACCGAATGGTCGATCACCAGATCGACGGGGTTCAGCGGGTTGATCTTTTGCGCGTCGCCGCCCAGCGATTTGATCCCGTCGCGCATCGCGGCCAGATCGACCACGGCGGGCACGCCGGTGAAATCCTGCATCAGGACGCGGGCGGGGCGATAGGCGATCTCGCGCGGGTTCTGTCCGCCCTTGTCGGCCCATGCGGCGAAAGCCTTGATGTCATCGACGGAGACGGTAAAGCCGCCATCCTCGAAGCGCAGCATGTTTTCCAGCACCACTTTCAGCGCGGCGGGAAGGCGCGAGAAGTCACCCAATCCCGCAGCTTGTGCAGCCGGGATCGAGTAATAGGAAACACTCTGGCCGCCGACCGTCAGGGTCTTGCGGGTTTTGGCGTTGTCTTGTCCGACTGTGATGGGCATCTCTGGCCTCCCTCTGATCAGGAAATAAGGGGTATTGCTGCGCTGCTTTTGACCTATCGCGCGGTTTCGATCAAGGGGGCGCAGACAAAATGTATACCATTGCACACAAAAAAACCCGTGCAGTAGGGTCACAGTTACAAAGCTCTCTCGATTCCTTGATTGGCCAGTTGACGCAATCAAGCCTAGAACCGAGTGGACGGAACTTATGAAAGAAAAAAACATGCGGCAGTTCAAGGCTTGGGTGACGGGGTGCTTGTCCGGTGGTCTCATCGCGATCGCGGGGCTGGCAGCAGCGGACACGAAGCCGGTTCTGGTGGAGTTGTTCACCTCGCAGGGCTGTTCGTCCTGCCCGCCAGCGGACGCGTTTCTGCACGCTTTGAGTGCGCGTGACGATGTCATCGCACTGGCGCTGCATGTCGATTACTGGGATTACATCGGCTGGAAGGACAGTTTTGCCCAGCCCGCCTTTACCAAGCGGCAGAAAGCCTATGCCAAAGCCGGCGGGCGGCGGTCTGTCTATACGCCGCAGATGATCATTGCGGGGCAGGACCATGTCATCGGGACGCATGAGGAAGATGTCGGGATCCTGATACGTCGCCATACCTTGCGCGACAGCGGTGTGGAACTGGCCGTAAGCCTCGGTGATGGCGGACAGGTGAGCATCCAGGCAGAGGCGCCTGCCACACTGACCGGTCCCGTGATCATCTATCTAGCGCGCTATACGCCGCACCAGACCGTGGAGATCACGCGGGGCGAGAATGCGGGCAAGACAGTGGGTTACACGAATGTGGTGTCCGAATGGACCACGATCGGCGAATGGGACCCGAAAGAGCCGCTGCGGATGCAGACCAAGGTGACGGGCGACGCTCCCGGTGTTGTGGTCCTGCAGAAAAGTAATGCCGGCGCGGTCGTCGCGGCTGCGTATCTGCGCTAGGCGCTAGTCTTGGCCACCTGAGGAAAGGTTTCCCAGCGATGTAGTCGCAAAGGCAGCGACGCGGGTATTTCCGGCGTTCAAGTCTGCGTACGCGCGAAACAAGGCGCAACGCGCCGCCGCGCATCGCCGAGCCGCCCCCCGGCACGGCGATTTGGCATATGCAAGCGCAGGTCTAGTGGTCAGGCGGACTTGGCAGGAATAAACTGCCATACTGGAAGGTGGCATCGCCGCACCGCAGCCCGACGCTGCGCGACTCGTTGACGGTCCGCGCAAAGTTCCATGTCGGTAAAGAGTATCTTGTGTCAGGTGGCAAATACTAGCTCTCGGGAAGGTCGGTTTTCGCCTGTTCCGCCGCCAGCCTGCGCGAGGCGCGGGTGCCGAAGGTTTCGCGGTACCAGACATAGACACCTGCCGCCACGATGATGACCGCGCCGATCACGGTGTAACGGTCGGGATATTCGTTGAAGAAAACCACGCCCCAGACAGTGGCAAAGATCAGCCCGCTATAGGCGAAGGGCGCGAGCATGCCCGCCTCGCCCATGGAGAGGGCGCGGATCAGCAGGATCTGCGACATCGTGCCGAACACCGCAATCAGGCACATCAGTCCCGCCGAGACCAGATCCAGCGGTTGCCAGTAGAACGGCACCGCGATGGTCATGATCACGGCCCCGAACAGGGCGGTGTAGAGTAGGGAGGTCCACGGGTCTTCGTTCTGGCCCACGAAACGTGTGGTGATGTTATAGGCGGAATAGGCAAAAGCCGCGATCAGGGGCAGCACGGCATAGGGCGAGAACACATCAGATCCCGGACGGATGATGATCATCGCACCGATCAAAGCCGCCGCAATCCCCAGAATGCGGCGCAGGCCGATCTTTTCGCCCAGAAACAGCGCCGCCCCCAGCGTGATGATCACGGGGTTGATATTCATGATCGCTGTGGCCTCTGTCAGGCCGATGTTGGCGACGCTGAAGAAGAAAAACAGCGTCCCGAACATCAACAGGACCGAGCGTGCCAGTTGCAGCATCGGGTAATTGGAGCGCGCCACGCTTTTGAGGCGCGGGGCCACGAGGATCAGTACAACAAGCGCCTGTCCGGCGTAGCGTGCCCAGACGGCGGGAATGGTGCCGATGCGCGGCGCGAGCGCCTTGGCCGTCGCATCCATCACGGAAAAGCAGAAAATCGCGCCGATCATCAAAAGGATGGCGGTCGCCTTCGGACTGGGTGGTGTCATGCCTTGGTCGCGGACAGGCTGTCAGGGGCGCGGGGCAGGGCGGTGCCGATCATGCTGTCGCGCGTGATCCATCCGGCCAGTTCGGTTTCGGACAAATCATCCGTGCCGTCAGGGCGGGCGGGCAGCACGATATAGCGCATATCAGCAGTGCTGTCATGCACGCGCACCGTGACATGATCCGGCAGGTCGACGCCGAATTCGGACAAAACAGCGCGCGGCTCGCGCACGGCGCGGCTGCGATAGGCGCGGGTTTTGTACCAGTCGGGCGGCAGGCCAAGCAGGTTGCGCGGATAGCATGAACACAGCGTGCAGACGATCAGGTTGTGGGTGTCTGCCGTATTCTCGACCGCGATCAGATGCAGCGGGCCGATATCGAAACCCATCTCGCGGCTGGCCTCGGCGGCATTCTCGAGCAGGCGCGCCTTGAAGGCAGGATCGGTCCAGGCGCGGGCGATCACGGCCGCGCCGTTGGCGGGGCTGCGGCTGTCCATCAGGTCGATCTGGGCCGAGACCTCGGCGGCGGTGGTTACACCCTTTTCAATCAGCAATTCGCGCACGGCGATTTCCATGCGCTGCCAGTAGGTCAGCGGCGCGTCATTGTCTTGACGGTAAGGATGGCCCGACGGGCTGAGCGCGTCATGGCTGTGGTCATGGTCATGATGATGGTCAGGGTGATCATGTGGCATGGTCAGGCAGTTCCTTCAGCCAATGGGCGTAAATCTCGGCATCCACCGTGTCATCGGGGCGCTCGGCCTTGTCACCCCAAAGTTCCGCCATGGTGAACCGTACGCGGTAGAGCTGTTTTGGCGCGGCGGGCAGGGCATAGGCAAGCTGTTCGGGATTTCTGAACGCGCCAAGGCGACGCTCGATGATACCGGTTTTGCCGCGCAGATAGGCTGGCGCGCGGACATGGCCGGGCGGCATCAGGTTGCGGATGCGGACACGCTCAACCATGGGTCGCCTCGCCGTAAGTCGTGCCGCGCTGTGCTACCTCTTCCATACGGGCGGCAAGTTCTTCCAGCGTATAGACACCATCCTCGATCAGGTTCTGATTGATCGCCGCAATCCAGCGTTCGTAGTAGCTGTGCTGCTCGAACGCGGCCTCGCCCATATCCTCAAGCGCGCGGCGCAGCCCGTCGACGGTGAAATGCCCCTTGGAGGAACACAGCACCATCAGCGCGTCGACGCGTTTTTCCCATAGGGCAAAATCATGCCCCTCCATCGGGACAGGCCCTGCCTGATCCCCACCCATGTCATGCCAGCGGCGTCCTGATATATCCGTCATGGCAACAGGTTAGGCCCAGGCGCGAGGACTGTCCACTGCCTGTGCGGCAAAGCTGGTTAGACCGCTGAAACAGCAAAATCATCTGATTTGCGCGTCATTCCTCCTCCTGATCCGATTGCGGGGAGAGCAGCGTCAGCTCTCCGGTTGCTTCCAGATCGCGAATCGCCACGATGATAGCCGTCATCGCGGCCTCGCCTGCCTTGGCTTTGACCTTGCCGGACTGGGACATCTCCTCGCGCAGGCCATCGGCAAGACGTGTCGAAATGTTGTCGAGGATGAAATTGGCGGCCAGTGCCATGTCGCCTCCCTGCGCCGTGGCATAGACTAGCGCCTCGACCAACGTGCCCTGATCGATGTTGCGGATGACCTTGGGCGCGTCGCGCGGGTCGACACGGACGGGAATATTCGCGAAAGTGAAAATCGCGCGCCTGACCCCTTCGGCGAAGGTTTGATCCTCCTCGTCAAGGCCGGACAGCACATCGTCGCGCATCTCGGAGGTCGAGAGGTTGAGGATTGCGCCCACGCGTTTTTCGGGATCATCAGCAAAAGCCCTGTCAGGACTGGAATCAAGTTGCAGCGCAAGCGACAGGCCGATGCGATAGACTGTTTCAGGGGTGACCGCGCCGGTTTTCGACATCGCATAGGCGATGCGGCGCGCTGTGGTCCCCGGCAGACGGCCCAGCAGGTCGGCGGATTTGGCGACCTCTAGCTTTGACAGGATGACGGCTGCAACCTCTGTCGCCTCCGAGGTGAGAAACGGCAGCATCGCCTCGACAGGGATGGCGCGCAACTGGTCCCACGGGTCGCCCGATTGCCGCACACCCGCTTCCTTACGTAGTCTCGCAGCGGTTTGGGGGCTGATGCGCCCGTCAAGCGCGGACAGTGCCCCGGTCATGCTGCGCGGGAACAGCAAGGCGATCTGTTCCAGTTCCTCCGCGAATTCCGACACGACATTTGCCAGCGTCGCACGGTCGACATGGCGCATGGAGCCAAAGAGCACGGCCAGTTCGGATTGCAGATCGTCCGGCAGGTCCGTCAGCGTGACTTCCGCCCCCTCGGACAGCAAAAAGCGCACAACTATCGCCGCCTTCTCGCGCTGCGACAGGGGAGCCGCCTTGCCGAGCGGGCTGCCTGACGCTCTCGCGCCGATCAATGAAACAGGACTAAGATTTGGCATCGCGACCTCACCAGCATTGACGTCACTTGACGCCATAGCCGTGAACAAACGCTGAATTGCGGCGGAGAAATTACACGGATTTTAGGGAAAACGCGCGAAGCTGCATCACGAATGGGGCGAGCAGGATGCCAACTGCACCGCGCCCCGGCAAATCATGCGAGGGCGCGGGAATTCCGGTATCAGCTGCTCAGTTGCTTGGTGCAGCTATTGGTTGCGCTGTCCCAGATCATGCCTTCGGCGCAGGACATGGCCTGATGGCTGGAGGAACAGGCGGCGCTGACCATCATCGGGGCGAGGGTCAGAGCCAGAGCGGCAAATGCTGTCTTCAACTTCATTGCGTACTCCTTTTGTGGTTGAACCCCTATGGTAGCACGCAATTCCATTTCGTCAAAATCTCTGTCCGCGTTATTTTGTTCCAAAGACGCGGGCAAAGATCGTGTCCACATGCTTGGTGTGGTAGCCCAGATCGAACTTCTCCTCGATCTCGGAGGGCGTCAGAGCGGCCAGCACATCCGCATCGGCCAGCAGTTCGGTTTTGAAATCCGCACCCTTTTCCCAGACCTTCATCGCGTTGCGCTGCACCAATGTATAGCTGTCCTCGCGGCTAACACCCGCTTGGGTCAGTGCCAGCAACACCCGCTGCGACATCACCAGCCCGCGGAATTTGTTCATGTTGGCCAGCATGTTGTCAGGATAGATCACGAGCTTGTCGACAAGCCCTGTCAGGCGCGCCAAGGCGAAATCCAGCGTGATCGTCGTATCCGGCCCGATCATCCGCTCCACCGAGGAATGCGAGATATCGCGCTCATGCCATTGCGCGACATTCTCGAGCGCAGGCACCACGGCCATCCGCACCAGACGGGCAAGCCCTGTCAGGTTTTCGCTCAGCACCGGGTTGCGCTTGTGCGGCATCGCGCTGGAGCCTTTTTGCCCTTTGCTGAAAAATTCTTCAGCCTCGAGCACTTCTGTGCGCTGCATGTGCCGTATCTCGATGGCGATATTTTCGATGCTGGAGCCGATCACGCCCAAAGTGGCGAAAAAGGCGGCGTGACGGTCGCGGGGAATCACCTGCGTGCTGATCGGCTCGGGGCTCAGGCCCAGTTGCGCGCAGACATGTTCCTCGACGCGGGGATCGATATTGGCGAATGTGCCGACCGCGCCACTGATCGCGCCGGTTGCGATTTCCTCGCGCGCGGTCCGCAGGCGGCGCAGGTTGCGGTCCATCTCGGCATAGAACCGTGCGAAGGTTAGCCCCATTGTCGTGGGTTCGGCGTGAATGCCGTGGCTGCGCCCGATGCGGATGGTGTCTTTATGCTCGTAGGCGCGGCGCTTCAACGCGGCCAGCAATGCCTCGAGATCGGCGATCAGCAGATCGGCGGCGCGGGTCAGTTGCACATTGAGGCAGGTATCCAGCACATCCGACGAGGTCATGCCCTGATGCACGAAACGCGCGGCTTCCGAGCCGACATGTTCGGCCAGATGGGTAAGAAAGGCGATCACGTCATGTTTGGTGACGGCCTCGATCTCGTCGATCCGCGCGACGTCGAACTCGACGTCTTTCGCTTTCCACACCGCTTCGGCATTCTCGCGCGGGATCACGCCCAGATCGGCCATCGCATCGCAGGCATGGGCCTCGATCTCGAACCAGATGCGGAATTTCGTCTCGGGCGACCAGATCGCGACCATCTCGGGGCGGGAATAACGGGGGATCATGGGATATCCTTGGTTGGCAGCGGTTGGCGCTGTCTTTAACGGGGGCTAGACTTGGCGGCAAGTGCGGAGGGCAGGCGATGTTGACCTTAGGGGATTTCGAGGGGCGCTGGCGTCTGGCGCGGCAGATCGATGACGCCCGCGGGCCGGATGCGACATTCACCGGAACCGCCATGTTCACCCCGCTTGGCGAGGACGGTCTGGAACTGGTGGAGCAGGGGCGTCTGATGTTGCAGGGGCAGGGCGCGTTTCAGGCCGAACGGCGCTATCTGTGGAAACAGGAGGGCGCTACTGTGGCGGTCTATTTCGCGGACGGGCGTGATTTCCACCGTTTCGATCCGCAAGGGGGCACGGCGCAGGCCGCGCATTGGTGCGATCCTGACGCATATGAAGTGCAGTATGATTTCACCGGCTGGCCTGTTTGGCAGGTGCAATGGCGCGTGACGGGGCCGCGCAAGGACTATGTGATGCGCTCTGTCTACACCCGCATTGAGGGGACGGATCAAGTGGGAGGACCGCAATGAAAGTGTCACGGGGTCTTGCGATGGCGCGGGCGCTAGGGCAGAAACAGAAGCGATATTAACACTGAACAGGAGGCTCGCCGATGGCGCTAGCTCTGACGAACAAGGTTCTGGTTGAGGCGGTTGCTCCGCGCGACGGCACGCAACTGTTGATCAAACAAGCCGCATTGGTGGTTCTGGGTATCATGGTTTTGGCGATTGCCGCGAAAATCAAGGTGCCGGTCCCCGGATCGCCCGTCATGATGAGCATGGGCACATTCGCCGTGCTGACAATCGGTGCCGCCTATGGCGCGCGGCTGGGTCTCGTCACGATGATGGGCTGGATGATCATCGGTGCGCTCGGTTTTGACGTGTTTCAAAGCTCCTCCGCCGATCTCAACGGCATCACCTATATGATGGGCGGCACCGGCGGCTATCTTCTGGGGTATGTCATGGCGACGGTTGCTCTGGGCTGGTTCGCGCGCGCGGGTTGGGACCGTTCGGGTGGCAAGATGGCGCTGGCGATGCTGGCAGGCAATGTCATCATCTACGTGCCGGGCCTGATCTGGCTGGGTATGCTTTACGGTTGGGACAAGCCGATCCTGCAGTGGGGCCTGACGCCGTTCCTGATCGGTGACGCGCTGAAACTGGCGCTGGCCGCAGCGATCCTGCCTGCTCTGTGGAAACTGATCGGGCGCGCGCGCGGCTGATAAATCTACCAGCGACCAAAAACGAGAGCGCAACTTCGGTTGCGCTTTTTTTTTGCTCTGGGGCTGGGGTGGTGATGTTTCCCGCAGCAGAGGACTGGTTTTGAGGCTTTGCCTTAACCGCCGGTTAAAGTTCAGGCAAATGTGCGGCGCGGTCAAACGCTTGTTCTTGATGCGAAATGCGATGCGCCGCTCGGTGGAAGACCATGCCTGTATGGCGCTTGCACAATCAAAAGATGTGATCCAAGCGGATATATGCCGACCAGAATGATGCTCTTTATGTTGCAAACTTTCAAATGTGGATAAAATAAGGCAAAAAAAGTCCTAATTGGTGACTTTAGTCTGGACGCTGGGTGCGAATTCTCATCTATTGGTGGAAAATCACCATGAGCAGACAATGAAACATAGTCGAGAAGCCGCAGGCGTGTTGCCAGCCAGCAATATCTTTCCCGAACTGGCACCCGTTAAGGTGGAGCAAAGTGATGTCGCACGACCAAGGGTGCGTCGAATTATGCGTGATCTGCCTGCTGTCAAGCCTCAGATCCCGCAAAGTGCGACTCTGGGCAAAGGGCAGATCAAGTCCACCACATTGTCATTCTCGAATATGCACCAATATGGCGATCTTTTTGTAAGCCTGCTCAAGGCTCGCAAGGCGATCTTCATTGACCGCCTTCATTGGAGCCTGCCGGAGGCGGAGGGAATGGAATTTGACCAGTATGATACGCCGCTCAGCCGGTGGATCGTGGTGCATGAGTTCGGCGAGATCCTCGCAGGTATCCGGCTAACCCCAACAACCGCGCGCTGCGGCATGTATTCCTATATGCTGCGTGACGCGCAGAAAGGCATGCTGGAAAGCATTCCGGCAAGCGTTCTGTTTATAGAGGCGCCGGTCAATGCTCGTATCTGGGAGGCCTCTCGCGTGTTCGTCTCCAACGATGTTCCGGCGCATCGGAGGCTTGCGGTGCAGGCCGCGCTGGTCGAGCGGCTCACGCAGACCGCCCGCGATCACGGGGCGACCCATGTGATCGGGATCGTTCCGGCGATCTGGTCGCGCTGGCTGCGCCGCCTTAATCTAAGCGCGGTGCCGGTAGGGCCGAAGTTTGTCATTGATGACACAAACAATCAGGCTATCCTGTTCACAGCCGCGAAATATGTGAATTAACGCAGAGTTTTCGCGTGCCGGGCAGGTCAGATATCGCTCGGAGATTGTCGGCTTAAAAATTACACAATTTTTCGTCGCCTACACCGTTGGTATTGAAAAGCAATCTAAGATTGACATTCCTTAGCCCTCTTATCGTCATATTCCGGGATTAGCTACGAAAGGATGAAATGTAGTGGCGGGTAACCTAGCTGTCTGATGTGACAGATTGGTTTCATGGAGATCCGTTTGAAAATGGCGCTTGTCAGGGAATTATTCCATGTCGAGGACGATCCAGTCTCGATGGAACGGCTGCGCCGGCAGCTGAAGGATTTCGTGAACGTCGGTGACAACCTCATCTGGCAGCGTCAGGGAATTTTCATCGCAACGCTGGTGCTTGCCGGTTTCTATTTTGATCCCCTTATTTCCGGATATTGCTACGCGGCCATCCTGTTCACCGAAGTGATGGACATGGTTTTCAGCCGCCGTGTCAAGGAGTGGCACGATCTCAGCCCCGCCAAGGGCCGCTGGTTCATGCGCTGGCTTGTGGTCAACACGATCGCCAGCGCCGCGGCGCTTAGTCTTGCGGTGATCATGATCACGCTGCAGCAGCCTTCGGGCGGGCATTTCACGCCGCTGTTTTTCCTGTTCGCGGCCTCGCTGTTCGCGGCGGTAAACAATCACCAGGTCCTTCCCGCGCTGTTCCTGCGGCTGTGCATCTATGGCGCGACCTTCTTTTTCATTGCGACATGGGACATCTGGCGCGAGCGCCCGCCGCTTGATTCGGAGATATGGCTGCAATTCTTTACGGTCGCCTTCGTGATGTATTTCATCGTGGACTGCTCTTTCGTGTTTATGCGGCTGTACCGTCGCGGTCTGGCGCAGATCGAGGAGATCACCGAGGAGCACCGCAAAACCAAGGCCGCGCTTGAGATCAAGTCGCAGTTTCTCTCAACGGTGAGTCACGAACTCAGGACCCCCCTGACCTCGATCAAGGGCACGCTCGACCTGATCAACAGCGGTGTCATGGGGCCGTTGCCCGAGCAGATGAAGCCTGTGCTGACTGTTGCAGGCAAGAACAGCAAGCGGTTGGCCGACCTGATCAACGATCTGCTGGACTTGCAGAAAATCGAGGCGGGCGAACTGGCCTTCCGGTTCAATGTGCTCAACGTGCGTGATCTGATCACCGATTCCGTGAACCTCAGCGAAAGTTACGCTGAACAGATGGGTGTCACCCTGCACGTGCATGAGTGGGAGGAGGAGATATATGTAAACGGCGATGCCGACCGTCTGTCACAGGTGATGGCGAACCTTATTTCCAACGCATCGAAGTTCTCCCACAAGGGCGGGATGGTGGATATCTCGGTAGGGCTGACAGGCGACAAAGTCCGGATTCTCGTGAAGGATACCGGCGTCGGGATTCCAGAGAATGCCAAGGAACGTGTGTTTGGCCGGTTCAGTCAGGTCGATTCCTCCGATCAGCGTCGCGTCGGTGGCACCGGGCTGGGAATGAGCATCTCCAAGAAGATCATTGAGCGGCATGACGGTAATATTGACTACGAAAGCAAGCTGGGACAGGGCGCAACCTTTTTTATCGAGCTTGATGTGATCTCGGTTGCGGCAAGCCGCACGGATGAAGCGGCTGCCCAGAACCTCAAACTGAAGACGGCGTGACGGTGACTTGGCGTCATGGCTGGGCGCGCCCGCGAAGCTGGCTTAAACGTAGGTTGTGCATTCAGGTTTGATGGGTTGATCTTGAGGGCAATCTGATAAAGGGTGGCCGTCTTACCCGATCAAGCAGGTTTGGAGTGTCAGTTTACTTACCCGCTGGTTCGGGCCGCATAGGTGACCGAAATGGAAAAGCTTCAGAACATAATGCATGTCGACGATGCAGAGGATATCCGGATGATCATCAAGATCACGCTGGAAATGGTCGGCGGCTATCATGTGGACCAGTTCGCGTCGGGACGGGAAGCCGTGGAGCAGGCGGCATCCACCAACCCGCAATTGTTCCTGCTTGATTTCATGATGCCTGATCTTGACGGTCTGGAAACATGGACAGCGCTGCGGCAATTGCCCGGCTTCGAGAACATCCCCGCAATTTTCGTCACCGCGAAGGCCGAAGAGAATTTCTCGAACAACATGCTTGAGAAAGGTGCGTTGTCCGTGATCACGAAGCCTTTCGATCCGATGGAACTCTGCGCCCAGATCGAGAGCGCATGGGCCGCGCATCACCAGCAGAGCTGATCCGTTGTCGAACCGCACGGGCCAGCCATCGCAAGCGCCGTCAGGTGACGAGTTTGGTGAGGATGGTGCTAGTGCGTTCCAAGGTGCGGTGGACAGGGCATTTATCGGCAATCTCCAGCAACCGTTCGCGTTGCTCCTGCGTCAGCGCACCCTCAAGATAGATATCGCGCTGGAACCTGTCGATCTTGTCGCCTGAACCGGCCTGCGCGTCTTGTGCGTGCATCTTGTCATGGCTGATCTCCACGCGGACATGCGCCAGCTTCCACCCCTTGCGGCGCGCATACATCCGGATCGTCATGGAGGTACAAGCCCCCAGACCTGCGGCGATGAACCCGTAGGGTGACATGCCACGGTTGGTGCCGCCATAGGCTTGCGGCTCGTCGGCCTTGGCATGGTGATGCGGGCCTGCGTTGACATCCTGCAGGAAACCGGCGGGATCGGCCTCGGACACGCGCACGATGCCTTCGGGCACGCCGGGCGGCGGGGCGGGGGGGCGCAAGTCCAGATAGCGCTTGGCCCATGTCGCGATGATGTCCGCAGCATAGTCCGCATCCGAAGCGCGGCTGATCAGATGATCGGCGTCATCAAGGGTGACGAAGCTTTTAGGATGGCGCGCGGCGGTGAAGATGCGCGTGGCATTGTCGATGCCCACAACGGCGTCTCGTGGTGCATGCAGGACCAGCAACGCGGCGCGCAACCGGCCCAGTTCGGATTTGATTGAGGCGCCTTCCACATCGTCGAGAAAAACCTGCGTGATCCGGAAAGGACGCCCGCCCAGATCAACCTCGGCAGCCCCATTCTTGCGGATCTGCGCCAGCGAGTCGCCAAAGTTATGGGTGACATGGTCCGGGTCGAACGGTGTGCCAAGGGTGGCTACCGCCTTGACGCTTTTGATGTCTGGCGCCACCTTGAGGATTGCAGCGCCACCCAGTGAATGCCCGATCAGCAGGCTTGCCGGCATGGCCTTGTCGGACAGATAGTCCAGCGCCGCGCGGATATCGGCAACATTCGAGGAAAACCCCGTATTGGCAAACTCGCCCTCGGAATGGCCAAGCCCTGTAAAGTCGAAACGCAGCACCGCCAGCCCCATCGTCGCGAGCCTTTGTGCGATCCGGCGGGCGGCGGCGATATCCTTTGAACAGGTGAAGCAATGCGCGAAAAGGGCGGTGGCCAGATGAGGACCTTCGGGCATGTCCAGTCGGGCGGCCAACTGGCTTCCGTCATGGCCGGTGAAAGTGATGCGTTTGCTGGGCATTGGGGGTCCTGTCTCTACCGCCCAAGACTGGGCGCAGGCTTGGTCCGGCGCAACCCATGTGTCAGACCTCTCACGCCAAGGTGAGCATCGCAGGCAGGGCGGGTTGCGGCTTGCACAGCTTATGCGGTTTGGCGCAGATTGCGCGGATGACGGTTATTCTTCAAACAACGCTTCCCTATGATCCTACGCAGCCCACCACCTTGCCCGGGATTGCACCGATGGACCCCGCAGACTGGATCATGGTCGATGATGCCTTTGCCGCACAGATGGCGGAGCGGGCAAACCTGCTGGCGCACAAACGCGGTGCGGTCGTGGCGATGGAGGCTGCCGCGCGCCCTGCGGCGGAGGAGTTGCTGGCGCAGGTGTTGCAGGCTCTGGATGCGCGCACGGATTATACGGTTGCCGTGGATCATGTGCGGCGGCCTGACGGTGTGACGGTGGCGTTGGACCGCGCCGATCCGATGGGCACCTTGGGCCATCTGGTGCAACAGGATCTTTGCCTGATGGAAAAGCGGGGGCAGGAGCATGTGCTGACTGCGGCGGTGCTGTGCTTTCCCGCAAGCTGGACATTGTCGGAAAAGTTCCGCCGGCCCCTGATCGGCATCCATATTCCGGTGGACAGCTATGATGACCTGATGGCGCGTCGGGTGCAGCGACTGTTTGACGGGATCAGGGTGGGGCGGCCGCTGTGGCGGTTCAATGCGTTATGGTACGAAGATCCGGTGTTGCATCACCCTCGGCGGGAGGCGGACCCGCGTGACCAGCACGACGCGGCGCAGGCCTTTTACCTGAGAACCGAACGCCAGAGCCTGCTGCGGTTACCCGCAACAGGCGCTGTAGTGTTCGGCATTCATACCAGCGTTCTGGACCGCGAGACAGTGCGTAGGCTCTGGCCCGCGGCTTGATCTGCTACCGGATCAGCTGTCGATCTGTCGCGCCATGATCGCAATGGCCCGCTGATAGACGCCTGCGGCGTTCCATTCCTGAATCACGCGGAAATTCGGCTGGCCTTCCTGATAGCCCTGTCCGGGTTGCCAGCCTTTCTGACGCAGAAAATTCGCTGTGGATGCAAGGGCATCGGTGATGTTGTTCATGTCGATGCGCCCGTCGCCATTGGCGTCCACCGCGTATCTGACCACATTGCCGGGCAAGAACTGGGTATGGCCCAACTCACCGTGTTTTGCCCCGACGGTCTGCGCGGTGATGGTGCCGCGATCAACCAGATGCAGGGCCGCAAGCGCATGTTCGGAGAAGAAGGTGGAGCGGCGGCAATCATAGGCCAGCGTGGCGATGGCCGAGACAACATTGCTGTCTCCCATGAAATTGCCGAAAGCGGTTTCCATGCCGTGGATCGCGATGATGACCCCGGCAGGCACACCGTATTGACGCTCCAGCGCCTGATAGAACTCGGGGTTCTGGGCTTTACGCCGTTTTCCCTGTGCCACGATGGTGGGCGCCCCGCGCACTTCCATGAACCGCTCCAACGTGTAGCCGAAGCTGCGCTGGTTGCGATCTGCTGCGATGGTGCGGGTGGCGTAGCTGGTACCGGCCAATGCGTTCAGTCCGGGCTGCTGGATGCCGGACTGTGCGGCTATAGTGGCGAAATCCCGCTTCCACGCTTCAAACCCTGCTGCCGTGTCGCCGCATTGCGCGGCCATGACTGGCGTGCCGAGCATCATACTGACGCAGAACGAGCCCAAAACCATGCGGATATGTGCGATTTTCATTCAAATTTCCTCATTTAGACGTTCTGTCGAGTGTAACGGCTTGGCTAAAACGGAACAAGCGCCCCTGTTTGTCAGCGGGGGCGCTTGTCGAAACTGTGATGCGGAACGGGGAGGCCGCACTGGCGGCAGATGTCTCAGAAGGGCAGATAGGACAGCAGTTGGCTGACGACGGGCTGGCCCGAGATTGCCGTAACGGCCTGATCAATCGCGCCGATTGCCGCAAGGCCGCTGAACAGTCCGGTCAGCGCCAGCGCAGTCAGGGCAAGACGTAGATCTTCGCCACGCAGCAGGTTGTAGACGATCAGGGCCAGACCGACAGGCATCGAAATCAGCGCGACCCCGAAAGAGACGACCCATGTCGTCAGACGCGACGGAATGCTCGGCTCGGCGGGCAGGGCTGTGTCCATGGAAGGTGAAACCTGAGCCTCCACCGCATCTTCGCGGCTGAAGACCGAGCGCAAATAGGACAACCGGGACTTCTCATCCGAAATTTCTGGCGCGGCTGGTGCGGTTTCGGCCACGGCATGGCTTTCAAGGCGCTCGCAGGTAATGTCGATATCGGGAAAGAGGCGCGAGACGCGGTTGGTCTGCTCCTGCGGGAAGGGCAAGACCGGCGACGGCCGCTTGCGGCGCTCGGCCTCGGCGTTGCGGGCGCGGTCCGCAGCGGTCACGCGGCGCGGCGTGACCTTTTCGAGGACGGACAGGAAAGAGGATGTCTGAAGCATCATATCGGGCTGCAACCATTGAACAAAATCGGGGTCGAGCACCTGCGCCAGTTCCAGGGTGGACAGGGCAAGCGCGGAATGCGCGGTCACGGTCGAGCGCTCGGCGTCGCGCAGGCTGGGAAGCTCCGACGGGCGTTTCACGATGGTGATGGTCAAGGTGAGCGTGGCATCTGAAACCGTCAGCTCGCCCTCGTTCTCGGGCTGGCGACCATCGTTCAGGGCCATATCAAGCGTTTGCATCCCACCTGGCTGGACGTTCTGGTGGCTGGTGTCGATCGCGTTCAGATGCAGCTCGAACGTACCCAGACCCATCCGGAGATGATCATCGGATACCATTTGTGAGACGCCGGTTTCAAAACCGCGCGCGCCCAAAACCCGTTCCAGCCGCGAAGCAAGAAAGGGTAGGTCGAGCGATCTGGTCCCAAGGAACACCAGACCGGCAGTACACCGGGTATTGTCCAAGCGCATGGCAGCCTCCGCATGGTTACACGTGAGGCTCATATATCGTTCATGAAATGGGGCATTTTTTGTTCTAAATCCGTTCAGCCTGAGGCAAGGCAAGAAAAAGTCGGGTTTTCACCGCTTTAGCTGTCACAATTAAGCCAAAAACGGAAAAGGGCGCCCTGAAAGGCGCCCTTTTTGTGTTATGTACCGTTTTGCCGCGACTCGGCGGCGGCAAGCTCAGCAGCTGTAGTAGTTCTTGAACTCGACCGGGTGGGGGGTCATGTCATACTCTTCGACCTCCTCCATTTTCAGGCCGATATAGGCCATGATCTGGTCTTTCGTGAACACGTCGCCTGCCAGCAGGTAATCCATGTCGGACTGAAGCTCTTCCAGCGCCTCGCGGAGCGATCCGCAGACGGTGGGGATGCCGGCCAGCTCTTCTGCGGGCAGGTCATAGAGGTTCTTGTCCATGGCTTCGCCCGGATCGATCTTGTTCTTGATCCCGTCAAGGCCAGCCATCAGCAGGGCCGAGAACGCCAGATAGGGGTTTGCTGCCGGATCGGGGAAACGGGCCTCGACGCGCTTTGCCTTGGGGCTTTCTGTCCACGGAATACGCACACAACCCGAGCGGTTGCGCGCCGAATACGCGCGCAGAACGGGGGCCTCGTAGCCCGGCACCAGACGCTTGTAGCTGTTGGTGGTCGGGTTGGTGAAGGCGTTAAGCGACTTGGCGTGCTTCAGGATGCCACCGATGAAATACAGCGCCTCCTGGCTCAGGTCGGCGTATTTGTCGCCTGCGAACAGCGGCTTGCCGTCTTTCCAGATCGACATGTTCACATGCATGCCGGACCCGTTGTCACCCTTGATCGGCTTCGGCATGAAAGTTGCCGAACGGCCATAGGCCAGCGCCACGTTGTGGATGACATATTTGTATTTCTGGATGTTGTCGGCCTGCTCGGTCAGCGAGCCAAAAATCAGGCCGAGCTCGTGCTGCGATGTGGCAACCTCGTGGTGGTGCTTGTCGACCTTCATGCCCATGCGCTTCATGGTGGAGAGCATTTCCGAACGGATATCCTGACCGTCATCGGCCGGGTTCACCGGGAAATAGCCGCCCTTGTAGCCGGGACGGTGGCCTTGGTTGCCCATCTCGAACTCGGTATCGGTGTTCCATGCGGCGTGATCGGCATCGACCTGGAAGGAGACCTTGTTCGGTGACACGGAATAGCGGACATCGTCAAAGATGAAGAATTCAGCTTCCGGGCCAAAGTAGGCCGTGTCGCCAATGCCGCTGGACTTGAGATAGGCCTCGGCCTTCTCGGCGGTGCCGCGCGGGTCACGGTCGTAGGATTCGCCGGTGTCGGGCTCGACCACGGAGCAATGCACACAGATCGTTTTTTCGGCATAGAAGGGATCGATATAGACGCTGTCCGTATCGGGCATCAGTTTCATGTCGGAGGCTTCGATCGATTTCCAGCCGGACACCGACGAGCCGTCGAACATGAAGCCCTCGTCGAGGAAATCCTCGTCTACGAGGTCGGCGACGACCGTGACGTGCTGCAGCTTGCCCCGCGGGTCAGTGAAGCGGATGTCGACATATTCGATGTCCTCATCCTTGATCAGTTTGAGAAGTGCGTCCTTGCTCATTCCCTATTCCCTTTCAGTTTGTTGGAAAATTAAAGCGCGTCCGAGCCGGATTCACCGGTACGAATGCGGATGGCCTGTTCGACGGGGCTGACGAAAATCTTTCCGTCACCGATCTTGTCGGTTTTGGCCGCGTCGATGATTGCCTCGATGGCGGCATCGACCAGATCGTCGTCCAGCACGACCTCGATCTTGACCTTGGGCAGGAAGTCCACGACGTATTCCGCGCCGCGATACAGCTCTGTATGGCCTTTTTGCCGGCCAAAGCCTTTGACCTCGATCACCGAAAGACCCTGCACGCCTGCGTCCTGAAGAGCTTCCTTGACCTCATCAAGCTTGAACGGCTTGATGATAGCTTCAATCTTTTTCATCCGGGTCTCCTCGCCTTTTGCTCCTTTGGGGACAGACCATTTCTGATAAATGGCTACAATCGGACTTGGTCAGCAATGCGAAGTGCCGCGAAGCAAATCGGATATGGTGGTTAAAAAATAGCCGCGATGCCTAAAAAGTAATCTAAAAAAGAACGGATCATCCGGGAGAGCCTATGGAAGTTGTGACGGAAGCCCAAATGCGCGCCTTGGAAGCAGAGGCGATGGCCTCGGGGCGGGTCACGGGACGTGCGCTGATGGAGCGTGCTGGCGACGAGGTTGTGAAGGCGGTTTTCCGGCATTGGCCGGATGCTGAGGCGGCCGCTGGCACGGCGCTGATCCTGTGCGGTCCGGGCAACAACGGCGGCGACGGCTACGTGATCGCGCGTCTGCTCTGGCAGCGTGGCTGGAACGTTGGTGTTTTCGCTTCCCATCTACCGGCGGAAACGGGCGATGCGGGCAGCGCCGCGCGCGATTGGCTGGCCTTCGGGGGAGAGATCGCGCCGATGGACCAGTTGCCGCAAGCGATGGCTTTGGCTGATGCGGAGCGCCCTCTGCTGGTGGTTGATGGCTTGCTGGGGATCGGGCAAAGCCGGAGCACCGATGACATCTTGGCTGCGTGGTGGCAGGCCCATGATAGTGCGGTGACGCGCGGGACGGGGCAGGACCTGCGGTGCGTCAGCGTCGATATGCCGACCGGATATGATTGCGACACGGGCCGCAGGCTTGGCGAAAGACCCTTTCCTGCCGATCTCGTGGTCACTTTTCATGCAGCCAAGCCCGTACATGCCACGCTGGACGCGCAAGGCGTGACAACCTGTGTCGTGCCGATAGGATTATGATTGTTCGGATTACGACTGGTCGTGCCATTTTGAAGATCGGAGAGCCCCATGTCTCGTGAGCCACGTGATTTTGTCATGACGCCCGTGTTGCGCGATCTGCTGCGCAAGGAACCGTCCGGTCATAAATATACCCATGGCCATGCGGTGGTTCTATCGGGAGGGGCGGGACGCACGGGGGCTGCGCGTCTGGCGGCACGGGCGGCTTTGCGCGCGGGGGCAGGGCTGGTGACGCTGGCCGTGCCGGAGGAGGCTGCGGTCGAAGTGGCCTGCCAGATCACCGCTGTTATGATGCGCCCTGTCACTGACGCCGCTGCACTGACAGCGATGATAGAGGATCACAGGCTGAATGCTATCTGCGTCGGGCCGGGGCTGGGAATGGAGACGCGCGAGTCGGGACTGGTGGCGGCGGTTCTCGCAGGGACGCGGGCCACGGTGCTTGACGCCGATGCGCTGAGCTTGGTGGGGCGTGACGAACGGTTGCAGGCAATGCTGCATCCTGCCTGCATTCTGACACCGCATGACGGCGAATTCGCGCGGATTTTCCCTGATCTGGCCGCTCAGATGCGCGGGCAGAAGACCGACACCGCGCCGGAGCGGTTTGCCCTGCGTGTTCAGGCCGCGCGCGCCGCCGCGCGGCAGGCCGGTTGCACGATCCTGCTGAAAGGCCCAGATACCATCGTGGCGGAGGCGGACGGGCGGTGCTGGGTGCACAAGCCAACACCGGATGGCGCATTGGCATGGCTGGCGACGGCGGGGACGGGGGATGTTCTGGCGGGAATCATCGCAGGGCTGCTGGCGCGCGGGATGAAGCCACCATTGGCGGCCAATATGGCGATCTGTCTGCACGGTCTTGCGGCGCGCCGTTTCGGGCCGGGATTGATCGCGGAGGATCTGCCCGATCTCTTGCCTGGCGTCTTTGCCGATCTCGGCGTGTGATCTGTCAGGCCGCGAGCCTGTCACCCGCATCCGCAAGACATAGCGTTTCCAGCCCGTCGGCATAGACAAGCTGCGGCGTGTCGAACACCAGTTGCACAAGCGTCATCTGATAGTCCTGATGTAGGGTGACCCCCGGCATACCGAGCAACTGCCCCGCAGGAGCCAGACCGGTGGATTGGCCGGTAACGGCTTGCGCGCAAGCCCCGCGCAGCAGTACGGTTTGGGCTGCGGGGACAATTGTGTCCGTTTCGGGCCGTGTCTCGGTAAGGGCGCGCGCTGTGATCGCGATGAAGTCCCCGTCATATTGGCTGAAGCTGAGGCGGCTCAGCCGCACCAGCCCTGTATTGCGCGTCACGATCCTGTCGCCGGGGCACAGCATTTCGACGGGGATGATACCATCTGCGGTCAGAACAGTGGTTCCGGCGACAAGGCCAAGCCGCGGCGAAGGGGAGGGTAAGGCGGGCGCGGGTTGAAAGACCGCCTTCGCATCTTGCGCGAACGGCTGATGGTGGCCTTGCGGATTGGCGAGAAACGCCTCCGCCCTGCCGATTGTGCTGTGGGCTGCCGGGTGCGTAGGCGATGTCGCTGCTCGCCCGGACGCCGCACTGCATCCGCTATGTTCTGTTGATCCTGTCATCACTGCTCCACGATCTTTTTTTCGCACAGGATAGATGAAGGATCGGTAAATGTCCTGCCCTTATTCAAGCCCGTTCGGGACGGCATTATCCGTTGATCCGCAGATAATCGCTGGCAAGCTTCTGCGCGGGTGGAACAGGGCGTTGTCGACGGGCTATTTTTCCTCTCGCATCCGCGTTCAGGGTTTGCTAGACAACGCCGAAATCGCGATCAACCTCCATTCACGGATGGGGTTGGTTGCGTTTGGTCTTCGCGGGTGTGGCGAAATGGTAGACGCACCAGATTTAGGTTCTGGCGCCGCAAGGCGTGGGGGTTCAAGTCCCTCCACCCGCACCAGAGATATGGAAAAGGACGATTAGAATGCAGGTCACCGAGACCCTCAAAGACGGCCTCAAGCGTGAATACGAGATCATCGTGACAGCCTCCGAGCTGGACGCGAAGGTCAACGAGAAACTGGCCGAGGCGCAGCCCGAAGTCGAGATGAAGGGCTTTCGCAAGGGTAAAGTACCGATGGCGCTGCTCAAAAAGCAGTTCGGCCCCAAGGTGCTGGGCGAAGCGATGCAGGAATCCGTCGATGGCGCGATGAGCCAGCATTTCGAGGATACCGGCGATCGTCCCGCATTGCAGCCGCAAGTCACAATGGTGGATGGCGAGACGTGGAAAGAGGGACAGGACGTCAAAGTCAAGCTGGCCTATGAAGCGCTGCCCGAGATCCCCGAAGTTGATATGAGCCAAGTGTCGCTGGAGCGTCTGGTCGCCAAGGCCGACGATGCGGCTGTCGACGAGGCGCTGGCCTCGCTGGCGGAAACCGTGCAGGACTTCACGGACCGCAAGAAAGGCACCAAAGCCAAGGACGGCGATCAGGTTGTGATCGATTTCCTCGGCAAGGTTGACGGCGAGGCGTTCGAGGGTGGCTCGGCGGAGGATTATCCGCTGGTTCTGGGATCGAACTCGTTCATCCCCGGTTTCGAGGAGCAACTGGTCGGCGTGAAAGCCGGTGAGGAAAAGGCCGTCACGGTCAAGTTCCCCGACGAATACGGCGCGGCGCATCTGGCGGGCAAGGAAGCGGTGTTTGATTGCACGGTCAAGGCCGTGAAAGAACCCAAAGCTGCCGAGATCAATGACGAGCTGGCGACCAAATTCGGTGCCGAGGATCTGGCTGCGCTGAAAACCCAGATCTCCGAGCGTCTGGAGGCCGAATATGCCGGCGCCGCCCGCGCCATCGTCAAGCGTGGTCTTCTGGATGCGCTGGACGGTCTGGTGAAATTCGAACTGCCGCCAAGCCTTGTCGAGGCCGAGGCAAGCCAGATCGCGCACCAGCTGTGGCACGAGGAGCACCCCGAGGTTCAGGACCACAACCACGACAAGATCGAACCGACGGAAGAGCACAAGACGCTGGCCGAGCGCCGCGTGCGTCTGGGCCTGTTGCTGGCCGAAACCGGTCGCAAGGCCGAGATCGAAGTGACCGATGCAGAAATGACCCAGGCGGTGATGGCGCAGGCGCGTCAGTATCCGGGGCAGGAGCGTCAGTTCTTCGAGTTCATCCAGCAGAACGCCCAGATGCAGCAGCAACTGCGCGCGCCGATCTTCGAGGACAAGGTTGTCGACCACATTCTGGAGCAGGCAACTGTGACAGAGAAAGAGGTCAGCAAGGACGAGCTGCAGAAGGCCGTCGAGGCGCTGGACGAGGAAGAGTAACACTCTTCTCCCGTCACAAGGATTACAGGGCTGCCCGAAAGGGTGGCCCTTTTTCGTTGTCGGGCCAGCCGCGCCCCTTGCATCCCGTCCCGCATCTTGGTCAGCTACAGGCCAGATCAGGGGAGAGGTTGCAGATATGACCCACACAGGCTTTGACGGTGACGGCTTTCGCGCCTTCCGCAACATCGCGCGGCCCGGACCGATCCACATGATCAATCTGGTCCGCCTGCACGCCCGTGCCCGCTATCCCGACGACAGCGAGGTCAGCGGGGCCGCAGCCTATGCCGCCTATGGTCAGGGAGCCGCACCCGTGCTGGAGCGCGTCGGCGGGCGCATCGTTTGGCGCGGTGCGATGGAGTTCATGCTGATCGGCCCGTCCGCCGAGCAGTGGGACATCTGTTTTATCGCGGAATACCCGTCGATCGACGCTTTCGTGACGATGATCAAGGACCCTGACTACCGCGCCGCCATGCTGCACCGTCAGGCCGCCGTGTCGGACAGCCGTCTGATCCGGACGGAGCCTTTGTCGGTGGGGGAGAGTTTTGGCGGGTGAGGGGGGAATGAGAAAGTACGTTGGTAAATGGTAAAGGAGTAGTTTGAGGGGCAATGCCGTCATTTAACTCAGGTTGTGCCATTATTAAGGTATGTCTCGCAGATCATCATTGATGACTTGACCTACGACGAGTTAATCCAAAGCATACCGAGTGAGTAATGGTGCATTGCAGAATTGCCAAGACGGCGGGATTTGCAAATTAATTCCCGTATTCCAGTTTCGGGAAATATTCCTTGAATGGCGCTTCCCTAGCCGCATCAATGAACCCTCTCACCACATCGACAGGCCGCGGTTTTTCGTTTTCAGTGACCTCCACAATCCCTCCGAGGAGAACATTCAGATGCGCAATTCGATGATCCAGTTTTCCTTTAAATTCCACCGGTACCATGTCACCAGCTGCCATTCCGTCAAAACTCCGTATCACGCCAGGAGCGTCGTCCAGCCACTTCTGCATCTCGGCATGGCGGCGGCCGTATTCTTCAACTAGGCTAATCAGATGGATGGCGCCAGATTCCAGATCTTCGATATGCCCCACGACCTTGAAGTCCTTTTTTGTGAAAAGAAAGGAGTACTCTGTAGCTTTAAGGCGCTCCGGTTCAACAAACTTTCCTGGAATTGCCCCGACCATCTGAGACGGATCTGTCACGCTCAGTCCAATTTCGTTGACGGCGGCAAACCCATCGTCAATGGCGTTCTTGACTGCATAAATTATGTTCGCGTAGCGCGAAATTTTTGAAAATGTGGCGAGCGCCATGGCGGCATCAACCTTCTTCGTATCGACTTCCCGCCGCTTGTGCTCAGCCCGCATGGTAAGCCACAGTATGAGGAGGGCGACGGCAGCGGATCCAATGGTAGCAATACCGGCAGAAATCGCCTCGGCCCACGGGAAACCTTCGTCAGCTTGTTCGACCGGAACGAGAAAGAACGAGACCCGTCCGTTGATCTCCGTCAGCCACGCAGCGAACCCATCCAGCATCCAGTAACCCCTTACATTCCCGACTCGTTAAACTGATTGACACCTTCCTTGTATCTTATCGAAACAAAAGAAGAAGTGCGTTGGGGACCACCGTCCTCAAAGGACTTAACGCGCAACAACTAACGTTCTCCACCCACCCCCCACCCACACAAGAAAAAACCGCGCAGGGTGGGCCTGCGCGGTTTCAAGAC
>JBLRWK010000025.1:0-61331 GCA_047921295.1 Rhodobacterales bacterium
CGCACGATCGCACGACACAGCCCTCATGAAGGGACAGCGTTCCGGCTTGGAGACTTTTTCAGCGGCCTGCTAGAGCGTGTCGCGCCTGATCAGATTCTGGATTCCCATGGCGATCATCTTGTGATTCTATTTTTTGGAGGCAGATATGGGGGTCAGAGATGGGAAAACCGCATCCTGTTGAGTTGCGAGATCGTGCCGTGCGGCTTGTCGAGGAGGGCAGCACGCATACTGAGGCGGCGCGGCGGCTGTGCGTTTCGATCAAGTTCGTCAACGACATGGTGCGACTCAAGCGCGAGACCGGGTCACTTGCGCCGAAGCGGCAGGGCAATCCCGGGCGCGGCAAGCTGACCGGTGTAAAGGGCTGGGTGGAGCGCCGGATCGCGGCGCAGCCCGATCTAACGATTGACGAATTGACCGCGGAACTGGCCGCAGAGCACGGGGTGAAGGTGCATCGCTCATCCATTGGCCGGCTGCTGCTCAGGTTGGGGCTGTCACACAAAAAAAGACCTGCAAGCGCTTGAGCAGAAGCGCAAGGACGTGGCCGACCTGCGCCGTATCTGGATCGGGAAACGCCAGCCCTTCATGGCCAGGCATCTGGAAAGACTGGCCTTCATCGACGAAACTTCCGTGAAGACCAACATGGCCAAGACCACCGGCTGGGCTCCGCGCGGGCAGCGCCTGGTCGATCACACACCGTTCGGACATTGGCGCACCCAGACATTCATCGGTGCCCTGCGCCATGACCGGCTGGACGCGCCTTGGGTGATCGACGGCGCGATGAATGGCGAGATGTTCGACCTCTATGTCGAAACACAGCTGGTGCCCACATTGCGCGAGGGCGACGTGGTCATCCTCGACAACCTGTCGAGCCACAAAAGCCCGGCGGCCTCCAAAGCCTTGCGCGACATCGGCGCGTGGTTTCTGTTCCTGCCGCCCTACAGCCCAGATCTGAACCCCATCGAAATGGCCTTCTCGAAGCTCAAAACGCTCATCAGAAAAGCGGCAGCGCGAACATATGAAGAACTATGGCAGGCTGTTGGTCACGTTTGCGACCTGTTCACCCACGAGGAATGCTACAACTTCTTCAAAGCCGCCGGATACCAAACCGATTAAACGCGACACGCTCTAAGGGAACTCAGAGAGCAGGCTGGCCAGGTGGCTTATCACGTCACTAAGACCATGACTCCGCCAATCCCCCTCGGATGAATAAGTTGGCTAAAAGCCAGAGGTGGCGCCTACCGTCAGCGAAGTTGGCTTGTCGCAACCATTCACACGAGAGCAAGAATGACGGTTGGCGAGCGCTACGTGGAACTTACCCCGAAGAACTCGGCGATCATATAGCGGAATTGCGTGAACACTTTGGTTGAGCGTCGAAAAGCTTACCGGCGCACTAAAAGCGGCGCATAAGGGCCGTTATGTTAAATTTTGACTGGATCCCACCGCTTGAACTCGGGTTTTGGGAAAAAACCTGACTTTCTAATGGGCCGGAGCTCATACGAGGTATGTTTGAGTTTCTATAACTTAGGCTGCCTGATTGCTTTCTAACTTTGATTTAGCAATACCCGCGCGGCCTAGCATACAATGGAGCAGAACATTACAGCCAGCAGCAAGATCTTCAGGTGACGCGTATTCGTTCACGTTGTGGCTTACACCATTTTTGCATGCGACAAAAATCATAGCTGTAGGTGCCAGCGGCGCTATGTTGGAGGCGTCGTGTAACGCGCCACTTGGCAACCGAAGATAAGACAGATCAAGCTTTCGCGCAGCAGCCTCAACGTGTGCAACACAATCGGCATCAAACTCTCGTGGGGGAACTTCGAGACGTAGAGAAATTTCGACCCCACAGTTGTATCGAGCTGCCACTTCTCGACACGTCTCAGCGCAACGCAACGAGAGCTCGCTTAGCGTTTTCTGCTCAGGGTGACGGATGTCGATCACTAACTCGGTGTGACCGGAAATAGTGCTGGGCCCGTCTGTCGCTGAGCGCAGCCTACCTACACTAACACGCGCATCCGGCCCTGTTTTTTGACCTAAGGCATTCAAGTCGACTAGCATCGCTGCAGCCGCCAGCAACGCGTCTTGTCGCGCATCAAGTGGCGTCGTTCCAGCATGTGCATCAGTGCCTGTGATCGCCACATCAAGCCAACAAAGCCCTTGTACAGATGTGACAACACCTACCGGAACCCCAGCGCGTTCTAGGATGGGACCCTGTTCAATGTGAAGTTCGAAAAAGGAATCCATCTGGAAATCAGCACGTTCCTGAGCCCCGCGCCAACCACTACGTGTAACTTCCTCTTTAAAAGTCGCGCCATCGGGCGCACGTATCGCATCAAGGGTATTGTCTGAAATTGCTCCGGCAAACCAGGTTGAACCAAGAAGGCCAGGGGCGAAACGAACGCCCTCTTCGTTGGTCCAATTAACAACGGCAAGCGGAGCTTCGGTCACGATCCCAGCATCATTGAGGGTTTCGATAACCTCCAGGGCGGCTAGCACACCAGAGATACCATCAAATCGCCCACCGTGTGGCTGCGTGTCTAGATGACTCCCGGCAGCGACAATTTGCTGTGCTGCATTGCTGCCCTTTCGAACAGCGAACATGTTTCCCGCGCGGTCTGAACTCAACGTCAGCCCGGCTGTCTCACACCACCCCGCAAAAAGCTTGCGAGCGCGGCTATCTTCGTCCGATAAAGCCAGTCGGCAACTTCCAGTCCCATCAATTGTCCCGATTTTCGCCATCTCCATGTGTCGCGACCAGAGACGTTCGCTATTTATATGCAATAGGCTATCTTTTTGATTGGTGCGCATGTTGGTCATAGTCCACGTTCCTTTCTTCCGGACACGAGCTGCGACAACATCACAGCAAGCACAAGAGCTCCGCCATAGAACAGGTCCTGAACGAAGGTACGGAAACCAACTACGGACAGTCCATTGATCCCGGTGACAAGGAAATAAACTGCGATTACTGAGCCCCAAGCATTAAAACGGCCAGGCTTGATACAGGTTGCCCCTAGGAATGCTGCGGCAAAAGCTGGCAGAAGAAGAGCAGTTCCGGAGCTGGGATTTGCTGACCCGGTTGTGCCTGTATAGAGAATGCCGGCGATTGCACCCATCAAACCAGACATCACAAAGGCGGTCATACGCACTCTATTTACGGAAACCCCTGTCAGCCTTCCGACTTCGCGGCCCCTCCCTGTGAACAGAAGATGCTGGCCAAATGCTGTGTAGCTGAGCATATACCAGATCATTAGCGCCAGCCCGAGCGCATAGTAAAAGGCAATTGGGATGCCAAACACACGCTGGATGATGACCCAGTCCATCAGAGCAAAGGATACACCCGAGATCGTCTGCGAATTGCTGATCCAAAGCGTGATGCCATGAAGGAATGTACCAACCCCAAGGGTTACAATCAGTGAATGCACCCTAAAGTAGAGTGTGATTGCACCGTTGATCAAACCCACTACGACGCCGATCAACAATGCAATTGGCAGGACGGCCAACAAAGGCAGACCCATTCTGGCGTCCAATATTGCCACACTCATCGATACAAGCGTAAGAACCTGGGCGATCGAGAGGTCAAAATCTCCAGCTGTCAGCGGGATGATTAAACCCAAAGTCACAATGACAAGAACAGCCTCAGATCCAAAGATGGAGGAAAAGTTTGACCAAGTCAAAAACGTGTCGGGCCGCATCGCGCCAAACAGGGCGATAAACGCAAGCCAGACAATCACAAGACCGAACCGTTCCAGCTGATAAGTTATGTTACCCGACCGCATGACGGACCTCCGTTTGATAGCATGCTTCTGCAATGGCGGATTTTGTCACCTCGTCTCCCTTTAGCTCAGCCTTGATGCGACCTTTTTCAAAAACCAAAACACGATGAGCGATGATCTCAAGTTGTTCAAATTCCGAAGTCGCGCAAATTACCGCTCCCTGAGCGTCGCATAACTCTTCAAGCCGGTCGTAAATTTCCTGGCGCGCGCCGACGTCGATCCCTTGCGTAGGCTCGTCCAGCAGCAAAAGCAGTGGATTTAATTGCAGCCACTTGCCTAGGACGAGCTTTTGTTGGTTGCCGCCTGAAAGTTCTGAGGCGGACTGATCCGGCGATGATGCCTTGACCGCAAACCTTTGCATGACTTGCAAGGTCGCTTGGCGTAGACTGCTATGATTGAGAGCTAATCTCCCCCTTACTTCTGGCAGCATAGCGTTCTCGGTTAAGCTCAAATCCGGGGCAATGCCGGCCTTTTGGCGGTCGGCAGGAATGAAGGCAATCCGGCTCTCCATGGCGATTGCAGGATTTATGTCCTTCAACTGCTGAACCTGTCCTGCGAGCTCCAGTTGGCCGTTACTGGCTCTGCGAGCTCCGGACAGAAGCATAGGGACTTCGTCATAGCCAGAGCCTATCAGCCCGGTCAGCCCCAATATCTCACCCGGCTGTACCGATAAATCAATGTTCCGTAAAATATCACCTGAAAGCTTACTGACGCGGGCCACCGGTGCAGCGAAACCAATCGGACGGGCCCGGCGTTTGACGCTCAGCGAACGACCAACAATTGCCGCGACGAGATCGCCGCGGGCGGTCGTCTCAGTCTCAAACGTGTCCACAACTTTACCGTCACGCAACACGGTGCAACGATCTGTCACCTCCAGAATTTCGTCTATGTCATGGCTGATGAATATGATCGAAACGCCGTTTGTCGTCAGACGACGCATCATCGCAAACAAGGCGCGTACGTCCTCGTACGGTAGAAACGGGGTTGGTTCGTCGAGTACCAACAGCCCAGGCGAGCCGTGGGATCTGTGCTCACGAATGCGGTCAGCCGCGCGCAGAATGGCGAGTTGAGCGCATTGTACCGGTGAGAGCTCCTGAACTTGCTGCCAAGGTGAAATATCAAGCTGTTGTTCAGCGAAAAGTTTCTCTGCGCGTTCGGCTTCACGTCTCCACCCTATCCACCAAGGGTTGAGCCGCTCATGATCTCCTGCAATCAGATTCTCCAGCACCGTTGCTTCGGGTAAAAGTCCGAGGTTTTGATGGACAAAGGCAAGTCCATGTAGCTCGCTCCGCCCGAGAGGAATAGGAAGTGCAACAGAGCTGCCATCGATTTCAAGAGACCCCGCATCAGGTACGTGATAACCGGACAGCACTTTTATCAGTGTCGACTTGCCAGACCCGTTAGAGCCCAGCAAGCCATGCACTTCACCTGGCAAAACAGTGAGATCTGCACTGTCTAACGCTATCGCGCCACCAAAGCTTTTGCTCAGGCCGTGAAGCCTGAGCCTAGGTGTTACACCATTAATCACTCGTCAAGCATCCACAGTTCACGATAACCCTGAACGTAAGCGTCACCATATCCCATTGAGGCTTCAGCCGGGTTTCCTACTTCCTCGATGTTCTCGGCAGTAAACACTCGCAGTGGTACTTTGCTGTCAACAATGGGCTCAAGATCGCACAGAAGACGCATCTCAGCATCGAGCATAGCATGCGCGATCCAATCCAGGTTCTCGCCAATATTCATTTCAACACCCCCCTGGCGAATAAGGTCGAGCGCGAAGGGTGTTCCATTGAAAGTAGCCACTTTGACGCTGTCGCCACGTCCGGCGATCATAATGGCAGGCGTAACGAAGGTGGACATGCTGTCATAGATCGGGATCACATAATTTATGTTGGGATTGGCTTGAAGCTGCGCCTGCACGGTTGGTTGAATACGTGTGGCCCAATCAACAATTGGAACATTGACAACGTCGTAGACGCAGTCTGGGCATTTTTCAAACGCCTCCGTCAGGCCATCGACTAGACTGTCAGTCGACAACGCTTCATTTGAGACGATGATCAATGCGTTTGTTTGCGCGTCTGTTTGCGCGATGGTCCAGTCGGCCATCAACCGTCCAGCTTGTTTGTAGTCGATCGCTGTGTTGGCATCCACGCCGGCGGGTGCATCAAGCTCCAACCCGGTCAAATGCGATGTAACGACCCGCACACCCTTTTGTTGTGCTGCGCGAACCTGGGGCTCAAAGAAACGTGGATCGGCACCAGCCAACAGCGAAACCAAGTCGAAATTGTTGTTACCAGCGTATTCCATGCCTTGGATATACTGGGTCGGGCTGCCCTGATTTTCCCATTGCGAGTGTTCAAATCCCAATGACTCTGCCAGAGCATCTTTATGATCTGCGATGGTTTTGACGAATGGAATGGAGCTGGACGCAGGGATCGTCATGATCGATTTGCCCTGCATGCAGGCCCGTGCGTCAAAGGCCTCGCCGGGTGCCACAAAATCCGGGAGCCCGGAATATGCTTCGATGTTAGCACGCGCCTGCGAAACCGAGTCGTCCTGTGCAAAAGCGGGTAGAGCCGTTGCCGTCAATAAAGTCGAAAGAAGTCCGAGTTTGCGGAAGGTAGTTGTCATGATGCAGTCTCCCTTGTTGGTTGGTTTTTAGTTTCTTGGTCAGGCTCAACGCGACGCGTTAAGCCGCATGTGAGCCGCGCAACTTTTGCGTAGCTTCGACATCGATACTGTCGTTCAGGATGATCACACCATATTCCATGCGCGCACCCTCGACATTGAGCAGTCCATCAAGAACATCATCCAGCACGTTTTTCGGATCCCGTTCGAAGGGATCACCGTAACCGCCACCACATGGACCATAAGCAACGATACGGTCCCCCTTCCCGAGAGGCCGGTAGGGAATTTTTGATGGCAAAGCTTCTACTTCGCCGTTGGAGCGCAACAGATCGACATTTGCGGGAGAACCGTCGGTGCCTCCCGCAAAGCCCCAAGGCCTGAACCGCTGTCCGTCGCCTTCGACAGAGACAGCCCCGTCTTCGAGAAGCTCGAACGAACGGATGGATCCAATACCACCCCGCCACTTGCCAGGGCCGGCCACATTTTCACGCAATTCATAATTCAGAACGCGCAGTGGTAGATGGCTTTCAATATCTTCAACCGGGTTGTTGCGCGTGTTGGCGTACAAGGTGTCAACGGCATCCATCCCGTCTTTGCCAAAGCGGCCGCCATAGGCGCCTTCCATGATTTCCATATGAACCCATGGCCCTTTTGCAGACTGCCCGGAAAAAGCCATTACCCGCAGGTTGCCAATTCCTGCACTGACCTGTTCTGGAACCGCCGGAGCAATCGCTTTCATAACCGTATCCGCTACCGCGTTACCTGGGCAGAAGCGTGCAATGACAGGTGCTGGAAAGATCGGATTGGCCAAGCATCCGACCGGAGCATGGATGGTGATAGGGCGGGTCAAACCGCTATTTTGCGGGATGGCCCCATACTTTTCACTATCGAGCAATATAGAGCGCAGTGTCAGCCAAACAGCGCAATCAACTGTGCCCACAAGTGGCATGTTGATTGGCTTGTTCGGCGTTTGTGGCGCTGTTCCAGTCAGGTCGACCAGGATATCGCTACCCTTGATGGTCAGAGTCACTTCAATTGGCAGTTCTTTCAGAGACGGGTCGTCGCTGTCGAGGTACCCATCGATATGGGTGCGCGCATTGTACACTCCGTCGGGAATCGCCGAAATTGCGTCGCGCATCAACTTTTCGGAATAATCGAGAAGATCCTCGTAAGCGGCGGTGACTACATCCAATCCGTACTGATCGAGCAGTGCAGAATAGCGGTCTGCACCGATACGCGCGGCAGCCACTTGTGCTTCCATATCTCCCACCACCAGATCAGCAATCCGGATATTGGATCGCAGGATCTGCCAAACGGGTTCGACCTTGCGGCCTGCCTCATAGACGCGCACAGCTTTGAACTGCAGACCTTCGGCATAGGTATCGATTGCGTCAACGATCCCACAACTTCCGGGTGTGAGTGCGCCAATGTCGAGGTGATGTGCAGTTGTCACCGAGAATCCGGCAAGTTTGTCCTGATGAAAAATAGGCACCGCAAAACCAACATCAGGACCATGCGATGCTCCTCCATAAGGATCGTTATGCATCAACACATCGCCTGGATTTACAGTATCGCCACGCTTGTCGAGTTCACGAAGAATGCCGGCAATATATCCCGGGATCGGCCCCGACTGGAGCGGCGTGGACATTGTGCACTCACAGAGCTGACGTCCAGTTGCATCGGTCAAAGCTGCGCCAAAGTCTTCGCTTTCGCGAATAATGCTTGAATAGCTCATTCGCATGAGTTTGTGGCCCATCTCGATAGCAATATTTTCCAACGCACCGTGAATTACGGCGGCCAAAAACGGATCTACGCGGGTTTCCATTGGCTCTCTCCTCACTGGTTTGCTCGGTTCATAACGACGTTGCCGAAGCGGTCTGTCTCGAAGCTCCAGCCTGGCGGCACTACGGTCGTACTGTCGGTCTGCAATAGGATTGCAGGCCCCTCCAAGGTTTGCCCAATGGGCAACGCCGCACGCTCAAAGTAAGGAGTGTCAAAGCTTTGCAGCTTATCATCGACCCTGAAAACACATCGCCCTTGACCCACAGGTTTGGCGATGCCTTTTGTCGTTGCATCCGGGGGCGTGCCAAGTTTTTCGACCTCACCAATCCCGCGCACTTTAACAGTTACGATTTCGATTGGGGCTCCTTCAAAAGCATGCCCGTATTCAGCGCGATGGCGTTCGTGAAATGCGGACCAAACCTGTTCGAGGGCGGCCTCGCTCAACGCCCCGTCCGGGAAATCGACCTTCAACTCGTAACCTTGGCCGACATAGCGTAACTCTCCCTCACGCAGCATCCGCCTCTTTTCACCCGGCACGCCATCCTGGTCGAATATCCCTCCGAGCTCGGACTCCATATTTTCAAAAAGACGGCTCAGACGGGGATGATCGATGGCCCCTTTGACAGCAAAAGCAGTTCTCAACGCATGATACTCGAGGTCTGCAGTCAGAAGGCCCATCGCCGACGTAATACCGGGATGCGGCGGAATAAGCACTCGCCGCACGCCCAACATCCCAGCCACCTCTGCGGCATGAAGCGGTCCAGCACCACCAAAGCCAGAGAGCGTGAAGTCACGGGGGTCAATGCCCTTCTGCACCGTGCGCGACCGGATCGCGTTGGCCATGTTTGAGTTTAGCACCGTCAGCGCACCCTCAGCCGTCTCTTCCGGGCTGCGGCCTAATTTGTTGGCCAACTCGCCAATGACACGACGCGACGCCTCCTCATCAAGGGACATGTCCCCGCCTAGGAAGTTCTTTGGTGCCAGGCGGCCAAGAACGAGATTGGCGTCTGTCACTGTTGGTAGATCTCCACCCTTGCCGTAAGCCGCGGGGCCCGGAACAGCCCCTGCGCTTTCAGGTCCAACACGGAATGCGCCGCCACGGTCGAGATAGGCAATTGACCCACCACCGGCACCAATCGTGTGAATGTCGATCATCGGCAGCATAACGGGGAACCCCGCAATAGATGCACTGCGGGCGTCGGCATCTGTTAGGCGACCATCCACCACAATTCCAATGTCCGCACTCGTGCCGCCAATATCGAGCGTAATCAACCGATCCGCTCCGGCATGCTGCCCAACCCAGGCACCACCCCGTACACCCGCGACAAGACCTGAAAGCAGGGTTGAGGCCGGCTTCTGTGCAATCATCCCCGGTGTTGCGACACCGCCACTGGACGTCATCACATGCAGCTCACCTTTGAGCCCTTCAGCGCCTAAACGTGCCTGCAGCTCACTGATGTAGCGTCGCACCTTGGGGCCAATGAAAGCGGACATGGCAGCGGTCGTGAAGCGTTCAAACTCCCGAAATTGTGGCGCCACCTCGGCAGAGGTTGTAACAAAAACATCCGGCAGCTCTTCACGCAAAATATCCGCAGCACGCAGTTCATGAGCGGGGTTCACATAAGAGAATAGAAAGCCAACCAGAACGGATTCGACGCCTTGATCTGCAAGACGCTTCCCAACCGCCCGAACCGCACCTTCGTCTAGCGCCACCAGCTCGTTACCTTGGGCGTCGATCCTGCCGGCCACAGTGTGCCGATGCCGACGCTGAATGAGTGGGCGGCTCTGCCACGGAAGATCTTGCATTATGGAGTAGTGTTGTGGCCGCTGATGACGCCCGATGTGTAAAACATCACGAAAACCATCGTTGGTGACCATGCCGGTCACAGCTCCACTATGCTCCAGCATGGCGTTCGTACCAACGGTCGTTCCGTGGAACAGGCTGTCTATTTGTGCGATACTCACCCCAGCTTTCTCGCAAAGAGCGTGTAGCCCGGTCACAACCCCATCTGCCGGATTGGTAGGCGTCGATGGGGTCTTGTGGATCGTCAAATTCTGCTGCGCAAGGTCAGCCAAAATTAGGTCGGTAAAGGTTCCGCCAACGTCAACGCCCACAACAATCATGCTATATCTCCTCTTTCCACCCATTGAGATTGATCCATGTGGATCTATCTGGCAAGATAATTTTTGCCATTTTTAAGAACAGGCAGCGCACGCCTACTGCAATTACCTGTCGGGCAGCAAAACTGAGTAAAAAAGATGCAAGATCCAACGGCTATCCCTACTGTTAAGGGTGTTTTGGCGCATATACGCCGTCAGAGTGCCGGCAACTGGCCCATTGATCCAATGCCCATGAGGGCCCGCCTTGATCGCTATCTTGCGCGATGCATTCGGAGACAGATACATGAAGTATTTCATCACTGACGCACCGAGGTGAAGCCAATAAACCTGAAATTATCCGATGAGGAGGATATGGAAAAAAATACCAACGAAATGCTCGCCCGTGTCTTCGCATCTGACCTGCGCTATCTTATGGTCATCAGCTACATCGTCCTTGGAAACAATGCTGTCAGCAATCGCTTTATCGAGCAAACCTATCGCATGCCGGTGCACGCATGGTCGACACTCTTTGCAATTGTTTTGTTTCCTGGTATTCGCGCTAAGGAAGTAAGGCGCATTTTCCCACGCCCGCAAAACACCATAAGTCGTGCAGTTACTTTGCTGGAGAAACGTGGATTAGTCAGGCACGAAACAACCGCTGCCGATGGTCGCGAGAAATTGCTCTATGCGACGCATGCAGGCAGCGATTTATTAAATGAGATCCGTGCCATCTCGCTAGAGCGTCAAAATGAGCTCTTCTCACCATTAAGCGGATCTGAACGTGAAACATTTTTCCAACTAGCCTACAAAATCGCCGAAGGATCGGGGCTGATGGACTCTGTAGCAATGAGCTCAAATGCATCGTTTAAAAGCGGATAACCTTGCAGTCTAATGAATAATACTGTCGGGCCGGCTTACTGCTGCCAATGTGGCGTGTCCCCGAAACATTACCAGATCAAGCCAGAACGCATAGGTTTTTTCAGATGTTCTTGAGCAACTCAAACTACTAAATGCTATCAAAGTTCCTTAGGTAACGTTCGAGAAAGGATAAGTTCTGCGCGACGCAAATGTGGAGCATCAATCATTTCGCCAGCGAGGCTCGTCACAGCGCCGCCGGCCTCGGTCAGCGCAGCTTTTACATTTTTTGCCCATTCTATCTGCTTGTCATCGGGAGCAAAAGCAGAGTGAATTGGCTCAATTTGAGTGGGGTGAATAGCCATCTTGCCGCTAAAGCCAAGTGCTGCTGCTCCTCTGGCCTCAGAACCAAGACTTTCGATGTCATGGAAGTTTGTGAAGACGGCGTCCACGGCGTATACTCCGGCCTCAAGCGCGGCATATAGCGTGAGATCTCGCGCCATCCGAAACGGCGACAAATAAGCATTGTCGGATCCCCTGTTTTGGAGCGCGCCCATATCTGCCAGCAGATCTTCTGCACCCCAAGTCAAGCCTCCAAGCGAGGGGTGAGACCAATCTGATCTCATAAGATTTCTTACTGCGCGTACTGTTTCAGTTGCGATCGCGAGTATCGGTATTTGTCCGCCGCCATGGGTGGCGATCAGCCGCGCTAGACAGTCGATGTCGGCCACGCTTTCGCACTTGGGTAAAACTATCCCAGCAGGACGAGCGGCCACGATTGCTTCAACATCGGCTTCAGTCAATCCTGTATTGAGAGCATTGACCCTAACCAAGAGCGCGGGGCCTGAGTTGCCTTGCTCCGAAACAAAATCCCCCACGAGCTTTCGTGCGTATTCTTTGCTTTCGGGTGCAACCGAATCTTCGAGATCGAGGATAAGTGCATCAGCACAAGAAGAAATGGCACGCTCTTGTTTGGTTGGTTGGTCTGCGGGGACAAACAGGTATGATCGGTAGTCCAAAGTCATTCCTCTCAAGGGGTTCTGCGGATTAGCGTTTCAATGTGAGCCGCAAAAGCGCTGGCTGAATCATGGTTAGGGTTGAACCACTCAAGCGCCCCGTTGAGCGCACCTACAAGAACATGACGTAAATATCGAACGTCGTCGTAGCCTGCGGTCTCGCCTAGATAGTCACGTACTAGGCCGAGCCAGATTTGGTCGTAGCTCCTACGCACTTCACGAAGATTATCCCGGATTGGAGTTGGAACAAACGGGTAGCATCGGATATGACTTGAAACGAAGTCACTTTTCTTAAGCATTACATCCAAGTGGACTCTTACCGCTATCATGATCCGGTCCTGTGGTGCTGCGTCAGGGAAACGCTCGAGTTCTTCGCGCACTGCTGTTTCGATTACCTCAACTCCGATGCGCATCACTTCGGTTACAATGTAGTCTTTTGCCGGAAAATGGTAATAGAGGCTTCCTGCCTTCATGTTTACTTCTGCAGCCAAATCGCGCAGCGACATTTCGGCGTAGCCAACCCGTCGCATGATGCTGGCAGCCGCCGATAGAATATCGTTTCGAGAGGTGCGCGTACGCGCTTCGTTCATATTGTTCATTAAGATTGCCTAAGAATTATCAGCACGCAGCTTGTGATCGAACCCTGCGCATATCATATCCAGGTGACAATAAAACACCTCACTAAGCTACCCGGCTGACTTAAATTGCCGAAATTCCTCCAGTAATTGAAATTGCTTGCCCAGTAATTTTGCAGGCACGATGAGATGCAAGGAACGCTGCCATTTCCGCCAAATCTTCTGGTTGAACGACTCCAAGATGAGCAAGTCTTTTGGCCTTGGAGAACAACTTTCCTGCAAATTCATCTTCCATTAGACGGTCATGCAGGGCGGTACCGTCGACGATCGAGGGCGTAAGACAATTCACCCGGACTCCTTGCCGTTTTGTTTCATATGCCATCGCGCGAGTGAACATAATTATTGCAGCCATTGCCGCACCAATGGGAACTTCTCCGGGAGTGGCAACTTTCCCGGCGTCAGACGCCACAGATAGAATCGAGCCTCCACCTTGTGCAGTCATAATAGGAAGTACGGCGCGCATGGGTAGAACTGTCGGCGCTAATGATCGGTTGATAGTACCCATGATATCTGTAAGCGGTATGCTGGCCAGTAGGCGCGGCATTGGATTGCCGCCGGCGCATGAGAACAATGCATCTATCCGACCCAGATGATCATGTGCTGCGTTAACAATTGTTGAGCACTGTACAGGATCGCCAGCATCACCAGTTACTGCCATCACACCGCAGCCAAGCTCGTGAGCCACACATCGCGCACGGTCGCTATTGCGACCAGCGATCACCACCCTCGCACCATCTCTAATCATATGCTGCGCGATGGCTTTTCCGATCCCACTTGTACCTCCTACTACCAGCGCAGCTAGCGGAGCGGCTTTCATGCAGCCTCCGGGCGTTTCATCATCAAGGCGGCGCGGTCGCAGACTCCACACAGCACTTCGTTCTGGTTGAAACACTCATGCCGCAATGTGACGATTCCTTCGCTAGGACGAGACTTGCTCTCGCGCTTGGCAATTACAGTGGTGCGAATGCGAATTGTGTCACCCTCAAACAAAGGATGGGGGAACTTTACGTCTGTCATTCCAAGATTGGCAATTGTAGTCCCAAAGGTGGTGTCATTTACAGACATTCCGACCATGCATCCCAACGTGAAGAGCGAATTTACCAACGGCTTTTTCCAAACACTCTTTTCAGCCGCAGTGACACTTATGTGCACCGGTTGAGTGTTCATCGTGAGCAACGAAAACCATCTATTGTCGGACTCGGTAATTGTGCGAGTCCATTCATGTTCGAAAACCATGTCGACTTCGAATTCTTCATACCATAGTCCAGCCATTAGACCGTCTCCTCCAGTTCTACTAATATGCTACGGGCAGCTAGAGTCTCACCTACAGAGCAGGACAGTCGGATTACACGCCCATCGAAAGGGGCAACTAAACTGTAAACTAGCTTCATTGCCTGCATCTCGATCAAGGGCTGACCCGCACGAACAATTTCGTCCACGTCAACGTGGATCGCGGAAACCAGTCCGGTGAGCGGTGCTGGAATCTGGCCAGCCTGTGCGTCATCAGTGCGGGCATCCAAGCGGCTCTCGGAGAGTGGACGAATCTTTAGTGCAACGGTTATGCCACGCCAGCAAGCATGCAGGGTTTCGCCTTTGCACCAGAACCGCGCTTCATTCATTCCATCAAGACTAACTGTAAGACCGTCCGCACTAGCGCGCGGCGGGGTAGAGAGCTCCAAGATTAAATCGGTGACCTCTCCCTCATCGTCTATGCGCAAAGGTATCTTTGCTGGCCGAACGGCAGCGGTCACGCGGAAGCCTTGAGTATGGGTGAGTGGATTGTCGGAGTTGTTTGTGATGGCCTGCCAAGCAGCCCATGCCTTAAGCTGCAATAGCTCCCCTGGATTGAGCGAGTAGCCTGTCGGAAAACTCTCGTCGAGAAAGGCAGTTGTGGCCCAGCCCTGCGCGAATGTTTCGCTTCGGAGGCAATCGGCAAGGAAGGCCTGATTGGTCCGCACACCTGGCATTGCCAAGGCTTTTAGCCCTTCTAGTAAGCGCAAGCGGGCGGTATCTCGATCCGGCCCGTGTGCAATCAGCTTAGCGAGCATCGCGTCGTAGTATGTGCCCACTTCAGATCCAGCAACAACACCGGTATCGAAGCGAATGCCGAGAGGGGCTACGACTGCAACAAAGCATCCCGTTGAGGGAAGAAAGTTCTTTTCGGGACGCTCCGCATTGATGCGTACCTCGATCGCATGACCCTGTACTTGTATCTGGCTCTGCGTGATTCCCAATGAGAGGCCCGCAGCCTGACGAAGCTGCAGCTCTACCAAATCGACGCCGCAGATCGCCTCTGTGACAGGGTGTTCAACTTGCAGGCGGGTGTTCATCTCGAGAAAGAAAACCTCACTGCTCCCTGACTGCATGATGAACTCTACGGTTCCAGCGCCGGAATACTTGATTGCGCGGGCAAGTTTAAGAGCACTGTCGTATAAGCCCTGGCGCAGTGGGTCTGAAAGGTTAGGCGCAGGAGCCTCTTCGACAATTTTCTGGTGATTGCGCTGGATAGAGCAGTCCCGTTCGAAGAAATGGAGCGCATCCCCCTTGCCATCGCCGAATATTTGAACCTCCAAGTGCCGAGGTTTAGTGATCAGACGCTCAATGAAGATAGTGTCATCGCCAAATGCAGCCCCGGCCTCAGAGCGCGCACTAACTACAGCACTTTCAAGCGACTCTGGATCTTTTACTTGTCGCATGCCTCGGCCACCACCGCCTGCACTAGCCTTCACCATGATCGGGTAACCGATCCGTGTTGCTGCTGAGTGCAGTTCTTCGATAGTAGCGTCCTTGGATTCAAAGCCCGGAACGATTGCTACCCCCGCGGCTTCTGCGATGCGACGAGCTTGGATCTTCGAACCCATGACCGCCACGGCATCCTCCGAGGGACCGACAAAGACGAACCCTGCCTCGGCACAAGCAGCGACGAAAGTCGAGTTCTCTGATAGAAAGCCGTAGCCAGGATGGATGGCATCGGCGCCAGCGCGACGAGCTGCTTCAATGATCGCAGCAATATTTAGATAACTCTGCGATGGCTCTGAAGCACCAATGAGTTCAGCGGAGTCGGCGTGGGTCACGTGTCGCGAGTCTGAGTCTGCCTCAGAGTACACGGCTACTGAGCGCAGACCGAGCCTGCGGCAAGTATCTATTATTCGACACGCAATTTCACCGCGGTTAGCAATCAACACAGTCCGGATTGGATGAGGGGCGGTTGCAAACTCGAACATTAATTACATCCTATATACGGGGCGCGTCTCGGCGCGTTGCGGGCGGGTGAAGCCTAGCGCCAGGCAAATGGACAGAACACTGCGTGTGTCTCGCGGGTCTATGATGCCGTCGTCGAAAAGGCGTGCGGTACAGAAGTAGGGGTCAGACTTTTCCTCGAACATCTGGCGAACGTTCGCTTCATATGACGCTAGTTCTTCAGGGGTTGCCGGATTTTTATTGATTGATGCTGTGCGCAACTCCATGAGAACGGCGCTTCCTATGTCTGGGTTCATGCCGCCCAGGCGAGCATTGGGCCACATGAACATGAAGCGAGGTCTGAAACCGCGACCGGACATTCCGTAGTTCCCGGCACCGTATGAGCTGCCTGTGACAATTGTATAGCGAGGCATCCGACTGTTCGACATCGCGTAGACAAATTTCGCAGAGTGTTTAGAGATCCCACCACGTTCTGCATCACTGCCGACCATGAAGCCTGTTGTGTTTTGTAGAAAGACGAGCGGTACATGTCGCTGATCACACAGCTCAATGAAATGAGTGCCTTTCAAACAAGCTTCCCCAAAAAGTACACCGTTGTTGGCAATTATACCTATAGGGAAACCGTCGATATGGGCAAATCCGCACACCAAAGTCTCACCCCATTTTGGCTTGAATTCGTGAAAGCGGCTGCCATCTACCAAGCGCGCGATAACTTCGCGCTGATCGAAAGGACGACTTAGGTCCGTTCCTAGGATGCCAGGCAGGTCTTCTTTGGAATAGCGGGGAGGCTCAGGTGACATCCGTACGGGTGCAAAGGGCTGCACATAGTTCAAAGCCCCCACCATGTCACGGAGACGTCCCAGCGCGGTGTACTCGTCCGGGGCCAGATGGTCACTCACACCTGAAACCAACGAATGCATACTCGCACCGCCGAGTGTCATGCGATCGACTACTTCAGAAATAGCAGCTTTTACGATGGGAGGGCCACCTAGGTGTATAGAGGCAGAGCCATCTACCATTATAAACTCATCACAAAGCGCGGGTATGTAGGCACCGCCTGCAGTGCATTCCCCGAATACGATCGCGAGCTGCGGAATTCCGTCCGCGGACATGCGGCATTGACGATGGAAGGTGCCGCCGAAGTGGTTCTCGTCGTAAAAGACTTCTTCCATTTGATTGAGGTTAGCCCCTCCGCAGTCAACTAAATAAAGCACAGGCATGCGGTTCTCCGAAGCAATCTCCTGTGCACGAATGTGTTTCTTGACGGTTTCGCGATAAAAGCTTCCACCTTTAACAGTCGCGTCATTGGCTATGATCATGCAAGTAGTTCCGCGGACCGTTCCTACACCTGTTACTATGCCCGCCGCCGGGAGCTGCCCATCGTAAAGACCCCAACCAGCGAGAGGACTGAGCTCAAGAAACGAGGTGCCTGGATCAATCAGATAGTCGATCCTGTCTCTAACCAGGAGTTTGTTGCGATCATGGTGTCGTTCAACCATGCGCTCACCCCCTCCGGAAATTGCCCAATCAAGTCTTTCGTGTAGAAGGTCGATTAGTCCCTGATAGGAAGCTGACCGGTCTATGAAACCCTGATCTTTTTGGTCTATTGCGCTAATAAGTTGCGTCATTTTTCCGTTTCTTCATGTTCTCGGGTAAAGGGCTAGCCCTATCCATTTGATTAGGCTTTCGAACCCGCCGACTTCATTAGGAGTGTTGCAGTACCCTCTTGAGTCACGACATCATTCTGGTTCACTACCTCAAAGCGCAATGTAACTATTCCATTTCCGGATTTAGCTGGCCTAAGTGCAGAAGTATTCACGCGTGCATGTATGGTATCGTTCAACATAATGGGAGCTCGAAAGTCCCAATTCAGATTCAGCAGCGCCATCGCTGTGTAATTGATAAGATTTAGCTGCGACATGAGTCCGATCGCCATCGAAAGTCCTAAAGGGCCATGTGCAATTCGACCCTGGAAAGGAGTGCTGCGGCAATATTCCTCGTCCGAGTGAAGCGGATTGAAATCTCCGGAAAGACCACAGAACGACATGACATCGCCTTCGGTGACTGTGCGTCCCTGCGTCGTCCAGTTCTGGTCAAGGGAAAACTCCTCAAATGTTAGGCCCATAGTCTCTCCAAAAGTTCATAAATGTTTGCAAGACGGTCGTTAGGTAGGTTACGGTAAGCTTGAGCGACAGGTCAACATACTTCTTTGACAAAGTTGCGCAGAAGCCAATGGTGGAGGAAAGTGGTGATGCAACAGGAATTTTTGACCGAAAAAGGGCTGTATGCGGCACTTGGGGGGAGCGTTGTGCACGATGATGAACTAGGCATCCATCATGACTTTCGCGATCCTGAAAACCAGAGAATGTTGCTGCCTTTCCAGCCCGCGCTATCAGATGTTGAAGGAAAAGCAATCGGCCTTGGTGCACTAGTGACTTTGCTCGACACCGTCTGCGGATTAACAGCTTTGCGACACCTAAAGTTCCGTGAGTCAACGGCAACGCTTGATTTACGGATTGACTACCTGAACGCAACTGAATCTGGCTTGGATGTCATAGCCGAAGCGCATGCCCTTCAGATTTTTGGAGCCGCTACGCGTGGAAGCGTTGTGGTTAAGGCAGCAGCCTCTCACCCCGGCAGTAAGGTTCCAATAGCATATGCAATGGGCCGGTTTTTTCGAAAAACGCTTCCTCGAAACATCACCGCGCACGACTATACTTCGGATAGAAGTGCTGCCGATTTCCGCAACTATCGTGATTTGATGGGTTTCCTCGATGAGGAGCCTGGCAGAATCACTATGCCATTTCGAAGTGGCATCATCGGCAATGGGGCGCTTCCATCCATTCATGGTGGCGCGATTGCTGCGCATCTTCAGCAGGCGGCGATAGACATCATGAAGTCCAGCTGCACACCAAATTTGGCAACGGCCCACTTCTCCTTTCAAAATTATGGATCAACAAGGGATATCAAGGCCGCTGCATGGGTCGAAAAGCAGGGTCGTGTAGTTTCTTATGTCGCTGCGACCTCACGTCAAGATGGTATAGAGGGTAACGTCGCGAGCGCTGTTTTTACATTTCTTGCCTCATGAATAGGGGGTGCGCACGAAAGACTTGCAATGATTTGAGGACTGGCTAAGCTGACAAGACGGTCGTTAGGTAGATTTCTTTAATGCGACCGCCACAGGGGAGGAGAACCCATGACTAAAGCATCGATTCAAACTTCGTATTTCTTTGCTGCGGCAATTACGGCCACATCTGCTTGGACCGGAGCCGGCTCGGCTCAGGTTTCGCTTAGCTACGCTACCTACTTTCCGGCTAATGATCCCCTGGTGCAGGTCGATCGCTGGTTTATGGAGCAAGTGGAAGAGCGCACGAGTGGGGCTATTAAGTTCGAACAGTATCTTGGTGGAGCAATGCTGGGTGGTCCGGAAATCTATCCGGGATTATCACGTGGTGCGGTTGATTTGGGGATGAGTGTTCCCGCCGCCTTTCAAGCAAATGAGTACATTTTGAGCAACGTCACGCTTCCTTATGTGACCAATGACTCAACAGCTGTAACCTACGCATTCAACCAGCTTCTCCAGGAAACGCCGGCACTTGTGCAGGAGTATGAAAACCAAAATATAAAATTGCTCTACGGACTCGGCTTTTCTGAAAATAATATCTGGTCAAACACGCCAATCAGAACCCTGGAAGACATGAGCGGAATGCGAATTCGTTCAGTAATGAGCATCGCTGATGCGTTGAACATTCTTGGCGCTGTTCCAGTTTCGATGGCTTTCGGAGATGCAGTTAGCGCGGTGCAGCGAGGCGTTATTGACGGCATGTCCTCAGCGCCGTTTCTTACTACGGTAGGATTTGGTGCGCATGAGTTTGTTCCCTTCGTTTCAGATGGGGGTGGCATGGGCGTATACGCGGTATCAAGTACTGGAATTAACTTAGACGTTTGGAGCGGACTTTCTTCTGAACACCAAGCTGTGATCGAGGAGATCGTTTCTGAAATTCCAGACTTTTACACGGATCTAATGAACGTCCTCGTGGGCGAAGCAGTAGATGCGGTCAAAGAAGCGGGCATTACCGAGGTAATTATCATGAGTGATGAAGAGAAAGCTCGTGTTCGTGATGCTGTAGTTGATCCATTACGCGCGAATTGGTTCGAACGAGCCCAAGCAGCTGATCTGGATGGTGAAGCGTTTTTTGAAAGATACAACGAACTTGTTCAAGAAAGCGCAAGCTCGCGCAATTATGTGCCCGGTCTGGAACTCTACGTCCAGCGCTACGGAACCGAGTAAAAGTGCAGACGACATCGATCGGAGACTTTAACGCGCCGCGGTCGATGTCTTCCTTTTTCGTAATTTTCTCGTGACCCATCAAGCTACATGAAAGATACCGATATGCGGGCTTTTCGTGCTATTGAGATTTTCAATCGAAATTTAGGGGTATTATCGGGTTTTGCAACACTGATAGTTACATTATTGATTGTCACCGACATTACGTTGCGCGGAATATTCAACGCACCGTTGCGTGGTGCGACAGAGCTTAGTACTTTGCTCCTTATCGCTTTGGTATATCTCGGTTTGGCCTCGGTTCAAGCTGGCAAGCACAACTATCAAGTGGAAATCCTTACAGTTGCATTGCCGCGTGTGTTCCGTTGGCGGTTAGAGATTTTTACTACTCTTCTTTCTGCAGTTGCTATCGGTATCTTAGCTTACCACACTTCGCTAGAGGCAATTCATTCGACCACGAGACGCGAATCCAGTTTTGGTGCTATTATTTTTCCAATTTGGCCTGCAAGGCTAGTTATCGCTGTTGGATTTATTCTGTTATACTTACAACTTATGATCGATGCGCTACAGTTGTATCTTGGAGGGCCACCGCCTCCCATGGCCAAAAAGTTGGTCAAATCTGAGAGGAATGTTGTATGACGCCGATTGAAATGGGCTGGATAACAATTGGTCTTTTATTCATTCTTTTGATTATAGGAATGCCAATTGCATTCTCGCTGATTGCAAGTGCCATGGTGGGAATCTATTTTACTCGCGGGTCGGCCGGGTTTGAGTATGTCTTGGCTACCATGCCATACTCATACGTCGCAAACTTCGCTTATGTGGTCGTGCCGTTATTTATGATGATGAGTTGTTTGGCGTTTGCTGCTGGAATTTCAAATAGAGCTTTTGAGTCCGCATATAAGGTTACTCATGGCATGCGCGGAGGCCTCGCCACCGCATCAGTTTTTGCTTGCGCAGCCTTCTCGACTGTCAGTGGTTCCAGCATTGCCACAGCATCCTCAATTGCTCGGATAGCAATTCCAGAAATGCGAGCAGCGGGTTACTCTGACCGTCTTGCTGCCGGCTGTATAGCGGCGGGCGGTACATTGGGCGTGTTGATCCCGCCTAGTGGTATTTTGATTATATACAGTCTTGCGACTGGTACTTCTGTAGCACAACTGTTTGCTGGTGCACTGATACCTGGTGTCATGACGGCCATCGCCTACATTATTGGTATCACAGTGATGGGCTATCTTCGCCCAAATCTGGTGGGAGGTAAGCCAACTAGTGGACTCATACCACTTTCTGAGCGCATTAAGAGTCTGTTTTTGATGTGGGAAGCCTTCCTTCTATTTGCAGTGGTGATTGGGTCAATATTTCTCGGTATTGCCACACCCAATGAAGCGGCCGCTCTTGGCGCATTTATGGCCTTGGGGATGCTAATGTTTCGGAAGGGGCGTATGCGCGCCGTCCGGGATGGGCTGCGCGAGACGGGCACCACCACAGCCACGGTTTTCGGACTGATAATTGGTGCAGGTCTCTTCAGTGTGGCACTAACTACAAGTCAGTTACCGACAGAACTTGCGTTGATGGCGGCATCTATAGATCTACCTACTAATCTAATGGTTTTATTAATCCTGTTACCGTTTCTTTTTCTGGGGGCTTTCATTGATGGTTTTTCGATGGTGCTTCTGACCATGCCTGTTGTTTTCCCAATTATTCAGCAGCTTGGGGTTGACCCAATTCTTTTTGGAATACTTGTCGTCAAAACTGTAGAGATTGGATTGATAACACCTCCTGTCGGGCTTAATGTTTTTGTGGTTAAAGGCTCTGTAAAAGATCTTGCACTCAAAGATGTTTTTGTTGGGTGTATCCCTTTTGTTTTTATCGAGCTTGCGCTTATACTTATCTTGCTGTTCTTCCCGCAGATTGTTTTGTGGCCACTGGGTCGCTGACTATACAACTACCGGAGACAATATATGACCTTTGGCGCAGTAAATAAAACTCTTGGCGGATTGTTGAGCGAGCGAAGTGCGCAACTCAAAGATAAAACCTTGATCAGATATATGGGCCAAGATTACTCTTACGAATATGCGCACGAGCATTCAAATCGGATTGCTCACCAGTTATCTATTCAACTGGATCTGCAAAAAGGCGATCACATTGGTTTGTTTTTAGGGAACTGTCCAGAGTTTCTATGGACGTTATTCGCAATAGCGCGCATTGGCGCTGTGGCTGTACCTCTAAACACTGCGGCCAAGGGCGAGTTACTCCACTATTTCTTACATCACTCAAGCTGTAAGGTTATAATTATAGACTTCGAGTTGCTTGATCGCTTGGTGCCTCTTTTGGCTGAACTGCCAGAGCTGCACCATGTAATCGTCGTTGCCTGTCCAGAGGACTCTTCCCTTCCGGAAGAAATGCATGATTTTGCTACGTTTGAACATGGTGAGGCGATTGAACCCACCGTTCAAATTACTGCCAATGATCCGCTTTTTTTGATGTATACCTCAGGAACAACGGGGCCATCAAAAGGCGCGATAAGCCCACATTCACAAGGCTTGAGTATTGGCTATCAATTAACTGAAATTTATGAATACAAATCTAGCGACGTACTATTCACATGTTTACCGCTTTTTCACGGCAATGCCCTTTGGTATTCGTTCATGCCGGTGCTTTATAGCGGCGCAACTCTTGCGATCTCTCGCAGGTTCTCCGCATCTCGCTTTTGGGACGAGGTCTGCACATCCGGAGCAACCCAGACCAATGTTCTTGGGGCTATGGCAAATATAGTCATTAAGGAAATTGAACGCGTTGATAAGTCTCGGCTTGCGCTTCGCCAGATGATGGTTGTGCCGGCTCTCTCGAGTGACGTCGCGCGTCCGCTAACAGAGGGATTAGGGTTAAAGCTTACCAGTCTCTTTGCGCAAACAGAGACTTTTGCGGTTACTCTCTACGGCCCGAATGAAACTGGTGACAAGCTCGGTTCTGCAGGCAAGGTTTACCCATACGTTGAAGTTGCCATACTCGATGAGGATGATAACCGTCTTCCTTCAGGTGAAGTGGGAGAGATTGCTGTTCGCCCAACCCTGCCTGGCATAATGATGCAAGGGTACTATCGAATGCCCGAAGCCACATTGGGTGCCATGTCAAATCTTTGGTTCCACACTGGTGACCGAGGCTATCTCGATTCGCAAAACTATCTTTATTTTGTTGATCGGAAGAAGGATGCAATACGACGGCGTGGCGAGAACATTTCAGCCTATGAACTCGAGATGATTATTTCACGCCACCCCTGCGTAAGGGAGGCTGCCGCTGTCGCAGTAAAGTCCGAACTTGGCGAGGATGACGTCCTTGTATTTATTGTGTGCGAGAAAGCTAGCCATCTCGACTACCATGAGATGATCGATTTCTGTGATAAGAATATGGCTTACTTTATGGTGCCCCGATACCTACACTCACTAGATGAACTACCTAAGACGTCTTCCGAGAAAATTGAGAAGTATCGCTTGCGAGATTGGGCAAATGCCAATCTTTCGTCCCTTTGGGATCGTGAGAAGGCGGGCATTACCCTCAAGCGCTAAAAAAATATCCAGCGAGGAACTGTATGACATCTGAAGCAATGAAGCTTTCTTGGCCTGAGCCTGATGTAGCACTGGTCACAATGATACGCGGCAACGAGATGAACACGCTGACTCACGAGTTTCTAAATGAATTCGCCGACATTTTAGACTCTCTGGAAACAAGAAAAGTTCGAGCGATGGTAATTACAGGTACGGGTCGCGCTTTTTGTTGCGGAGCGCACCTTGATTACTTTTTGGCAGAAAATATGGACGAGGACGTTCGTTTCCGCCTTCGTGATCACTATCTTGAGCGCATAGCCACTCTTTTTGATCGATTGGAAAAGCAGCGCTATCCGATAATTGCTGCAATTAACGGTTTTGCGCTGGGTGGTGGATGCGAACTAGCACTTTCATGCGATTTTCGTATTATGGCAAGCAACACTCGGTTAGGACTGCCTGAGGTAAAACTCGGGGCCCTAGCAGGTGCCGGTGGAGTGCAAAAGCTAGCGCGTCATGTTGGACGCAGTAAGGCTATTGAGTGGATACTCTTGGGTATACATGTCACACCAGAAGAGGCTGAACGCCGCGGCCTTCTTTTTGCAATAGCCGATCCTAGAAATTTGATGGCGGCTTCGATGGAACTTGTCGCTCAACTAAAAGCACTTAGCCCGCGTGCAATTTCGCAGAGCAAGTCTGCGGTATATATGTGCGAGGAAACTGACCTTTGTACCGCGCGCCGCATTGGCTTGGATGCATTGGGTATGTTAATTGATAGCCGCGATTGGCGGATCGGAATTAAGGCTTTTCATGATAAGGTACCGCCAAATTTTGATATTAATTAGGGATGCGAACTACGTGCACGGTGATTTTTCAGACAGTGCGAACCTCTCAACTTCGAGCCAGCGCTTCTAATGGACCAAACATTGATATTGACTGTAAGTATCAGGTGGGTGCCGAGTTCAGGCGGCCTTTATTGGAGAAAAATTGATCTGAGTATTTTGAAAGACTATGTTTGAAGGCTGTGTTCAAACACGGTGCTTCAGTTTACTGTGTTAAGCATAGTGAATTGGCAGTTTGTGTGTCGTCCTGATAGCGCACTCTGTAGCACACCACAAAATTTACAATACAAGTCATTGTTAATTTAGAGTTAAATGATATGCTCTCCAATCATAATCCGCGTGTCGGGGGTTCAAGTCCCTCCTCCGCTACCAAGCGTTTCCTGACATTGAACAAAGTATCACCGTGGACCTATTTGCGGTTCGAAACGCCCGAATTTGTCGGAGACCATCAACTTAATTTAGGATGATGGTTATGACAAAAAGCAAAATGGCAAATTGCGACTCGCCGGACGTCCGCAAAGGTGGTCCGGATGCTTTTTGAGCATCAAGGCTCATACCAATCGCAAGAGGTCGCGATCGCGGCGATTGCACGTTACCTTGTCAGGCGGACAAAGGACTGACGTATCAGGGACCGTCTCTTTGTTCTCGATGCTCTTGAACAGGCCCTGCACGATCGACGGCCCGTCCAGAGGAGCGGATTGGTTCACCGCTCGGATCGCGGCGGGATTTATTTATCCATCGCTGTACCGAGTCTCTGGCTGAAGCTGGCGTTGGTTTAATTCATCCGTGCTTGATCATGACGTGACGCACGAAGGTGTAATCCTCCAGCGCATAGGCGGACATGTCCTTGCCATAGCCGGATTGCTTGATCCCGCCATGGGGCATTTCGTTTACCAGCATGAAATGCGTATTGATCCAAGTGCAGCCATAGCGCAGCCGCGCAGCTGTTGCCATCGCGCGCCCGACGTCGCGGGTCCAGACCGAAGACGCGAGGCCATAGTCACTGTCATTGGCCCATGTCACGGCCTCGTCCACATCCGAGAAGGGCGTGATCGACACGACAGGGCCGAACACCTCGCGCCGGACGATCTCGTCGGCCTGCGTGGCACCTGCGACGACTGTGGGGCGGTAATAGAACCCCTTGTCCATCGCCTCACCGCCGGTAGTGATCTGGATATGGTTCATCTCGCGCGCACGGTTTACAAAACTTGCGACTCGGTCCCGCTGGCGCAGGCTGATCAGGGGGCCGATCTCGTTGGTCGTATCGTCGTCATTGCCTAGCTGGATAGCTGACACTGCATCGCTCAGATCCGCAACCAGCCGGTCATAGACCTTTTTGCCTGCATAGATCCGGCAGGCTGCCGTGCAATCCTGCCCCGCGTTGTAGAAGCCGAATGCGCGCAGCCCCTCAACCACTTCGGACACATCGGCGTCGTCGAACACAATCACAGGGGCTTTGCCGCCCAGTTCCAGATGCGTGCGCTTGACCGTTTTGGCCGCCGCGTCCAGCATCTTCTTGCCCGTGGCCACATCCCCCGTCAGGCTGATCATATCCACCTGCGGATGGTTGATCAGGTAGTTCCCCACCGTATGCCCGCGCCCTGGCAGGATGTTGACCACGCCTTCGGGCAATTCCTCGGCCAGAATGCGGGCCATCTTGAGTGCGGTCAGCGGCGTCTGTTCGGAGGGTTTGAACACCACAGTATTGCCACCCGCGATCGCGGGGGCCAGCTTCCATGCCATCATCATCAGCGGGTAGTTCCACGGCGCGATAGAGGCGACAACGCCGATCGGGTCGCGCCGGATCATGCTGGTATGCCCCTCCATATATTCCCCCGCGATTGCCCCGGTTTGGCAGCGCACGGCACCTGCGAAAAAGCGGTAGCAATCCACGATTGCAGGGATTTCGTCGTTGCGGGCAGCGTTGATGGGTTTGCCGCAGTTCAGCGCTTCGAGCGTCGCGAAACCCTCGGCTTCCGCTTCGACCCGGTCCGCGATACGCAGCAACGCCGCAGAGCGTTCAGCCGGAGTCGTACGCGACCATCCCTCGAAAGCCTTGCGCGCCGCTGCGACAGCGCGGTCGACCTGCGCGGTGCTGGCTTCGGCAACATCAAGGATCAACGCGCCCGTGCGCGGATTGAGAATAGGTTCCGCAGCATCCTGCCCCGGTTCAAACCGATCACCGATCAGCAGGTCTGTATCAATATGGCCCATGTGGTAACCTCCCTTGGGTTTTGCGGATTATTTGCCTGATCCGGCGGTTTCAGAGCCGCCGCGCGTCAGGTAGTAGGCGATGAGGATCGGCACGAAGGTGGTGACGAACACCACGATCGCGACAACATTGGTGACAGGGCGCTGTCTTGGGCGCACCAACTCGTTCAGCATCCAGATCGGCAGCGTGCTTTGCTGGCCTGCGGTGAATGTGGTCACGATCACCTCGTCAAAGGACAGCGCAAAGGCCAGCATACCGCCCGCCAAAAGGGCTGATCCCAGATTGGGCAGGATGACATGGCGGAAGGTCTGAAACCCGTTTGCGCCAAGGTCCATCGAGGCTTCGACAATAGAGCCTGACAGTCGCCGGAACCGCGCCACCGCATTGTTGAACACGATCACGATGCAAAAGGTCGCGTGACCCATCAGGATCGTCCATGTCGAAAATGGGATGTCCATGATCGAAAAGGCCGAGCGTAGCGACATGCCGGTAATGATCCCCGGCAGCGCGATGGGCAGGATGATCAGCAGGCTGATCTGGTCACGCCCGAAAAACCGCGTGCGTGCCATCGCGGCGGCGCAAAGCGTGCCGAGGATCAACGCCATCACCGTCGAGAGGGCCGCAACGCGTAGCGAGAGATAGAGCGGTGGCCAGATATCGGCGCGGTTCCATGCTACGGCGAACCACTGTGTCGTCAGGCCCGGAGGCGGGAACTGGTAGGTGCGTTCATCCGTGGTGAAGGCATAGAGAAAGATCAGCAGGATCGGCAGATGCAGGAACAGCAACCCTCCGACGGCGGTCACGGTGAGCATCAGGGGCGGGCGGTTGTCAGAGCGCATCGAAGGCTCCTTTCCGGCGGGCGATGGTCAGATAGATCAGCATGATCAGGATCGGGACGACGGCAAAGGCGGCAGCGAGCGGTATGTTTCCGGCTGTTCCCTGCAACTGATAGACGGCCTGCCCGATGAATCGGCGCGAGGAACCCACGATCTGCGGGATGATGTAGTCGCCCATCGTCAGCGAGAAGGTGAAGATCGACCCCGCGATGATCCCCGGCAATGCCAACGGGAATATCACCGTGCGTAAGGTCTGCCAGCGGCTTGCCCCCAGATCGGCCGAGGCCTCGAGCATGGATTGCGGCACCCGTTCAAGGGCTGCCTGCATCGGCAGGATCATGAAGGGAAGCCAGACATAGAGAAACACAAGCCAAGTGCCGATGTAGCTTGTGGACAGAGAACTGCCGCCGATAACGGGAAGGGCGAGGAGACCGTTCAATAGAGCAGACGCGCCGATACCGTCGGTGGCCCAGGTGATGATCCCCTCACGCGCGAGGATCAGTTTCCACGCATAGACCTTGACCAGATAGGACGACCACAGTGGTAGCATCACGCCCAGATAGAACAGCGCCTTCCAATGGCCTTTCGCGTAGCGCGCCGCGAAATAGGCGATGGGAAAGGCGATGACCACCGCCCCCAAGGTCACAGCGGCGGACATGGTGACCGTGCGGATAATGATATCCATGTTGGAGGGGCGGAACAGTTCGGCATAAGTCGATAGCGTGAATTCACGACGGATCTGGCCCGAAAACTCGTCGATGGAATAGAAGCTTTGCATCAGCAACGCGCCCAGCGAGCCGAGATAGACGATGACCAGCCAACCCAGCGGCAAAGCCAGCAAGGTGATCAGCAAAATGTTGGGATGACGCCAGAACAGCGCCGAAATGCGGTCTCCCAGTCCGCGCTCGGGTAGCACAGCGGTATCTGCTTTGACGGGAACCGTGATTGAATCCGCGACGAGGGTCATCAGCCCTCCTCCATCAGGTGCAGGGCGTTTGCGTCCCAATTCAGCCCGATCTCGCGACCCTGCTCCGGCACGTCCGCGCCTTTGCCAAGGAATAGGGAAATCTCGCCCCCCGGCACTGCCACGACGACACGCGTGCCTGATCCAAGGTATCGCAAGGCGATGACCTGCCCGCGCACGCGCGCCGTTGAGTCGTCGATGCGCACAGACTCAGGCCGCAGGCTAGCTGGGCGCGCAGGGGCTCCGAAGCTGGCGGCCATCTCTGCGCTCAGCACGTTGGAGGAGCCGACGAAATCCGCCACGAAGCGCGTACGGGGGCGCTCGTAAATGTCGTTTGGTGTGCCGATCTGCGCGATCCTGCCTTCCGAGAAAACCGCAACCTGATCCGCCATCGACAGGGCTTCACCCTGATCATGGGTGACAAAGACGAATGTGATCCCAAGTCGCTGTTGCAAGGCTTTCAGTTCGTCCTGCATCGCCTCGCGCAGTTTCAAATCCAGCGCGCCAAGGGGTTCATCCAGCAACAGCACACGCGGCTCGTTGATCAGTGCGCGCGCCAAGGCGACGCGCTGCCGCTGGCCGCCCGACAACTCGCCCGGTTTGCGCGCGCCGTAGCCGCCCAGCTTGACGAGAGACAGCAATTCCTCGGCGCGGTCGAGGCGCGTTTGTTTGTTCACGCCTTTCACCATCAGCCCGTAGGCCACGTTGTCGCGCACATTCATATGCGGAAAGAGCGCGTAATCCTGAAACACGGTGTTCACATTGCGCCGGTTGGGAGGGACGGCGCTGCAATCCTGACCGAAGATGCGGATGGCGCCGCCAGTCGGCTGCTCGAAACCGGAAATCAGACGCAGACAGGTTGTCTTGCCTGAGCCAGAAGGCCCGAGCATGGCGAAAAATGTCCCCTCCGCGATGCTGAGATCAACACCATCAACGGCACGGACAGGGCCGAAATGGCGCGATACATTCTGGAACTCTACGGCTGCGGTCATGGGATCTTCCGGTCAATCAGGAGGCAGCCCCCGCGTCAGCGGGGGCGCCATGTTCTGGCGAAACTCGAGAAACGTTGTGGTTAGCGGCCGCCGATCACGCCGATGTAATCGGACACCCAGCGATAATAGGGCACGCATTCGTCCTGGCTTTCGCAGCGGGTGACAGGCGTGGTCCAGAAGCGGATACGATCAAAATCGTCGAAACCGTTTTTGGTGCAGCCCTCGGCTGTTTGCATCCCGCGCCCGTCGGTGCAGGCGGCTGGCACAACGGGGTTCGCCCCGAACCAGACCGAGAGGTCGGCTTGCAGGTTAGATGACAAGGTATGCTCGATCCACAGATAGGCGCAGGTTGTGTTCTCTGCGTTCACATGCAGCATGGAGGTATCGGCCCAGCCGGTGGCGCCCTCTTGCGGAATGGTACTGGCAACGGGAACGCCATCGGCTTGCAGCAGGTTCACCTGAAACGGCCATGTGCCGGAAGCTGCCATGCCTTCGTTGCGGAAATCGTCCATCTGAATGAAGGCGTCATGCCAATAACGCGCCGTCAGCGTGCGCTGCACACGTAGCAGATCAAGGGCCGCATCATATTGCTCCTGATTGAGCTCGTATGGCGATGTGATGCCCAGCTCCGGCTTGTGATACATCAGATACTGCGCTGCATCCGCGATGTGAATCGGGCCGTCATAGGCTTGCACACGGCCCTTGTTGGCTGCGCCGTCGGGCAGGTCCATCTCCTCGAACACGACGTTCCACGATGTGGGCGGGCTGTCTCCGAAAACCTCTGTATTATACATCAGAACGTTGGGGCCCCACTGGTAGGGGACGCCGTAATGCACACCATTCACAACATACCATGGCGCTTCTTTCAGGCGGTCGTCCACTTCGTCCCATGACGGGATTAGCGACAGGTTGATCGGCTGGACACGCTCGCCAGCCACCAGACGCAGGGACGCATCGCCCGAAGCGGTGACAAGGTCGAACCCGCCTTCGTTCATGAGCGCGACCATCTCGTCCGAGGTGTTGGCGGTCTTGACCTGCACCATGCAGCCCGTGGCCTCCTCGAACGAGGTGACCCAGTCGAAGCCCTCGACAGTCTGGCCGCGCTCGATATAGCCGGGCCAAGCGACGATATTGAGCTTGCCTTCGGGTTCTCCGAGTTCGGCAATCTGCGCCAGTGCGGGCGTCAGTCCCAGAACGGCAGCCAGCGCAGTCGTCCCCATCAGTCTGAAGTAGATCATTCCAGTGCTCCCTGTGTCATGGCCCTTTGGTGGACCCTGTTTGCTGTTTTGAGGTCAGCCTATGGGGGGCGCTCTTCTTCGCAATATCAAAATGCAGAAGCTAGCCATCGGTATTTCCGATACCTTGGCAAGAATGCGGTTTTGCATATGTATTTGAGGAACTTTTCAGAAATCGCCTTATCGGCCCGGCAGTGTGGACTGGGCAACTCTGATGAAATTTCGGGCAGGTTGGCTCAACGGTGCCCCACGCCTCCACGCAAGGCCAACCTGAACGGTCGGCAGATCGCCCGACACGTCCCGGATCTCGATTCGGTCGCCTTCCAGCGACCATGGCCGGTAAACGAGCCCGGGAAGGATGGCGAGGCCCGCACCTGTGGCGACAAGGCTGCGCACGGCTTCGACAGAGCGCGTGCGGAAGGCGATTGTCGGCTTTACGGCAAGCGCTGCCATCAACTGGCGCATGCTTTCCTCGATTTCGTCGACCATCAACTGGATCAGCGGCACCTCGGTCAACTGATCCAGCGTGATGGCGGGTCTGGGCAAAGGCGATCTGTTCCAGCATGGTGATGACAACAGCCTGAGCTTGTCCGTCAAGGGTAATCTGAACAGCTTTGCGACGAGCCAAGCAGGCGGCAGCACCATCATCGGTTCGATCACCGGCAACATGAACCAGGCCGTGGTGACACAAGCCAGCATAAACAATTTGGCTGATTTCAGCCAGACCGGTAACGGCAACATCGCTGGCATCATGCAGTAACGAACGGGGGGGGGGGAGCGGTCTCTGGCCGCCCCAACCTCTCCGCCGTCATCGGGCAGTTTTTCAATATCCGATTATCAAAAATTGATCATAATGCTCATGCGCTTCGCCCTTTCCGTCTCGGCAGCCCTTAGTCTTTCAACAGCGGGTGCGTTCGCGGACACAACATCCCCCTGCTGACCCAGAGCGGCTATGACGACGCGGTCCTGCTCTCGTAAGACGGAAGTGGCAACACGGCTGGCCAGCACCGCAACGTACGCCAGTACGGATTCCCATATCCTGCAGCTTGGCAATGCCAACGACATCAGCCTCACCCAAAGCGGGCAGTCCAATTCCATGAACCTAATGCAGGACGGCGCGGGCAATTATCTGCGGGCCGCGCAACAGCATGGCAGCAGCAATATCGTCTCGCTGTATGTCACGGGGAACAGCAACGGCCAGACGGTTCTGACCGCCGCCGGAAGATTGTTGAACCCCGCGCTGATCTGCGCGGGTCGCAGTTCATGCGGCGGTGTCACGGCGCCGGTGCCAGCATCGCGCGCAACTGCAGTTTGTCGATCTTGCCAACCGAGGTGAGGGGCAGCCCCTCGTCCATAAAGGTCACATCGGCGGGGCATTTGTAATGGGCGAGCTTTGCGCGGGTCCAGTCGATCAGCGCGCGCGCCTCCGGTGCGGTGCCGGCCTTCGGAGTCACCACGGCATGGACCCTTTCGCCCCAGACCGGATGGGGCAGGCCGATCACGGCGACTGCCGCTACATGGGGATGTGCGGCCATCACGTTCTCCACCTCGATCGGATAAACATTCTCACCGCCCGAAATGATCATATCCTTGATGCGGCCTTCCAGCAGGATGTAGCCATCCGCGTCCAGATAGGCCCCGTCACCGGTGTGATACCAGCCATCGCGCATGACAGCGGCTGTGTCCTCCGGCTTGTTCCAGTAGCCTGCGGTGATATTGGGGCCGCGCACCACGATCTCGCCGGTCTCGCCCACCGATGCCTCCGCGCCGTCAGGCCGCAGGATCTTCACATCGCAATAGGACACGGGCCGCCCGACCGAGGCAAGCCGCGCCGGATCCAGCGCAGCGGTACGGTGATCCTCGGCGTCCAGCACGGTCACGACGGGGGAGGCTTCTGTCATCCCGAAGGCCTGCGACAGCCGCACCTGCGGGAAAGTGTCCATGATCCGGTGCAGCAGGGGCACCGGCATCGGTGACGATCCATAGGTCACATCGCGCAGCGACGACAGGTCGTGTTTGTCCAGATCGGGATGATCCAGCAGCATGGCGATCATGGTCGGCACGAATTGCACCAGATTGATCCGGTGCTCCTCGATCTTGGCCAGCAACGTGCCGATATCGAATTGTGGCATCAGGATCAGATGGTTACCAAACAGCGGCGCCGCATAGACCCGCGCCCCCGCCGCCGTGTGAAACAACGGCCCCGTCACGAATTGCGTGCTCAGCCCCGGCAGGCCCAGATGATGCGCGGTGCCCATCGCATTGGCGAACTGGTTGGCATGGCTGGTCATCACCCCCTTTGGCTGACCCGTGGTGCCCGAGGTATAGATCAGGATCATCGTCTCCTGATCGGCGCTGGACAAGGGCGCGAAATCCACAGCCTTGCCGGGATCGGCCAGCGCAGCCTCATATGTCCCGCCCGCCTCGCTCACCAGCAGATGCCGGATAGAAGGGCAGGCGGCGCGCAGAGCTTCGGCCTGTTCCAGATGCGCGGGATCGGCAATCAGCACGGCGGGCGCGCAATCAGAGCCGACATTGGCCAATTCATCCGCCGACAGGCGAAAGTTCAGCGGCACGGCAATCGCCCCGATCAGCGCGGGCGCAAAATAGCATTCCACCGCCGCAGGCGCGTTGAAGCCAAGCCACGCAACACGGTCGCCACGCTGCACGCCCAGATGATGCAGCACCGTGGCCAGTGCCTGCACCCGTGCATGGGTTTGCGCCCAAGTATAGCTTTGTCCGGTGGTTGTGGTGATCGCGGGCCGTTCCGGCCATTGCCGCGCGGCTTTGGCGAGGAAGTCGGGGAACCGGATCATCTCCGGCCCGTGCCGCAAAGCCATCCGCAGGGATGATCGCGAGTACCTGCTACGGCGTGGCAGGTACTCGGGCAACCAGCATCAGCATTCTCTCGCTGGAACATGGCCATCCTCCCCGATGTGATGTTCTGTGGCGACAGACGCCGCAGCGTCAGCGCTTGAAGCTAATGTGCTGGCGAATGATCCGCAAGCTAATTAAATTGGCTAGTCCATTTTTATTAGCTTGCAAACCATTAATCGGATTTGTATTCCGGTTGCAGAGGAGGACCGCCATGATTGACCCCGATGCCCTTATGGCGCGCGCATTTCCCGTCATTGACCACAGTTACACTAGCAAGGATTGCATCCTCTATGCGCTGGGTCTGGGGCTGGGCACCGATCCGCTGAACCGCTCGCACCTGCGCGCCACATATGAACGCGCCGAAGGGTTCGGCGCTTTGCCCGCGATGGTCAATGTGATCGGCTATCCCGGTTTCTGGGCGATGGAGCCGGATACGGGGCTGACGTGGCAGCAGATCCTGCACGGCGAGCAAAGCCTGACGCTGCATGCGCCATTGCCCGCGCAAGCGACGCTTTCCGGCAAGCTGAGGATCACCGGGATCATCGACAAAGGTGCTGACAAGGGCGCGCTGATCTATTCCGAGCGTGATCTGACCGATAAGGCGACGGGCGTGCATGTGGCCACCGTGGCCTCCACCACCTTCGCGCGGGCTGATGGCGGCTTTGGCGGGGCCAGCGGGCCTGTGAAGCCCGTGCATGCGATGCCCGACAACGCGCCGCAGACCGTGTTTGATTTCAAAACGCCGGATAATGCCGCGTTGATTTACCGCCTGAACGGCGATTTCAACCCGCTGCATGCTGATCCCGATGTCGCCGCGCAAGCCGGATTTGACCGTCCGATCCTGCATGGTCTCTGCACACTGGGTGTTGCGTCATGGTCGATCACCGAGGCGCTGGCGGAGGGTGATTTCGCAGCCCTCAAACATCTGCAACTGCGCTTTTCCGCACCTGTCTATCCCGGCGAGACGATCCGCACCGAGATGTGGCGCGACGGCAACGACATCAGCTTCCGCGCCCGTGTCGTAGAGCGTGACATCGTCGTGCTGAACAACGGCCTCGCGCGGCTTGGCTGAGATGATCCCACAAACCTTTAAGCGATATCCGAGCAAGGAGAGCAGTGATGAGTGATCGGCAAACGCCCACCATCTATCCCGAAACGCAGTTCTACTGGGACGGGGCGAAAGCAGGCAAGCTGCTGCTGAACAGCTGCACCGCCTGCGATCAGGCCTATTTCCCGCCGCGCCCGTTCTGTCCCGCCTGCGGCAGCCGCAAGGTCGAGGTGGTCGAGGCCAGCGGCAAGGGAACGCTTTATTCCTATGTGATCAACCATATGCCCGCACCGGGTTACGAGCCGCCTTTTGTTGTCGCTGTCGTGATGCTGGAGGAGGGCGTCAAGATGATGTCGAACCTCTTGGATTGCCCGCCCGACCCTGAAGCGCTCGCACTGGACATGCCCCTTGAGGTGACGTTCGAGCAGCGCGGCGACATCGCTATACCCCAGTTTCGCCCCGCAGGAGGTGCCGCATGAGCCGCGCAACGATCGCCATTGTCGGCGCTGCCGAGACGACGGATATGGGCAAGATCCCCCATCTCAGCCAGACCGGCCTGCACGCCGAGGCCGCGCTGAACGCGCTGGCCGATTGCGGGCTGACCCCCGCCGATATCGACGGGGTGGCGACCGCCGGCCATGACGTGGCCGAGATCATCCAGTATCTCGGCATCACGCCGACATGGTATGACGGCACCTCCGTTGGCGGTTGTTCGTTCATCACGCTGGTCCGCCACGCGGCGGCGGCGATTTCCACGGGTCTGTGCAAAACCGTGCTGATCACCCACGGCGAAAGCGGGCGGTCGAACAACCGCGGCCACCGTCCGGTCTTTCCGTCGATGCAGCAGCAGGAGTTCGAATCCATCTACGGCGCATTGTTCCCGCCCTCGCGATTCACGCTTCCGGTCATGCGGAAGATGAAGGATGACGGGTTGACCGAGGAGCAGCTGGCGATGGTGGCCGTGGTGCAGCGGGAATGGGCCTCCCACCACCCCCGCGCCACGGCGCGCGACCCGCTGACGGTGGAGGATGTGCTGTCCTCCAAGATGATCGCCTATCCGTTCCGCAAGCTGATGTGCTGCCTTGTCAGCGATGGCGGCGGCGCGTTGATCCTGACCAGTGCGGAACGCGCCCGCGATTTCCCCACGAAACCGGTCTACCTGCGCGGCATGGGCGGCGAGAGCATCGAGGGGCCGATGGTCTCGCAAATGGAAAGCTTCACCTCGTCCCGCGCGTTCCGTGTGTCCGGCAAGCAGGCCTTTGACAGCGCAGGCATTACCCATGCGGATGTGGACCACCTGATGATCTACGACGCTTTCGCGCATCTACCGGTCTACGGGCTGGAGGATCTGGGCTTCGTCAAACCGGGCGAGGGCGGCGCGTTCATCGCGGAAGGCAACACAAGGTCCGGCGGTAAACTCCCGCTCAACACAAACGGCGGCGGGCTGAGCTACATGCACTCGGGGATGTACGGGATGTTTGCTTTGCAGGAGTCGATGCGGCAGATGCGGGGCATCTCACCCGCGCAGGTCGAGGGGGCAAAGCTGTCCGTCGTGCACGGCGTGGGCGGCATGTTCTCCGCCGCTGCGACCGTGGTGCTGACCAACGAGGAGCAGTGGTAGGGATGGGGGCTGGCTGTCCGCGGATTACTTTGCCGCGCTTTCGTCATAGGTGGCGCGCGCGGCATCGATTCTGGAAAGGTTCTCCAGCGCCCAAAGACCCAAGGCATTGACCGGCTCTCGAAACGACTGCCCCATTTCGGTGAGGGTGTATTCAACCTTCGGCGGGATCGTCGGATGGTAGGTGCGGCTGACAAGGCCGTCTCTCTCCAGTTCTTTCAACGTCAGGCTCAACATGCGTTGCGAGATGCCAAGACTTCGTTTGAGTTCGTTGAACCGCAGCGTCCCGTATTGGGCCAGAGCGAAGACAACAAGAACGCTCCACCGATCACCGACACGCGACAGAACGTCATTGATACGCGTGCAGTCGGGGCATCGGGTGTTGTCCAGCATGGTGGTTCCCTTTTTGTAACCGAGGCTCAGAAATGTGCCTTCTTGCGGCGGCTTTTGGTTCTCATTAGATAGTCGGTTACAAATCAATACCGTATTTTGCGGGCAATGACAATGGAACCGGAACTATGACACCGAAGACACTGAACGCGCATCTCGCGTGGCGTTATGCCACCAAGAAAATGGACCCCGCGAAAGCCGTGCCGCAGGAAAAGGTCGATGCGATCATCTAGGCGATCCGCATGACCCCGACATCCAGCGGCACACAACCGTTCGAGCTGATCGTCGTGACGAATGCGGACATCCGTGGCCAGATCGCCGCCGCAGCGGGCGGGCAGGCGCAGATCACCGATGGCTCGCATCTGCTGGTTTTCGCCGCATGGGATACCTACACTGCTGAGCGCATCGACGAGGTCGTGCAACTGAACGTCGCAGCGCGTGGCGACCTGCCGACGCTGCATGCCTATTACGAGAACCTCAAAACCAGCTATGTGCCCCGCGACGCCGAGGTGAACTATGCCCATGCAGCGCGCCAAGCCTATATCGCTTTGGGTGTCGCATTGGTGGCCGCTGCCGAACAGGAAGTCGACAGCACGCCGATGGAAGGGTTTGATCCTGAAGCGGTGGATGCGATCCTTGGTCTGAAAGAGCGCGGTCTCGCTCCGTCCTGCTGCTGCCTTTGGGCTACCGTGACGCATCAGGTGACTGGCTTTTGCCGATGGAGAAGGTGCGCAAATCCCGTGAGGCCATCGTCACGCAGGTCGCCTGAGTCTGGGCTGATCCGGGACGGTGCATGCGCCAGTCCTGAAAATTTCCGTTCAACGACACAACAAGGCGCAGTGATGCTGCGCCTTGTTGCATTGCAGCGTCCGGCATTTTCAACTGGAACGCCCGACCTAGGCAGCATCACTTGAAATCGAACCGTGGTTTGTCCTTGGCGGCAAAGCGCGCAATCGCATCCTTATGGTAGCCGCTGGACAGGCAGACGGCTTGAGCCTGCGCCTCCATCTGCAAGAGCGCGTCGCTGTCCAGTTCCATTGATCGTGCGCTGATCGCCTTGGTCATCGCGAAGGCCATGCGGGAACTGTTGCACATCATGCGCGCCATCTCCTGCGCGCGGGGCAGCAGAGCGTCGGGGGGCAAAACCTCCATGCAGATGCCTATGGATTTTGCCTCGTCAGCCTCCACCGTGCGGCCGGTATAGAACATCTCGCGCGCCCGTTGCAGGCCGACCATGCGGGGCAGCGAATAGAACAGGTTGCCATCGGGCACCAAGCCCACCTTGCAGAACGACGCGTTGAAGCTGGCACGGTCCGACGCCAGAATGATGTCACCCGTCAGCGCCAGTCCCAGACCTGCGCCATAGGCAGGGCCGTCCACCGCCACGATCACCGGCACCGGCAGATCGCGCAACAACTTGAGCCAGCTATGCAGTTGCTTCATCCGCGGCAGAATGTCCTCCGCCCCCGTGACCAGCCCCTCCTCGTGGTTGGACAGCATCCTTTTCAGATCACCTCCCGCGCAGAAATAGCCGCCGGCACCTGTCAGGATCAGTGCCTGCAAATCCGGATCGATGGTCAGTTCGGGCATGGCCTTCACAAAGCCTGCGCGCATCTCGTCCGACAGGGCGTTGCGAGAACGGGGTTCGTTCATGGTCAGGGTAACGACACCGCCATCGCGGGTGATCTTGAGAGCTTCGGTCATGTGGTCTCCTTTGCGAGTATGCAATCTTATTAATAATTAGCTTGCAAATAATAAACTGAATTTTACAAGAATGGATAAATCAGCCCTGAGGAGAAGAGACATGCTGGAAGGAAAAGCCGTTATCGTCACCGGCGCAGGCCGGGGCATTGGCCGCGATATCGCCCTGATGATGGCCGCCCATGGCGCGAAAGTTGTGGTCAACGATCTGGGTGGCGCGCTTGACGGCGCGGGAGCGGATGCAACGCCCGCCCAAGATGTCGTCAACGAGATCAAGGCCGCCGGAGGCGAGGCTGTGGCGAATTTCGGCAATGTCGCAAAATCTGCGGATGCGCGCGCGATGGTCGAACAGGCGATGGACGCATTCGGCACGATCGACACCATTGTCAACAATGCGGGCATCCTACGCGATGTGATTTTCCACAAGATGACTGAAGAAGACTGGGATTCGGTGATCGAGGTGCATCTCAAAGGCAGTTTCAACATGGCGCAGGCCGTGGCGGGGCAGTTCAAGATGCAGGCATCGGGCTGCTTCATCAACTTCACCTCGACATCCGGTCTGATCGGCAACTTCGGGCAGGCGAACTATTCCGCGGCCAAGATGGGGATCGTCGGCCTGTCCAAATCACTCGCGCTGGATATGGCGCGGTTCAACGTGCGGTCCAACTGCATCGCGCCTTTTGCATGGTCACGCTTGATCGGCTCCATTCCCGCCAAGACCGAGGCCGAGAAAGCCCGCGTCGAACGGATCAAGGAAATGACCCCCGCCAAGATCGCGCCGCTCTGCGTGGCGCTGGCCGATCCGACCTGCGACGCCACGGGCCAGATATTCTGCGTCCGCAACAACGAGATTTTCCTGATGTCACAGCCGCGCCCCGTACGGTCAGTGCACCGCTCGGAAGGCTGGACCCCGCAAACCGTGCGCGATCATGCCCTGCCTGCGATGAAGGCGGGGTTTTATGATCTGGATAGGTCGGGAGATGTCTTTACCTGGGATCCGATTTAACGCATTTGGCGCATGTCCCCGGACGCTCTAGAGTAAGACAGACCCTGTGTGGCATGAGAAAAGGTAAGCAGCACGTGGATCCGACAGCGAAAGCCCCCAACCCCCAGTCATCGCTCAGCGAGGACAACAATCCTGTGTTTCAGGATATTGCGCGGTTTCGGGCCATTCTGTTCGATGCATTTCTCAAGCCGCATGACATGACCATGTCGCAGGGCTGGGTGCTGGTGCATCTGGTGCGCGAGGACGGTTTGCGGCAATGGGATCTGGCGGAACGGTTGGAGGTGGCGACGGTGACCACCTCCAAGCTGATCGACCGGCTGGAGGAGCGCGGCTTTGTCGAGCGGCGCACCGATCCCGAGGACCGCCGCTCCAACCGCGTGTTTGCCACGGCCAAGGCGCGCTCGCTGGTCAAGATCATGACGCAAACGATTTCCGAGGTTGACGCCATCGCCAATGCGGGAATCGCGCCCGAGGATCTGGAGACAACAATGCGGGTGCTGCGCCTGATGCGGCAAAACCTGCGCGCGGCGATCAGCAACAAGTGAGTAGATGCGCGGGGCAGGGGCGACGGCAACCGCTCCCGCAGGCCACGCTCAGCGCACGAAGGCTTCGAGCGCTGCGCTGCGCTGCTTCTCGATTTCGCGGATGATCTCTGCCCGAAAAGTATCGCGGTTCAAATGTTCCTCAAGCGCGAGGATGGCCGCATCGGTGCCCAGGGCGGAGGCGATCCCCACCAGCGGAACCGCTGCCACAAGCCCGCGCGCGGCCACGCCCAGCACACCCCGCACCGCCAGCCTCTGCACCACGCGGCGCGCGATAATAGCCGTCAGGACACCGGCTGTCAGGCTCGCGCCGACGCGCGTTTCCAAGGTTGTGACAAGCATGGGGGCGGTCGTCGTCGGGAGGGGCGGGAAGGCGTCGAAACTGGCCTCGACGCGGATCAGCGCAGGGTTTGTGGCAGTGACGCGCTGCGCTGCCGTCCACCCTGCCGCCTGCGCGGCCTCTTGAGCAATGTCGCCGGCGCTGGCCAGCCTGCTGGCCAATTCCTCGTAGGCCGCGAAAGGCGCGTTTGTTGAAAGCGTGTCGGCCAGTTGCGCGTCAATCCGCGCGGCAAGGCGGTCTTGACCGCCACCAAAGACACCGCTTGCCGTATCCCGCAGAAAATCGAACATCCGCAGATACTCTGCCCCGAGGCTGTAATACACGTCCAGAAACGGGTCCACATTATCGATCATGGTGTCAAACCCCGAATCCAGCGCAAGCCGCAACGCCTGCACAGCGGCCAGATCCGCCTGTTGCATCTCGTTCGTCCGGCGCGACACCGCTGCATGCGTACCGGGCCTGTAATATGTGTCGGAAACCTTCTCCACCACCTGCTGGAATTGCGAGACCGGGCGCTGCTCCAGCGGCATGGTGGCCAGATGCCGCTCGGTTGCGGAGACGCTCACCAGTCCGGCAATCACGAGTGCTGCTGCCGCAAGCAGCGCGGGCTTTGAAGCCGCAGGGCTGAGGGCGGCATCCGAAGCGGGAGCGAAAGCGCGGCGTGCCGTGGCGGCAGGCACCAGCGCGGCCAGCGTCAGGGCCGATACAGCAAAGGCGGAGGCGGCCACGGCCACGGCCACGGCCATCAGCGCAGCAGCAAGCCATGCGGGCAGCAGGCCAAGCGCTGCGGCATCCCCCCAAAGCGCGGCCTCAATCCCCGCCCATAACCGGTGCAGGGCCAACCCTTCGGTGACCAGAGCGCTGTTTGCGTCAGGGGCAAAGGCCGGATCAGGTGGCGCCCAGATGACCGAGACAAGAGCCGCCAGCAGGCACACTATCACGATCGCCACCAACTCTGCCCATCGCCGCAACCGGACCTCGGCATGGACACCGCGATATTCCGCCCTTGCGATGGGAGACAGCAACCACACCGCCGCGAGCGTTGCGGGCACAGCGCTGAGCGTAATCGCCCAGACCACCACGTCACCACCCGACAGCCGGATGAGAAGCAGCGCGGCAAGCCCCGCGCCGATCAACAGTCGCCACACAACCCGCAGCACCGCAGATTGCCTGAAGCGGCGCAGATAGCTGCCAACCGTATGCTCGCGCAACGCCAAACCGCGCCGCACTGCCGCCAAGGCCAGCCCCGGAAGGGCAATGCACAGGCCCAAGGCAAAGCACACCAGAGCCGCACCTTCTGCCGGGAGGGTCCGAAAAAGAAACGGAGCGGCCATCAAAACCACCAGAAGCCCCAGCGCGCGACCAAGTCGGGCGGGCAGGGTCGGTGCTGTGGCCTCTGCGCTGTAGAAGGTCATATGGCTCTTTCGAAGTATGAGGGCATCATCCGACAGATGAGCCTGTTTCACCTGCCTATCAAGCTGTCCGGATAGTTAAAGGTGCAGACTGCGTGGCCGATGTGGATCGCGGTCGAGGGAGCCGCTCAAATGTTGTCCGCTCGCTCCTAAACCGTGAACCAATGGGCCGGACAGGAGATGACTCGCGCCAGCTTCAGTCTTTTGCGCGAGGGTGGGCGGGCCGCCGCTCGGCGTGAAGTGAGCGCAGCTTTGCCTAAAGTACTAGCACCCATAGGCGCTTTGCTGCCTGTTTAAGCGGTCGGACAGCCGTGCTGCTGCGTGCCGCCCAAATTAGCGTGGGTCCGGAGAGGATGCGAGGGGCAATAATTATCTATAAACTTTAGTAGCTTAAGCGTGCTTTTGTCCTCCGCCAAACGTCACAACGCACCGTTTTCCGCGTGCTTCAGGCCCTCGAGAGACCGTGTCGGAGGAGCGCCGAAACACCGGAACCAAACATTTTCCTGCCTGTTTCCTTTTCACTTCACGAAACCAAGAGGTGATAAAATGTTGAACAATAAATTTCTGACGACCACAGCCCTGACCCTTCTGCTGGCGACCCCTGTTGTTGCCCAGACTGGCACAGGCACCCCGCCCGCTGGCGAGCCGGCGATGAACCAGCCGGTTGACGGCGCGGCGCCCATGGGCGCGGATGATGCGATGACGCAGCCGCAGAGCCTGTCCGAGATGACAGTTGGCGACCTGACCGGCACCGATGTGATGGACGCCGCCGGCGACTCCATCGGCAGCATCCGTGATGTTGTCCAAGGTATGGGCGAAGCTGAAGCCGTGATCGGGATCGGCGGATTCCTTGGCATTGGCCGTCACGATGTGGCGCTGCCGCTGAGCGACCTGTCTTTCAACGCCGCAGATCAGGTGATTTCGGTCAGCATGACTCGCGAAGAACTGGAAGCGATGCCGGAATATGACGGTACCGACATTGAGCCGCTTCCGGACGATGTGCAACTGTCGACCTTGATCGATGACACGCCCGACGCTGGCGCACCGACTGGCACGACCGGAACAGACGCACCCGCAACTGACGCTCCTGCAACTGATGCACCGGCAACCGACGCTCCGGCAACCGACGCTCCGGCAACCGACGCCCCTGCATCCGATGTTCCGGCAACTGACGCTCCGGCAACGGACGCGCCAGAGACCACTTTGCCGGCGGACGACACGACCACGGATGAACTGGGCGTTGATGACTAAATGGACACAGACGCCGACACAGATGATACCACCGTGCCGCCCATCGCCGACTAATCGGGACGGACGTCTGATCACGACACGGGGGGCTGCCAATCGGCGGCCCCCCCAAGTCATGACAGCGCTGCTAACTGGCCCTACTGTGCGCCGGCACCCTGCGGCTTGCCGTGTTTCAGCGCCTCGAACCTCTGTTCGAAATCTTTCGCAAGATCCTCGACAGTGGTCTTTGCGAACTGATCCAGCAGGCGCTCTTCGGCGTCCCGCAGGGTCAACTCCAGCCGCGCATCAACGGCTTTTTCGACAAGACAATCGGCAGGTTCGGCTTGTGGGCCGATGTTGAACAAGGGCGGCGCGCCGACCGCCTCGTAGACATCGCGCAGGGTGATTTCTTGCAGCGGACGTGCCAACTGCCAGCCGCCGCCATGGCCTTTTTCGGACGTCACAATCCCCAAATCCCGCAGCCCGGCCATCATCCGGCGCACCACGACAGGGTTGGTCGAGATCATCTTCGCGATCTGGTCCGATGTGGCGCGGTCGACATGGCGATCCATGTGGATCAGCACATGTAGCATGCGGGACATGCGAAGGTCTCGGGGCATGGTGGGCGGTCCTCTTGACGGTCAAACGAGCCTATCAACCATCACGCAACATTGGAAGTTTCATGTATTGCGGCCTTCCGGCTTGTCACGTAACTTGAAATGATACGTAAAAGGAGAAACGTGATGGAGCAAGATGTCGTCATCATCGGAGGAAGCTTTGCAGGGCTGTCCGCCGCCATGCAGCTTGCCCGCGCGCGCAAGGCCGTTCTGGTGCTCGACACAGGACAGCCGCGCAACCGTTTCGCGGCCACATCGCATGGCTTCCCCGGACAGGATGGGCAACGGCCAGAGGTGATCCGCGCGGGCCTGCGGGCTGAACTGGCCGCCTATCCGACGGTCACTTTCCGTGACGCGGAGGCCACGACGGTCACCCGCGACGGCGCGGGGTTCCGTATCCAACTGGCGGACGGCGGGCAGATCACCGCGCGCCGGATCATTCTGGCCTATGGCGTGCGCGATACGCTGCCGGACTTGCCGGGTCTGCGCGAGCGGTGGGGCGTCAGCGTGCTGCACTGCCCCTACTGCCACGGCTACGAATTGAACGGTCAGGCGGTGGGCGTTCTGGCGCGGGACGAGTCTTCGCTGCATCAGGCGATGATTTTGCCAGATTGGGGGCAGACGGTATTGTTCACGCAAGCGTTGTTCACCCCCTCATCGGAACAGGCCGTGGAGCTAGGGCGGCGGGGGGTGAGCGTCGAGACCAGTCCCGTCGTTGCACTGATCGGTGACAGCCCCGCGCTTGAGGCGGTGCAATTGCAGGACGGGCGGCGCATCCCGTTGGCGGGGCTGTTTCTGGCACCGCTCACGGCTCCGGCAAGCGATCTGGCCGACCAGTTGGGTTGTGCGGTCAAGGATGGGCCCACCGGCCCCTATCTGGCGGTGGATGTGATGCAGGCAACCTCTGTCGCAGGCGTATTCGCTGCCGGAGACCTCGCCAGCCCGATGCCCAACGCCACGCTCGCGGCGGCAGCAGGTGTCATGGCCGGAGGGGCGGCGCATCGCTCGCTGATCTTCGATCCGGACCTCGCAGCCGCCTGAGCTGGCAGGACTTCAGCGCAGAAATTCCGCAACATGCGAGTGCAGCGCCCCCGCAAATCAGGGGGGCGCGGCGCGTCACCGGTTGACCCAGTTTGCGGGGCGCTTTTCCACGAAAGCATTGACGCCTTCCGCGAAATCTTCGGTTTTGGCCAGATCGCGCTGCACCTCGCGGGAGTAGTTCAAGCTTTCGGGCAACCCTTCTGACACCAGCATGCTGTTCAGAATCCGCTTCGTCGCCTTCACCGAGGATGGCGAGACTGTGCAAATCTGCTCGGCCAGTTCCAATGCGCGGGACAGCACCTGATCATGTGGCACCACCTCGTTGCAGCATCCCAGTTTCAGGGCTTCGGCGGCACCGATCGTGCGACCGGTCAGCATCAACTCCTGCGCGGCCAACCGCCCGATATAGCGCGACAGGCGTTGCACGCCGGAGGCCGAGGCGAAGAACCCGACTTTCACCTCCGGCAAGGCGAACTTGGCATTTTCCGACGCGATGATGATGTCGCAGGACAAGGCCGTCTCGAAACCGCCGCCCATGGCAAAGCCGTTGACCGCTGCAATGATGGGTTTCTCCAGATCGAAGCGGGATGAGAGGCCGCTGAACCCCGTCTCCGGCATGCCGCGCGCATTGCCGCCTGTGGCCGTGGCCTTGAGGTCATTGCCCGCGCAAAACGCTTTGTCGCCCGCGCCAGTCAGCACGGCGACCCAAAGATCATCATCCGCCGCAAAGGCGTTCCAACAGGCATCCAACTCGTGATGCATATCGGCATGGACGGCGTTGTACACGTCCGGACGGTTGAGGGTCACGATCAGGATATGACCACGGCGCTCGGTTTTGATGTGGGTCTCGCTCATGTCGGATGTCCTTTGTTCTGGCTTGTGAATCTATCGTGCTGACGGCTGTCTTAGGTCTCCAGCCCAAGGCAACGGGTACGAATGGTCCGGCGGTCTGTCTTTTCGGTGCTAGCGCGTGGCAGGGGTTCGTACTGGCACCAGATGTGCTCGGGGATTTTGTAATGTGCGATGGTGCCTTGCAGGAATGCCACCACATCTGCCGCTGTCAGTTCCACGCCGGGCCGCAGATGCAGCGCGGCACCCACCACCTCGCCAAGGCGGTCATGCGGCACGGCAAAGGCACAGGCCTCCACCACATCGGGGTGACGGTGCAGCGCGCCTTCGACATCCAGACAGGCGATATTCTCGCCGCCACGGATGATGATGTTCTTCTTGCGGTCCAGAATGGTGATGAACCCCTCGGCGTCGATCCGTCCCAGATCGCCTGTCAGCAACCAGCCGTCACGCACTGTCTGAGCCGTGGCTTCCGGCTTGTTCAGATAGCAGCGCATGACAGCAGGGCTTTTGACCGTGATCTCGCCGGTTTCTCCCACCGGCACCTCGTTGCCGTCATCGTCAATGATCCGCAGTTCCTGCACCGGGGGATGCAGCCGTCCCGCAGCATCGGGGCGCAGGCTGTATTCCTCGCCGCCCATCCCGATCCCCAGCGCACAAGTCTCGGTCATGCCCCAGCCAGTGGCGACTAGCGCCATCGGGAAACGCTCCGCCAGTTCTGCGACCTGCGCGGCGGGTCGTTTCGCCCCGCCCGCACCGACATAGCGCAAGGTCGGCAGATGCTGGCCGGTTTGGCGTAACGCAGCCATCAGATCGGCGGATTGGGTCGGCACACCCAGAAAGCGGGTGATCTCCTCTTCCTGAATGATTCGAATCGCCTCCGTCGCGTCCCATTTGTGCATCAGGGTGATTTTCGCGCCCGCAGGCAGGCTGAGCAGGAACAGCGGAAAAAGCGCTGTGACATGAAACAGCGGTGTCGTCACAAGGGCGGAGTGGCGCAAAACAGGCGGATCATCCGGCCCCGGAGGGGCGATCAGAGGGGCCATTGCGGCCTGCATCAGCCAGCTGTAAATCGCCGATACGGCTGCGCGATGGGTCTGCACCACGCCTTTCGGCGATCCCGTCGTGCCCGAGGAATACATGATCGCGAAATCGTCATCTGGCGCAATCACCACCTTTGCGGGGCCTTCAGCATTGCCGTTGTCGCGCAACGCGGAATAGGTCAGCACCGCCCCGTCCTCACCGTCACGCACACCGATCACCGGCAGGGCGGCATGTTGTGCCAGGGAGGCGATTGCGGCCCGTCTCGGACCATCGGCAAGCACTACTTTCGGCGCGCTGTCGCGCAGGGCGTAATCCAGTTCCGGCGCGGTCCACCACGCGTTCATGAACACCGCCACGGCCCCGATGGATGCTGTCGCCAACGTCAGCACCAGCATCTCCGGATAATTCCGCATCACGATGGCCACACGGTCGTTCTGCGCCAAGCCACATTGGCTTTGCATCGCCTCCGCCACGCGGGCGACCTCTGCCGCAAAGGCGTCATAGGTCCAGCGTTCGGAGCCGAAAACCAGATAATCCGCCGCCCCGTCCTCGTGCTGCGGCCGCGACCGTTCAAGCAGATCGGCAACCGAATCGGGGCAGTTGCGAAACGCCTTGTAGCCTATGCCGTTCAGGGTGACGTCCGTCAGCGCAAAGGTGGGATCGGTGGCCACCAGATGCGCGATGGCATCGTGCAAATCCATAGGCTGCGAGAGCCCCTCTGACACCGTCGATACGGTCTGTTCGGACATGGTTTCCTCCTCCTTGGCCCCGCTGCATTGAAGCAGACTGCGCGGCCCGTTGTCTCCCTGAACAAAACGTTAGAGGAAAAAAGCTTGACTGCAAATGCCGCTATACGGAATGCTATTCCGCAAGAGGAGAGGTCGAAGCGCGGCAGTTTTCATGACGCCACCCCTGAGGAGGAGGGGCGGAAAGCATGATCGCGGTATCGGGCACAGCCACTGCAGCAAGCGCCAGCCGCAACAGACAGGTGGCTTTGCAGCGCGGAACTGGTCGGTCCGGCGTATGGGGTGCCGCCCCGCGTCCGGTCCGCTTCACGCAAGGCCTGATCCGGCAGATGCCGGGTCGGGACCGGGAAGGGCAGTGTGCCGCGCGCATTGGCCGTCCGAAGACAGCAAAAGTGACATCCATGGGAGGAGAACACATGCAACGAAAGAGAATTACTGCAGGGTTGATCGGGTCGGTGGCCCTTGCGCTGGGCCTGACGGGCGCTGTGCAGGCGCAGGATGATTTCAGCTGGCCGCGGCTGCTGGTCATTGCCACGCCGGGCACGTCTTCGGGCAGCTTTGCATCGACCAATGGCTGGGCTCCGATCCTGCAACAGCAAAAGGGTGTCACTGTCCGCGTTGTGCCGGAAGACAGCGAGCCGATGCGCCACCGCCGTCTTGTCGAGCGGCGCGATATCGCCATCACCTCCGTGTCAGGGGCCGAGATGCGCTCCCAGATTGAGGGCACGGGCGGCTACGCCCCGATGAACCCCGCCTCGCAGCGCATCATGTGGCATCACAACGATACGCCGTGGGGCTTCGTGGTCTCAGGTAATTCCAATATCCAGTCGCTGGAAGATCTCAAGGACGGCGGCTACCGCGTCACCAACGGAATTTTCTCGCCCACCATTGTGGAAACCATCACAGTCGGCCTGCCGGACTATCTGGGCCTGACGCAGGAAGAGGCGCAATCGCTGATCACCTTCGTGCCTGCCTCCAGCTATGCCGAAAGCTGCCGCTCGGTGGTGGAAGGCCGCTCCGATGTCGCCTATTGCGCCACGATCAGTTCGGTTCTGTCCGAGATGGAAGGCGCGCCTGGCGGTATCCGCTGGCTGGAAATGCCCGCCTCCAACACTGAAGGCTGGGAACGGCTGCTGGCCACACGCTCGATGCTGGTGCCCTCCACAGTGACGATGGGCGTGCAATCCGCCCGCGGGATCGAAAGCGCGACCTCGAACTTCGTCTATGCCGTGCCGACCGATGCCGAGGCCGATTTCGTCTATAATATGGTCAAATGGATGCATGAATCCTTTGACGACTACAAAGGCACCCATCCCTTGGCCACGCGCATGTCGCTGGAAGAGTTCCGCAAATATCTCGACAGCACGCCGATCCCCGTCCACGAGGGCACCATCCGCTACCTGCGCGAGGTCGATGCATGGACAGACGAGGATGATGCGTGGAACGATGCTGCCATCGAACAGATGGATGCATGGATCGCAGCCCGCGAGGAAGCCCTCGAAGAAGCGCGCGAGCAGCGGGTGAACATCAGCTTCGATAACCCCGAGTTCCTTGATATCTTGCGGTCCAAGACAGAGGATCTGGAGATTTTCCGCTCGCGCCTCTGATCCAGCCAATCATCATCATTATCCCGGCCCAAGGCGGTATCGCCGCCTTGGGCTGTCCACGGCCTCAGCGCCGTCAACGCATGTTAATTTGCGGGAGAAATCATGTCAGGCACGCCGCCCCCCACTGTCGTTGCGTCTTCGATGTCGCAAGCGCAGACGCCGATCGTCCCGCCGGACGAGGTCGCAACCACCCGACTGGGAGACCTGTACTCGTTCTGGAGCATCGTCTTCATGGTGTTGTGCGTGCTGGGTGTGGCCTCTGGCATCGTCTACATCTTCGGCATTCAGGTGGCTGGCCAGCGCCTGCTGGAGGGCCAGTATTACTGGGTGTTCATCGGCCTGTTCAGCGCCGCAGGCTTCATTGCGCTGCCCGCCTATCACGGCCAGACGAAAGTGCCGTTCTATGATGTGATCGCAGCCGTCGTGGTGCTGGCGATCAGCCTCTATTTCTCGATGCATGCTTGGGAAATGATGCAATCCAGCTGGACCAACATTCCCATGGGAATTGTCATCTGGGTGCTGATGCTGGAGATCGCGCGGCGCTCTGGCGGGTTGCCGTTCCTGCTGGTCTGTCTGCTGCTCGGGATATATCCGCTGGTGGCGGACTACTTCCCCGGCCTGCTGATGGGCATCCCCTATTCCTTCGACAACATGATCGAGGCGCATATCTTCCGTGTCGAGGGGATGATGGGCATCACGACAAAGATCGTGGCCGAGATCGTGCTTGGCTTTCTGGTCTTTGCCGGCGTGCTGATCGCCACGGGAGCAGGGGATTTCTTCATTAAATTGGCCAGCGCCGGTTTCGGGAAATATCGCGGTGGTCCGGCCAAGGTATCGGTCGTTGCATCCGGGTTCTTCGGGTCTCTGTCCGGCTCGGTCTTCTCGAATATCGCAGGCACGGGTTCCATCACCATTCCGACGATGAAAAAGGTGGGCTACCCGCCCCATTATGCAGGCGCGATCGAGGCCTGCGCGTCTACCGGCGGGGTGCTGATGCCGCCCGTGATGGGGGCCATCGCATTCGTCATGGCGATCACCATCGGGGTGGATTACGCCACGGTGATGGTCTCGGCCATCCTGCCGTCACTGCTGTTCTACTTCGGTGTGCTGTTGCAGGTGGACGCCTATGCCGCGCGCAAGGGCTTGGCGGGCGTTGTCGATCCGACATTGCCAAAGGCGCGGGTGATCCTTGCGCGCGGTTGGGTCTTTCTGCTGGTGTTGGCGTTTCTGGTCTGGGGTCTGCTCTATATGCGCTGGGAATTCTACGCGCCGTGGTATGCCTGCGTTCTGCTGATCGCGCTGTCGTTTCTGCAACGCCATACCCGCATGAACATGCGCCAGATGTTCGAGATGGTGCGCCAGACCGGCACGCTGGTGACGCAGACAACCGCGATCATCCTGCCCATCGCCTTTGTGGTCAGCGCGCTGACGATTACGGGCGTCACAGGATCGGTCACTTCGGGGCTGATCGCGCTGGGCGGCGGCAACATCTTTCTTGTGATCCTGTTCGGGGTGCTGGCCTGCTTTGTGATGGGCATGGCCGGGCTTGCCATCGTGGCCTATATCTTTCTGGCCGTAACCCTTGCCCCCGCGATCATCGAGGTGGGCGGGCTCAACACCATCGCGGTGCACTTCTTCATCATCTATTATGCGATGTTGTCGGGGATCACGCCGCCGGTGGGTGCTGCTGCCTTTCTGGCGGCCACAATCGCGGGCGCGCGCCCGATGCGGACCTGCTTTACTGCGATGCGCCTGGGTGTGGTGATTTATTTCATCCCGCTTTTCTTTCTGTTCCAGCCCGCGCTCGTGCTGCAAGGCGATCTGACGCCGCTGATCTATGTGCTGCCCTCGATCATCATCGGGATCATCATGTTGTCCGGCGGGCTAGAGGGCTTTCTGCTTGGGGTCGGCCATGTGCGCGGCGTCCTGCGGGCGCCCTTGGGGATTGCCGGATTCGCGGTGAGCTTTCCGGGGATCTACACCACGCTGATCGCCGGTGCGGCCTCTATCGCGATTGTGGGGTGGATCTGGATGGACAACCGCAAGGCCAGCGCACCCGCAAGCTGATCCGGCGCGGCCGGCCCCGGAAACACGGAAAGGCCCGGCGTCATGCCGGGCCTTTCGCGTATAAGCAATAAAGCGCGCCGCCTATTCTTCCAGCATCTCTGTCGCCAGACGGGTTTCGAGCAACTCTTCCTCGACCAGCAGATAGATTTCTTCCGGCGGGGTGATCAGCGAATAGAGCATCAGCCCCGGATCAATGCCCATCTCGATCAGGTATTCCAGCGTCCTCCCTTGACCGTGCTGGATACCCTCGACCGCCAGAAAAACCGGCATATAACCGGGCGTGTCGTAATAGTGCTGGTGCATACCGACAGAAGCATCCGGCGAAATGCGGCGCTCCACTCCGGCGGCAAGGATGTACGGACAAGAAGACAGGCACACCATCCCCGCCAGCATGGCTGTATTGGCCTCGCTCTCGCGCAATGTCCGGCCGATGGCAAGTGCTTCGGCGACAACGCCGCCGGGGCTGTTGAAAGCAATCGTTTCGGGTGGGCTGCCCAGTCCGGCAAGGTGGTTCGCAAACCTTTCGCCATCGCCGGATTCGACCGGTCCGTTGATCAGCAGCACCTCGCCCAGCCCGTCGGCCTCAACCGTCCTGAATTCAAGCCGGGTCGGCATGTTCTCGGGGATCGGGATGCCCGGCTGGCCGGGTCTGCGGGTGAATTCAGGTTGCGGGCGAGACGGGTCGTACCGGCGGACCTGATCGCCCGGCGTCACCGGACCTGTCGGGAGCGTCCGCTGGTCACCAAGGCGCGGCAGCCAGCGGGTATCGACATCGGCGATCACCAGAAACACGGCCAGCACGACCTGCGCGATCAGCACCCATTTCAGCCATTGCCCGATGGGCACCTGCGCTATCGCCTCTTTCCGGATCACGCGCGCCTACTCCGCCGCTTTCAGCTTCGCGGCTATATCATCGTCCGGTCGGGTGGCACGCCGGAGCATCTCCGCATCGGCGGCTCCAAGCGAGGCCTCCACATCCTTCATCGCATTGATCGCCGCCTTGAGATCGGCAAGCGTCAGCGTCTCCTCGATGCTCAGCCCGTCCCGTCCGTTGCGGATCGCGACCTGTGTGATCGCAAGCACAAACACAAGGATCGCGGGCAGCAGGTCGATCGCGATGGCCCCCGCCCATGACGGCACGAAGTTGCCTGCATATTTGATGACCGCATCCGCGCTGGAGATCGGGTTATACGCGGTCTCCTGTGGCGGGTCCAAGGCAAGCACCTCGTCCGCCGCACGTCGCAGCGACAGGCTGCGCTGGTCAAGCGCGCTCAGCACGGAATCGATGGTGGTGGACTGGGCGCTGCGGATCGCCGGATTGCGGCCATCGAGTTCCGGCAAGACCACAGAGGCCGGAAGATCCTCGGCAGCGCGGCGGACCAGCGGGGCAACCGAATACTGGTTGAGGCTGGCAATCACACCGGCCAGACGCACGCTTTCCTCGGAAAAGGCGACCGAGCGCTGATCCACAGGGCCGGGCGCAACGGTCAGCGCGCGCATCCGGCCAAGGATCGCATTGCCCTCCCCGAAGGCAGCTTCGATCAACGGCTGTTCTTCGGAAATCTGGCGTTCAAGATTCCGCAGTTCTTCGGTTTTCTGGGTCAACACGCGGAACACCGCGCCCTCGCCTGCCGTGCCGGACAATTCGCCGGACCGCTCCTGCACCGCCAGCGCCTCGAATGTCTCCCGCGCGCGCTGGACCTCGCGGCCAAGCGCCTGACCCGACAGGGCGATCTCGTGCGATTGTTCCAGCGCGGATTGATAATCCCGCACGGTATTCTCCAGATGCTGCTCGACGGCGGCAGAACCTGCCAGCGCCGCCGCGTTGAGCCAACTCGACATCGCGATGATGGCGAGCGATCCGACAAAGGTGGCGATTGTCAGCCCGATAAAGCCGGAGGCGCTGCGCATCGAGGGCAACAGTCGCAGCATGTAGCTCCAGAACACGAAGATCCCGACCGAGACAGCGACCGAATAGGCAACAGCGGCGAAGAACGACATCGCGCCGGTATCTTCCAGCAGGGAGGACACGCCGAGATAGGTATAGATGCCCGATGCGATTGCCAGCACCCCCAATGCGGCGGGGGTGAAGCTGTCCAGCCAGACAAGATGCCCCTCCAGTTCCTTGGCGGTGCGCAGGCCCTTCGCCTCGCTTGCAGTCATTTTGCGCGGTTGGTCGCTCACTTCAGACCTCGTCAGACATTTGAAGCGCGACCTGCGCCACTGCTTCTGACAGCCCCCCAGCGGCCTGCCTTTCCGGCGCAGGATCACCTTATTTTATGGGCCGCACAAACACCTTTTCAGATCACGACCCTGCAAAGGCACCCGCAGGCGCGTCTTGACGTGGTTTGTGAGCCGTCCAAAGATTGCCAAGGCGCAGCGATCACAAGGCCGAGACTATTGGCTAAACAGCCGTAATTGCCCGATTATCCTTTAAAGCAAGGTTAATGACGTGACATGCGGCGGCATCGGCAAACGGCACGGTTGGAATTCGACAACCACATGCCGAAAGCTTCAATTGTATGTGACAACAGTGACCACAGCCGCTTGCGTTGCACGTTTCCGTCCAGTGACCCTACGGCAAAGCGAGTCGCGCGGGCTTGCCGGATCAGCGCGCAAGCGCCGAAATCATATCAGCGCGCGGGAAACAGGTTGCCGCCTGTCCTGCTGCTTCCTGCCAGCGACCAATGGAGCGGCGGGTTTTGAAGCCCGCCAGACCGTCGGCGCCGCCGACATCATGCCCCTGCGCCTCCAGCGCGCGCTGCATCGCCGCCACGTCCGAGCGCAGCATACCGTCCACGCGACCCCAGCCAGCGCTGAAATCGCCCATGCCATAGGCGATGCGGTCGCCGATATGCCCGACGAACAGCGCGTAAAGATCGCTCATGTTGTAGTCTTTGAGCACGTAGAAATTCGGCGTGACAAGAAAGGCAGGGCCATGCCGTCCCGCTGGCAGCATCAGATACCCCTCGGCGGCGCTTTCCTGCCGCGGAAAGGGACGGCCGGAGACGCGTGTGATGCCCATCTCCGCCCAAGCCGCGGTCGGGCGACCCTGATCCGGCCCTTCCAGCGTGCAGGACACGTTCTGCGGCAGGATCACTTCAAACCCCCAGTCACGCCCCGATTGCCAGCCGTGGCGGGCCAGATAATTGCCGATAGAGGCCAGCGTATCCGCCTCGGACCCCCAGATATCGGCGCGCCCGTCGCCATTGCCGTCCGCCGCGTAGTCGAGAAAGCTGGACGGCATGAACTGCGGTTGCCCCAGCGCTCCGGCCCAACTGCTTTTCATCGCACCGGGCGGCGCGTGGCCCGCCTCGGCAATCCGCAGGGCGGCGACAAGTTCATCGGTGAAATAGGCAGGCCGCGTGCTCATGAAGCCCTTGGTGCCCAGCACGGTGAAGGCGTCATGCGGGATGGCCGCGCGCCCGAAATTGCTTTCACGCCCCCAGATGGCAAGCAGGATACGGGCGGGCACACCCGTCTGCCGCTCCACCGCCACCAGCGTCGCGGCATGGCGCGCGGCCATCTGGCGGCCCGTGGCTGCGGTGCCCTCGACGGTGTTGCGATTGAAATAGGCGGCGGGCGCGCCGAACTCCGCCTGACGTTGCGGGGCAGGGGCTCCGGTTGGTCCGCCCGGCGGGACAAGATCGGGCAGGTCCCATTTCAGGGAGACCCCGGACAAGGCCGCGTCAAATGTGCGCCGTGTCACCCCTTGAGCCTGCGCGCGCGGCCAGATTGTCTGCTCCAGCCATGACTGGAACTGTCGCTCCACGGCGGCACGATCCTGCGCCATGGCGGACAGGGGCAGCAATGAAAGGCAAAGGAACAGGGCAAGCGCGCGGTACATCAGGGGCATCTCTCGGCAAGAATTTGTCCTGCCAAGGTAGTGGAACATCCCGACACTGTCCCCCCTTTCCGCCACCTTTCGGCTTAGAAAACCATCCGTGGCAACCAAGTTGCGATAGGGGGCAACAGCCAGATGATCGCAATCGCCAGCACCTGCAGGATTATATAGGGCACCACGCCCTGATAGATCATGCCCGTCGTGATCTCGGGCGGGGCGGCGCCGCGCAGGTAGAACAGCGAGAAGCCGAAAGGCGGTGTCAGAAAACTGGTTTGCAGGTTCACCGCGATCAGCACAGCCAGCCAGATCGGATCATGCCCCATCAGGATCAGCGGCGGGATCAGCAGCGGCAAAAGGATGACAGAGATTTCCACGAAGTCCAGAAAGAAGCCCATCACGAAGATGAAGATCATCGCAAAGACCAGTGCGCCGGTCGCGCCGCCCGGCAAGGCTGCAAGGATCGCCGCCACGCGGTGTTCGCCGCCAAGCCCCACGAAGACAAGGCTGAAGAACGAGGCCATGAGGATCGTGGCAAAGATCATCGCCGTCACGATCATGGTCTGCGCCAATGCCGGTTTCATCAGGTTCTCGCGCGCCAGCGCCAGCAGGGCGGCGGCAATCGCGGCAATGCCGATCAGGCCAAGCCCGCCATAAAGGGTGGCCATCAGATATTGCACAAGCCCCGTATCGGATCGCTGCAACCGGACAGGCGCCAGACCTGCCGCAATCGCCAACGCCAGCAATGCTGCCGCCCCACCAAGGATCAGCCATCGCGGCGCGCCCCGGCGATAACCCGCCAGCAGGATCGCCCCCACTGCCCCCACGCTGGCCGCCTCGTTCGGGGAGGCCACACCGCCAAGGATCGCGCCCAGCACGGCTACGATCAGCAGGACAGGGGGCACGATCGCCCCGATCACCTCGGTGATGCTCACCCGTTTTGCCGAGGGCGGCATCGCGGGGGCATCATCCGGGATCAGCCATGACCGGCCAAGGATGTAGAGGATGTATATCCCCACCAGCAAAAGGCCGGGCACCAATGCTGCGGCAAAGGTCTGGCCCACGGATATCGTTTCGATGCTGAAACGCCCCTGCTGGAACTGCGCCTGCTGGAAGGCCGAGGACATGACCTCGGCCAGAATGATCAGCAGTGTAGAAGGCGGGATGATTTGCCCCAAGGTGCCAGCGGTGCAGACCGTGCCTGCCGCGAGGCGCGGGTTGTAGCCGTTGCGCAGCATCGCGGGCAGGGCGATCATACCCATCGCCACGACCGTTGCGCCTACGATGCCAGTCGATGCCGCCAGAAGCGTGCCGACCAGCACGACAGATACGCCAAGCCCGCCGCGCATCGTGCCGAACAGGCGGCCCATGGTTTCCAGCAATTCCTCCGCGATGCGGGATTTTTCCAGCACCACGCCCATCAACACAAAGAGCGGAATCGCGGTCAGGACAGGATTTGTCATCACCGCAAAGAAGCGTTGCCCCAGCGCCCCCATCAGGTTGATCGAAAACACATCCAGCCACCAGCCCAGCAGCGCAAAGCCTGTTGCCACGCCCGCGATGGTAAAGGCCACCGGATAGCCGATCAGGATAAAGACGATCAGCGCGGCGAACATCCACAGATCAAGCGCCATCATTGACCCTCCGCAACCGGATCACATCGCGGATCAGGGCCGACAGCCCCTGGATCAGCAGCAGAACGCAAAAAGCGGGGACCAGTGATTTGAGCAGGAAAGACGCAGGCACACCGCCCACGGAAATCGCGCCCTCGTAGATCGACCACGACCGCCGCACCATCGGCCAGGACCAATAGAGCAAAAGCAGCAACGACGGGGTCAGCAGGAAAAGATGGCCGAAAATATCAACCATTGCCTTGCCGCGCTCGGACAGTTTCGCGTGGAAGATATCCACCCGCACATGCCCCTGCGCCCACAGCGTATAGCCCGCGCCGAGCATGAACAGCGAGGCATGCAGATAGAGCACGCTTTCATTCACGAAAATCGACGAATAGCCGAAGACATAGCGCATCAGCACTGCGGCGAACTGCACCAGCACCATTGCCAGAGCGCACCACATGACCACCGCACCAACCAGACGGTTGATCCAGTCCAGAGCATCGGCCCAACGCGCCATCTTCAGTCCCTTCATCGTTCAGAGCCGGGTTCAATATCGGGCGGCGCGATGCCGCCCGACGGGAAGGCCCAATTTAGCGGGCGTAGGTGAAATCAAGGCTGCGCGAGGCGAGTTGTGCGGCTTCTGCATGCGGCTGATACTCGGCCATCAACTCGCGGTAGGAAATGAAGCTCTCGGTGATGCGCGCGACCAGTTCGTCGCTATCGTTGCGCATTTCTTCCAGCACTTCACCCATGGCGTTGCCCATCGCGATGATGATCTCTTCGGGCCACTGGCGCACTTCGGTGCCGGATGCCTTCAACTCGCGCAGGGCCAATGCGTGCTTGGTGTTATACTCGGTATGTACCACGTTATAGAGGCTTTCCGCCGCCATCTGCACGGCGCCCTTGAGATCATCCTCCAGCGCGTTCCACGCATCGAGGTTGATCGCACATTCCTCGGCCGAGGAAGGCTCGCCCACGCCGTTGTCATAGTAATAGGGCGCGACCTGTTGCAGACCCAGTGCGGAATCCGACCACGGGCCGATGAACTCGCCCGCATCCAGCGCACCCGATTGCAGCGCCTGGAACATCGCGGGGCCGGACATCGCCTCGACCGCGACACCCAGTTTGGACATCACTTCGGAGTTGAGGCCAGTTGTGCGGTATTTCAGCCCGCGGATATCGTCCAGCGTGTTAATTTCCTGACGGAACCAGCCGCCCCATTGCGGGCCGGAGTTGCCGCACAGAAAGGGCTTGAGGTTGAAGCGGGCATACATCTCGTCATAAAGCTCCTGCCCGCCGCCATGCAGCATCCAGCCGTGCTGCTCGTTCGCGGTCAGGCCCAGAGGTTGGGAGCCGAACAGCAGAATGCCCTTGGATTTCGATCCCCAATAGGCGGGCACGGCATGGTAAATCTCGGCCGTGCCTTCGCCCACGGCATCGAACACGCCGGGGCCGGGCACGATCTCTCCGGCGGCGAACAGCTCGACCTCGATGCGGCCACCCGACAGCGTGGTGATCCGGTCTGCCAGCATCTGCGCGGCGATGCCCGGTCCGGGGAGGTTGCGCGGCCAAGCCGAGACCAGTCGCCAGTTCTGGATGTTCTGCGACAAGGCCGGCGTGGCCAGCGAGGCTGCCGCAGCACCTACGGTTGCGGTGGTCAGAAATGCACGTCTTTTCATGGAAATGTTCCCTCTGTTGGTGTTCGGTCGTTTCTGTTGCCGGGCTTTATCACCGCCCCGGCGCGGTTCGTGTCAACATTCAACCCTTCAAAATGCCCGGCAGGTTCAACCCGTGTTCGCGCGCGCAGTCCAGCGCGATGTCATATCCCGCATCCGCGTGACGCATCACACCTGTCGCCGGATCGTTCCACAGCACATTGGCCAACCGCCGGTCCGCATCTTCGGTCCCGTCGCAGCAGATCACCATGCCCGAATGCTGCGAAAAGCCCATTCCGACCCCGCCGCCGTGATGCAGGCTCACCCAAGTGGCACCTGATGCACAATTGAGCAGCGCATTGAGCAGCGGCCAGTCGGAAACGGCGTCCGATCCGTCCAGCATCGCCTCCGTTTCGCGGTTGGGGCTGGCGACGGAACCGGAATCAAGGTGGTCGCGCCCGATCACCACAGGCGCTTTCAATTCGCCGTTGCGCACCATCTCGTTGATGGCAAGCCCGGCGCGGTGCCTGTCGCCCAGCCCGATCCACATGATCCGTGCGGGCAACCCCTGAAAGGCGATCCGCTCGCGCGCCATGTCAAGCCAGCGATGCAAGGGTTCGTTATCGGGGAACAGTTCCTTCATCTTGGCATCGGTCTTGTAGATATCCTCCGGATCGCCCGACAAAGCGGCCCAGCGGAACGGCCCGATCCCGCGGCAGAACAGCGGGCGTATATAGGCGGGCACGAAGCCGGGGAAGGCGAAGGCATTCTCCAGCCCTTCCTCCAGCGCGACCTGCCGGATGTTGTTGCCATAATCCAGCGTCGGCACGCCTGCATTCCAGAAATCCACCATCGCGGCGACATGCGCGCGCATTGAGGCGCGGGCGGCGGCCTCCACCTCTTTCGGTGCGCTTTCCTGTTTGGCGCGCCATCCCGCGACCGTCCAACCCAAAGGCAGATAGCCATGGATCGGATCATGCGCCGAGGTCTGGTCAGTCACGATATCGGGGCGCGGCCCGCCTGCCTGCATCCGCTTGTAGAGTTCGGGGAAAACCTCGGCGGCATTGCCGATCAGCGCCACGGATTTTGCCTCGCCTGCTGCTGTCCAGCGCTCGATCATCGCCAAGGCCTCATCAAGGCTGTGGGTCTTTTCATCGCAATAACGGGTGCGGATGCGGAAATCGGCGCGCGTCTCGTCGCATTCCACGGCTAGACAGCAAGCCCCCGCCATGACAGCGGCCAAGGGCTGCGCGCCGCCCATGCCGCCCAGTCCTGCGGTCAGAATCCATTTGCCGGTGAGGTTGCCATCATAATGCTGGCGTCCCGCCTCGACAAAGGTTTCATAAGTGCCCTGCACGATGCCTTGGGTGCCGATATAGATCCACGATCCGGCGGTCATCTGGCCATACATGGCCAGCCCCTTCTTATCCAACTCGTTGAAATGTTCCCATGTCGCCCAATGCGGCACGAGGTTGGAATTGGCGATCAACACGCGCGGCGCGTCCTTGTGGGTGCGAAACACGCCCACGGGTTTGCCCGATTGCACCAGCAGCGTCTGGTCATCCTCCAACTCTTTGAGCGCCGCGACGATGGCGTCAAAATCCTCCCATGTGCGGGCGGCGCGCCCGATGCCGCCATACACGACCAGTTCATGCGGGTTCTCGGCCACATCGGGATGCAGGTTGTTCATCAACATCCGCATCGGCGCTTCGGTCAGCCAGCTTTTGGCGGTGATCTCGGTGCCTGTGGCCGGATAGATATCGCGGGTGTTGTGGCGCGGGTTTGTCATAGGTCCCTCCTCGATGGGCCAAAGGATGGCCGGCAATGGTGATGATGAAATAGGGCGGATGGCAGGATCATTGGCGCAGTTCCTGCACGGTTGCGGCCAGTGTGCGCAGGATCTCCGCCAGAACGGGGCGCAACTTGGCCGCCTTGTCCTGGCTCAGATCAAAGGGCAGATGCTCCTGCGCCAGATGGGTGGATTGCGCCAGTTCCATCTGGATGGCGTGGAAGCCTTGGTCCGGCCTGCCGTAATGGCGCGTGGTCCAGCCGCCTTTGAAACGCCCGTTCAGCACATGGGTATAGGGTGCCGCCCCGGCGCAGATATCCAGAACTGCTTGTTCAAGCCGCGGGTCGCAGGTGGTGCCGCCATCGGTGCCGATGTTAAAGTCGGGCAGCACCCCGTCGAACAGATAGGGGATGTGCGACCGGATCGAGTGACAATCGTAGAGCAGGGCAACCCCGTGCAGCGCATGGACCCGGTCCAACTCTGCGCGCAGCGCCGCATGATAGGCTGCGTGATAAGCGGCCAGACACGCGGCGATCGTGTCCGCCTCGGGCGGAGTGTTCCAGATTGCGTGGCCGTCAAAATCCGTCAGCGGCACAAGGCCCGTCGTATTCTGCCCCGGATAAAGGCTCTCGCCATCGGGGGCGCGGTTCGCGTCGATCACATAGCGGTGGAAGGTGGCGCGGACGGTGGTCGCGCCCGGCAACAACCCGTCATAGAGGCGGTGGATATGCCAATCCGTATCGGTCAGGCTTTGGCCGCGCGGATTCAACGCGGCCATGATCTCAGGAGTAACATACGTTCCCGTATGCGGAAGGCCCAGAACGACGGGGCTGTCCCCACGGATCACCTCAACCGAGGTCATATGTCAAACTCCAGCCCTGCGGCTTTGATCAACACGCCCTCACGCACAAGGCGGCTGGCGGCCTCGATATCTCCCGCCAGAAAACGGTCCTCTGCCAAGGCGGGTATTTGCGCGCGCAAGGCTGCAACTGCGTTTTCCAGGGGCTGCGATGTCACCAGCGGCGCGCGGAAATCCACACCTTGCGCGGCACATAATGCCTCCACCCCCAGAATGACCGAGAGGTTGGCGTTCATCCGCCCCAAACGCCGCGCGCCATGGGCTGCCATGGAGACGTGATCCTCCTGATTGGCGGATGTCGGCGTGCTGTCGGTGGAGCAGGGATTGGCGAGATGCTTGTTCTCGCTCATCAGGGCGGCGGTTGTGACCTCGGCGATCATATAGCCTGAGTTCAGGCCGGGATCGGGCGTCAGGAAGGGCGGCAGGTCATGGCTGAGCGTCGGATCGACCATCAAGGCCACGCGGCGCTGGGCAATGGCCCCGATTTCAGCCAGCGCCAGCGCGATGATATCGGCGGCAAAGGCCACAGGTTCGGCATGGAAAT
>JBLRWK010000026.1:0-60306 GCA_047921295.1 Rhodobacterales bacterium
AGCCCTCATGAAGGGACAGCGTTCCGGCTTGGAGACTATTTCAGCGGCCTGTTAAAGCGACCCGCCCGCTCCATAGGTCCGAAAAAAATACTTTTTTACGGAAACTGCCAGTCGATGGTGACAGCAACCGCTCTTTCCATCATGAACCCGGATATAGACATACGATATGCAGGCAACTCGCAACGCGTTGCAAAGCATGATCCTGAACGTTCTGCGCGACTGATGGATTGGTGCGACGTTGTTATTTCTCAGCCGATAATGAATCTCGGAAACGCTGAGCACCACGAAGCGCTCACAGAGAAATTGGGCGATAAACTAATCTTCATGCCTTACATTTACTTCGACGGCTTCTTTTCACTGTTCTACCTGCCGCGCAGGACGGCGCGATCAACAACAGGCGTTATTGGCGAAGAATCGGTTATTGAAGAATTGCAACGTGTCGGATTTCGCAAGACCGTAGAGTCCTTTGCTGCAGGGCAGCTTGATTTCAAACATGCCGAAAGGCTGGCGTTCAATTTTGAGGAAGAGGAGCGCCGCGAGCAAATATGTCAGATAAAGCTGGCTCCTTATGTTCGGGAAAATTACCGAACGACCCAAGTTATGATGACGCATAACCATCCTATGCCTGATACAGTTAACGAATGTGCGCGACAGGTCGCGCAGGTGCTCTCGCTGAAATACAGTCCAATTAAACCGGAAAATTATCAGGATTATTCTCGCATCACGCTAGGGCTAGGGTGGAGTTTCATTACCCCTTTTACGCAGACTGAATTGCAACTGGACTACCCGTATGATTTGCAATGGCTCACCAAGGGTCGCAAAATGATTGAAAAAGTTGCCAACGCGTTAGATATTTCGACCGACAGCTGATTCCTCTCCCGTATATTCCAGCAGGACCGCCGAGACATCGTCCGGAAACTCGTTGTCTCCGGCGTGATCGCCGAGTTGCCAGACGATTGCCTCTAGCAAGGCTGTTCCCGATAGGTGGCGCAGGTGGTCCAGCATGCGGCTGATGCCCGCGCTACCCAGAAACAGGCCATTGCTATCGGGGCATTCCTCCACACCGTCGGACAGGATGATCAGCCTGTCACCGGGTGCCAGAGTGCATTCAAAAGCCTCGAAAGCGGCGTTGTCTATAAGACCGACGGGCAGGCCGCCATTGCCCAACACCTCCTGCCGGCCATCGCTGCGCTGCACCACGGGATGCGGGTGCCCTGCCTGCACCATGACGGCACGCCCCGTTGCCAGATCAATGTTTACCAGCAGCAGGGTGAAATAATGCTCGGTCTGCAACTCGTCCAGAACGAGGCGGTTGAGCCGCTCGACCACCCGCGCCGGAGGCAGGGGCGCGTGGGTGCCGTCAGGATGCCGCACAAGCGCGATATTGTGTTCTGGCGAGGAGGAGGACAGATACCCCGCCAAACGCGCCGTCATCAAAGCGGAACTGATACCGTGGCCGGAGACATCGAGCGCGAATAGCCCCAGATGCGAGCCGCCGGCAGGAAAGAAGCCGACAAGATCGCCGCCCACATGACCAGAAGACCGCAAAAGCAGCGAAACCTGCGCCGCGCCGAAATCCCGAAACCGCTCTCGCACCAGAGATTGCTGCAGCTTTTTGGCCTCAAGCAAATCATTGTCGAGCGCATCATACAATGTCTGGAGCTCGTGCAGAGTGCTGCCGATGAGGCGGTTCTTCTCCGTCAACTGGCGCTGCATGCCGATGATCCGCGCACCTGCATTAATGCGCGCCCGAAGCTCCGCCGGATTGACCGGTTTGGTCAGGAAATCATCCGCCCCGTGATCAAGGCCCAGCGCGACATCCTGTTTATCGGATTTCGAAGTGAGAAGAATGAAATATCCGTAATCCTCGCGTGGCATGTTGCGGAAGGCCTGACAGAATTCCAGCCCTGTCATGCCGGGCATCATCCAGTCGCTCAGCACCAGATCGGGCGGGTCCGCATGGCAGACATCCACCCCTTCCCGACCGCTCGCCACCTCGGTCACGCGGTAGCCCCAGCGCCTGAGCGACACTGCGAGAATGCGGCGTTGCAGGCTGCTGTCATCCACCACCAGCACATGCATCGGGCGCGCATTTTCACCATCCGCGCAGGGCATTTGCGCCAAGGACTGCTTTGCTTCAACCGCCACCACATTCACCTTTTCCAAGCCGAGGTTCGACAGTGATAGGGCACAAGCCTTACCGACCCGTGAAAGGTAAAATTAGAACCTTTCACTCTTTTTTAGCCCTTGGGACTTATGGTGGGGGCACTTGCAGGACTTGGCTGGATGATCAACTGGGCGCGAATAAAAGAACTGAATGATGAAATCGGCAGCGAGGATTTTGCCGAAGTGGTCGAGCTGTTCCTGTCCGAGGCAGGCACGGTTGTGGCGCGTCTGCGCGACAGCCCCGAACCAGCGGGGCTGGAGGGGGAGCTACATTTTCTCAAGGGCGGCGTGCTGAACCTCGGGTTCGAGGAGGTAGCGCGGCTGTGTCAGGAGGGAGAGGTGCTGGCCGCGCAGGGAAATGCCGGGCAAATTGATCTGCAGGCCATCATCACGGCTTATGACAACGCAAAGGCAAGCTTTCTGGAGGAAATGCCTTTGCGCCTGTCCGTCTGAAGATCAGCGCGGCGATCTTTTGGCAAGGATGCGCTGCAAGGTGCGGCGATGCATGTTCAGGCGGCGCGCCGTCTCCGATACGTTGCGGTCACACAGTTCGTACACGCGCTGGATATGCTCCCACCGCACACGATCCGCGCTCATCGGATTTTCCGGTGGCGGTGGCAGATCGGCACCGCTTGCCAACAGGGCGTTGGTGATATCTGTCGCATCTGCGGGCTTGCTCAGGTAATCGGTCGCACCGATTTTCACAGCCGCGACTGCGGTTGCGATGGCGCCATAGCCTGTCAGCACTACGATCCGGCAATCGGGCCGCTTTTCCCGTAGCACCTCGACCACATCAAGACCGTTGCCATCTTCCAGCCGCAGATCACAGACCGCATAGGCAGGCGGTCGCGCCGTGGCGATCGCCTTGCCTGCCGCGACAGATCCGGCCATCTCGACATCGAAACCACGCTTTTCCATCGCCTTGGCAAGACGTTTCAAAAAAGCATCGTCATCATCCAGAAGCAGAAGTGTTCTGTCTTCGCCGATATCGTTCAGGTCTTTGTCCACGCAGGTCTCTCCCGATCCATGCAAGATCTACCCTGCTTATTATAGCGCGCCAGAACAGGCGTCAAATTTATGCGGCCCGACGCACCGCCCGGTTACCGTGCATCCATGAAGCAAGCGATACGGTCTGCGATATCATCCGCCCGCAGCACGCGTTGGAAAACTTCCACCACGCCCTCTTCGGGGAAGGCCAGATAGCTCATCGTGGTGTGATCCACGAGGTAATATTCCTCATCTCCCGCCGGCGGCTCCTGTTTTTGGTAGAAGGTGCGATAGGCACGGCTGGCGGCGCGCACCTGCTCGTGAGTGCCGGTAAGACCTTGCATCCGCTCATGAAGATTGAAGGAAAAGGCTTCCAGCACCTCCGGCGTGTCACGCTCAGGATCAACAGAGATGAAAACAGGTTTCACGATCATGCCACGCTCTTCCAGCAAGTCGACAGCCTCGGCGTTGCGCGCGGTGTCGAGCGGGCAGACATCCGGGCAGAACGTATATCCGAAATAGATCAGTGCCGGCTGGTCGATCACCTCGGCATCCGTGACGGTCGTACCGGTTTGATCCACCAGCGTGAACGGCCCCCCGATCTGGGAGGTTCCGCCCGCAATCGCGGTTGTCCGGCACTGGGCGTATTTGTCAGGACTGCCCATAAAGGTGGTGTAGAGGAACACACCGCCCACCATCGCAACCGCAAGTCCTACGGCGATCATGGCATAGATACGTGTCATTGTGTTCTCCTTTTCCAGTCATGCTGCGACACGGCAGCACTGGTCATTAACCTTGTCGGGCCTCATATTTACGACTTGGTCCCGACATGCAACGAGACGAAGGCGCACACATGAGTGATTTGGAGTTCGGCTTTCTGAAAGGGAGCGCGCGCGGGAACTGGGTGCGCCTGCGCACGATCATTCTGCTGCGCTGGTGTGCTGTCACCGGACAGGTGATCGCGCTTTTTGTGGCGCAGCAGGCCTATAACATCCAGATCGAGATGGGGCTTTGCCTGCTGGTTGTGAGCGTGGCGGTGATGGGTAACCTGATCGCCATGTTCATCTTTCCCGAGAACAAACGCCTGTCAGAGACAGAAAACCTGCTGATGGTTCTGTTTGATCTGCTGCAACTGGCGCTGCTGCTCTACCTGACCGGCGGATTGCACAATCCGTTCTACATCCTCATCCTTGGTCCGGTCACGGTGTCTGCGCTGGTGCTGACCCTGCGCTCTACGGTGTTTCTGGGGATCACCGCGATCCTTGCCGTCACGCTTCTGGCGGAATTCCATCTGCCCCTGCGCTCCGAGCAGGGGGCTTTGTTGCGCGTCCCCGATATATTCGTGTTCGGAAACTGGCTTGCGATCACCATCGCCATCATCTTTCTCAGCGTCTACTCCCGCAAGGTCACACACGAGATGCATGCGATGTCCGACGCCTTGCAGGCCACGCAGATGGCACTGTCGCGCGAGCAAAAACTGACCGATCTGGGAGGGGTTGTGGCAGCAGCCGCGCATGAGCTGGGGACGCCATTGGCCACGATCAAGCTGACAAGCGCCGAGTTGATCGAGGAGCTGGAGGATTTCCCCGAGTTGCAGGAGGATGCCCGCCTGATCCGCGATCAGGCCAACAGATGCCGCGATATTCTGCGCTCCATGGGGCGCGCGGGCAAGGATGACCTGATGCTGCGGCAGGCCCCGCTTGGCACCGTCGTCCGCGAAGCTGCGGCTCCGCATATGAAGCGGGGCAAAAAAATCCACTTTCAGGACGGTCTGGACAGCGAGGACAGCCAGAACCAGCCGGTGGTGTTCCGGCGGCCCGATGTGGTGCACGGGCTGCGGAACCTGTTGCAGAACGGTGTCGATTTTGCGCGGGCGAATGTCTGGGTCGAAACGCTTTGGGATGATGAAACCGTATCGGTACGGATTATGGATGACGGCAAGGGCTATCCCGCCAACATCATGGGGCGGATCGGCGATCCGTTCATGCGGTTGCGGCGCAGTGCGCCGGATCGGGCGCAACGGCCTGAATACGAGGGGATGGGGCTTGGTCTGTTCATCGCCAAGACGCTGTTGGAACGGTCTGGTGCTGAAATCAGCTTTGCCAACGGGCGCGATCCTTATCTGGCAAGCGCCGAGCAACCGGCGAAATGCGGTGCCATCGTCGAGGTGGTCTGGCCGCGCACCAAGATAGATGCCCGTCAGGGCGACAATCAGGTGCCTATGGGAAAGAACCAGTTGCTGGATATCTGACGACTTCCTCACCGGATGGTTAAGGCCAAGCGCAATGTGCGTTAACCTTGGCTTAACCTTTCGCCGTTCAATATGCAGGGTAAATTCCTGCGCGGGGGCAAAAGGTGCATCTGGTCGACCTGCCACATATCGGATTCGCCATTATCTCGGGCCTGCTGCTTGGTTCGCTTATCCTGACAGCCATTATCCTGCGTGACGGCTCCAAGGCCGGCAAGACTACGCAAGTACCGCCATCGGACAATGGCGGTGAGCCGGTAGTATTTCTTTTCGAGCAACGCGACCTTTTGCAGATGACAGACGCCGCCACGGTCATTCTCGAAGGTTCTGACATGGCCGACATCCAGGCCGACGACAAGGCCGAGCCGGACGACTGGGCCCGTCTTGTCAGCCTGCTGGGACCCCGCTTCACAGACTTGCCGGAGGACCCCGCAGCGCTCCGCCATGTCGGCCGGAAGGTTATGAAGGCGGAAGAACCCAGCGACACAGGCCGCTTGATCCTTGAAGCATGGGATGACCATATCAGGCTTACGCTGGAGAACCCGACAGTATGCAGCCTTGCCCCATCGGGGGATCTGGAGGATGAGGCGGCGTGCTTGCGTCAGGCCGTGACCTGCGCGCCCTATCCTATCTGGCAATTCGATCAATCAGGGCACGTGCGCTGGGCCAACACCGCCTATCTCGATCTGGTTGCGCGGTTCAAATCCGACGACGCGATGCGCGAACCTCACGTCGTCAAAGCTATACCGTCACTGTTCGATATTCCCTTGCAGGCCACACAGGACAACGTCGCTTTCAGGGTTTCGATCACACCTGCGGGGGCAGTGACGCCCTACTGGTTTGATATCCGCTCTCTCAAACTGGAAGGCGGCTGGATGAACTACGCCACCGACGTGAATGCCGTCGTGAATGCCGAGATCGCCCAGCGCAATTTTGTGCAGACCCTCACCAAAACGTTCGCGCAACTGTCTATCGGATTGGCGATTTTCGATCGCAAACGCCAGCTTGCCCTGTTCAACCCGGCGTTGATCGACCTGACCGCGCTTCCGGCAGAGTTTCTGAGCGCGCGCCCCAATCTTCTGTCCTTCTTTGATCGGCTGCGCGAACGCCGGATGATGCCGGAGCCGAAGAATTACCGCTCGTGGCGCGACCAGATTACCGATCTGGTGGCAGCAGCCGATACCGGACAATACCGCGAAACGTGGTCGCTGCCCTCGGGGCTGACATACCGGATCAGCGGGCGCCCCCATCCTGACGGCGCCGTTGCCTTTCTTTTCGAGGATATCAGTGCGGAGATTTCCTCCACACGGCACTTCCGCTCCCAGCTTGAGGTGGGGCAGTCCGTGCTGAACACGCTCAGCCAGTCCATCGCGGTTTTTTCGTCGTCGGGCGTGCTCGCATTCTCCAACAGCGCCTACCGCGCCATGTGGGGGATCGATCCTGACAGCAGCTTTGCCGATATTTCCGTAAATGACGCCTCGATGCATTGGCAGGCTGGCAGCCTTCCAACGCCGGTCTGGGGCGATCTGCGGGATTTTGTCGTCCAGTTTGGCGAGCGCAGCGATTGGGAGGCGGAAGTGACGCTGAGGGATGGCCGAGCCGTGATCTGTCGGGTTGTCCCGTTGGCGGGCGGCACGACCTTGGTCACATTCGAGCCGGAAGATACCCACACGCCCATACCTTTGGACAACAATTTGCGCTCTTCTGCCTGAGACAGGAACGGATCGCCCTTGCGGGCTACGATGGTCACGCTACTCTGCCGCGATGACGAAAAGCACGGCCCGGATAAACCTCACCTCGCCCCAAATGACTGCAGATTTTGCTGTCCGTCTTGGTGCTGTCCTGCATGCAGGCGATACGCTGCTGCTGGACGGGTCCATCGGCGCGGGCAAGACCCATTTCGCACGCAGCCTGATCCAGTCACAACTGACCATCCCCGAGGACGTGCCCTCTCCGACCTTTACCTTGGTCCAGACTTATGAGACCGCTCAGGGTGAAATCTGGCATGCTGATCTTTATCGTCTGTCCGGTCCCCATGATGTGATGGAACTTGGCCTCGTTGATGCTTTTGAGTCGGCGATATGCCTGATTGAATGGTCTGACCGGCTGGGTGATCTTGCGCCGGATCATGCGCTGAGATTGCGGTTGACCGAAGGGGATGATGAAGAGGCGCGGCTTTTGGAAATATCTTGGACGGACCCTTCATGGGCCGACCGCTTGCGGGAACTGATCAATGACTTCGCGTGATACGCTGACAGAGTCTTTCATCGCGGCCAGCCCTTGGGCAGGCGCCACGCGTGCATTGCTTGCGGGTGATGCCTCAAACCGGCGATACGAGCGCCTTTCGCTGAACGGTAAGACCGCCGTTCTGATGGATGCCCCGCACGATAAGGGCGAGGATGTCCGCCCCTTTATCCGGATCGCACGCTATCTGACGGATCTGGGGTTAAGCGCACCGCTTATCCTCGCGGAGGACCAAGAAAACGGCTTCCTGCTTCTCGAAGACCTCGGCGATGATCTGTTTGCGCGGGTCATCCCACGGGAGCCGGAATTGGAGCAGCCGCTCTATGCTGCGGCAACAGACATGCTGATCCAACTGCACCGCGCCGCGCCGCCTGATGATCTTCCGGCCTATGATACGAATGTGATGCTCAATATGGCTGCCCTCGCATGGCGTTGGTATCTGGGCGGCGCACTGGCCGAATACGCCGATGCGGAACAGGCGTTTCGGGCGGCGTTCCGTCCGGTGCTTGAGGACCATGCCGCGGAAACCTCCGTTCTGATCCAGCGCGACTATCATGCAGAGAACCTGCTGTGGTTGCCTGACAGAAAGGGTGCTGCCCGCGTTGGTCTGCTGGATTTTCAGGACGCGATGGCGGGACACCCTGCCTATGATCTGGTCTCGGTTCTTCAGGATGCGCGGCGCGACGTGCCTTTGCCGATCGAAGAGGCGATGATCACCCGCTATGTTACCGCAACGGGGCTCGACGAGAGCGCATTCCGCGCGGCCTATGCGGTACTTGGCGTTCAGCGCAACCTGCGTATTCTGGGAGTGTTCGGGCGGCTTTGTCTGGTGAATGGCAAGCCGCATTACGTCGATCTGATACCCCGCGTCTGGGGCTTGTTGCTGCGTGATCTTGAACATCCCGCTCTTGCCCCTGTGCGCGATCTTGTGATCGGCAGCCTGCCTGCGCCCAACCCTGAAATCCTGAAAGGGCTCAAGGACAAATGCGCGACGATCCCCAAGCCGTGATGCTGTTTGCCGCCGGTTTCGGCACCCGGATGGGAGCCTTGACCGCGCATCGGCCCAAACCCCTCATCCCCGTTGCAGGGCGCACTCTGATGGACCGGAGCCTTGATCTGGCCGAGGCTGCGGGCCTGCATCGCAAAGTCGTCAACCTGCACTACAGGGCCGAGATGCTGCGCAATCATCTGGCGGGGACGGACGTGTTGATCTCGCATGAAACGCCGGAAATTCTGGAAACCGGCGGTGGATTGCGGCATGCGCTGCCCTTGCTGGGTGCGGGGCCGATCTGCACGATGAACACCGATGCAATCTGGAAAGGGCCGAACCCGCTGCAGGTGGCGCGGGACGCGTGGGAACCTGACCGGATGGATGCGTTGCTGGTCTGCGTTGCCCGCAACGACGCTTTGGGCCACAGCGGCAAGGGTGATTTCTCGCTGGACGCGGCAGGACAACTGCGCCGGGGTGAAGGTTTCGTCTATGGCGGCGTTCAGATCATCAAGACCGACGGGCTGGCCCATATCGCGGAGTCCGCCTTTTCGCTCAATGTCTTGTGGGACAGGATGCTGGAACAGGGGCGTTTGTTCGGGGTGCCGTATCCGGGGTTGTGGTGCGATGTGGGCAAACCCGAAGGCATAGCGCAGGCGGAAAGCCTGATCGGATCAGCCGATGTTTGAGCCATCACAGAAAGCGCGTGTGTTCGGCTTGCCCCCCGGTGCGGATTTCCCGAAGGCACTCGTTGAGGGGTTGATGCTGCAATATGCGGACCAACCGCCCGAGGCATTGGCCCGCGTTCAGATCATCGTGAACACCCGCCGCATGGCGCGCCGTGTGCGTGAGCTTTTCGATACAGGACCCGCTTTGTTGCTGCCGCGGATACTCCTCGTGACCGATCTGGCGAGCCATGCAGAACTCGCGCGGATTCCGCCTGCGGTGTCGGCTTTGCGGCGGCGGCTGGAAATCTCGCAGCTTGTGGCGCGGTTGCTCGACAGCCAGCCCGATCTGGCGCCGCGTGCATCGCTCTATGACCTGTCCGACAGTCTGGCGGGATTGCTGGACGAGATGCAGGGCGAAGGCGTCAGCCCCGAGACGGTACGCAACCTTGATGTGTCGGATCAATCGGGTCACTGGGCGCGGGCGCAGCAGTTTCTGGGGATCGTGCAGCAGTTCTATGATGGCAAGGCTGAAGCACCGGATCAGGAATCCCGCCAGAGGCAGGTTGTCGAAAGCCTGATCAGGCGTTGGGAACAGGTGCCCCCCGCGCATCCGGTGATCCTTGCTGGTTCCACCGGATCGCGCGGCACGACGCGGTTGCTGATGTCGGCTATAGCGCGCCTGCCGCAGGGCGCAATTGTGTTGCCGGGGTTCGATTTCGATATGCCGGACCGATCATGGAGCGATCTGGACGACGCACTGCGCGCCGAGGATCATCCCCAATTCCGCTTCCGGCTTCTGATGCGGGATCTGGAGCTGTCCACCAATGATATCGCGCGCTGGACAGTAGCGCCTCCGCCCAGCCCCGCGCGGAACGCGGTGATGTCTTTAGCGCTGCGGCCTGCGCCGGTCACCGATCAATGGCTCTCCGAGGGGCCGAAGCTTGCGGATATTCCCGGTGCGATGGACAAGGTCACCCTGATCGAGGCCTCCTCGTCCCGCACCGAGGCGATGGCGATTGCCCTGCGGTTGCGCCAAGCGGCAGAAGACGGTTTGACCGCCGCGTTGATCACACCGGACCGGATGCTGACACGACAGGTGACCGCCGCTCTGGATCGCTGGGACATCATACCCGATGACAGCGCCGGAATGCCTTTGAACCTGTCACCACCCGGCCGGTTTTTGCGGCATGTAGCGGCTCTGTTCCAGCACAAATTGACCTCCGAGGCGTTGATCACGCTTCTGAACCACCCGCTGACCCATTCAGGCACGCAGCGTGGCAAGCATCTGCTGCTGAGCCGTGAACTGGAGTTGCGTATCCGTCGCAAAGGCCCGCCATTTCCAAGTGCGGCATCGCTGCGGGCATGGGCGGACGACCGCAAGGAATCGGATGCGGGGGCGTGGGCGGAATGGGTGATCGCCTGTTTCATCGACAAAACCCTGCCGGGGGAGCGGCTCCTTGAAGAGAGGCTGGCAACCCATCTGACACTGGCAGAACGGATCGCCCAAGGTCCGGAGGGTGAAGGCTCCGGCGAGCTATGGAAGGAAAAACCCGGGCAGGAAGCGCGGCGTGTGGTTGATATGCTGCAACTTGAGGCCGATGCGGGCGGTGCGATGGATGCGACCGACTACGCCGATCTGTTCGGCGCGATCCTGTCCGGAGCAGAGGTCCGCGATCGCGACCAGCCTCATCCGTCGATCCTGATCTGGGGCACGCTGGAAGCGCGGGTGCAGGGTGCCGATCTGGTGATACTGGGCGGGCTGAACGAGGGAAGCTGGCCGGAAATGCCCGGCCCGGACCCTTGGCTCAACCGGAAAATGCGACATGATGCGGGTCTGTTATTGCCGGAAAGGCGTATCGGCCTTTCCGCGCACGATTTCCAGCAGGCGATTGCAGCACCGGAGGTCTGGCTGACCCGCGCGATCCGCTCTGATGATGCCCAGACCGTTGCATCGCGCTGGGTTAACCGGCTGCTCAATCTGTTGGAGGGTCTGCCAGACCAAGGCGGAACGGTTGCGGTTGAGGGCATGCGCGCAAGGGGGGCGGCATGGCTGCGGCGCGTCGAACAGCTTGAAGACCCGCCAGAGCAAAAGCCCGCACCGCGGCCTTCGCCTTGCCCTCCCGTAACCGTACGCCCGAAACAGCTATCCGTGACGGAGATCAAGCGTCTGATCCGCGATCCCTATGCGATCTATGCCCGCCACGTGCTTGGCTTGCGGCCACTGGACAGCCTGATGCAGGCTCCGGATGCCTTGCTGCGCGGCATTGTCACGCATGATGTTCTGGAAGCCTTCATCAGGGGGCTGGATGACAGGCCGGACAGCCTGACCGAGGGCGATCTGATGGCGCTTGCCGAAACCGCGCTTGCCGAGAATGTTCCCTGGCCCGAAATACGCGTTTTGTGGAAAGCGCGGTTGGCGCGAGCGGCTGGCTGGTTCATCAGCAGCGAAAAGGCGCGTCGCGCCGTGGCGCATCCGATTGCCTTTGAACGCGAGGGGATGGCAAGGCTGGATGGCTTGGATTTTGCGCTGACCGTCAAGGCGGACCGGATTGACAGGGACGAGGCTGGTGCGCTGCATATCTATGACTACAAGACAGGCCGCCTGCCGACCAAAGACGAGCAGGCATTCTTTGACAAGCAATTGCTGTTGGAAGCGGCGATGGCCGAACGGGGAGCCTTTCGCGACCTGCCTCCCGCTTCCGTCAGCAGAGCCGCCTATATCGGGGTTGGCAGCGCGCTCAAGGAACAGCCCGCTCCGCTTGACGAAGAACCGCCCGAAAAAGTCTGGCAGGAATTTACAGACCTTATCAGAGCCTATTCCAGCCCGGACAAAGGGTATACGTCGCGTCGGGCGATGTTCAAGGATGTGGACAAGGGCGATTATGACCAGCTGGCCCGCTTTGGCGAATGGGACGTGACCCAGGAACCGGAAACGGAGAACCTGACATGATCCGCGACGATGCCACAGAACGTCAGGTGCAGGCCGCGCGCCCCGACAGCTCGACCTGGCTGTCCGCCAATGCAGGCTCCGGCAAGACTCGCGTGCTGACCGACAGGGTGGCGCGGTTGCTGCTCTCGGGTGTGGAGCCGCAGCATATCCTGTGCCTGACTTATACCAAGGCCGCCGCGAGCGAGATGCAGAACCGCCTGTTCAAGCGGCTGGGGAGCTGGGCGATGCTGCCGGATGACAGGCTGCGCCACGCGCTGCGGGATTTGGGGATCGACGGTGCAATTCCGGACGATTCCATCAGACAGGCGCGCACCCTGTTCGCGCGTGCGATCGAGACGCCCGGCGGTTTGAAGATCCAGACGATCCATTCCTTCTGCGCCTCGCTGCTGCGCCGTTTTCCGCTTGAGGCGCGCGTCACGCCCCAGTTCACGGAGATGGAGGATCATGCCGCCAAGCGCCTGCGCGCCGAAATCGTCCAGACGATGGCCGATGGCCCCGAGGCTGGCGTGGTCGAGGCGATGGCGCGGATCTATTCCGGTCAGGATTTTGACGAGCTGACGCGAAATGTAACCGCCCATCGCACGGCTTTTGGGGCGGATGTTACGCGTGATGATGTGTTGGACTGGTTCGGCCTGCGGCCCGGTTTCACGTCAAATGATCTGGCGGCAATGGCGTTCAAAGGGGATGAGCCGGAAATACTGCGGCAATTGGTTCCGGCCTTGCTGTCGAGCGGGCCGAATGACAGCAAGGCCGGGGCCCGACTTGCGCTGTTAAGCGGAACCTCACCGTCTGAACTGCCGGAGTTTGAGGATGTCTTTTTGACCGGAGCGACGGCTAAACTTCCGTTTTCCGCCAAGGTAGGGTCTTTTCCGACCAAAGCATGCTATGACAAGGTCTGTGATTTCCTCCCGGAGCTGAACGACTGGATGCAACGGGTCGAGGCGGCGCGAGAGGCGCGGATCGCGCTGGATGCGGCAGAGAAGACACTCGCCTTGCACCGTTTCGCGCGCGCCTTTCTGCCTGCCTACGAGGTGCAGAAAACCCTGCGTGGCTGGTTGGATTTCGACGATCTCATCGTCAAGGCCCGCGATCTTCTGACCGATCCCGCTGTCGCGTCATGGGTGCTCTATCGTCTGGATGGCGGGATCGACCATATCCTTGTGGATGAGGCGCAAGATACCAGCCCTGTTCAGTGGCAGGTTATCGAGCGGCTGGCGCAGGAGTTTACCAGCGGCGCGGGCGCGCGCTCGGACGTTGCGCGGACCATCTTTGTTGTCGGCGACAAGAAGCAGTCGATCTATTCTTTTCAGGGTGCTGATCCACGGGAGTTCGACCGGATGCAGGCAGATTTCGCCGCGCGTCTCGGCATGACGGATCAGCCGCTGTCTTCAATGGAGCTCGAATTTTCCTTCCGCTCGGCAGAAGCGATCTTGCGACTGGTGGATCTTACGTTTCAGGGGCGGGAAAGCGCGGGCTTTGCTTCCGGTTCGCTGCACCGCGCCTTCAAGTCAGAGATGCCGGGGCGTGTCGATCTGTGGCCCGCTATCGAGAAACCTGCCGCACCCGAGAAAGGCGTGTGGTTCGATCCGGTCGACCGGCGGGGCGAGCGCGATCACATGGTTTTGCTGGCGGAACGCATCGCCGGACAGATCCGGGCGATGATTGACCAGCGCCAGTCGATACCCGTGGAGATCGGCAATACAGGAGCCTACCGGATGCGTCCGGTCACCGAAGGCGATTTCCTGATCCTTGTGCAGCGCCGCTCCTCCCTGTTTCACGAGGTTATCCGCGCCTGCAAGGACCATAATCTGGAAGTTGCGGGCGCAGACCGCCTCAAGGTCGGGGCGGAACTGGCCGTGCGCGATCTGGCTGCGTTGCTGGCGTTTCTTGCAACTCCCGAAGATGATCTGTCACTGGCCGTTGCGTTGAAATCACCCCTGTTCGGGTGGAGCGAGCAGGAGCTGTTTTCGCTTGCACAGGGTCGCAAAGGCTATCTTTGGGTGGCGTTGCGGGCCCAAGGCGACATCCACCCCGAAACGCTGGCTGTGCTGGATGATCTACGGGGTCAGATCGACTTTCTGCGTCCCTATGAGTTGATCGAGCGGGTGCTGACGCGCCATCACGGGCGTGAGCGGTTGCTTGGACGGCTGGGGCGGGAGGCTGAGGACGGGATCGATGCCTTTCTGGCGCAGGCGCTGTCTTATGAACGCGGCAACATTCCCAGCCTGACCGGCTTTCTGGTGTGGATGGAAACAGACGAGCTTGAGATCAAGCGCCAGATGGACGGTGCGGGCAACCGCATCCGCGTGATGACGGTTCATGGGGCGAAAGGGCTTGAGGCGCCGATCGTGATTCTGCCGGATGCCGGTCGGCGCGACAACACGATCCGGGATATGATGCTGGTGCATGAGGGCCGCGCTTTCTGGAAAACCGCAAGTGCGGCGGCACCCGGCCCACTGCTGGCGGCGCAAGATGCCCAGAAGGAAGCGCAGGAGGCAGAGCGCGACCGTCTGCTTTATGTTGCGATGACCCGCGCGGAGAAATGGTTGATCGTTGCAGCGGCAGGCGACCTTGGAAAAGATGGCCGGAGTTGGTTCCACCGGGTCGAGGCTGCGATGGAAACGGCAGGCGCTGTGGGGCAGGATTTCGGTTTCGGTCATGGCCTGCGTCTGGAGAACGGCGCGTGGACTTTGCCCGACTTAGTCTCTGACACGGTTGAAAAGCCTGTTGATACCCCGCTTGAGGCGTATTTCCGACAGCCTGCCCCTGTGGGCGCAGTTCTGCCGGACACGATCAGCCCGTCGGATCTGGGCGGCGCCAAGGCGCTACCCGGCGAGGCAGGGTTGAGCGAGGACGAGGCCAAGCGACGCGGATCGCAAATACATCTGTTGCTGGAGGTTCTGGCGACCGTCCCGCCCGAAGGCAGGGCAGGGCTTGGGCATCAGATCCTGACTACAGGCACGCTTGCGGCTGCGGCGCATGACATTCCCTTGCTGGTCGAGGAAGCCTGCCGCGTGCTGGATGCGCCCGATCTGGCGTGGCTGTTCGCAGCAGAATCGCTGCTGGAGGTGCCGGTTTCCGCGCATATTTCCGAACTCGGTGGGCGGCGTATCCATGGTACAATCGACAGGCTGATCTTCGCGCAAGATCGTATCATCGCGGTAGATTTCAAATCCAACGCCGTGGTCCCCGCGATTGCCGAGGCCTGCCCCGAAGGGATTTTGCGCCAGATGGGGGCCTATGCCGCTGCACTCCGGCAGGTTTATCCCGGCAGAACCGTCGAGACAGCCATCGTCTGGACGGGTAATGCGCGCTTCATGTCCTTGCCGGACGTACTTGTGATGCAGGCGCTGCAACGCAGCACCATCCCTTGACGCTGGCGGCCCGCGTCCATAGGTTTGCGTCCAACCATTCGTACAGGAGAAAACCAATGGCGACTGTTGCTGTCACAGACGAAACATTCGACGCCGAAGTCAAGAATTCCGATATCCCCGTTGTGGTGGATTTCTGGGCCGAGTGGTGCGGCCCTTGCAAGCAGATCGGCCCCGCTCTGGAAGAGCTGTCCGCCGAGTTTGAGGGCCGGGTGAAAGTTGTAAAGGTCGATGTCGACAGCAATCCCAACGCGGCTGCCGCGATGGGTGTGCGCGGCATCCCCGCTCTATTCATCTTCAAGGACGGTCAGGTCGTTTCGAACCGCGCCGGCGCTGCACCGAAAGCTGCGCTGCAAAGCTGGATCGAAGGCGCGATCTGATCAGCGTTTTTGTTTGTTCTGAAAGGGCGCCCGTCGCGGCGCCCTTTTTCATTGCGCGTTCATTGCACCGCGCAAGCCTGATTTCAGACAGGCCAGCCCGCACGCTGCAAAGACGCGCGGATCTGGTCCTCGGCTTCCGGTCGGCCTGCGTTGATCGACATCTTTTGCCAGAACCACCACAGGTACGTGGCGCTGTCCGGAGTCATATGCTGCACGGCCTGAAAGGCGCCAGCCACGCCCAGCTTATGAACATTTGCAGCGATGTGGTGGAAATCGGACCGCGCGAACAGCAGGATCGGCTTGTCGAATAACAGCCCGTTGAAGGCCGCTGACGAGTTCTGCGTCACGATGTAATCGCACTTGGGTAGCAGGTTCTCCATCCCGCCGGTCTGGACACTGAGGCGGGGGTTCTGCGCGGCAAGATCGTGGATCGCCTGACGCTCTGCCGCTGAATACACCTCTTTCGGGTGGAAGGTTGCTATAACCAGCCGCTCCGGATCATAGGACAGGGCGGCTTTGACCATATCAACGGGGCTGGCTGCCTGAAACGAGCGCCGTTCGGTCAGACGCCCTTGCAGAGGAATATAAACAAAACCGCAGCGCTGCAATGGCGCAGCATCCGCGAACAGGCGTTGGCGCCAGAAGGTCTGGAAGCGACGCGCCTCGACGGGATCAATCTCATCCGGAACATAGGCTGACCCAGCCACATGCCAGTGCCATCGCTCCGCCGTGGTTTCGATCTGCCAGAACGGATAGTGATAGGCCCGCCGCATTGTCACGGCGCGGTCATGTGTCGGATTGTCCATGTGGAAGATCGCATATCCGGGACGCAGCGCAGAGGCGAGCCGCGCTGCCGCGCTATTAGCACGAAATGCGACAGTCATGCCCGAGGCCCGAAGAACATCCGCAACTTTGCCGATAAAATTATGCTGTCCCGCTGCGGCACTGCGGCGCAGGCTGTCATCTAGATAGAAGGTTACAGCCTGAGCATGCGCCATAGCAGCAAGGCTAAGAGTTGCGCCACACACAGGCAAGTCCCGCCCTTGTGTATGTGCTTTTCAGGTTCCATATAGCTGTCAAAGACAGGAGGGCCTCATGGCTGAAACGACCTTTCCGGGATGGCATGGCACCACGATCATCGGCGTCAAGAAAGACGGGCAGGTGGTCATTGCCGGTGACGGGCAAGTTAGCCTTGGCCAGACCGTGATCAAAGGAAGCGCGCGCAAGGTGCGCCGCCTGTCTCCCGGTGGCTTCGATATCGTGGCGGGCTTTGCCGGATCGACAGCGGATGCCTTTGCCCTGCTGGAGCGGCTGGAAACCAAGCTTGAGGCCACCCCCGGCCAGTTGGCCCGCGCCTCTGTGGAGCTGGCCAAGGACTGGCGGACAGACAAGTATCTGCAAAAGCTCGAAGCGATGCTGATTGTGACCGACGGTGCCGATATGTACGTGATCACCGGAGCGGGCGATGTGCTGGAGCCGGAGCACGATGTTACGGCCATCGGGTCGGGTGGCAACTACGCGCTAGCCGCTGGTCGCGCGCTGATGGACAGCGACCTGTCCGCCGAAGAGATCGCACGCAAAGCGATGGCGATTGCATCGGAAATTTGCGTTTATACAAACGGCAATCTGACCGTTGAGACGATCAGCGCTTGAGTTGCGCCTCCATCCACGCGCGTAGAACAGCGTTCATGCGGGTTTGGTAGCCGGAACCGCTGGATTTGAAGTATTCGAGAATATCGTTGTCTAGCCGTAGGGAAATGGCCTGCTTCGTTTTGGGCACCACCACACGCGCGCTAGACCAATCAACTTCAAACTCCTCCGGATCATCGGAGTCACCTTGTGCTTCTAATTTGTCCCAATCGGACTCACTTTTCATCCTCCGGATCTCGTCCAGAGAATAGCGCTTGATATTGCTCTCGCTCATCTCGTCTGGCCTTTCGGGCGGTGATTATACGATAGTTTTCTTCACGCAACGTATAGATGACAGCGAAGAAAGAATTGTTCAGCTGCCCTACAGCGATCTTGCGCGCTTCGATCTCGCTCCGCGCGTCCAAGGTCATATGCGGCGCCAAGAGGATTTCGACCATGTCGCGAAAATCGATATTCCGTCTTTCCAGCGTCAAACGCCGCTTGTTCTCGTCCCACTCGAACATGCTGATGTTGTCCTTTTTGATAGGTTTTGGGGTAGATCATCATTTTCATCAGCTACATTACCTACAGGACATACAGTATCACTCGATCTTAATGTAGATACGAATTGTATATACAAATGTCAACCCCCTTAAATCTCGCCCGAAGAATGCGTATCTAGCCGGAAACGATTAAAAGGATCTTACAATGTCCGACCTGACCCCCCGCGAAATCGTGTCCGAGCTGGACCGTTTCATCATCGGCCAGAAGGATGCGAAACGCGCTGTGGCTGTGGCGTTACGCAACCGTTGGCGGCGCAAGCAGCTTGGTGATGATCTGCGCGACGAGGTATACCCGAAGAATATCCTGATGATCGGGCCCACCGGCGTCGGCAAGACCGAGATCAGTCGCCGTCTGGCCAAGCTGGCGCGCGCGCCGTTTCTCAAGGTCGAGGCGACGAAGTTTACCGAAGTAGGTTATGTCGGGCGGGATGTGGAGCAGATCATCCGCGATCTGGTGGATATTTCCATCGCCATGACACGTGAACATATGCGCGACGATGTGCGCGCCAAGGCGCATCTAGCAGCAGAGGAGCGGGTGATCACCGCTGTTGCGGGCGAAGATGCCCGCGAGGGCACGCGCGAGATGTTCCGCAAGAAGCTGAAATCCGGCGAGCTGGACGATACGCTGATCGAGCTTGATGTGGCCGAAACTTCCAGCCCATTCCCGATGATGGACATACCCGGACAGCCCGGCAGCCAGATGGGGATGATGAATCTGGGTGATCTGTTCGGCAAGGCGTTTGGCCAGCGCAAGCAGCGCAAACGGTTGAGCGTGGCGGAAAGCTACGAAATCCTGATCGGGGAAGAGGCTGACAAGCTTCTGGATGACGAGACGGTGAACAAGACCGCCATTGATGCGGTGGAGCAGAACGGGATCGTCTTTCTGGACGAGATCGACAAGGTCTGCGCCCGCTCCGATGCGCGGGGCGCAGATGTCAGCCGGGAAGGTGTGCAACGCGATCTGCTTCCCCTGATCGAGGGCACCACTGTCAGCACGAAATTCGGGCCGGTGAAGACCGACCATGTCTTGTTCATCGCGTCGGGTGCGTTCCACATCGCCAAGCCGTCCGACCTTTTGCCCGAGCTTCAGGGGCGTTTGCCGATCCGTGTGGAGTTGCGCGCCCTGACGGAGGAGGATTTTGTCCGTATCCTGACCGAGACCGAGAACGCCCTGACGCGGCAGTATTCCGCGTTGATGGCCACAGAAGCCGTTACCGTTACCTTTACCGACGACGGGATCGCGGCCTTGGCGAAAATCGCAGCCGAGGTGAACCACTCAGTCGAGAACATCGGCGCAAGGCGGCTCTATACCGTGATGGAGCGTGTGTTCGAGGAACTGTCCTTCACCGCGCCGGACCGTGCAGGGCAGGATGTGACTGTGGATGCGGCCTTCGTGGATGCGAATCTGGGTGAACTGATGCGCTCCACCGATCTCAGCCGCTACGTGCTCTGAGCGGAGCCGCCAAGGCATCCTTTTCCATTGTGATCGCGTCATCCCGCCAGTTGCCGCTGGCGGGTTTTTCCTGCGGTCTGCGTCGCTGCCCGCTTCTCCTTTTTAGGGATTGCCGCCGTCGTGCGGTGGCATCACACATGGCGCATGAGATTGACGTCCTTTCTTGTAGAGAACGCCCGCTGGTTGGCGGCGGGTGCTTTGCTGGCCTTTCTGGCCAGCTTTGGACAGACCTATTTCATCTCGATCTTCGCTGGACATTTGCGGGCGGAATTCGGGCTGAGCCACGGGCAATGGGGCGGGATTTACACCCTCGGCACCACCGCCTCGGCGATCACAATGGTCTGGGCAGGCGGGCTGACTGACAGGTTCAGGGTGCGGGTGCTGGCCTCTGTCGTGCTGGCCTGCCTGATGCTGGCTTGCCTCTCGATGGCATTGCTGCCGAGCGTCATCATGTTGCCCTTCGTGATCTTCGCCTTGCGCCTGACCGGACAGGGAATGACGGGCCATACCGCCGTTGTGGCAATGTCGCGCTGGTTCGTGAAGACACGCGGGCGGGCGCTCTCTGTCGCATCGCTCGGTGCCGCGCTGGGCGAGGCGTTTCTGCCGCTGGGCTTTGTTGCGTTGATGACGGCGGGTTATGACTGGCGCAGTCTCTGGATGCTAGCGGGGGCTATCGCGCTGTCGGGCATCCCCGTTCTGGTGTTGCTGTTGCGGCAGGAGCGGACGCCGCAATCCATGGCAATGTCCGATCTCAGCTTGGGGATGGAGGGGCGGTCGTGGACGCGGAACCAGACGATACGCCACTGGCTGTTCTGGTTCATGGTTCCGATGCTTCTGGGGCCTGCTGCGTTCAACACGGCTTTCTTCTTTCATCAGGTGCATTTGGCAGATGTAAAAGGCTGGGCGCATGTCGATCTGGTGGCTTTGTTTCCGGTGTATATCGGACTGACCGTCACCGCGATGCTCGGCACCGGCTGGTTGCTCGATAAAGTTGGCACCGCGCGGCTGATCCCGTTCTACCAGATACCCATGATCGGGGCATTTCTGGTCTTCTCTCAGGTTTCCACCCTGTCAGGGGCCAGCCTTGGTCTTGTGTTTCTTGCGTTGAGCACCGGCGCGCATACCGTTTTGCCCAACGCTTTCTGGGCGGAGTTCTATGGCACGCGGCATATCGGTTCGATCAAGGCCACAGCCGCTGCGGTGATGGTCTTTGGCACAGCACTCGGCCCCGGGATCACTGGCGCGTTGATTGATCTGGGGATCGGTTTGCAAACTCAGTTCATCTTCATCGCGATCTATTTCGCGCTGGCCAGCGTGATGACGGCGGCGGGTATCGCCAAGGCGCGTCCCTTGCTACCTGTGGCGGCGTAGATAGACGTAATAGGCGCCTACTCCCCCGTGGGAGATATGCGCCTGCGTAATCTGAAGCACGGCTTGCGCGAGCGGCGGCGTTGACAGCCAGTTCGGCACCTGATGTTTGAGGATGCCGCGTGGCACCGGAATCGGCCCGCCCTCGTCGCGGTCCCGGCCCTTGCCGGTGATCACAAGGACAAGCCGCTTTCCACTGGCCTGCGCCCTCAGGATAAAAGAGGTCAGCGCTGGATGGGCGCGGTCTATCGTCATGCCGTGCAGATCAAGCCGCCCCTCAGGCACAAGCTTGCCGCGCTTCATACGGCCAAAGGCCTTGCTATCCATGCTGACGGGTGCGGCCCGCAAGCTATCCGCCAGTGCCGGTTTGAGATCATGCGTCACAACTGATTGGCGGCTGGCCTGACCTAGGGAAAACTCCTGAGCGAAAGGGAGATCCGGCAGACGCGGTTTGGGCGTCTTGTGGGGTTTCGGCTTGGGCCTTGCCGCATGATCATCGCTGCGCTGCACTTCGGGATGAAGGCGGTCTGTCGTGGCAGCGATCTGGCGCCACAGCTCAACCTCGTCGGGTCGCAGACGGCGTCGGGTCATTCCAGCAGATCCGTTGTTGCCATGGCATAGGCCCGCTGGATCGGCATCAGGACGACCATCCGCCCCGGATCCTTGATCTGGCCCGCGGCACGCCCTGCCGCATCTCCGGTGCCGTAGAATATATCGGCCCGTTGCGCGCCCTTGATCGCAGAGCCGGTATCCTGCGCAATCATCAGACGGCGCATCGGGGACGCGCCGTCTTTCTCGATCCAGACCGGTGCGCCAAGCGGCATGAAGGCAGGGTCCACCGCAACTGTGCGAAGCTCGGTGATGGAGCGGTTCATCGCGCCCAGCGGTCCCTGATGGGCCGGAACATGGCTGACCTCGCGGAAGAAAACGAAGGAGGGGTTATGGCGGAGCAGTTCCAACCCGTCGTCGGCATTGCGCCGCACCCAGTTCTTGATGACCTCGGCCGAGACCTGATGCGGCTGGAATGTGCCGCGCTGGATCAGTTCTGTTCCGACAGACCGGTAGGTGTGCCCGTTCGCCCCGGCATAGCCAACGCGGATGTTTCGCCCGTCCGGCAGCTTGACGCGGCCCGACCCCTGTATTTGCAGGAAGAACAGTTCGACCGGATCATCGACCCATGCGATTTCAAGACCGCGCCCCTTGAGAATATCGGTTGTCTCGATTTCAGCGCGCGACAACCAGATACCGGCACCCTGCGCCTCGGGAGGCATACGATAGAGGGGAAAGCGGTAGCGCGCGCTCGGCGTCAGGGAGCCGGTCAGTTCCGGCTCGAAATACCCTGTGAACAGGGCCTCCCGGCCATCTTCGATAAGGACCGGACGGAAGAACAGCTCGAAAAAGGTCGTTGCATTGCTGTGCAGGCGCGATTCGGTCTGGGCAACAGCACAAAGGCTGGACCAGTCCGGATCTTTCATGTCAGCGCAGGTGTTGAGGAATGTGCGAAGGGCCGCAGAATGATCATCTGCGGCCCATCCGTCCAATTGGCTGAAATCAAGGACGGTGTAGCTTGGTTCGGCCTGCGCTCTATCTGCCGTCATCGCCAGCCACCCTACGGCCAGTGCTGTCAGCGCGCGGATCATTCGCCCGTGGCGACAAGCTGCCAGTTCGGATCATCGGTGCCCATCACGCGCGCGAAGGTCCATATATCCTTCTGACGCTTGATCTCGTTCGGCGTGCCCTCGATGATCTCACCTGTGCTGTCGCGTACAAGCGAGGTCAGTTCTCCGACGAATTTGACAGAAAGCTCGGCAAGGTTGCTGTCCTTGTCGAATGTCGCGTGGTTCAGGCTCATCTCGCGGATCCCGATGAACTCGGCCTCAATCGTCAGGCCCTGCTCCTCGCGCATCGCGACGACTTCTGCGAATGTCTCGTAAACATCATCGGCAAGGAAATCCTTGATGCTGTCCATATCGCCACGCTCGAACCCCATGAGGATCATTTCGTAGGCATAGCGCGCGCCTTGCAGGAACTCACCCACATTGAAGGCGGGATCAACGCGTTTCATCGCGGCAAGGGTCTTGGCCGTCTCGCTGCCTGCCTCGACGTTGTCGATAATGTCATGATCCGGCCCACCTTCGATAACCTCGAAGCCACGGCGCGGTTCTTGTTGTACGGCCTCACGCGGGGCGGGGGGCTTTTCAAAACCTTCACGGGTGCCCAGGACGCTCCTGAGACGCAGGATCAGAAAAACAGCGATGCCGGCAAGAACCAGAAGCTGAAGGATGGGCGAATTCATTTGAACCTCTCATGGGGTCTGGCATGGAAAGCATCAGTTACTGCTCTTATGTAGGGGGTAGGGTGGGCCAAGTCCACCACGGCGGAGACTGAAAGGAAAATGGGCATGTGGCTTTTCATTGCATTTGTGGCAATACCTATCATCGAGATCGCCCTTTTCATTCAGGTCGGCGGCTGGATCGGCCTGTGGCCGACGCTGGCGATTGTCGTTCTTACCGCTATTTTTGGTACCCTTCTCGTCAAGGCGCAGGGGCGTCTGGCGTTGATGAACCTGCAAAGGTCTTTCTCCGAACTGGACGACCCGACAGAGCCTTTGGCCCATGGGGCTATGGTGTTGATCGCGGGTGTTCTTCTGCTGACACCGGGGTTTTTTACCGACGGGGTAGGCTTTGCCCTTCTGGTGCCGGGTATCAGAACTGTCGTCTATCGTTATTTGCGGGCGCGGGTCACAGTGGCACGTTTCGCCATGGGGCAGCAGGGAATGGCGCAAAAAGATATGGAGCATGGCGATCCGTTCCGCAGGCCGCCGCCTGATCCTTTTGATGCACGTGGTCAATCGTCGCATCGCCCCGATATCATTGACGGAGAGTTCCACGAGCTGGACCCCGACAAGAAACCGACGCATCGCCCCTCCGGCTGGACCAAGCACTGAGGGCGTACTGCATCACTCAGGTGTGCGGCTTGGCATTGAGGCTTTATCAAGCGCCTGCTAAACAGCCTGCAACATTTATCACATCCGGAGAATTATCATGGCCGAGAATGGCGCTACCGAACCGACCGCCCAGCCTGCAGGGCAAACATCGCAGCTGAAGATGAGCATCCTCAACCAGTTCATCAAAGATCTGTCGTTCGAGAATGTTCTCGCCCAGAAGGGCGTCAGCGGTGAGGTTCAGCCGGATGTCAAAGTTCAGGTGAACCTCGACGCCAAAAAGCGCACGACCGAGCATCAGTATGAAGTCACCATGAAGCTGGTGGTGGACAGTTCCGTCAAGGACAGCGCGTCGAAGCTGTTTCTGCTGGAGCTTGAATACGCGGGTGTCTTCCATATCGAGGGCGTGCCTGCCGACCAGATGCATCCGTTCTTGCTGATCGAATGCCCGCGCATGATCTTCCCCTTCGTGCGCCGCATCGTGTCGGATGTCACGCGTGACGGTGGCTTCCCGCCGCTGAACATGGATGTCATTGATTTTGTTCAGCTTTACCGCAGCGAACTGGCGCGTCGTCAGGCCGAGCAGGCACCTGCTCCAACGCCGAACGCCTGAGATCAGGACATTTTATTCCACAATGCGCCGTCGCCCATCGCCTGAACAAAGGCTGCATGGGCGGCGGCTTCTTCTTCTGTCAGCCTCGGTTTTAGCGCAACGGGTCGCGGTTTCGGGCGCCAATGCTCGGTTTGCGCTGCTTCAACATCTCTGGACGACGAAGTCGAGAGGCCGAAATCAGGCTGACGCCCCCCGATAAGCTCCAGATAGACCTCGGCCAGTATCTCGCTGTCCAAAAGGGCACCGTGCAATGCGCGCTCTGTGTGGATACCGAAGCGGCGGCACAATGCATCAAGAGAGGCGGGCGAGCCGGGGAACCTTTTGCGCGCGATCATCAGCGTGTCGATCGCCTGATCCAACGGCAAAAGCGGCAGGTTGCACCAACCCAGTTCGGCATTCAGAAACTTCATATCGAATGCAGCGTTGTGAATGACCAGCTTGGCATTACCGACAAAATCCAGAAATTTCGGACCGATCTGTGCGAACAGGGGCTTGTCCCGCAGGAAGTCATTCCCCAGACCATGCACTTCGAAAGCGGCCTGCGGCATATCGCGTTGCGGATTGATATATTCGTGGAACGTGCGCCCCGTGGGCATGTGGTTGTGCAATTCGACCGCACCGATCTCGACGATACGGTCACCCTCGGTTGGCTCGAATCCCGTGGTTTCAGTATCAAGAACGATCTCACGCATGGTCTATCCGCTTTCTGATATCGGCCAGAACACCGCGCACCTGTCGGGCGGCATTCTCGGGTGTGTTGGTTGTCACCACGTAATCGGCGCGCGCCCGCTTGTCAGCATCCGGCATCTGTTTGGCAAGGATCGCGTTGAACTGGTCCTCTGTCATTGTCCCGCGCTCCATCACGCGTGCTTTCTGGGTGACGGGGTCAATCGACACGCAAACCGTCGCATCGACACGCGCCTCACCGCCATTTTCGAAGAGCAGCGGAATATCCAGAACGATGATATCCGCCTCTGCAGTTTTGATGAATTCCGCACGGTCCAAAGCAACGAGAGGATGTACGATCTTTTCGATCGTCCTCAATGCCGCGGGATCACGCCCGATGATTTGCTTCAGGGCATCGCGGGACACGGCACCATCCACGACAGCCTCGGGGAATGCAGCGGCAATCGGGGCCACAGCATCTCCGCCCTGTGCGTATAGCCGGTGTACGGCTGCATCTGCATCCCATACTGCGCAGCCCTCGGCGGCAAACAGTTTTGCCGTTGCGGATTTGCCCATTCCGATGGAGCCGGTCAGTCCGATCAGAAAGGTCATTTGAGAACCGCAGCGCGTGTGGCGGTATCGACGACAGGGCGCTGCCGGAACCAACGCTCGAATCCCGGGACCGCCTGATGCAACAGCATACCCAAGCCGTCCACTGTCACGCAGCCCATCTCTTGCGCGACACGGAGGAGGCGGGTTTGCAATGGGGCGTAGACCAGATCGGTCACCAAGGCGCCCTTTTGCAACCCGTCCAGCGGCACCCGCAACTCCGGTTTTCCCACCATACCGAGAGAGGTAGTGTTCACCACTGTTGCGGCTTCTTCCAACATGTTACCCGCCTGCACCCAATCCACCACACGCAAGCGCTTGCCGAAATCATGCTGCAAGGCTTCCGCCGTGATCCGCGTGCGGTTGGAAATCATGATTTCCGGCACGCCGACATCCAGCAGAGAGGCAACCACAGCACGCGCGGCACCGCCTGCGCCCAGCACGGCGGCTGGCCCCGCTGCGGGGTTCCACTCCGGTGCGTTCTGGCGCAAGTTCTCGATGAACCCGTATCCATCTGTGTTGTCGGCGTGAATTTTACCGTCTTTACGGAAAATCAGCGTATTCGCCGCACCGATCAGCGTTGCCCGATCGGTGACAAGGTCGGCGATGTCCAGCACCGCGATCTTGTGGGGAATGGTGACATTCACCCCGACAAATCCAGCTTTCGGAAGTGTCTGCAGCACCTGCGCCAGATTGTCGGCGCTCACCTCCATCGGGATATAGAAGCCCGGCAATCCATAGGTTTTGAGCCAGTGGCCATGCAGCAAAGGCGATCTGGAGTGTGCGATTGGTGCGCCGATAACACCCGCCAAAGGAATACGCGGCAATGGTTGCGTGTCTTGCGTCATGTCTCGATATCTCCCCTCAGGGAAAGATAGGACAGAAGATCGAGCAGGGGCAGCCCCAGTACGGTGAAATAATCGCCCTCGACACGCGAAAACAGGCGCACGCCTTCTTTCTCGAGCTTGTAGGCCCCGACGGCCTCGGCGATATCGGGCCAGTTCCGGTCGAGGTATCCATCCAACCAAGTGTCGCTGAACGACCGCACGGTCAGCCGGACCTGTCCGATATGGCGCCAGATCGGCTTGCCGGCTTCGCAGATAACGACAGCTGACAACAGGCTGTGCCGCTGGCCGCGCAATAGGAGCAGTTGCGCGCGTGCCTCGGCGCGGGTGGACGGTTTGGAAAAGACCTTGCCGCCCAGATCGAGTACCTGATCGCAGCCGATCACCAGCGCTTGCGGATGTTTCTCGCTGATCCGCAAGGCCTTCATCTCGGCCAGTGCATCCGCAAGATCACGCGGGCTGGCCCCCTCTGCCAAGAGGGTATCGCGCAGCATTTCCTCGTCGACACGCGGACGCTCCACCGAGAAGGAGAGGCCCGCTTGCGTCAGAAGCTGCGCCCTGACCGGAGAGGCAGAGGCGAGGATCAGTGAGTTAACCATGTGTATAAGCCAGTGGACCACATTAGGAAGTTGTTAGGGATGATTACTGGGTAATTTACCATTCCGATGCAAGCAGGTGCCATGCGGGGGATAAAATGAATTTCCAGCAGTCTTCGCCCCCATGTGCAAGGGACAGAAACCCGCATGTGGGCAAGCTGTCTATTGCTCTTGTTATCCCCGTTTCATCCCAAGGATACGCGCGAGATAAGTTAATCTAACATATTGATTTAATTATACTATTATATGATGAAAGGCTTTCGCTGCCTAGCTATCCCGAATTTATCCACACCCGCCAAATAACTTGGATAACCTGCGTGTATCCCCGTAATCCACAGGCAAGTGGCATGCCTACATAAACATCATCCTTTTCTCTTATATATATATTATTTTATGAGGGTCAGAGAATGAGGGGCGAACATGACTGATTTTCTGGCACTGGCCTATCCATGGACCAAGTCACTTCACATCATCGCGGTGATCACTTGGATGGCGGGCATTTTCTATCTGCCCCGTCTGTTCGTCTATCACGCGGAAGAGGCGCAGACCGGAGATAGCCGGGACAAGATATTCACCGTCATGGAGTTCAAGCTTTATCGCTACATCATGAACCCGTCGCTGATTGCTGTCTGGATTTTTGGACTGCTGCTTGTCGCAACACCGGGGATCGTGGATTGGTCCGCGATCTGGCCGTGGATCAAGGCGGCGGGCGTGATCGGGATGACATGGTTTCACATGTGGTTGGGCAAACAGCGCAAAGCCTTCGCTGCGGGAGAGAATGCTCTGACAGGTCGGACCTTCCGTATGATGAACGAGGTTCCGACGATTTTGTTGGTCGCGATCGTTCTCGCTGTCGTGGTGAAATTCTGAAGCGAATTGACTTGGACGGCCGTTTTGCCTAAGTGACGTAGCAAGCCGCCCGTCCGGGCGGACATCTCCATTGCAGAACTGACCAAACTCCGTGCTGATGCCCGGACCGCAGGATATTACCATGAACGACGATGTTGCAGACATTTCCGAAACACTCGAGCGGCTGAATCTGGCTGAGTTGAAGGCGAAAAGCCCCAAAGACCTGCTGGCGATGGCCGAGGATCTCGAGATCGAGAACGCGTCGACCATGCGGAAGGGCGACATGATGTTCGCCATTCTCAAGGAAATGGCTGAGGAAGGTTGGGAAATCGGCGGTGACGGTGTTCTGGAAGTGCTTCAGGACGGTTTCGGTTTCCTACGTTCGCCGGAAGCAAACTATCTGCCCGGCCCCGATGACATTTACGTCTCACCCGACATGATCCGCCAGTATGCGCTGCGGACCGGCGATTCCATCGACGGCGTGATGAAGGCCCCGGAAGAGACCGAGCGCTATTTTGCGTTGACCAGCGTCAATTCGATCAACTTTGAAGATCCCGAAAGAGCGCGCCACAAGATCGCGTTCGAGAACCTGACTCCGCTCTATCCGGATGAGCGTCTGAAGATGGAAATCGAAGACCCGACGATAAAGGACCGTTCTGCACGGATCATCGATCTGGTCGCGCCAATCGGTAAAGGCCAGCGCTCGTTGATCGTCGCACCGCCGCGGACGGGTAAAACCGTTCTGCTGCAAAACATCGCCCATTCGATCGAGCGTAACCATCCTGAGTGCTATCTGATTGTTCTGTTGATCGACGAGCGTCCTGAAGAGGTCACGGATATGCAGCGCTCGGTCAAAGGTGAGGTGATCTCCTCGACCTTCGACGAGCCCGCAACCCGTCACGTTGCGGTGTCGGAGATGGTGATCGAAAAGGCCAAACGTCTTGTCGAGCACAAGCGCGATGTTGTCATCCTGCTGGACAGCATTACCCGCCTTGGACGTGCCTTTAACACCGTTGTGCCGTCCTCGGGCAAGGTTCTGACAGGTGGTGTCGATGCGAACGCCCTACAGCGGCCAAAGCGGTTCTTTGGTGCCGCTCGGAACGTGGAAGAGGGCGGATCGCTGACGATTATTGCGACCGCTCTGGTCGATACCGGCAGCCGGATGGACGAGGTGATCTTTGAGGAGTTCAAAGGCACGGGCAACTCGGAAATCGTGCTGGATCGCAAGGTGGCAGACAAACGTGTCTTCCCCGCGATGGACATCCTGAAGTCCGGCACACGCAAGGAGGATTTGTTGGTCGAAGCTAAAGACCTGCACAAAACCTTCGTGCTGCGCCGTATCCTGAACCCCATGGGGACAACGGATGCTATCGAATTCCTGATCTCCAAGCTGAAGCAGACCAAAACAAACAGCGAGTTCTTTGATTCGATGAATTCGTAACTTTGTTTTAAAAACATAAGGTTACCGTTTTCATGGATACGATCTACGCGCTTGCCACTGCACAGGGCCGGGCCGGGGTCGCCGTTGTGCGGGTGTCTGGCCCGGCGGCTTTTGATGCCTGCAAAAGGCTATGCGGGGACGTTCCAGCGCCACGCGTTGCTGCGCTTCGGGTGTTGCGGGACAAAGACGCAGTGCGCCTTGACGAGGCATTGGTTCTGACTTTTTCGCATGGCGCAAGCTTCACAGGTGAGGCTGTTGTGGAGTTCCATCTTCATGGGAGCATCGCGGTCACTTTGGCTGTGCTGCAATCACTCTCGAAGATTGAGGGCCTCAGAGCAGCAGAGGCTGGTGAATTTACCCGGCGTGCGCTGGAGAATGGGCGGCTTGATCTTGCCCAGGTCGAAGGCCTGGCAGATCTGATCGACGCGGAGACAGAGGCGCAGCGGCGTCAGGCGCTGCGAGTGCTGTCCGGTGATCTGGGAAAGCTGGCCGAGGGGTGGCGCCGTGATTTGATTCGCGCGGCAGCTCTGCTGGAAGCCACAATTGATTTCGTGGATGAGGAGGTGCCTGTTGATGTTACCCCCGAGGTATCCGGACTTCTTTCCGGAGTTCATAAGTCGCTGACGAAGGAGATTGAGGGCGTCAGAACTGCCGAGCGTATCCGGACAGGTTTCGAGGTGGCTATCGTTGGCGCGCCGAACGTGGGTAAATCGACCTTGCTGAATGCATTGGCGGGCCGCGAAGCGGCAATTACTTCGGAATATGCCGGAACAACACGTGATGTGATTGAGGTTCGGATGGATCTTGATGGCTTACCGGTGACAGTGTTGGACACGGCAGGCCTGCGCGAAACTGCTGATGTTATCGAGGAAATAGGTATTCGCCGCGCAAGAGAGCGGGCTTCTCTTGCGGATCTGCGAGTGTTTCTGGTGCAGGACGGGGAAGCACCGGAAATGGTTCTGGAACCGTTTGATATCGTCGTTCGCGCAAAGGCCGACCTTCTGGAAGACAAGGCTGGTGCGGTTTCCGGGACCAGTGGTGAAGGGATCGAAACTCTGGTACAGGAGATCACGAAGATTCTCGCGGCCCGTGCGGCAAACACCGGTATTGCCACGCGCGAACGGCATCGGGTGGCTTTGTTGTCCGCGTCGACGGCGTTGGAAGCTGCGTTTGGTGATCTCCGCTACGGGCCTGACAGATACGATCTTGCGGCCGAAGAGTTGAGGCATGCAACGAGATCGCTTGAATCGTTGGTTGGACGGGTTGATGTTGAAAACTTGCTGGATGAGATTTTCTCCAGTTTTTGTGTTGGAAAATGAGGAATGTTTCACGTGAAACAATCTGACTTCGATGTGATCGTTGTAGGTGGGGGCCATGCAGGGGCAGAGGCTGCGCACGTTTCCGCACGCATGGGCGCCAGAACTGCGCTGGTTACACTGACGAAATCGAGCATTGGTGTGATGTCATGCAATCCGGCAATCGGTGGTCTGGGAAAGGGCCATTTGGTGCGGGAAATCGACGCGTTGGACGGTGTCATGGGGCGCGTCGCTGACGCCTCCGGCATCCAGTTTCGCCTTCTTAACCGGCGCAAGGGGCCGGCGGTACAGGGGCCTCGCACCCAGTCAGACCGGAAAGAATATCGTAACGCCATGCAGCGCGAACTCTCCGGACTTATGAACCTGACAGTGCTGGAAGGGGAGGTTACCGATTTTCTTATGGTAAGGGATCGCGTTGCCGGAGTTGTCCTGCAAGATGGGTCCGAGGTCAACGCTGCCGCTGTAGTTCTTACGACAGGCACATTCTTGCGTGGTGTGATCCATATCGGCGACAAATCTCACGCCGGTGGTCGTATGGGGGATAAGCCCTCAATTCGTCTGGCGGAGCGTATAGACGGTTTTGGCGTTCCCTTCGGTCGCTTGAAGACAGGAACACCGCCGCGCCTTGACGGGAGAACCATCGCTTGGGACAGGCTTGATTCCCAACCGGGCGATGAAGATCCGGTATTGTTTTCATTCTTGTCCGGTAAGCCAGTTTTGCGGCAGATTTCGTGTGGCGTCACCCATACCAACGAACACACGCACGAGATCATCCAGAAAAACCTAAAGAAATCCGCGATGTATGGCGGGTTTATCGAAGGTGTTGGGCCGCGGTATTGCCCGTCAATCGAAGACAAGATTGTGCGGTTTGCTGACAAAACCTCTCACCAGATTTTTCTGGAGCCGGAAGGCCTCGATGATCATACCGTGTACCCTAACGGTATCTCAACTTCCCTTCCGGAAGATGTGCAGCATGATTATGTCCGGTCCATCGTGGGTTTGGAAAAAGCCACAATCTTGCAGCCCGGCTATGCGATCGAGTATGATTACATCGACCCAAGGGCGTTGGATCAAAGGCTGGCCCTGAAGGCTGTGCCCGGCTTGTTCCTGGCTGGTCAGATAAATGGCACCACGGGTTATGAGGAGGCCGCCGCGCAAGGGCTTGTAGCGGGGATTAATGCGGCTATGGAGGCATCTGGCCGTGAGCCAGTATTGTTTAGCCGGTCTGAAAGTTATATCGGTGTCATGATCGACGATCTGGTCACGCGAGGCGTGAGCGAGCCATATCGCATGTTCACCTCGCGCGCGGAGTTCCGGCTTTCCTTGCGCGCGGATAATGCGGATCAGCGTTTGACCCCGAAGGCGATTGCGTTGGGATGCGTTGGTAATGCCAGAACAGAGGCATTTGGGCGAAAAATGGAAGCGTTAGCGGCTGGAAAGGAGCGTTTGGAGGGTAAAACCTATACCTCGAAAATGCTCGCAAACCTTGGTTTGACGATTAATCAAGATGGCTCGCGCCGCACGGGCTTCCAGCTTCTTGCCTTTCCTGACGTTACTTTTGCTAATTTATTGCAGTTGGATCCGGAGTTATCCGACATAGATATCGAAACGCGGACCCAGTTGGAGCGTGATGCGCTTTACGCGAACTATATCGATCGCCAGCAGCGTGATGTGGATGCGATGCGACGCGATGAGATGCAGGTTATTCCTGAGTCGTTTCACTTTGACGGAATTGAAGGCCTTTCCAACGAGTTGAAACTGAAGCTGGGACGCTCTCGGCCGGATAATTTATTGCAAGCGAGTAAGATCGACGGCATGACGCCCGCAGCCCTCACGCTCATTCTTGCAAAACTCCGGCAATTCCGGCGGGAGAAAGCCTCGTGATGGCTTTATCGGCTGACGAGCTGAATGTTTCACGTGAAACATTTGAAAGGTTAGAGATTTACGTTTCACTCGTCGAGAAGTGGACATCAAAAATCAATCTGATCGCTAAATCGACAATTCCGCATATCTGGTCCCGCCACATCATGGATTCGGTGCAATTGTGTAAAGCCGGACCCGATAGTTTCGACCTTTGGGTCGATATGGGCAGCGGGGCAGGGTTTCCCGGGATCGTAGCGGCAATCATGGCTCAAGATTCTTCAAGCCAGAAGACAGTGACGCTCGTGGAAAGCGATCAGCGCAAAGCCGCGTTCCTCAGAGCTGCGCTGCGTGAGACTGGCGTGTCCGGAGCCGTGATGCCGCAAAGGATTGAAGCGCTGACACCGCAAAATGCTAACGTGGTTTCAGCACGTGCGTTGGCGGATTTGACCACGTTGTTAAGCTACGCAGACCGTCATTTAGCAAATAGCGGAGTAGCTCTATTCTCCAAAGGCGCGAATTGGGAAAAAGAAGTTGAGGATGCAAAGGTTGCGTGGTCATTTTCTTGTGTCGCCGTTAAAAGCCAAACCGAAGAGGGCGCTGTTATGCTGAGAATCGGAGAAATCACGCGTGTCTGATCCTTTACGCCCTGCTGGACCTCGAATTATCGCCATTGCCAACCAGAAAGGTGGTGTTGGAAAGACGACGACGACGATTAACCTCGGCGCCGCTCTAGCGCGCAGCGGGTGCAAGGTTTTGGTGGTCGATTTAGATCCGCAAGGCAACGCCTCCACAGGACTTGGGATTGAGGTGGATGATCGGGAGTTTACAACCTACGAATTGCTGCTCGACGATGTCGGTTTGCTGGAAGTCATCAAGCAAACGGAGACCAGAAATCTGCATATCGTTCCGGCTACTGTCGATCTGAGCTCGGCGGATGTTGAGCTTGTCTCGAATGAGAAGCGCAGCTTTTTGTTGCATGATGCGCTGCGGCAGTTTGCGATGGATGATCTGAATTACGATTATATCCTGATCGATTGTCCTCCCTCTCTTAACCTTCTGACTGTGAATGCAATGGTGGCGGCGCATTCCGTGCTTGTTCCGCTGCAGTCGGAGTTTTTTGCGTTGGAGGGTTTGTCGCAACTGATGTTGACGATCCGCGAGGTCCGGCAAACTGCGAATGCGGCGCTGCGGATCGAAGGTATTGTGTTGACGATGTATGACAGCCGCAACAACTTGTCCCAGCAGGTTGAGGCGGACGCGCGGGACAATCTTGGGGAGCTGGTGTTCAAGACGGTCATTCCGAGGAATGTCCGCCTGTCGGAAGCGCCCTCTTTCGCCAAGTCGGTTCTGGATTACGATCCTGATTCGAAGGGCGCGCGCGCCTATATTGCGCTAGCCGAGGAACTATTGACCAACCACGGTCTCATGGCCGTTGCTGAAGGGGCCGCATCATGAATGACAGAAAACCCAAGACACGCGGGCTGGGGCGCGGCTTGTCGGCTTTGATGGCGGATGTTTCGCCGCAGGATGATCGTGTATCCGAGAGCCAGCAATCTCGTCGGCCTGATTTCATGGCGCCGATCGAGAAGGTGTTTCCGAACCCCGATCAGCCGCGGAGAAGCTTCGGGGCGGAACAGTTGGAGGATCTTGCTGCATCGATCCGGGAGAAGGGTGTAATTCAACCGTTGATCGTCAGGCGGCGGGCTGCGGCGGAAGGCACGTTTGAGATCGTTGCCGGTGAACGTCGTTGGCGCGCCGCGCAGATGGCGCAGCTTCACGAGCTGCCGATCCTGTTGCGTGACTTTGACGATACGGAAGTGCTTGAAATCGCCATCATCGAGAACATCCAGCGAGCCGATCTGAACCCGTTGGAGGAGGCTGTCGGCTACAAACAGTTGATGGAGAAGTTTGGCCACACACAAGATAAGCTATCCGAAGTGCTCGGAAAGAGCCGTAGCTATATCGCTAACCTTGTGCGCCTGTTGCAGTTGCCTGAGGAGGTGCAGACTTATCTACGCGATGGTCAGCTATCCGCCGGACACGCTCGCGCATTGATCACCGCCGATGATCCGGTGGCGCTGGCGCGAAAGGTCATTCAGGCGGGGTTGTCGGTGCGCGAGACCGAGCGGCTGGCCAAGCAGGGTGGAGTAGCTACAGACGACGGAGCGACGCCGAAGGCAAAGAACCGTAAGCCGTCCGAAAAGGATGCTGACACGCGCGCGCTGGAAGCTGATCTATCGGCGAACCTTGGCATGAAGGTCACGATTCAGCACGATAACGGGCAAGAATCGGGTCTGATCACGGTGCAGTATGCGTCTCTGGATGATCTCGACGTGCTGTGCCAGAAGCTCGGCTCCTGATCTAATTGCTTGCCAGAAGCTCTGACAAAACGGAGTTCATCACCATCCGCCCCTCGCGAGTGACGGCGATGCGATCTGGGGTGAGGTTGATCATGCCCAGTTCAGCCAGATGTTCCAGCCGGGCTGGATCAAGGGGGTGGCCCGACAGGCGCGCATAGCGTGCAGGGTCAATGCCTTCGGCAAGACGAAGACCCATCATGAGGAACTCGCTGGCCTGATCATCACCAGAGAGGGCTGCGCGCTCTTTCTCGGTCATGTTTTGGTCAACACGGTCCAGCCACTGCTTGGGATTGCTGAAAGCCTCTGTCGCGACGCGCTGGCCGTCCAGTGTCAGCCGCCCGTGCGCGCCGGGGCCGATGCCTACGTAATCCCCGTAGCGCCAGTAAACCTTGTTGTGGCGCGATTCGGCGCCAGCTCTGGCGTGGTTCGACACTTCGTAGGTTTCAAATCCGGCTGCTTCGCAGATATCTTGCGTGGCAAAATACATATCGGCTGAAAGGTCATCAGCCGGGAGGCCGCGCAATCCGCCACGGGCATAGCGATCCCCGAATGCCGTGCCGTCCTCGATTGTCAGTTGGTACAGCGAAAGGTGATCCACAGCCATATCAAGGGCTTGATTTAACTCACTTTTCCACGATTCAAGAGTTTGATCCTGTCGCGCATAAATCAGATCGAAACTCACTCTCTCAAACTGCTTGCGCGCAATTTCAAAGGCGGCAAGCGCCTCCTCGACAGAGTGGATACGCCCGAGGCGTTGCAGGTCGCGATCGTTCAGCGCCTGAATCCCCATGGAGATACGCGTAACCCCTGCCTCGGCATACGCTTTGAACCGACCCGCCTCCACAGAGCCGGGGTTGGCCTCCAGCGTGACCTCGAGATCATTCGCCTGCGGCCAGCGTTGTTTGATCCTGTCCAGTATGCCGGCAACCACGTCTGGCTGCATCAGGCTGGGTGTGCCGCCACCAAAGAAAATGGACGTCAAAACGCGCCCCTGCGTCATGTCCGCGTAGCGGTCAATCTCGGTCAAATAGGCTCGAAGCCAGCGTTTTTGGTCTATGTGCTGCGAAACATGGCTGTTGAAGTCGCAATAGGGGCATTTGGCCTGGCAGAACGGCCAATGCAGATAAACCGCGAAACCGCCCTGTTGCCAATCCTCAGTCAAAGCAGCCAGCGACAAGTTTTTTGAACGCATCCGCGCGGTGGCTGATGATGTTCTTTTCCCAGCGGTCCATCTCTCCGAATGTGATCCGGTAACCGTCGGGTTGGAAAATGGGATCATAGCCATGGCCCTGATCGCCCCGCATCGGCCAGGTTACCTGACCCTTCATCACGCCCTCGAACACCTCGTCATGCCCGTCCGGCCATGCCAGAACGAGGGTGCAGCAAAACTGTGCCTGTCGTGGGAAGGGCGCGTTCGCGGCTTCCAGTTCATTATGCGCGCGGGTCATGGCCATTACGAAATCGCGCCCATTCGGCGTTTCGGCCCAATCGGCGGTATAGACACCCGGCGCGCCATTGAGGGCGTCAATCGCGATGCCGGAATCGTCGGCCAGCGCGGGCAGGCCGGTGGCATGCGCCGCAGCATGGGCCTTGATCCGCGCGTTGCCGATGAAATTATCCTCGGTTTCCACGGGCTCGGGCAGGTCCATTTCTGCGGCACCGACGACCTTCACCCCGAAGGGGCGCAGCAAATCAGCGATCTCTTCCAGCTTCCCCGCATTATGCGTGGCGACAAGCAGTCGATCGGCAACGAACTTACGCATCGACCGCCGCCTTCTGTGCCGCGACCAGATCCTTGACGCCAAGCTCTGCCAGGTCCAGCAACTCGTTCATCTGGCTACGCGAATAGGTTGCGCCCTCAGCGGACATTTGGACTTCGATCAGCCGGCCGCTGGCCAGCATGATAAAGTTACCATCAACACCGGCTTCGCTGTCTTCGGGGTAATCGAGATCAAGAACCGGCTGACCGGCGTAAATCCCGCAGGAGACGGCGGCAACCGGCTCGATCAACGGATCGGTAATGATCGCGCCCATCTTCATCAGCTTGTTCACGGCAATGCGAAGGGCCACCCAACCGCCTGTGATGGACGCGCAACGCGTTCCGCCATCGGCCTGAATAACATCGCAATCGACAGTGATCTGCCGCTCACCCAGCGCGACACGGTCCACTCCGGCGCGGAGCGAGCGCCCGATCAGGCGCTGGATCTCGACCGTTCTGCCGCCTTGCTTGCCACTTGTCGCCTCGCGGCGCATCCGGCTGGTGGTCGAGCGTGGAAGCATCCCGTATTCTGCAGTCACCCAGCCCAGACCTGTTCCCTTGATGAACGGGGGCACACGATCCTCGATCGTGGCCGTGCACAGGACGTGCGTGTCGCCGATGCGGATCATGCAGGAGCCTTCGGCGTGTTTCGTCACGCCGGTTTCAATGGAAACTGACCGCATCTCGTTTAGTTTTCGTCCTGACGGGCGCATGGGAGAACCTTTCCTGAGTTGATCGACGGGATACAGCCCGCAAGGCCTGAAACGCAACCCTGATTGACCTTTGGCCCCCATGCTCTTTAATGGCGATCTGTAAGGAAAGTCTGCCATGAAAGAAGGAATGACGATTCTTGACGAAATGAACGACCGCTCGCGAGAGGTGTTTCGCCGAGTCGTCGAGGGCTATCTTGAAAGCGGCGATCCTGTTGGAAGCCGCACGCTGACCCGTAGCATGAACGAAAAGGTAAGCGCGGCGACGATCCGCAATGTGATGCAGGATCTGGAATATCTGGGTTTGCTCGGCAGCCCGCATGTCAGTGCGGGGCGCATTCCGACGCAGCGCGGTTTGCGGATGTTTGTCGATGGTTTGCTGGAAGTCAGTGATCTGAACGATCAAGATCGGCAAAAGATCGACGAAACAATGGGCAACAACACCTCCGACGTAACAGGGATGCTGGACCGGATCAGCACCGCTTTGTCTGGCGTGACACAAGGCGCATCGCTCGTTCTTGCTCCGAAACATGAGGCGCCGATCAAGCATGTCGAGTTTGTAAGCCTCGGGCATGACAGGGCGCTTGTCGTGCTGGTTTTCGGGGATGGGCATGTCGAGAACCGCATTTTCACGCCGCCTCCGGGCCAAACGCCTTCGTCCATGCGCGAGGCGGCCAATTTTCTGAACTCACTGATCGAAGGGAAAACCCTGTCCGATCTGCAGACAGCGATCCGCCGCGAGATTGAAACCAGACGTCAGGAGATCGACGGGCTGGCACACGCGCTTGTGGAGAGCGGTCTGGCCGTATGGGCGGGCGAGGGCGAAGCGCCGGAGCGTCTGATTGTCCGGGGGCGCGCCAATTTGTTGCATGCAAGTGGCGGAGATGAGGAGCTTGACCGGATTCGCTCGCTTTTCGACGATCTGGAACGGAAGAAAGACATCGCCGAATTCCTCGATCTGACCCAGGATGGCGAAGGAGTCCGCATTTTTATTGGCTCCGAGAACAAACTTTTCTCACTTTCGGGTTCCTCTTTGGTTGTCAGTCCATATATGAACGCTGATCGTAAGATCATCGGCGCGGTCGGGGTTATCGGACCCACGCGCCTGAATTATGGACGCATTGTGCCGATTGTGGATTACACGGCACAACTGGTTGGCAGAATGATATCCGACCGGAGCTAGAGGTGAGTGATGGCAGAGCCGAAGAAAGACGATTTCCTTGATGATATCGAAGATGCAGAGGCGGAAGCATATGCCGAGGATTCAGCGGAATACAGCGACGAGGCAATCGAACTGGACAGTTTGAGAGCCGAGCGCGACGAGCTGAAAGACCGCTTCATGCGGGCCTTGGCGGATGCCGAGAATGCCCGCAAACGGTCCGAGAAGGACAGGCGCGAGGCCGAGCAATATGGAGGGTCGAAGCTCGCGCGCGATCTTCTGCCCGTGCATGACAACCTGAAACGGGCGCTTGAAGTTGCGACCGAGGAGCAGCGTGCGTCCTTCGGGCCGTTGCTGGAAGGTGTGGAACTGACCTTGCGCGAATTGCTGAGCGTGTTCGGCAAGCACGGGATCACGGTCATCACCCCGCAGGTTGGTGACAAGTTCGATCCGCAGATGCATCAGGCGATGTTCGAGGCACCCGTTCCCGGCACCAAAGCCGGAGAGATCATCCAGGTCTCGGGTGACGGCTTCATGCTCTACGACCGTCTTCTGCGCCCCGCGCAAGTGGGCGTGTCCTCGATGCCGGCAAGCTGACGGCCTGTCCTCAAAGGATTACCGAAGCGTCGCAGTTACCGCTGCGACGCTTCTTTCAATTCATAGATCAGGCGCAGCGCATCACGCGGGCTCAACTCGTCAGGGTGAACCGATTGCAGCTTTTCCTCCACCACTGACGGCTTTTTCGGGCTTGGGGGAGGTGCTGCAGCGACGGAAAAGAGCGGCAGGTCATCAATGATGGCCTTTTGTTTACCAGTGCCTTCACGCTCGCCTTTCTCAAGGGCTTCCAGCACAACGCGCGCACGGCTGACAACGGATTCGGGCAGGCCTGCAAGCTTGGCGACCTGCACACCGTAGGAACGGTCTGCCGCGCCCTTCCTGACCTCGTGCATGAAGATCACGTCTCCTTCAAACTCCTTGACGGTGACCGTGGCGTTATCCACCCGCTCCAGCTTGCCCGCCAGCGCCGTCAACTCGTGGTAATGCGTGGCAAACAACGCGCGACACCGGTTCGCATCATGAAGATGTTCCAGCGTGGCCCAAGCGATAGACAGGCCGTCATAGGTTGCCGTGCCGCGACCGATCTCGTCGAGAATGACCAAGGCGTGATCGTCGGCCTGATTGAGGATCGCGGCGGTTTCAACCATCTCGACCATGAAGGTGGATCGCCCCCGCGCCAGATCGTCGGACGCGCCCACACGGCTAAAAAGCTGGCTGACCAGCCCGATAGTTGCCTGCGTGGCTGGCACGAAACTCCCGATCTGCGCCAAAAGCGCGATCAAGGCGGTCTGGCGCAGAAAGGTGGATTTCCCTGCCATGTTAGGGCCGGTCAACAGCCAAATGTCCGCGCCGTCGCCCAGATCGCAATCATTGGCAACAAAGGCAGGGCCGCCTTGTTTGCGCAAGGATTGCTCCACAACGGGATGCCGCCCGCCCTCGATCAGCAGACGACGGGATGTTTCCACCATCGGGCGCGACCAGTTCTCTCCGCGTGCAAGATCTGCAAGCGCGCTGGCAAGATCGATTTCCGCCAACGCCCGCGCGGTTGCATAGATCGGCCCAGCGCGCTCCAGAATGGCCTCTTTCAGCGTTGCATAGAGCCGCTTTTCGATCTCCAGAGCATGACCGCCTGCGTTCAGAATCCGTGTTTCCAGTTCGGTCAGGTCCGGTGTGGTGAAGCGGAGCTGGTTGGCGGTTGTCTGCCTGTGGCGGAACTTGTCCGACAGAGGTTCGGACAGCATCCGCTCCGCATGGGTGGCGGTCACCTCGATAAAATACCCAAGCACATTGTTATGCTTGATCTTGAGAGACTGGATTCCCGTCTGGCTGGCATATTCGGTCTGCATCCGCGCAATGACAGAGCGCCCCTCATCCCGCAGGCTGCGCATCTCGTCCAGTTCGGCCTCGTATCCCGCTGTGATAAAGCCGCCGTCGCGCACCAGCAGAGGAGGTTCGGCCACAAGCGACTGGCCCAAAAGATCAAGCAAATCGCTATGTCCTGCAAGATCGCGCGCGGCATCGCCGAGCAGGTCAGGCAGGTCCTGACCCGCGATCAGACGGGCGATCTGTTCGGCCTGTTCCAGCCCGTTGCGTATGGCTGCCAGATCACGCGGCCCGCCTCGGTCAAGCGCAAGACGCGAGAGCGCGCGGTCCAGATCAGGCACCTTGCGCAAAGCCTCGCGCAGGTCAGCGGTCAATCGGCTTTGCCTTTGCAGAAAACCCACGGATTCGAGCCTGTTTTGTACGGTTTCCAGATGCCGTGACGGGCTGGAAAGACGCCGCTCCAGAAGCCGTGCGCCCCCTGCCGTCACGGTCCGGTCTATCGCGGACAACAGCGATCCGGCACGCCCGCCCGAGAGGGAATGCGTCAATTCCAGATTGCGCCGTGTCGCCGCGTCGATCTGCACCACACCGGCTTCTGCCTCCCGTACTGGAGGGCGCAGCAGGGGAAGTTTGCCTTTCTGCGTGATGTCGAGATACTCGACGACCGCGCCAAGAGCGGAAAGTTCTGCCCGCGTGAAATTACCGTAAGCATCCAGCGAGGCCACGCCGTAGAGGGCACAAAGCCGCTTTTCGGCCCCTGCACTGTCAAAAGACGAGCGCCCCAGAGGCGTCAGCGCTGCACCGGACTCCGAGATGACGCCAGCAAGATCAGTCTCTGATCTATCGCAAATAATCACTTCGGACGGCATCAGCCGCGCCAGTTCCGGGCCGAGACGCACCGGCGTGAGCGGCATAACATGGCTCTCACCGGTAGAGATATCGACCCACGCCAAAGCAGATTCATCCCGCACAGTAGAGAAGGCACACAAATAATTGTTGCGCCGCGCCTCGAGCAAGGAATCCTCGGTCAGGGTGCCGGGAGTCACAAGCCGTACGACATCGCGCCTGACCACCGACTTGGCACCTCGCTTCTTGGCCTCTGCGGGGTCTTCCATCTGCTCGCATACCGCAACACGAAACCCTTTGCGGATCAGGGTCAGCAAATAGCCTTCGGCCGAGTGCACAGGAACGCCGCACATCGGAATGTCCTTGCCTTCGTGCTGGCCGCGTTTGGTCAGCGCGATATCCAGCGCCTGCGATGCCGCGACAGCATCGTCAAAGAACATCTCGTAGAAATCACCCATCCTGTAGAACAGCAATGCGCCGGGATACTGCGCCTTGATCCCGAGAAATTGCGCCATCATCGGCGTTGCGGCGGCATGTGCGGCTGTCACGGTGGCTCCTCTTTTGCTCGGCCAGACCTTACAAACCCCGCCATGGTGGCGAAAGCCGAAAACGCAAAACCGTTGAGACGTGAGCAGCAGCAGGCTATGAGGCTCTGAACCCATTGATGAACAGGCCAAAGCGCATGACAAAAACCAGACTGACCCGTGAAGAAGCGCTCGCCTTCCATTTGGAGCCGACTCCCGGAAAGTTCGAGATCACTGCAACCGTGCCGATGGCGACACAGCGGGATCTTTCGCTGGCCTATTCGCCCGGCGTTGCCGTGCCCTGCGAGGAAATCGCGGCGGCACCGGAGACGGCTTATGATTACACCAACAAGGGTAATCTTGTCGCCGTGATCTCGAATGGCACCGCGGTTCTTGGTCTGGGAAATCTGGGCGCGCTTGCGTCAAAGCCGGTGATGGAGGGCAAGGCGGTTCTGTTCAAACGCTTTGCCGATGTGAACAGCATCGATATCGAACTTGATACCGAAGACCCCGAGGCTTTCATCAACGCTGTGCGCCTGATGGGGCCAACCTTTGGCGGCATCAATCTCGAGGATATCAAGGCGCCGGAATGTTTCATCATCGAACAGCGTCTGAAAGAAGTGATGGATATCCCTGTCTTTCATGACGATCAGCATGGGACGGCGGTGATCTGTGCTGCTGGCCTGATCAACGCGTTGCACCTGTCCGGCAAGAAGATCGAGGATGTGCGGATCGTATTGAACGGGGCAGGCGCGGCGGGGATCGCCTGTCTGGAACTGCTGAAGGCGATGGGTGCCAAGCACGACAATTGCATCATGTGCGACACCAAGGGTGTGATCTATCAGGGCCGCACCGACGGTATGAACCAGTGGAAATCGGCCCATGCCGCGCGCACCGATCTGCGCACACTGGAAGAGGCTATGAAAGGTGCCGATGTCTTCCTCGGCGTCTCCGCCAAAGGCGCTGTGACACAGGCGATGGTGGAATCGATGGCCCCCGATCCTGTGATCTTCGCGATGGCCAACCCCGATCCGGAGATCACACCGGAAGTGGCTCATGCCGTGCGCCCGGATGCCATCGTGGCGACAGGGCGGTCGGACTATCCGAATCAGGTCAACAACGTGCTGGGCTTTCCCTATCTTTTCCGTGGTGCGCTGGATATCCATGCCCGCGCCATCAACGACGAGATGAAGATTGCCTGCGCCGAGGCCTTGGCCGCTCTGGCGCGAGAGGATGTGCCGGACGAGGTGGCCATGGCCTATGGCAAGAACCTCTGCTTCGGGCGTGACTACATCATTCCCACGCCGTTCGACCCGCGTCTGATCTACCGCATCCCGCCTGCCGTTGCGCGGGCTGGCATGAAAACCGGCGCGGCGCGGCGCCCGATCATCGATATGGAGGCTTACGAGCAAGGCCTCAAAGGGCGAATGGACCCGACGGCGAACATCCTGCGCGGCATTCATGCGCGGGCGCGCGCCAATCAAGCGCGGATGATTTTTGCCGAAGGGGATGATCCCCGCGTGCTGCGCGCCGCTGTCAGTTACCAGCGCTCCGGTCTTGGCAAGGCACTCATCGTTGGCCGCGATTACGACGTGAAAGCTAAGCTGGAAGCCGCCGGAATGGCGGATGCTGTTGCGGAACTGGAAGTAGTGAACGCCGCAAACACCCCGCATCTGGAGACTTATAAAGAGTTTCTGTATGAGCGCCTTCAGCGCAAAGGCTTTGACCGTCACGATATCCACCGCCTTGCTGCGCGTGACCGGCATGTTTTCTCGGCCTTGATGCTGGCGCATGGGCATGGCGATGGCTTGGTGACGGGGGCCACCCGCAAAGCCGCGCATGTGATGGAATTGATCAACCACGTCTTTGATGCAGATGCGTCGCACGGTGCTGCGGGCGTAACCGCGTTGCTGCACAAGGGACGGATCGTGCTGATCGCCGACACACTTGTGCACGAATGGCCCGACGAGAACGATCTGGCGACGATCGCCGAGCGCGCCGCCGATGTGGCCCGCGATCTGGGGCTTGAGCCGCGCGTTGCTTTTGTCAGCTTCTCGACTTTCGGCTATCCAAGATCGGAACGGGCCGAGAAAATGCACCGCGCTCCGCAGGTGTTGGAGGCACGTGGCGTTGATTTCGAGTTCGAGGGTGAGATGACCGTGGACGTGGCGCTGAACCCGAAAGCGCAGGCGGTCTATCCCTTCCAGCGCCTGACAGGTCCGGCGAACATCCTTGTTGTTCCAGCCCGCCACTCTGCCTCTATCTCGGTCAAGTTGATGCAGGAAATGGCAGGGGCTACGGTGATCGGGCCGATCCTGTCAGGCATCGACAAATCGATTCAGGTTTGCTCCACCAACTCCACGGCCAATGATATCCTGAACATGGCGATGCTGGCGGCCTGCAAGGTGCGTTGATGCGTCGGGAGAGGCGACAGGATGGCAATCTATAATCTAGGCTCTATCAACGCTGATTTGCTCTATTCTGTGCCCCATCTTCCCGCGCCGGGCGAAACGCTGGCGGCCACTGGATTGCGTCACGGTCTCGGCGGCAAAGGCGCGAATATGTCGGTTGCCGCCGCGCGCGGTGGGGCGCGCGTGGTGCATATCGGTGCGGTCGGATCGGACGGGCGGTGGGCGACGGACCTTTTGACGGAATACGGTGTCGATACGCGGCACATCGAGACCGTTTCCGAGGCGACAGGGCACGCGATCATTCTGCTGGATCAGGCTGGAGAGAACACAATCGTCATTCATCCCGGCGCCAATCACGCCATCCCACAGCACAGGATCGGCCTTGCCTTGGCCGAGGCGTCGCCGGGCGATTTCCTGTTAATGCAGAATGAAACCAATCGGCAGACTTATTGCGCCAAGATCGGCTCTGATATGGGGCTTCGCGTGGCCTATGCCGCCGCTCCGTTCGAGGTTGATGCGGTCCTGTCTGTGCTGGATGTTTTGGACATTCTCGTTTTGAACGAGGTTGAAGCGGAGCAGTTGGCAGCCGGAGTAGGCAAGACGCCTGATGCACTGGGTGTGCCGGATGTAATCGTGACGCTCGGATCACAGGGATGCCGCTGGTTTCATGCGGCAACCGGTCAGGTGAAAACATTCCCTGCCTTGCCCGTGTCGCCAGTGGATACCACAGGGGCGGGCGACACGTTTACCGGATATCTTCTGGCCGGCTTGGACCGGAAAATGCCGATGGCGCAAGCCATCGGGTTGGCTACAAAAGCTGCCGCTTTGATGGTGACGCGGGTCGGCACTGCGGATGTGATCCCCGATTTGCTGGAAATCCAGCAAATGGTTCAGCCGCCGACAAAGGGTGCCTGATCGCCCCACAACTCGCGCACGCGCTGGTCACGGCCACAGCCTTCACGGTAGCGTTTGTAGGCATCCGCCTGTGTGATCGCGCCAAAACGGGTGAGCACCCGATTCTCGCCTTTGTAATAATCCTGATGATAGTCCTCCGCCACGTAGAAGGGTGCTGCGGGCAAGACCGGTGTCACAATCGTCTGGCCCAGCTCTGCCTGCGCTGTCGCCACTGCATTCTCCGCCAGTTCTCTCTCGGACGCGTCATTGACGAAAATTGCGGTTCTGTAGGCATCGCCCCTGTCGCAGAACTGTCCGCCCGCATCGACCGGATCTATAGAGCGCAGGAACATCGACACAAGTGACGCCCGGCTGACCCTGTCCGGATCGAAGATGATCTGCACGGCCTCGTAATGGCCGGTGCCGCCTCGTGTCACTTCGCGATAGGTCGGGTGCTCGGTGGTGCCACCTGTATAGCCCGAGATGACCTCCTCCACGCCCGTAACACGCTCGAAATCGGCCTCGACGCACCAGAAACATCCGCCAGCAACGGTCAGGATCTCCGTCTCAGCCGCATGGGCGCGTGTGCCTTTCGCCGCGAATCCGGCCACCAGGGCAAACACCAGAATGATAATTTTGAAATCACTGAGTTGTAGTTTCATGCCGCACCTCCAATCAGTAACAGAGTGCACAGCGCGACGGACAACGCATAGCCCTGACATCACCTTTCACGTAACGGTGACGGGGTGTGAACGCTTTTCATGCCACCCGTTCCGGTTTAGCCTCGCCCGCAAAATCAGGAGAGGCCGATGACCGAACATGTGACCACGCATCAAGCCGCAGAGGATGCGCGCAACGAGGCGATCAAGATCTGGCTGAATGGCCGCGTTGTGCCAAAGGCAAAGGCGGTGGTCAGCGTTTATGACAGCGGGTTCATGCTGGGAGACGGGGTTTGGGAGGGGATACGCCTCTACAACGGGAAATGGGCCTTTCTGGACGAGCATATGGACCGTCTTTTCGAGGCAGCCAAGGCGATTGACCTCGATATCGGGCTGACGCGCGAGCAGGTCGTCCAAGCCGTGTTGGACACCCAAGAGGCCAACGGGATGACAGATGACGCCCATGCGCGCCTGATGGTGACGCGCGGGGTCAAGACGCGGCCTTTCCAGCATCCGTCATTGTCACGGCAGGGACCGACGATCGCGATCATTATGGAGCATTCCAAGCCCAGCATTCCGCGCCCGATCAGGCTGGCGACTGTGCCGCATCTGCGCGGCTTGCCGATGACACAAGACCCCAAGCTGAACAGCCATTCGAAGCTGAACTGCATTCTGGCATGTATCGCTGCCGAAAAGGCGGGTGCTGACGAGGCTTTGATGCTGGATGTGCATGGTTTCGTGAACACGACCAATGCCTGCAACTTCTTTATCGTGCGCAAGGGGCAGGTCTGGACCAGTACCGGCGACTATTGCATGAACGGCATCACGCGGCAGAAGGTGATCGACCTGTGTCGCGAGAACGGGATACCTGTGTTCGAGCGGAATTTTTCTCTGGTCGATACCTACGGTGCCGACGAGGCATTTCTGACGGGCACGTTCGGCGCACAGACGCCGGTGGGCAGCATTGACGGTCGACAGATCGGCGAAGGCCAGATGGGGCAGCTCACCAAGCAGATCAGGATGCTCTATCAGGCTCTGATCCAGCGGGAAACGGCCTGATCATGCGGATCGCCATGTGGTCTGGCCCACGCAATCTGTCGACGGCGATGATGTATTCTTTCGGCGCACGGCGGGACTTTGCCGTGGTGGACGAGCCATTCTATGCGGCCTATCTGACGCAAACGGGGCTGGATCATCCGATGCGCGAGGAGATCATCGCCTCGCAATCCACTGATCCGATGAAGGTTGCAGCGTTACTGACAGGCCCTGTTCCGGAGCGAAAGGCGCATTTCTATCAAAAGCACATGACCCAACACATGATTGAGGGCATTCCGCGCGACTGGATGAACGAGGTAAAGAATGTTTTTCTGATCCGCCATCCTGCACGGGTGGTGGCGAGCTTTGGCGCGAAATACGACAACCCGACCCTTGCCGATATCGGCTTCACGCAGCAGGCAGAGCTTTACCAGCGTCTGACGGCGAAAGGAGACAAGCCGGTTGTTGTTGATTCCGCCGATATCAGACGTGACCCCGAAGGCATGTTGACGCGGCTTTGCGCGGCTTTGGATTTGCCGTTCGATCCGGCGATGCTGCACTGGCCGGCGGGGGGCCACAGATCCGATGGCGTTTGGGCCGCGCATTGGTACGGGGCTGTCCATGCCTCGACCGGATTCGCTCCGGCCGAAGGGCCGCTGCCGGGCCTTACCGGAGAGGCTGCCGAACTCGTGGATCAAGCCTTGCCGCATTACCGGCTTTTGGAGGCCGAGAAGCTTTAATGCAAAAGGGCGGCCCGAAGCCGCCCCCTCTGTCTGATCATCAAAGTCTATTTCAGCCTTTCAGGCGACGATCACGTGTTGCCAGCAGCTTGAGCCGCAAAGCGTTCAGGCGGATGAAGCCCTGTGCGTCTTTCTGGTCATATGCTCCTGCATCATCCTCGAAGGTCACATGCGCCTCCGAATAAAGGCTGTGATCAGACCAGCGGCCCACACAGGTTGCCAGGCCTTTGTACAGCTTCAGCCTGACAGTGCCTGTGACATGCTCCTGGCTCTTGTCAATCAAAGCTTGCAGCATCTCACGCTCTGGCGAAAACCAGAACCCGTTATAGATCAGCTCAGCATAGCGCGGCATGATGCTGTCTTTGAGATGGCCAGCGCCCGCGTCGAGCGTGATCTGTTCGATCCCGCGATGCGCTTCGAGCAGCACGGTGCCGCCGGGTGTCTCGTAGATACCGCGTGATTTCATACCGACAAAGCGGTTCTCTACGAAGTCGAGCCGCCCGATGCCGTGCTTGCCTCCCAGCTCGTTGAGTTTGGTGAGGATCGTCGCAGGGCTCATCGCTTCGCCGTTGATCGCGGTTGCATCGCCACGCTCGAAAGTCACCTCGATAAACTCGGGCGCATCCGGCGCATCTTCAGGGGCGACGGTGCGTTGATAGACATATTCAGGCGCTTGAACAGCGGGGTCTTCCAGTGCCTTGCCCTCGGACGAGGTGTGCAACAGGTTTGCATCCACGCTGAAAGGTGCCTCGCCACGTTTGTCCTTGGCGATCGGAATTTGGTTCGCCTCGGCGAATTCGATCAGCTTGGTCCGGCTGGTCAGATCCCAGATCCGCCAAGGTGCGATCACCTTGATGTCGGGGTTCAGCGCATAGGCCGAAAGCTCGAACCGCACCTGATCGTTGCCTTTGCCGGTCGCACCATGCGAGACGGCATCCGCTCCGGTTTCGGCTGCAATCTCGACCAGACGCTTGGAAATCAGCGGGCGGGCGATGGACGTGCCCAGCAGATACAGACCCTCGTAAAGGGCATTCGCGCGGAACATCGGGAAGACGAAATCACGCACGAATTCCTCGCGCACATCCTCGATATAGATGTTTTCCGGCTTGATCCCGAGCAACTCAGCCTTGGCGCGGGCCGGTTCCAGTTCTTCACCCTGGCCGAGATCGGCGGTGAAGGTGACCACCTCGCAACCATATTCGGTTTGCAGCCATTTCAGAATGATCGAGGTATCAAGACCGCCTGAATAGGCGAGTACAACTTTCTTGGGCGCGGACATCTGTTTTCCCCACTGAATGCGTTTCGCGGCGATTATCGGGTTTTGTGACGCAGGGCAAGGTAGCGGGGCAATGCAGCTTTGCCTTGCACGCTGCATCAAGCTGGGCCAGAGATCAGGAATGACCCAGTTCCAAGACAAGGCCCGCGCTGCCGAACGCGCCATGCGTGAGGTTTTTCCCGCAACACCGTTGTTGCGGAACGCGCATCTGTCAAAGCGGTTCGAGGCGGATATCTGGCTCAAACGTGAGGATCTTTCGCCTGTGCGCTCCTACAAGCTGCGCGGTGCGTTCAATGCGATGCGCAAGGTGATGGCGGATGATCCTGACCGGCGCTTGTTTGTTTGTGCCTCGGCGGGCAATCACGCGCAGGGTGTTGCCTTCATGTGCCGACATTTCGGCGTTAAAGGCGTAATTTTCATGCCCGTCACGACGCCGCAGCAGAAAATCCAGAAAACCGGCATGTTCGGCGGCGATGCTGTCGAGATCCGGCTCACGGGTGACTATTTCGACGATACGCTTGCGTCGGCCCAAGCGTTTTGTGCCGAGCAAGGCGGGCATTTCCTGTCGCCTTTCGACGATGCTGATGTGATCGAGGGTCAGGCCTCTGTCGCGGTGGAAATTCTGGAAGAGCTGGGGCAGGTGCCTGACCATATCTTGCTACCCGTCGGTGGTGGTGGGTTGTCGGCAGGGGTCCGCAGTTTTTTCGGAACAGAACCCGCTTATACGTTCGTGGAGCCGTTGGGCGGGGCCAGCTTCAAAGCGGCCTTAGCGGCGGGGCACCCCGTGAAACTCGACAAGGTCAATACTTTCGTGGACGGCGCGGCGGTTGCCTCCATCGGTGAGCAGACTTTCGCGCGTTTGCATGATGTAGACCCGCGAGACGTTGTGACCGCGCCCGAAGATCGTATCTGCACGACAATTCTGGAAATGCTGAACGTCGAGGGTATCGTGTTGGAGCCTGCGGGCGCTTTGGCTGTGGATGCGCTGGTCGATGTTGCGGAGCAGATCAAGGGAAAGACTGTGGTCTGCGTGACATCCGGCGGGAATTTCGATTTTGAACGCCTCCCCGAGGTCAAGGAGCGCGCCCAGCGCTATTCCGGCGTGAAGAAATACTTCATCCTGCGGATGCCGCAACGCCCCGGCGCGCTGAAGGAGTTTCTGAATATCCTCGGACCGGATGATGACATCGCACGGTTCGAATATCTGAAGAAATCAGCGCGCAACTTCGGCTCTGTCCTGATCGGGATCGAGACAACGCAGGCGCAAAACTTCACGTCTTTGCTGTCCAAGCTGGACCAAGCCGGTTTTACCTATCGTGACATTACCAACGATGACACCTTGGCCGAGTTTCTGATCTGACACGAAGCTTTCGCGGCATCAGCCCATCTGTGCCAGCAACGCATGATGTCTTGCCGTGTAATCGGCGCGCACCTCGACCGGCGGGCGCAGATTGATGGAAAGCCCGCGGATCAGAGACAGATCCGGCTTGCCGAACAGTTTATCGGCCTCCGCTTGGGCAAAGCCCGCGATCTCGACAGCTTCCATCCATGCGCTGATCCGGTCGGATTGCTTGATCTGTTTCTTGATCGCGGCGGGGATGGTGGCGGGCAGCCCGAAACGGATGTGGATTGCGGCAGTCAGGCGTTCGTCCAGCCTTTCGTAGCCCGGTCCGACAGCAGATTTGACGGGGCTGATCATGTCGCCGATCACATATTCCGGCGCATCGTGCAGCAAGGCGGCCAATTGCCATTTTGCCGCGATACCCGGTGACATCCGGCTAAATAGTGTCTCAACAAGCAGGGAATGTTCGGCAACCGAATAGGCGTGATCGCCGTGTGTCTGGCCATTCCAGCGCGCCACGAAGGCCAGACCATGGGCGATATCCTCGATTTCGATATCCACCGGCGTGGGATCAAGCAGGTCAAGGCGGCGGCCAGACAGCATCCGTTGCCAGGCGCGGGGTGGTTTCGGCATCGCGACGCTCCGTTCGATGGTTCGTCGGTTTATGGTCCGCAGGGACGGTGCAGTGCAAGCTGGATTGAGTGGCCTGACTTATCGCGGGCCCGCGCTATTCTATGCAGCGTTGTGGCAAGGCGGAAAGAATGCTAGGCGCTGCGACAAAGAGATTTTGCAAAGGGTACTGAAATGGCCAACGATTACATCGTTAAGGACATCGCTCTGGCCGCCTATGGGCGCAAAGAGCTTGATATCGCTGAAACCGAAATGCCGGGCCTGATGGCGTGCCGCGCTGAATACGGGGAAAGCAAACCGTTGAAGGGCGCGCGGATCGTCGGCTCTCTGCATATGACGATCCAGACAGCCGTGTTGATCGAAACACTGGTGGAACTTGGGGCGGATGTTCGCTGGGCTTCCTGCAACATCTTCTCGACGCAGGATCACGCTGCTGCGGCGATTGCAGCGGGTGGAACGCCGGTGTTTGCGATCAAGGGCCAGACGCTTGAAGAGCATTGGGACTACCTCGACAAATCTTTCATGTTCCCCGAAGGCGCGAACATGATACTCGATGACGGTGGCGACGCGACGCTTTACGTCCTTCTGGGTGCGCGTGCAGAGGCGGGTGAGGAGATCATCGCCGTGCCGCAATCGGAGGAAGAGGAAGTCATCAAGGCGCAGATCAAGAAGCGCATGGCGGCAAGCCCCGGCTGGTTCACCAAGACGCGTGACGCCATCAAGGGTGTCTCGGAAGAAACCACGACAGGCGTGCACCGTTTGTATGATCTGCACAAGAAGGGTCTTTTGCCCTTCCCGGCGATCAACGTGAACGACTCCGTGACCAAATCGAAGTTCGACAACAAGTATGGCTGCAAGGAATCGCTGGTAGACGGCATTCGTCGCGCGACTGACACGATGATGGCGGGCAAGGTTGCTGTCGTCTGTGGTTATGGCGATGTGGGCAAAGGTTCCGCGGCTTCGCTTCAGGGTGCGGGCGCCCGCGTCAAGGTGACCGAGGTTGATCCGATCTGCGCGCTTCAGGCCGCGATGGACGGTTTCGAGGTTGTCTTGCTGGAGGATGTTGTGTCCAGCGCCGATATCTTCATCACCACGACAGGCAATAAGGACGTGATCCGTATCGAGCATATGCGCGAGATGAAGGACATGGCGATTGTTGGCAATATCGGCCATTTCGACAATGAAATTCAGGTCGCCTCGCTCAAGAACCACAAGTGGACGAATATCAAGGAACAGGTCGATATGATCGAGATGCCCTCGGGCAGCCGCATCATTCTGCTGTCCGAGGGCCGGTTGCTGAACCTTGGCAACGCCACGGGCCACCCTTCGTTCGTGATGTCCGCAAGCTTTACCAATCAGGTGCTGGCGCAGATCGAGCTGTGGACCAAAGGCGAGGAGTATCAGCCCGGCGTCTACATTCTGCCAAAAGCGCTGGATGAAAAAGTGGCGCGCCTCCATCTGGACCGTATCGGCGTGAAGCTGACAAAGCTCGATGCCGAGCAGGCAGCCTACATCGGCGTCACGCCCGAAGGTCCGTTCAAGCCTGAACACTATCGTTACTGACCCTTTCCCGGTCAGATTGTAGGGCCTGCTCGCGGCAGGCCCTACGAACACGTTTTTGCCACAAAATCGTTGTGTGTTGCGACGGACTCGCTAACGTTTGTGTCGGCTGGCGCTGCCAGTCATTGAAGGGACACAGATTAAAACGAGGGAGTTTGAGATGGGAAGACGTGACGATCTGGTCGCGCGTTATGCGGAAGATCTAAAAAACAAATGCGGCATGCAGCCTGATATGGAGTTGCTCACAAAAGTGACCATTGGCTGCGGTCCGGCTATCTACAACGCGGATGCCTCTACCGTTGCGGCCTCGCAGCCTGCAGAACTTGAGACGGTAAAGAAAAATTTCTTGATGACGAAACTTGGCCTGCCCGACAGCCCCCAGTTGATGGAAGCGATCCATTCGGTGCTTGAGACCTATGGTCAGTCCGAGCGGAACAAGTATCGCGCTGTCGTATATTACATGCTGACCAAGCATTTCGGCAAAGAGACCGTTTACACCTGATTGGACCGCTTTGCATGAAAACGTCCGCTGTTCTGGCGGGCGTTCTCGTTTTGCGGCAAATTGCCGGTACTTGAAAATTGCCCTGAATCCCCGATGCATGTAGCTTCGAGATACCGCGCCAGTATGGCCGGAACCTAATCCAGAAATCACGTGTGGTGTATTGGGAGCACGTGGGGTAGCGGGGGGTTCTGGCTTTGGCTGGTGCCCCCCGCGTTTTTTGGCTCTACGGTTTCAATCCTGCCAGTTCGCGAACGATCCGCCATTCCTCGGCGGTGACAGGCTGCACCGACAGGCGCGAATTGCGAACAAGCACCATATCGGACAGACGCGGATCATTCTTGACCTGATCCAGTGTGACAGGCGTTTTGACAGGCTCTACCGCTTTGATATCCACACATTCCCAGCGGGGATCGTCAGTTGAGCTATCGGGATGCGCGGTCTTGATGACTTCGACGATGCCGACAACGGCTTTCTCATCCTGCGAATGGTAGAAAAACCCCAGATCGCCAAGCTCCATCTCGCGCATGAAGTTGCGCGCCTGATAGTTGCGCACCCCGTCCCATTCCTCACCCTTGTCTCCGCGGGCGACCTGATCGGACCAGCCCCAGACGGAAGGCTCGGATTTGAACAGCCAAAAGCGCATCAGCCGATGACCTTTTTCCACTGGATCATTTCCACATCGCGGAACAGCCCGGCTTTGGAATAGGGGTCTCCGACGGCCCATTGCATGGCTTTTTCCATATCCTCGACATCCAGTATCAGCATGGAGCCGATCATCTGCCCTTCATTGTCAAGCAAGGGGCCAGCATGCTGCACGATTCCAGTCTTTTCAACATAGTCCAGATGCGCGGCACGGTTCGCCATACGGGTATCAAGGGCGCCGGGTTTGTCCCGTGCAATCAGGGCAACAAGCATTCATTCCTCCTTCAGGGGGCGCGACAACAACATGTCCATCGCTTCACGTAACGTGATCTTCTCATCCAGCATGCCAACGACGGCAGCCGTGATCGGCATATCCAACCCTAGAGCCTCGGCGCGGGCAAGGGCGGCGCGTGCAGTGGCGGCACCTTCTACGGTGACGGTCGGGTCGAACGGCTCGTTCCGGCCAAGCGAGAGGCCGAATCGCATATTGCGGCTTTGCGGACTGGTGCAGGTCAGGACCAGATCCCCGAAACCTGACAGGCCCGACAAGGTATCCGCCTGCGCTCCGACAGCCAGCGCAAGGCGCTGCATCTCGGCGAAACCGCGCGTCATCAATGCGGCGCGGGCGCTATCACCAAGCCCCGCCCCCATCACCGCGCCAGCGGCGATGGCGATGACGTTCTTCATCGCACCGCCGAGTTCTGCGCCGATCGTGTCTGTGGTGCGATAAATCCGTAGATTCTGCGTTGTGAGAGACTTTTGCAGCGTCTCGCCAAGCTCCGTTTCGGCGCAAGCCAGTGTAAGGGCGGTCGGCAGCCCGCTGGCGATGTCATGCGCGAAGCTCGGGCCCGTCAGAATGGCTGCTGCGTTGTCGGGCATCAACTGGTTCAGCAGCGCGACAGGGCCAAGCCCTGTGGTTAACTCGATCCCCTTGCAGCACGCGACCAGATCGTGACCGGAAAGCCTGTCCGACTGATCCGACAAGACGGCGCGCAACTGCTGCATGGGCACGGCCAGAAGGACCGGCCCCGCATGGGCATCAAGTCTAGCCGTGCTGGTCAGGCCGTCAGGGAAAGGGATGCCGGGAAGGCGCGCTGCGTTCATCCGGCTATCCTGCATTGCCTTGGCGCGCGATGCGTCGCGCGACCATAGCGTGACCTTTCGCCCGTCCCGCGCCAGCGAGATGGCAAGGGCGGTGCCGAACGCGCCAGCACCCAGAACCGTAATCATGCTTTGGCTCCCTTTTTGCCGCTACCCAATAGTGCGGGGCTGATCCTGTCCAAAGGCCAGCGCGGACGGGCCGCAAGGGTCATGTCATCCTGTGCGCCGGAGCGGAACAATTCCAGCCCGGCATAAGCGATCATCGCGGCGTTGTCGGTGCACAGCGTGAGCGGGGGGGCGACGAATTTTGCACCGTGTTGGGCCGCAACAGTCTCTAGTTTCTCGCGGATGAGCCGGTTCGCGGCAACGCCACCCGCAACGGCGAGAACGGGGTGCGACGGTGTCTCGTCCATATAAAGCAAGAGCGCGCGGCGGGTCTTTTCCGCCAGAACATCGGCCACCGCCATCTGGAACCCTGCACAAAGATCGGCGCGGTCCTGCTCTGACAGCCCGCCTTTTTCGGCAACGACCTTATCCCGCAGGCGTAGCAACGCCGTTTTCAGCCCCGAAAAGGACATGTCACAACCCTCCCTGTCCAGCAGGGGGCGCGGGAAGGCGTATCGCTTCGGATCGCCTTGGCGCGCGGCGTTCTCCACCGCAGGGCCGCCGGGCTGGCCTAGCCCCAACAGACGCGCGGTTTTGTCGAAGGCTTCGCCCGGCGCATCGTCAATCGTCCCGCCCAGACGGGTGAACTGGTCTGCCCCGCGCACCAGCAGAAACTGGCAATGCCCGCCCGAAACAAGCAGCATCAGATAGGGGTATGCCACCTGATCGGTCAGACGTGGCGTCAGCGCATGTCCTGCCAGATGGTTCACCCCGATCAACGGCAGGCCTGCGCCGATGGCCAGACCTTTGGCGCACATGACCCCTGCCAGAACGCCCCCGATGAGGCCGGGGCCTGCTGTCACGGCAACCGCATCCATATCGGCCAATGGAAGACCAGCCTGCGCGAGGGCCTGCCTCACGCAGATATCCAGTTTCTCCGTATGTGCGCGCGCAGCAATCTCGGGCACAACGCCACCAAAGGCCGCGTGCAGATCTGCCTGATCCATCACCACGGAAGACAGGATTTCCGCCTTGTCAGAGCCGTTTTGCCGGACAACAGCCGCTGCGGTATCATCGCAACTGCTTTCCAGACCCAATATTGTCAGTGTTCTTTTCATTGACCCGTCATTCTCACGCCGTCCGGCGTTGTCGTTGCAACACTACCCGTTTTTGAGGTAACACCAGAGTGGTATCCAAACAATCCCGGGACGATCATGGCACGGCCTGTCATTTTGCTGACAAGACCCGAAACGTCCTCTCACAAGATGGCGCGGATTTGGTCTGACAGGTTCGGGGATGAGGTGTCGTTCTGCATCTCGCCTTTGATGCGTATCAGCTTCGAGCCGAAGCTGCCTGATCTTGAAGCGATCAAGACGCTGATCTTCACCTCGGTCAACGGGGTGGCTGGCTATGTCAATGCCGGCGGGCCGCGCAATTTACCATGCTACACCGTTGGCGATGTCACTGCCCGCGCCGCACAGGATGCCGGATTACAGGCAATTTCAGCCGGAGGAGACGCTGAATCCCTGATCCGGCTTATTCTAGCGGATGAGGCGCAAGGCCCGATGCTGCATCTGCGCGGCGCCCACGCGCGGGGCGATATAGCAGAGCGGCTCAGCATGCAGGGTTGTCCCGTCGCGCAAACGATCATTTATACGCAACATGACATTCCGCTGAATGCAGAGGCCAAAGAGCTTCTGGATGGAACGGCTCCGGTACTGTTGCCCGTGTTTTCGCCACGCAGTGCTTTGCTTCTTGGCTCTGGCCCGATGCAGGCCCCAACCTATGTTATCGCGATGAGCGGAACGGTCGCCGGTTCCGTGCGTTTCAAATACGAGCACTGCACAATTGCCGCCCACCCTGATTTTGAATCAGTCACCATGGCGCTGGCAGCGCTACTTGACGCAAAGCCATGGGAAACGAACGCGTCACGCCCTGTCTAGCGGGTTGAGACGGAGATACTTGCACAGTAAGGTTTTCATAATCTTACAGATATTGAACAGAGATTCGAAAGGGTGGCGCTGGTGCCGGAAAAGAAGAAGACCTCCGACAAGCAGGACGTGCCCTTGGACAAGGTCGAGGATGCCGTTGTCGTCAATGACCCGTCGACCAAGACCGACAAGGCCCTGACCGATAAGGCCGAGACAACAGAAAATGCCGCGGAAGTAGAAGGCCAGTCGGAACCGGCTGCACAATCACCCGAAGAGATAGTATCTGCCGACACGACAGCCGTGTCATATGATGCGGAAAAGTCCGCAGATGAGGCATCCGCCGAGGTCGATGCCAATACCGGAACAGACACAGCGGCCGATGCTCAACCGTACGACAGCAAGGCAGAGACATCCCCGGAAACCGCTGGCGAGGCGCAAACCGAGACAGCGGAAACTGCTGGCGAGGCACCTGAAGAGGCAGCCGGCGAACCTCCCGCAGACAGGCCATTGCCACCGCTTGCTTCCGTCAGCGAAAGGGTCGTCATTCGCAAGGGAGGTTTTGTCCCGATGGTTCTGGGCGGGATTGTCGCGGCCGTGATCGGCTTCGGGCTGGCGCGGAGTGGTGTGCTCGAGGGCATGCCCCTGTTCGATAGCGGCGCGGAAAGCGGAGTGGGCGCGCTTTCGGAAGTCGTCAACACACAAGCGGCTGCGCTGACAGAGTTGGAATCACGGCTCACCGCGCTGGAAAACGCGCCCGCACCCGAGGTTCCTGCCGCCGATGCGCCGGATATCACGCCCCAGCTTGAGGATGTGAACAGCCAGATAGACGCGCTCGCGCAACGCATCAGCGCGCTTGAGGAGCGGCCTGCCGTTGAGGCGCCAAGTGGTGACGGTCAGGCAGAAGCAGCGCTGGCGGAAACCCGCAGCGAACTGGACGAGATACGCCAGTTGCTGGAGGCCCAACGCGCTGAGGTCGCTGCCCTGTCGGATGAAGCGGCCCGCGAGGAAGAAGCCGCGCAATTGACCGCGCGCCGCGCCCTGCAGCGCGCCGCGTTGACCCGTATCCAGACGGCCTTGGACAGCGGCACGGGTTACAGCGATGCGCTCGGCGATCTTCAGGATACCGATCTTGAGGTGCCACAGACACTCGCCGCGCAGGCTGATAGTGGGGTAGCAACACTCGCCGCGCTGCAAACGTCATTCCCTGACGCCGCGCGCGATGCCTTGCGTGCCGCGCGGCAAGAGGCTGGCGGCACGGGAATCTCTGGATTCCTGCAAACGCAACTTGGTGTGCGCTCGCTGGAGCCGCGTGAGGGAGATGATGCCGATGCGATCCTGTCCCGCGCCGAAGCCGCTCTGCGCGATGGGCGGCTTGCGGACGCGGTTGCCGAGGTGCAAAGCCTGACAGGCGCACCGCAAGCTGAAATGGCCGAATGGCAGGGTCAGGCCGAGACACGGCTTGCCACTGTTGCGGCAGCGCAAGAACTTGCGCAAACCCTGAACGCGAACTGAAGGATAACAGAATGCTCTGGTCGCTTATCAAGATTATCCTGTTTGTTGTTCTGGTCGCAGCGGCCACTTTGGGGGCTGCTTACCTCATGGAGCTTGACGGCGGTGTGCGGATCGCCGCTGCGGGTTACGAGATAAACCTGACGCCTCTCTATGCGGTGATGCTGCTGATCGCGCTGGTTTTCACCGTCTGGCTGACGTTGCGGCTGCTGGCGCTTTTGGTGGCCGTGCTGAAATTCATCAATGGAGATGAAACGGCCCTCACCCGTTATTTCAACCGCAACCGCGAGCGCAAAGGCTATCAAGCCCTCTCGGAAGGCATGTTGGCGCTTGCAGCCGGCGAGGGGCGGCTTGCGATGTCAAAGGCGGGCAAGGCAGAGCGTTACCTGCACAAGCCGGAACTGACAAATCTGTTGACCGCACAGGCGGCAGAGATGTGTGGCGATCGCCGCAAGGCCGAAGAAGTCTACAAACGTCTGCTCAAAGATGACGCAACCCGTTTCGTTGGTGTCCGCGGTATCATGAAGCAAAAGCTGGCTGACGGGGATAATGCGACAGCGCTCCAACTGGCAGAGCGAGCCCTGACCCTGCGACCGAAACACGAAGAGACGCAGGATGTGCTGCTGCGGTTGCAAGCCAGCGCGCATGACTGGGCCGGTGCCCGCCGCACGCTGGGTGCAAAGCTCAAACACGGAAGCTTGCCGCGCGATGTGCACAAGCGCCGTGATGCCGTGCTGGCCCTGTCGGAGGCAAAGGATGTGCTTCTGGAGGGCAACGACATCAGCGCGCGCGAGGCCGCGATCGAGGCGAACAAGCTGTCACCCGATCTGATCCCCGCCGCAGCATTTGCAGCACGCGGTTATATCGATCAGGGCAATACAAAATACGCCACCCGCGTCATCAAAAAGGCCTGGGCCGCGCAGCCGCATCCCGATCTTGCGGCAGCCTTTGCCGCCATCGTGCCGGATGAGATGCCGGCAGCACGGCTGAAACGGTTCAAACCTCTGATCGCAAAGCATCCCGATCACGTCGAATCCCGCTTGCTGTTGGCTGAACTGCATATCGCCAACGAGGATTTCCCCGAAGCACGTCGCGCGCTGGGCGATATGGTGGATACCGCACCCGACGCGCGTGTTCTGACCGATATGGCAGCCATCGCACGCGGAGAGGGCGCGTCGGATGTCGTGGTCAAAGGCTGGCTGGCACGGGCTCTGACCGCTCCACGTGGGCCGCAATGGGTCTGCGAGAAGTGTCACAACATCCATACGGAATGGGTGCCGATCTGCGAGAATTGCGAGGCCTTCGACACGCTGAGTTGGACTGCCCCCCCGCCCGGCACAACCTCCGCGCCAGCGGGGTCAGAGATGTTGCCGCGTATCGTCGGAACCATCGAGGACCAGACCGGCCCCGACGTGCCGGATGCCGAGATTTTGCCCGATGAGGAAGCCCTCCACCGTCCCGTTGACGCCCCTCTCCCAGAGGGCGAGGAAGCGCGAAAATAGGTCTTTTCCAGCATTATGCGTGGTGCTATAGCGCCACCCTCAAGGGCCGCTGTAGCTCAGATGGTAGAGCACATCATTCGTAATTTGCGGGTCCCCGCGAGAATGACTTGCAAAACCAACAGCTTGGCGGCAAACGAGAAGAACTAGTAGGGCCATAGTAGGGTCCAGGAAGCCCCATTAGCTCAGCTGGTAGAGCAGGTCCTTCGTAAGGACAAGGTCGGCGGTTCGAGTCCGTCATGGGGCACCAGTTCTTCTCAAGAAAGCTAGAGACTTTTGAGATCGTCGGAGGCACTGGCCGGAGCGTCCAGCCCTAGTCGTGGACGCACTTCCGTAGAGCGTCAGCCGCATCGGCGTAGAATAAGACCTGTACCTTTGTCGCTACATCGTCTGATAAGTCGATCAGTGCACGTCGGCTAGTGACCTGCCACGGGATTTTTCCTCCATCTACGATTAGAGTCCGGTCCATGGAGA
>JBLRWK010000027.1:0-58016 GCA_047921295.1 Rhodobacterales bacterium
AGCGGCTTGATCTGGTTGTCGCCGGCACCAAAGACGCCGTGATGATGGTGGAATCGGAAGCCTATGAGCTGACCGAGGCCGAAATGCTGGGTGCGGTGAACTTTGCCCATCAGCAGATCCAGCCGGTCATCGACCTGATCATCGAGCTTGCCGAAGATTGCGCGAAAGAGCCGTTTGATTTCCAGGCGCCCGATTACAGCGAGCTTTACAGTGCGGTAAAAGCGGCTGGCGAAGACCAGATGCGCGCTGCCTTCGCGATCCGTGACAAGCAAGAGCGGACGCATGCGATTTCTGCTGCCAAGACCGCGATCAAAGCCAGTCTGACGGAAGAACAACTTGAAGATGCCAACCTCGGTTCGGCGATGAAAAAGCTGGAATCGACAGTGTTGCGCGGTGACGTCGTCAAGAACGGCAACCGGATCGACGGCCGTCGTCTGGACGAAATCCGCGATATCGTTTGCGAAACCGGCCTTTTGCCGCGGACGCATGGGTCGGCCCTGTTCACACGTGGCGAAACCCAGGGTCTGGTTGTCACCACGCTGGGCACCGGCGATGACGAGCAGTTCATCGACGCGCTGCACGGCAATTTCAAATCCAACTTCCTGCTGCATTACAACTTCCCCCCCTATTCGGTGGGCGAAGCTGGCCGCGTAGGCCCTCCGGGTCGTCGTGAAATCGGTCATGGTAAACTCGCATGGCGCGCCCTTCAGGCCGTTCTGCCTGCCAACACCGATTTCCCCTACACGATCCGCCTTGTGTCCGAGATCACGGAATCCAACGGTTCCTCCTCGATGGCATCGGTCTGCGGTGGCTCCTTGGCGATGATGGATGCGGGTGTTCCGCTGAAAGCACCCGTGGCAGGTGTGGCGATGGGTCTGATTCTGGAAGAAGACGGCTCCTATGCGGTGCTGTCCGATATTCTGGGTGACGAGGACCACCTTGGCGATATGGACTTCAAAGTGGCCGGTACCGAAAACGGGATCACTAGCCTCCAGATGGACATCAAGATCGCGGGCATCACCGCCGAGATCATGGAAAAGGCTCTGGCGCAGGCCAAAGACGGGCGTATCCATATTCTGAGCGAGATGAATAAAGCGCTGTCCGGTGCGGCTGATTTCTCGATCCACGCGCCACGGATCGAGACCATGCAGATCCCGACAGACAAGATCCGTGAAGTCATCGGTTCCGGCGGCAAAGTCATCCGCGAGATCGTGGAAGTCTCCGGCGCCAAGGTTGATATCAATGATGACGGTATCATCAAGATCGCCTCGTCCAATGGTGATGCGATCAAGAAAGCCTATGACATGATCTGGTCGATCGTGGCCGAGCCGGAAGAAGGCAAGGTTTACAAGGGCACCGTGGTTAAACTGGTTGATTTCGGCGCTTTCGTGAACTTCTTCGGCAAGCGTGACGGTCTGGTACATGTCTCCCAGATCGAGAACCGCCGCCTGAACCATCCGTCGGATGTGCTGAAGGAAGGTCAGGAAGTCTATGTCAAGCTGCTGGGCTTCGATGATCGCGGCAAGGTGCGTCTGGCGATGAAGACCATCAACCAGGAAACCGGCGAAGAAAACGCGCCGGAACAGGCAGAAGCCGGCGAATAAGCCGCTCTATCCTGAAAGACTCTGGGCCCCGATGGAAACATCGGGGCCTTTTTCATGGGTGTTTTTTTGTGGCCTGCAGAAGGCCGCCAGACATAAACACCCCCGCGCGGAATCAAGGCGCGAAGCGCCGCCGCGCGATCGCCGTCACGCCCCCCGGGGCGGCGATTTTGCGACGGTTGAGACCAGCGCTAAGGTCAGATGAATTTTCAGGGATAAAGTGCCCCATTCGCAGGTTGGATCGCCGCCCCGCGTGACAGCGACCGCACGGCTTGTGTCCAGACCTCGGAACAAGGGCGCCTCCGCACGACGTCACCAAAACGCGTCTCAGATGATCTCGTCCTCGTCGAACAGAGGTGCGGCCTCCATCTGCGCGGTCATCCCCTCCATCGCGGCTTCGGCATGCCAGACCTTGGGTGTCTCCGCGACATGGAACAGGGCGTCACCCTCGTTCACCACAGGCATGTTGCTGCGCCCGACGATGATGCCGTTGGACTGGCCCGTAATCTCGACCTCGGCCACGCCGAACGGATCAGAAACGGCCCCCAGCACCATCCCCGGCTCGACCAGATCACCGATGCCGCGATAGGTCCGCAGCAGGCCTCCCGCAGGGGCGCGGTACCATGTGGAGCGGGTGCAGGTCACAGGGCGCGCCCGCAGGCGAGGCACGCCCTTGGGGCCGATCATGCCCAGCACCTGCATCACCCGCAGGATGCCCGACAGGCCGGAGCGTGCTGCCATCTCGTCAAAGCGCAGCCCCTCCCCCGCCTCGTAAAGCAGGACATCGACGCCTGCCGCCTCTGCCGCCATCCGCAACGACCCCTCGCGCAGTTTGGAATGCAGCATTACCGGCGCGCCGAAGGCCTGCCCCAGATGCTCCAGCCGCGCGTTGCCCGGTGTCAGGCGGATTTGCGGCAGGTTGCTGCGCTGCACCGCCGCCGAATGCAGGTCGATCCCGAAATCGGAGCGTGTAACCACTTGGCTGAGGAAGATATGCGCGAGCCTTGCCCCAAGCGATCCTTCGGCAGAGCCGGGAAAGCAGCGGTTGAGATCGCGACGGTCCGGCAGATAGCGGGAATGGTTGAGAAAACCGAATGTGTTGACGATCGGCACCGCCAACAGGGTGCCCGCCATCCGCTCAAGGCTTGGTGTGCGAAGCAGCCGCCGCACAATCTCGACCCCGATCACCTCGTCGCCATGGATCGCCGCCGAGACGAACATCACAGGCCCTGGCTTGCGCCCGTTGACGACATGCACCGCCATCGACACGGGCGTATGGTCGGAGAGAGACGACACGGGCAGATCAATGGTGCGCCGGGTGCCCGGCGGCACCTGCACCCCGCCCAGTTCAAACGCAGCCCCCGACGGCATCAGCCCTTGCCTTTGGTCCGTGTCGCGCCGTCTTTGGCGTTTTTTTCGATGAACTCGATTATCATACCCGCGATGTCCTTGCCTGTCGCTTTCTCGACCCCTTCCAGACCGGGGCTGGAGTTGACCTCCATCACCACTGGTCCGTGATTCGATCTCAGCATATCCACACCGCAGACATTGAGCCCCATGGATTTCGCCGCGCGGATGGCGGTAGAGCGCTCCTCCGGTGAAATCTTGATCGGTTTGGCGCTGCCGCCCCTGTGCAGGTTGGAGCGGAACTCCCCCTCCGCGCCCGTGCGCTGCATCGCCGCCACAACCTTGCCGCCCACGACGATGGCACGGATATCGGTGCCGCCCGCTTCCTTGATGAACTCCTGCACCAGAATGTTGACGCCAGCGCCGCGAAACGCCTCGATCACCGATTTGGCAGAGCGGTCGGTATCGGCCAAGACCACACCGATGCCTTGCGTGCCTTCCAGCAGCTTGATGACCAGCGGCGCACCTCCGGCCAGCTTCACCACTTCCTCGGTCTGTTTGGGATCATGCGCGAAGGTTGTCACCGGCAGGCCGATTCCGTCGCGCGCCAGCAACTGCATGGAGCGCAGCTTGTCGCGGCTCCGCCCGATGGCGACGCTTTCGTTCAGCGGATAGACGCCCTGCATCTCGAACTGGCGCAGCACGGCAAGTCCGTAAAACGTAACGGACGCGCCGATGCGGGGGATCACCGCATCGTAGCGGGGCAGCTTTTGCCCGTCATAGTAAATCTCGGGGCGGCGGGAGGCGATGTTCATGCTGCAGCGCAAGGTATTGACGAAATCAAGCTCGTGCCCGCGCGCCTGCGCCGCCTCTTTCAGGCGCTGGTGCGAATAGAGGGCCGCGTTGCGCGTCATCATGGCGATCTTCATGGAAGTTTGTCCTTTACGGAATCACGATTGTCGATTTGGTCCGAATGTCGTCAGGCTGCTGGCTAGGTAGGGTCACCTGCGGGCACCGGCTTGCCCGCCAGAAAAGACTTTCCGGCATCCACCAGAATACCGCGCTTTCGGATCGCGGTTCGCCCCAGAATGATCGGCATGGCCATTGTCGTCCTGTCCGCCAGCGACACCTCGATAGGCCAGCGGCGGTCACCCAGAATCAGCAGGGTCTCGATCACCAGCCTGTCTTCGCCCAGACCGGAAGTATTCTTGATTTGACGCTGGTCCACAAGCGGTGCCTCGACGTCGCGCGCTTTCAGGCCACTGGCGTGGGGGATATGAAACCGCACCCATTCCGCCCCGTCCTTCTCGAACCGCCGCACGCGCGTTGCATGCAGCGCCGAGGTGCGCGCGCCGGTGTCGATCTTGGCCTGCACCAGACTGATTCCCAGTTCTGGCAGGGCGATCCGCTCGCGCCAGCCGATCAGCATGGGCGCAGGCTTCGCTTTGGTTGCTTTGGCCTTGGCTGCGGTCACTGTCGTCTCTGGCATGTCACGATCCCATGGGTTGCAGCGCCGATACTAACAGTCTGCGGCGATCCGTGCATCCCCTGCCCGGACAGGTGCCAAATCTGCCTGACGCGCCGCTTAGTGTGCGGCAATGAACTTGTCCACCATGGATATGAAGGCCGCGTGAAAGCACCGGCGGCAGACAACATGGAGCCGCGACACCGCCTGTCGGGCAGGCCACTACACGGCCTCTGGACAACCCCGATAATTTGATCAAATTATTCAACATCCCGCTACTTGGCCTTGCAGCTTGTTCAAAGCACTGACAGATTGCGCGGGAAGACAGGGTGATGCGCGGCAGTGCCTCAAGGCGACGTGCCGTGGCGAACAGAACATTGGAGGTTCCAAGATGATCGAGAAACGTCAGTTCTATATCAATGGTGCATGGGTTGATCCGATCGAAGGGCGTGACCATCACGTCATCGACCCCTCGACCGAAGAGCCCTGTGCGGTGATTTCGCTGGGTGGTCAGGCCGATACGGATGCCGCAGTTGCCGCAGCCAAGGCCGCCTTCCCCGCATGGATGGCGACACAGCCGGAAGAGCGGATCGCGCTGGTTGAAAAACTGCTCGAGGTTTACAAGGCACGTGGCGAGGATCTTGCGCAGGCCATGACGACAGAGATGGGTGCGCCTATCGATATGTCGCGTAGCTCGCAGGTTGGTGCCGGCACGTTCCACATCACCAACTTCCTCAAGGCGGCCAAGGAATTCAAGTTCAGCCGCCCGCTGGGTGATCATGCTCCCAATGACCGGATCATCTACGAGCCGATCGGTGTTTGCGCGATGATCACGCCGTGGAACTGGCCGATGAATCAGGTCACGCTCAAGGTAATCGCGGCGGCTATTTCTGGCTGCACCATGGTGCTGAAGCCTTCGGAGGAAAGCCCGCTGAACGCCATCGTCTTTGCCGAGATCATGCACGAGGCCGGTTTCCCAAAAGGGGTCTTCAACCTTGTGAATGGTGATGGTGCAGGCGTCGGGTCGCAACTGTCCAGCCACAAGGATGTGGATATGGTCAGCTTCACCGGTTCCACCCGTGCCGGAATCGCGATTTCCAAGGCAGCGGCGGAAACGCTCAAGCGCGTGCATCTGGAGCTGGGCGGCAAGGGCGCGAACATCATTTTCGCCGATGCGGATGACAAAGCCGTCAAGCGCGGTGTCATGCATATGATGAACAACTCCGGCCAGTCCTGTAATGCCCCCAGCCGGATGCTGGTGCAAAAGGGCGTTTACGACAAAGTCGTGGAAACAGCGGCGGAAGTGGCCAGTTCTGTCACAGTCGGCAACGCGCATGAGTCCGGCCGCCATATCGGCCCGGTCGTGAACGAAGTGCAGTTCAACAAGATCCAGGACCTCATCCAGAAGGGCATCGACGAGGGTGCGCGTCTGGTCGCGGGCGGCACGGGCCGCCCCGAAGGGTTCAACCGTGGTTTCTTTGTCAAACCGACGGTTTTCGCCGATGTAAACAACGACATGACCATCGCGCGCGAGGAGATCTTCGGCCCGGTTCTGTCGATCATCCCCTTCGACACTGAAGAGGACGCGGTGAAGATCGCCAATGACACACCCTACGGTCTGACCAACTACATCCAGACGCAGGACAGCACGAAATCCAACCGTGTGGCGCAGCAACTGCGCTCCGGCATGGTCGAGATCAACGGCCAGTCCCGCGGTGCGGGTGCGCCCTTCGGCGGCATGAAGCAATCGGGTAACGGACGCGAAGGCGGCGTTTGGGGCATCGAGGATTTCCTTGAGGTCAAATCGGTCGCCGGCTGGGTGGCTGAATAAGCCACCGTCGTGGATAAAGAAAAACCGCCGTCCGGGAGACCGGGCGGCGGTTTTGTTTTGGTCGGACCAGTGGGTCGCACCGCAGGAGGATGCGCCTATTCCAGCGCGCGCGCCTCATCCGTCAGCATGACCGGAATGCCGTTGCGGATCGGATAGGCCAGCCCTGCCCGCTTGCTGATCAACTCTTGTTTTTCCGCATCATATTCCAGCCGCAGCCCTGTGCGGGGACAGACCAGCGCCTCCAGCATGCGGCGGTCGAATGGTTGTGGTTGGATATCGCTCATTGCATGATCTCGTCGGTGTCGCCGCCGCGCAGCGAATATTCGATCAAGGTCACAAGCGTTTCGCGGCGGGTCGAGAGGGAGGGAGCCTCCAGCAACGCCTGCTTGTCCTCGGGGTCGAAATCCAGAAGCATCGACAGAGAGTTGATGAGCAACTCGTCATCAGCCTCTTGCAGACCTTCCCAATCGGTCTGCAATTCCCGTGCGGTGAAGTAGCGCGACAGAAGATTCATGAAGGCTTCACGGTTGAACGCCTCGTCGGTCTCGTCGCGGCCCAGATCGCGCTCGAAACCCGTCCATGACACTTCGCAGCGACGGTAGGGGGTGAACCCTGTCACCTCCCGCACCACGCGGAAGCGCGACATGCCCGACAGGGTGATCAGATAACGCCCGTCTTCAGTCTCCGAAAACTGCGTCACCCGTCCGGCGCAGCCGATCTGGTGAAGCCCGTGGCCTTCCCGCCCCGGAACCTTGTTTGGTTGCACCATCCCGATCAATCGCTCGGGGGTTTTGAACGCATCTTCCAGCATAGCAAGATAGCGCGGCTCAAAAATATGCAGGGGCAAGCGCGACCGGGGGAGCAAAAGCGCCCCCGGCAGCGGGAACACCGCGATCATTTCTGGCATGTCAAATTTTTTGCCCATGATCCCTGACCTAGACCGGAAACCGCATCAGGCAAATATCATCGACGACAACCTGCGGCGTCCGTTCAGGACAATCGGATCATTCGGCTTGAGCGCCTCAAAGATCATGAAGAGCTGCGTCTTGGCCGCACCGTCGTTCCACTCCCGATCACGACGGAAGATATCCAGCAGCGCATCGACAGCCTCGTCCATCCGGTTGGCCGCCTGCAACGCCAGTGCGAGATCGAAACGTGCCTGCATATCGTCAGGATCAGCCTCGACGGCGGCCATCAACTCGGCCACAGGCCCTGCACCGGCAGCCTGACGCGCCAGTTCCAACTGGGCATGCGCGGCCTCCAATGCGGGGGCTTTGGCAATCTCGACCGGCGCGCCGTTCAGGATAGCCTCGGCCTCGCCAAGGTCGCCTTTGGCGATGTGGCATGCCACCAGGCCGGCATAGGCCTGAACGTTGGCAGGCTCTTCCTCGAGGATCGCGGCAAAGGTCTGGGCGGCATCGTCAAATGCGCCCTCTGCCAGCATCGCTTCGGCTGCCTCCACGGCCTCTGCCAGCCCGCCGTCGTCGGCAGGGCCAGCCAGCTCGGCCACACGTTTGACGAAAGCCTCGACTTCGGAGCCGGGGACGGCCCCTTGGAAGCCATCCACCGGCTGGCCTTGCCAAAAGGCATAGACGGTCGGGATCGACTGCACCCGCAATTGTCCCGCGATCATCTGGTTTCTGTCCACATCGACCTTGGCCATTTTCACAGCACCCTTGGCGGCAGTGACGGCCGCCTCAAGCTGCGGGCCAAGCGTCTTGCAGGGGCCGCACCACGGTGCCCAGAAATCCACTATCACCGGTACGGTCATCGAGGCATCGACGACTTGCGCCATGAAATCGGCCTCAGACACATCGACGATCATGGCGTTATCGGCGACGGGCTGCTTTTGTCCCAGTTCGAGCATCTTGCGTCTTCCTTATGTGTCAGCTTGGCAATGCGGCCGCTGTGGCCGGTTCAGCGTAATATGGGGTGCGGGCGGTGTGAAATCAAAGGTCAAAGCTTGCAAAGACAGGCGCGTGATCGCTGGGTTGCACCCAGCCGCGTGCGCTGCGCAGGACGCGGCTTGAATGTCCGGCCTGTGCGATGTCTTGCGTGGCCCAGATATGATCAAGCCTGCGGCCTTTGTCGGCAGCGTCCCAATCCGGCGAGCGGTAGGACCACCAGCTGTAAAGCTGTCCGTCAGGGATATCGGCGCGGGTCACATCGACCCAGTTGCCCGAGTCCTGCACCTGCCCCAGATGATCTACCTCCACAGGCGTATGGCTGACAATCTTGAGTAGTTGCTTGTGGTTCCATACGTCATCCTCGCGCGGGGCGATGTTCAGATCACCGACAAGGATCGCCTTCTCGGGGCGGGCCCCGTGGAACCAGTCACGCATCTCGGTCAGGTAGTCGAGTTTCTGGCCGAACTTCAGGTTGATCTCACGATCCGGCACATCGCCACCGGCGGGCACGTAGAAATTGTGGATCACCACACCGTTCTCCAGCCGCGCCGCCACATGGCGCGAATGGCCGAGGCTCGCGAAATCCATATCGCCCATGTCTTCCAACGGCAGCTTGGACAGGATCGCCACCCCGTTATAGCCCTTTTGCCCCCGCGCAACGATATAGTGGTAGCCGAGTGCTCGGAACGCTTCGAGCGGGATCTTGTCCACCGGGCTTTTGCATTCCTGCAGACACAGCACATCAGGGGCTTCCTCGGCCAGCAGCCTGCATACCAACCCCTCGCGCAGCCTGACCGAATTGATGTTCCATGTGGCAAGCGTAAAGGACATGTGCGGCTCCGTTCCGGTGGTTCGGGCAGAGGCCTAGCACAGGGACAGGCCGGGGGGGAAGGGGTGAGGCCGCTATTGCGCCAGCATCAGATCGACACCCGCGACAGCAAGGTTTCGCGGTCAACGCGGGCCTTGGGATCGCGCAGCACCACCGTGCCACGGTTCAGCGCGACGAATTCATCGGCCAGCGCATAGGCGAAATCAAAGAACTGTTCGACCAGTATGATGGCTATCTCGCCCTCGTCCCGCAGCGCTTCGATCACGCGGCCGATCTGCTTGATGATGTTGGGCTGGATGCCCTCCGTCGGCTCATCCAGCAGCAGAACGCGCGGCTTGGTGATCAGCGCGCGGGCGATGGCAAGCTGTTGCTGTTGTCCGCCCGACAGATCACCACCGCGCCTGTCCTTCATCTCGGCCAGCACGGGGAAAAGATCATAGATGCGGGGCGGGATTTTCTTGTCGGCTTTGGGCAGGCAGGCAAAGCCCGTTGTCAGGTTTTCGGTCACGGTCATCAGGGGGAACACCTCGCGCCCCTGCGGAACATAGGCGATGCCTGCGCGGGCGGCCTGAAATGCGGTGGGATGGTCGAGAAGCTGACCGTCCAGCGTGATTGTCCCGCCGGAATAGGGGTGCCGCCCCGAGATCGCCTTGAGCAGGCTGGTCTTGCCAACGCCGTTAGTGCCCATCACGGCCGTCACCTGCCCCGGTTTCGCAGTCAGACTGATCCCGTTCAGGATCTGGCTTTGCCCGTATTTCAGGGTCAGATCGGTGATTTCCAGCATGTCAGCGTCCCAGATAGACGTCGATGACGTCTTGGTTTTTGGTCACATGGTCCAGACTGCCCTCGGCCAGAACCGATCCTTCGTGCAGCACCGTGACCTTGCAGTTCAGACGGCGCACGAACTCCATATCATGCTCCACGACCACCACCGCCCTTGTCTTGGCCGCGCTGACCAGCAGCGCCGTGGTATGCTCGCGCTCGGCGGGAGTCATGCCTGCGGCGGGCTCGTCCACCAGCAAAAGCTGCGGGTCTTGCGCCAGCAGCATCCCGATCTCCAGCCATTGCTTCTGCCCGTGGCTCAACTCTCCGGCGCGGCGGGGCAAATCCTCCGTCAGGCCGATCTCTTCCGCAATCTCATCGATCCGCGCCGCGGTCGCGCGGCTTTTGCGGTAGAACAGCACATCGAACGGCCCGCGCGGATTTTTCAGCGCCATGGCGAGGTTTTCCCGCACGCTTTGCGCCTCGAACACCGTGGGTTTCTGGAACTTGCGCCCGATCCCCTGCCGCGCGATCTCGCTTTCCGACATATCCAGCAGCGAAAGGCTGCGCGGCCCCCAGATCACGCGACCCGCATCCGGCTTGGTCTTGCCCGTGATGATATCCATGAAGGTGGTCTTTCCCGCGCCATTCGGCCCGATTACCGCGCGCAACTCTGCCTGACCGATGCTGATCGACAGGTTATTGATCGCGCGGAACCCGTCAAAGGTGACGGACACGCCCGAGACTTCCAAAAGCGTGCTCATGGCTCGCCCTCTTCCTTGCGCCACGCGCCTTTGTCAGGGCCATAGTCGCCCTGACGGTCGGCCACGGGCTTGAGCACGATCAGATCGAACAGCCCGCCAATGCCCTTGGGAAAGAACAAGGTCACGGCGACGAAGGACACCCCCAGCAGCACCAGCCACCAGTCGGTCCAGTTGATCGTGTAGAATCCAAGGTTGATCGCAGGGGCCGATCCGCCAGTGAACCATGACGACAGCAGCGACACGAACGCGGCCCCGATCACCGCACCATAGAGCCGCCCGCGCCCGCCGATGGCGACCCAGACCGCAAGGTAGATGGAGGCAATCGGTGCAATTTCCGCAGGGTTGATGATGCCCGCTTGCGGGTAATAGAGCGCGCCGGCGATGGCTGCGACAACGGCCGTCAGGGTGAACACGAACAGCTTGTAGCTTTCCACATGGTAGCCAAGGAACCGCACGCGGGATTCATTATCGCGGATGGCGCGAATGACGCTGCCCATCTTGCCGGACACGACCCACGCGAAGAGCACATAGCCCAGCCCCAAGGCGACTGCCGAGGCCCAGAAGAATGCGATGGAAATCACCGATTGCGGCACGGTGTCCAGACCGGGAATATTCTGCAAACCCGACAACCCGTTATTGCCGCGCAGGCCACTGTCGTTCTGGAACAGGTAGAGCGACAGCGCCAGCGTCATCGCCTGCGTCAGGATCGAGAGATATACCCCCGTGACGCGGCTGCGGAACGCCAGCCACCCGAAGACGAGCGCCAGTAAGCCGGGCACCAGCACCACCATCAGAAGCTGGAGCGTCAGACTATGGGCAAAGGACCAGATCAGCGGAAATTCGGACGCACCGACGACCCCGAAAATCTGACTGGCGATAGCATCCACCACCTCCTTGTCCGTGGGCGGCAGCGGCGCATTGGCTAGCGAGGAGACCACGATCAACTCGGTGCGCGCATACATCAGCCACATGCCAATGGCATAGCCGCCCAGCCCGAAAAAGGCGAAATGCCCAAGGCTCAGGATACCGCAATAGCCCCAGACCACATCCATCGCGATGGCGATCAGACACAGGCACAGGGTTTTGCCCAGCGTCTTGACGAAAGAGGTGGAGATCATCCCCGTCCCCGTCGCCTCGGCCATCAGCGTGACGGCGATGGTGAACACCGACAATGCCAGCAGAAACCACAGAACCGAGGGGTTTTTGGCTATGAAAGAACGGGTCATGGCGTCAATCTCCCGCCGCGCGGCCTTTGAGGGCGACGATACCCTTGGGCCGGAACTGGATGAACAGAATGATGAACAGGATCATGAAGGTCTGCGCGGCAAGCGTGTTGCTGGGGTTGAAGAACTCGATTCCCTTCTGCAGAAAGCCGATCAGCGCGGCGCCCGCCAGCGTGCCCCAGACATTGCCGACGCCGCCAACGACCACGGTCATGAAACTTTGCACGATGTATTCCGAGCCCATCTCGGACGTCACCTTGGCGTAAAGCCCGATAGCGACCCCCGCGATCCCCGCGATACCTGATCCAAGCCCGAAGGTCAGCATGTTGATCCGGTCGGGGTTGATCCCCATCGACGCCGCCATGCCGGGGTTTTGCGTCACGGCGCGTACCTCCAGCCCCAGACGTGTGCGTTTGAGGATGTAGAGGAGCAGACCAAGGAACAGCAGTGCCAGCACGAAAATCGCTACGCGGATCATGCTGATCGACACGATCTCGTTGAAGCTCAGATTGCCGCTCAGCCAGCTTGGCGAGGTCAGCGGGCGCGCTTGCGTGCCGAAGATGTTCTTGGCCAACTGCTGCAGCGCGATGGAGATGCCGAAAGTGGCCAGCAGGGTTTCCAGCGGGCGATGGTAGAGCCAGCGGATCACCAGCCGCTCCATCGCCACGCCTGCGCCGAAGGTGACGGCAAAAGCGAGGGGCAGCGCCACAATCAGCGACAGGGTGTAATCGGGGATGAAAAGCTGCACGACATAGCCGGTATAGGCCCCCATCATGATGAACTCGCCATGTGCCATGTTGATGACCCCCATCACGCCAAAAGTGATGGCGAGGCCGATGGCGGCGAGAAAGTAGATCGAGGCGAGCGACAGGCCGTCCAGCGCCAGATCGGCGGCCTGGTTCAACCCGACTTTGAGGGTGATCGCCTCCAGCGTCTCGCGGGCCACATCGGTGATCGCGGCATTCGGCTCGGCATAGAGCAGCACGAAATGATGCGCGGCAAGGGCCGCATCCTGATCATCCAGCGTGACAAGCGGCGGCACGGCACCTGTGCTGGCCAGTGCCTCATAAGCGGCCTCGCGCGCGTCATCCGTTGTCAGGCTGGACACGGGCAGACCGGCGATCTGGCCGTTCTCAATCGCGGCAATCAGCGCGGCCTTGATCGCCTCCACCCCTGTCAAAGGCGGGGCAAGATCGGCGGCGATCAGACGATTATAGGCTTCGGCCTCGGACAAGGCATCGCTCCCGGGCTTCAGGATCGCGGCGATGTTGCGGTCTTGCGGAAGCTCCGCGAAGACAGCGGGCGAGGTTGTCAGGATGAGGTTCAAGGCCGCCCTTGCATCGACGCCAAGATCACCGCGCAGGCTTTCGATAGCGGTGATCCGTTCCTCCGTGCTCTCGGCGAACCGCGCGGCCATCAGGCGTTCGAGCCTGATTTTGCGGGTCTTCAGCACAGGATCGGGTTCATCTTCGATGGACATGCGCAGCGGTTCCAACTGGTCCTCGGAAGGGCTGCGTGCAATCGCGTCAAGTGCTGCGATCCGTTTTGCGGGATCATCATCCAGCAGTTGGAACGCGACAAGCGCAGAGCCGATCGCGCGGCGCACGCCAGCATTGGGGCGCAATTCGGTCATATCCGCACTCTCGGCGCGGCCAAGGTCGGCGTTGCTGTCGATATCTGTCAGGGCGAAACCACCATCCGACGGCTTAGCGTAGTAGAATAGCCCGTCACTCGCGCGCAGATACACGCCCCTGTCGCGCCAGCGCTCCAGAAATTCGGTCACTGCGGGCAGATCGGACTCCAGCAACGCGTCCAGCAGGCTATCAACCGTGCCGCGCGAGGGGTTTGCGACAGCATCGGCATTTGCCTGCAACAGGGTCTGAAGCGGCGCGGCATTGTCCTGCGCATGAACAGAGGACAGCCCCAGACATATCGCCAGAGCGAAACAAACAAAACGGAGAATCATGGAGCATTCCTTGACCGAATAGGCAGCCGGATGGGGGCGCGGCGCACCGCGCCCCCGGTCACCGATCAGTAGTTCGAGGTCAGTTGAACGCAGGTCTTGGTTTCGGTGTTGTACATCCCGCAACCAAGGTCTTTCCAATCGCTGGTCAGAACCGCCGATTCCGGCAGGTAATCTGTCCATGCATCGCCCTCGACCTCCGAGGTCTGGCTGATGATGTCGAACTGCCCGTCAGCACGGATTTCACCGATCAGAACAGGCTTTGCCAGATGGTGGTTCGGCAGCATCACGGCGGTGCCGCCGGTCAGGTTCGGAAATTCCTGCCCGTACATGGCAGCGCGCACAGCGTCCACTTCAACCGAACCGGCTGCGGTGGCTGCGTTCACCCACATGTTGAAGCCGATGTAATGCGCCTCCATCGGGTCGTTGGTCACGCGGTTCTCGCCAGCAAAGGCTTTCCATGCCTCGATGAATTCCGCATTGGCAGGGGTATCGGCCGACATGAAGTAATTCCACGCAGCCAGATGGCCGACCAGTTCGGATGTATCCAGACCCGACAGCTCCTCCTCCCCGACCGAGAAGGCAACCACGGGAATATCATCAGCAGACACGCCTGCCGCTGCCAGTTCCTTGTAGAACCCGATATTCGCGTCACCGTTGATGGTCGAGATCACGCCAACCTGCTTGCCATCCGCTCCGAGGGCCACAACATCGGACACAATCGTTGCCCAGTCGGAATGACCGAATGGCGTGTAGTTCACGAAAATATCCTCTTTCGCGATACCTTTCGAGATCAGGTAGCTTTCGAGAATGTTGTTCGTGGTGCGCGGATAGACATAATCGGTGCCCAGCAGCGCGAATTTCTCGACGCCGAGTTCCTCAAGAAAATAATCCGTTGCCGGAATCGCCTGCTGGTTCGGGGCTGCCCCTGTGTAGAACACGTTGCGCGAGGATTCTTCGCCCTCGTATTGCACCGGATAGAATAGCAGGCCGTTCAACTCCTCGATCACCGGAAGCACGGATTTGCGGCTCACGCTGGTCCAGTTGCCAAAGATCACGTCAACCTCGTTGACGGTCAGCAGTTCGCGGGCCTTTTCCGCGAAAAGCGGCCAGTCAGAGGCCGGATCGACGACGACCGCCTCGATCTCGCAGCCCAGAAGGCCGCCCTTCGCGTTCTGCTGTTCCACCAGCATCAGCATAACGTCTTTCAACGTGGTTTCGGAAATCGCCATGCTGCCGGACAGCGAATGCAGCACGCCAACCTTGATCGGGCAATCCTGCGCGCTTGCGGTGCCGGCTCCTGCCAGTATCGCGGCCACTGCCATCCCTGTGAGTTTTGTTTTCTGTGTCATTTTAATTATGTCCCCAGTCCTATATCTGCGGGCGGAGGATTCGATGTGAGCGAACCAGTCAATGGTCCTGCGCGCGCCTCAACCCTCCGCAACATCGCGTTGCTGTCGCACAGAGGGCGTGTCTGCCAGGATCGGCCCACTGTGCGGCGAGGGGGTGCCGAATGACTTCCCCCGAACGATATTGAGGGAGGCAGCAGCGTTCCGCGCAATCATCGCCTTCGCAACTGCAGCATTTTTTGCCGCACAAGCAAAGCAATCGCCCTGAAAAGGGCATATGCCTGTTTTTCGACCACAATCGATATCCTGCCAATTACCTGTCCAAACAAAAGAGAAAGGCAACCGTGCATCCAAGATGAACGGCTATCGGGAATCACATTGAAAAAAGCCGCTAGGATACAGCTTTACGCGTTGGCATAAAAAAAACCCCGGCGCGAAGCCGGGGCAGTCCAACAGGGAGGTGCATATGATAACCCGCATATGCGACGGGATTTCTTTAGTGGCGTCTCTAATTCTATTCTTAGAATACCACTTTGATCTGAATCGGGACAGTAGGGTTTTCCTTACGCTGCGTAACTGCAACTCTTATGCCACAAGGCGGTACCCGCCCGATTCCGTCACCAGCAAACGGGCGTTTGACGGATCGGGTTCAATCTTCTGACGCAACCTGTAGATGTGCGTCTCCAGCGTATGCGTTGTAACGCCCGCATTATAACCCCAGACCTCGTGCAGCAGAACATCGCGCGGCACAACGCCCTCTGTCGCGCGGTACAGGTATTTCAGGATGTTGGTTTCCTTTTCGGTCAACCGGATCTTCTTGTCATCCTCGGTTACCAGCATCTTCATCGACGGTTTGAACGTGTATGGCCCAAGGGTAAAGACGGCATCCTCGCTCTGTTCGTGCTGGCGCAACTGGGCACGGATACGGGCCAGCAGCACCGGAAACTTGAACGGCTTTGTGATGTAATCATTCGCGCCGGCATCAAGGCCGAGGATGGTATCGGCATCGCTGTCATGGCCTGTCAGCATCAGGATGGGACATTTCACGCCCTGCTTGCGCATCAGACGGCACAGTTCCCGCCCGTCCGTATCTGGCAGGCCGACATCGAGGATCACGAGGTCATACAACGCCTCTTTGGCGCGCTTCATCGCTTCGGAGCCGTTGCTGGCCTCGAAGACGTCAAAATCTTCTGTCATGACAAGTTGCTCGCTCAACGCCTCGCGCAAATCCTCGTCATCATCGACCAATAGAATTTTCTTCAATTGTGCCATAGGCTTCCCTCCTGTTCCGTCTATCAAGATGCGCATGCTGACCTAAGGGGACAAGTCAGGGTGCCATTCTCTCACGCCGTCGTGTAAAGCAGTGTGTAAATGTTTCAGCTATCACCCCTAAAACGTGCTCTCACAGAGTAAACGCATCAGGACCCGAATGAGTTTCACACCAGATGTTACAGAAATTCTCGCCCGCGCCCGCGCCGATTTGCGGATGGGCGTGCCTGTGGTGCTGTTCGACGGCGCTGATGGCGCGCTTGTTCTGGCGGCCGAGACGATCACGGCACAGCGGCTGGCCGACCTGCACGCGCTCGGCGGCGAGCCTGTTATAGCGCTGACATCGCGGCGCGCGACAACGCTCAAGGCGCGCGCCTATGATGGCGATGTGGCCCGCGTGCTGCTGCCACCTGAGGCAGGGCTGACATGGGTGTTAGGCGTCGCCGATCCTGCCGATGACCTGAAGACGCCGATGAAAGGCCCGCTTATCACGCAACGGGGCGGCTCAGCGGGGCTGCACCGTCTTGCCGTGCTTCTGACCAAGACAGCGCGCCTGTTGCCCGCAGCGCTACTCCTGCCGCTGACTGACCCCACAGGATTTGCTGCGTCGCACGGGCTGACACTGGTGGATGCCGCGCGCGCCCGCCCGCTGCTGGCCGCCGCCCCTGATCCGCATCCTGTGGTCAGCGCCCGCTTGCCCGTGGCTGCCGCCGAGGCGGGGCGGCTGCACATCTTCCGCCCCGAAGACGGCGGGGAGGAGCACTACGCCTTCGAGATCGGGCAACCCGACCGCGACAAACCGGTTCTGGCGCGGCTGCATTCGGCCTGTTTCACCGGCGATGTGCTGGGCAGTCTGAAATGCGATTGCGGCCCGCAACTGCACGGCGCGCTGGACCAGATGGGGCAGGAGGGTGCGGGCGTGTTGCTCTATCTCAATCAGGAGGGGCGCGGCATCGGGCTGGCCAACAAGATGCGCGCCTATTCGCTGCAGGATCAGGGGTTCGACACGGTCGAGGCGAACCACCGCCTCGGGTTCGAGGATGACGAGCGCGATTTCCGGTTGGGTGCGGAAATCCTGAAATCCATGGGATTCGGTGCGATCCGGTTGCTGACCAACAACCCGCGCAAAATCTCGATGATGGAGAAGCAAGGGATCACTGTCACCGAGCGGGTGCCTCTCAAGGTTGGCGAGAACGCGTTCAACAGCGCCTATCTGGCGACGAAATCCGCAAAATCGGGGCATTTGTTGTGACGATCGCCACGCATAAGGACATGGTGCTGACGCCGATGGGTCTGCGTTTTCGCGGTCTGACCTTCCCTTGTTCCATCGGCCGTGGCGGCATCCGCAGCGACAAGCGTGAAGGGGATGGCGCCACGCCGCGCGGCGTGCACGGTATCGTCGGCATGCTCTACCGCCCTGACCGGATAGCGCGCCCTGCCGATTGGGCTGTGCCGATCCTACCCGGCGATCTGTGGTCCGATGATCCGCGCCACGAGGATTACAACCTCATGGTCCGCGCGCCCTATCCGCATAGCCACGAAAAACTACGCCGCGCCGATCCGCTGTACGATCTGGTGCTGATCACCGACTGGAACTGGCCGCGCGCGGAACGCGGGCGTGGCTCTGCCATCTTCATCCACCAGCACCGCCGCCCCGGCTATCCGACCGAAGGCTGCGTCGCCCTGCGCCGCGACCATCTGCTCTGGATCGCGCAGCGTCTGCGCCACGGGTGCCGGTTGATCGTGGCGTAAAGCGGCGTTTCTTCTTGCTTTAAATATCCGAAACCCGCCGGATCAGCCGTAATCACGCTCTCCGAAGATCGCCGATCCCACGCGGATATGCGTTGCTCCCAGCGCGATAGCGGATTCGAAATCGCTGCTCATACCCATCGACAGGCCCGTCAGCCCGTTGCGCTCGGCGATCTTGGCCAGCAGCGCGAAATGCAGGCTGGGCTCTTCGTCCACGGGCGGGATGCACATCAAGCCCTGCAAGGGCAGGTCAAGCGCGCGGGCTTCGGCCACGAAGGCGTCAGCCTCTGATGGCAGAACGCCCGCCTTTTGCGGCTCTTCACCTGTATTGATCTGCAAGAAGATATCGGGGCACTGCCCCATCTCCTGTGCAAGCCGCGCAATGGTCTGGGCCACTTTGGGACGGTCCACCGAATGGATCGCCTGAAAAAGCTCCATCGCCAGCCGCGCCTTGTTGGTTTGCAGCGGGCCGATCAGGTGTAAATTGATCCCGTCATAGGTCTTGCGGAAGTCCGGCCATTTACCTGCGGCTTCCTGCACACGGTTCTCGCCGAAGATGCGATGCCCCTCGTCCAGCACCGCAGCAACCCGCGCGTCCGGCTGGACCTTGGAGACAGCGATCAGCGCCACAGAGTCAGCGCTGCGCCCGGCCTGCGCGCAGGCTTTGGCGATACGGGACTGGATTTCGGACAGCGACATGAGGTTATCCCCTGTTGGTTCAACGCAACCGCATGAAAACACCATGCCCGCCCAAAAGAAAAGGGCAGGTCCGAAGACCTGCCCTTTCGTTCAACTCTTTGTTCTGGATCAGAACGAGAAGAAGATACCGGCGGAAACCAGGTTTGCGCCAGCTTCTGTCTGTGTCCAGCCGCCTTCAACCGAAGCGCCGCCGCCCAGAGCGTAGGATGCGCCCAGACCGAATGTTTCGTCAACGCTGTTGTTCTCGCTTGCAACGAAACCGTAGACGTACAGAGCGTCGTTTACAGTGTAACCGCCGCGCAGCGAGAACTTCTCAGCCGAAACTCCGCTGTAGTCGGTGTCTGCATAGGAGAGTGCTGCGTCAAACGCGCCGAACTTGCCGCCAACCGAAGCGAACAAGATGCTGTCGCCGTCACGGACACCGCTGTTCCACTCTTCGTAAGCGACTGCAACAGTGTAGTCAGCAAACTTGTAGTTTGCACCCAAGCCATAGCTGCTGCTGGTGCTGTGTGCGTGCAGTCCGATGCCGTTCATGCTGTAGATCACTTCAACGCCTTCGGTCGCACCGGCGCCGCCGCTCGAATAAGCTGTCCAACCAAAGTTGCCGCCGTTCGAAACAGTGTTCGCTGCCAGCGAGCGGAAACCGTTGCCTTCCAGACCAACGCCAGCCGATTTGGTCGGCAGGTACAGGTTCGGAGCCGCTTCCACGACACCCAGGATGTTGCCCATTGCGATGGTCAGGCCACCAGCCGAACCGAAGAAACGCGCGCCGTTGAAGCCGCCGACGCCATTTTCTTCAGCCTGCATACGGATGCGTGTGCCCAGTGTCAGGCCGCCATCGGTTTCGGTGGTCGCATCGAACTGCAGACGCAGACGCGTTGCAGTTACTACGTCGTCCACGCCAGGTGCTGCGCTGTCGTTGTACAGTGCACCGAAACGTGCGTAGCCGGAGATGTTTACATCAGCGACTGCAACACCAGCGGTGGCGACCAGCGCGGATGTAGCGATAAGACGACTTTGTTCTCAAGTTGGACCACACTCAACGACCACATGCTACGACAGCTCAGGTCATTTCGGCTCTCACTCAATCACAGATCAGACAATACAGCTTGTGTGATCACATGATGGAGCCTGACATGATTTCGTTCTTCAAGCGCAGCAAGAGCACCGATCACAAGCACAATAACATTGACGACCAGATCACAGTAAACGCGTTCTTCGATGACCACTACTTTCCGCATGCTCAAGCGACCAAGCGCATCACAATACATGATTGGTCGATCTACAATAAGCACATGCGACCAAGCTTGGGACGCTATCTAATGTGCGACCTGACCAATCCAGTGTTGGACATTTGGGTGCGTGAACAGCTTCTCGCCGGTTATCAACGCAGCACGATTAACAAGCACATTCACCTGATGAACCGCATGCTGCACTTAGCGCGACATTGGGGTCACATCGCAGCTCAGAACCCATTTCAGCACAACTTGAAGAAGCTGAGTGTCGGTGACTACACACAGCGCTTTCTGAGCGAAGCTGAGATCGAGCAGTTGCTCAAAGCATGTCGTGCCAGTCGTCACCCATACCTCTACTTGATCGTGCAGCTGTTGCTGTTGACCGGTGCTCGCAAAGGCGAAGCCCGATTAGCGTGCTGGAAGCATGTTGATCTGCACAAACGCCTTTGGACCGTGCCACGCAGCAAGAACGGTCGCTCACGCCGCATTGTGTTGAGCAGTGCTGCGGTTGACGTGCTGCACGCTGTTCGCGTCAAAAGCGAGGACCTCTTGCTGCCAACAAAGCCTGACGATTACCTGTTCATCAATCCGATCACTCGCACTGCGTATCACAGCTATGATACTGCTTGGTTTAAGACACGTGCCGAAGCTGGGTTAGACAACGTGCGCATGCACGACCTACGTCACACCTATGCCAGCCTGCTGATCAACAAAGGTGTCAGCTTGTATGAAGTGCAAACGCTACTTGGACACAGCAGTTTGCAGATGACACAGCGATACGCACATTTAGAGCCAGACCTGCTTCACAAGCGCACTGAGTTGTTGAGCAACTTAATCAGCAAAAGCCGTATTTGATCCCTGTGCCACTATGCCTGCCTGTCACTTCGGCGACATGTGATTTGATCCAGCTTGATCCACCGCACTAGAGCAGCAAGCGCAAGCACAGCAGTATGGACCTGTTGAGCAGTCAGCAGCAGCGAGCTTGTTCTAATCGCGCTGTGTGCACTTTTTTGACGCCTATGCAGACCTTCTTCCGACCATTGGTTTCACTACTATGTTTATGACAGCTTTAGCGATTTTGGTTCATTGAATGGTTTTGGCTTTGGTTTCGCAGCCGTTCTGTTCTTGCAGCGACACACTGGACACGATTTGCTCAATGCAACACGCTTGCTGACGACCTCACTCACACGCATAGCAAAGACCCCAAGTCATTACCCAGTGTTGCAAGATCACCAGCTTGATTTGGTAAGTAGTTCACCACAAGATTTTGCGCAGGACAGATCATCGTGCGCAGACCCTTTGCCAGCGCTCTTTGACACGTAGCTCCAATGCCGCCTGTGTCTGCCTGCGCAGCTCAGTTAATACCTCAGCCCAATATTGACTAGCTGCATCATCATGTCGTCGCGCAAGCTCATTTGCGTAGTAGCCCAGCTTGCTGCCCAATGTCGCCAGTGCCTCAGCACTTGGGTTCATGCCATTAAATCGCAAAGTGCGCATATAACACTCGCTCTTCGCCAGCCACTGCTCGCAGAACTCGCGTTCATTCAGAACCAGTTCAGCTGATCTGAGCCTATCACTTACATGTTCCAGTAGTTGTATCGTCATCCATAGATCTCCTTAGTTGATGTATTTATCAACGCAGTCGATCTTTCAGACACATCACTCACATCACATTCAGCTGCAAACATGTATTCAGCTGTATCGACACATCCGCTTGCCGCGTCTGTGTTACATCATCACACAGCTCACTTCGTTACCACTCAGCTTGCCGTGCTCGATGTCATATTCTTCTTTCTTAATTGATTTAATCTTTAATCGACTTTCGATGAGCAGTCAGATCAACGCCTATTTCGGCGTCGATCCAAACATGCACGCTTTCGCGTCGCTTGCAGACTGTATCACTGAACCAAATTGGAAGAGCAGGTTTTGCTATCATCTCTATTACCAGCGTATCATACGCACACACAGGACCCATACAGCCAGGCAACCCTGCGTGATGATGGATCTCATTGCTGAGGTTGTCATCCATCTCACTTCTCGCACATATTACTATGTGACGAACCATTACGACAACACAAACGCGTTCCCGCATTTTTTGGCATCCTGCGCGCAATAGCAGGGTAGTGTGTTGAAGCGAACAACGAGCAGTTCGTTTGCTTACCGTCTCACATCAGAACAGGTTCGCAGCACTATATCCATCGGCGTGCCAGCCTTAATCTCGTTTGTAGTGCCTAGTTACCTGCCTGCTTTGCCTGATGTGTCCCTGCCTCAGTTGCTGCCCTATGTCGTTGCCTTAGTGTTTGAACTTTGAGCGCAGCACCGCTGACCCTCGTTTGCCTAAAAATCTGATGCCTAAATTTGCCTTACACAGTTATTTATCAACTGCGCGCAAAAACTGCCTCAAAAGCGAATGCGCGCAACCACTGACAATTTTTGACAGCAGCGCAGCGCAAGCAAACCAGTTCAGCGCACAGCTGACCACATGACTTGGTAAATAGTTGAGCGCGTGATTCGATAACCATGTGAATGCGCAGCTTTAACGCCAGCCGCAGCCACAGTCATATCTCTCATGTAATATGTATTTGCTGAGAGATCGCGTTAAGTCGTTGTGATCATTGACACAGCACCAGACACCATCTCCGGTAGCTCAGCAGTTCGATCAGATCATACACTGCGATTGTGGCAAAGCATGAGAGATCGGCACATGAAGCAAGCACTGACACTGACCGACCAGCAGTATAAACAGGTCATCGCATTTTGCAGCACACGCAAGCACACGCTGCGTGACCAGACCATTGTGCACATCAGCTTTCTTGCTGGACTGCGTGCTATTGAGATCGCTGGACTGCGCATCGGTGATGTTTATGACGACACTGGATCAGTTCGCGCGCAGTTCAGCATCAGCGGCAAACAGACAAAAGGTGGTGATGCGCGCACGATCTATGTCAGTCGTAAACTGCGCCGTGTGCTTGAGCAGTATCATGCTGTCATTGCTGATCGCAGTAGCAGTGCACCACTGTTCCAAACACAGTTGTGCAGCAGCTTTTCGGCCAACACCATGTGCCAGCTGTTTCTGCAAGTCTACAAAGACTGCGGATTAAAAGGTGCCAGCAGTCATTCGGGTCGCAGAACGTTCATCACTAAACTGGCAAACACTGGGATCAATGTCAGACTGCTTGCTGCTCTAGCTGGACACTCGGATATCAGCACCACGCAACGCTACATTGACGTGAACGATACGCAGCTGGCCAATGCTGTGGAGTTGATCTGATGAGCAAGCGCACTCAGGTCGCACTTGAGAAGCAGCTGTTACGCGAGCTGCGTCACCGAGCTTGGTTAGCCCAGCACTTGCCCAACACCAAACAGCAGCAGCAGTCACAGCGTAAGACATTGATGATTCGTTCTGAGCTTGCACTCAAGCTTGGTCGTGCTGTTGAACGCTAAGCCAGCTGTGGTTCACATCACAGTGCATACAGCACAAAAGAAAAGAGCGAGCCTAAGCCCGCTCTTTCCCTAATCAGTAGTTCAGCTCGTATTAGAACGAGAAGAACATACCAGCGGATACAATGTTTGTGCCAACCTGGTTGGATGTCCAACCAGCTTCAACCGAAGCACCGCCGCCCAGTGCATACGATGCGCCCAAGCCATATGCTGTATCCAACGACACGGGGCCATCTTCATCAGCAACGAAGCCATAGACATACAGAGCGTCGTTCACAGTGTAACCGCCACGCAGCGAGACTTTCTCAGCTGTCAGGCCGGCATACTCGGTCTCAGCGTAGGACAGAGCTGCGTCGAACGCGCCGAACTTACCACCTACGCTGAGGAACAGGACGCTGTCGCCGTCTCTGCTGATGCCGGTGACGGGGCGGAAACCACCTGTGAACTCTTCATAAGCAGCAGCAACAACGAAGTCACCAAAACGGTAGTTTGCACCCAAACCATAGCTGATCTCAGTGCTATGAGCATGCAGTCCGATGCCGTTTGCGCTGTAGATAATCTCCACGCCATTGGTGGCGCCGTTGTTCAGTGCGCTTGCCGACTGATATGCAGTCCAGCCGAATGCGCCGCCGTTGGAGAAGGTGTTGGCAGCAAGGCTTGTGAAGCCGTTGCCTTCCAAACCCATGCCAGCCGACTTGGTGGGCAGATACAGGTTCGGTGCAGCTTCGATCACACCCAAAATGTTGCCCATTGCAACAGTCACACCACCAGCCGAACCGAAGAAGCGAGCTGTGTTGAAACGACCAGTGTCGTTGCCAGCGCCATCTTCTTCAGCTTGCACACGCAGACGAGCACCCAGTGTCAGGCCGCCATCGGTTTCGGTGGTCATGTCGAACTGCAGGCGCAGACGGCTTGCGAAGTTTACTTCATCAGTTACGTCGTTGAACACGCCGCCAAAACGTGCGTAGCCGGACAGGTTTACGTCGGCTGCTGCAACACCAGCGGTGGCGACCAGCGCGGTTGTTGCGATAAGGATGTTTTTCATTTGGTTGCCCTCGGTTTTTTAATAGGTCGCCCAAAACAGCGAGTCTGCCTTGGGTATGCCTTCGTTTCGCTCTTTTTGGGTCATTGATGCAAGCGTCCCGGCAAGTGCAATCGCAAAGCCACGGGATATGGTGCAGCTATGTCACACATGCCGTACCGAGCCTTCTTTGGCTTTTTGCAGGACAGCGCAGGCCACAAGCCGCCATTTTGCAGTAAACCGCTTGCTCCACAGGGCTGGCTTGGCTAGGAACAGAGGCAATGAATACCAAACCGGAATGGGCCAATATGAGACAGCACATTTTCAAGGTCGTCACATGCGGTGTGTTGCTTTTTTCAATTGCGGCCTGCGCCAACCAGACGGACGAGGGCGCCGACGACAGCCCGCGCATCTTTGACGCGGGGCGCGATGCCAACGCTTTCAACACCGGGCGGTCCATCTTTGATGTGTTCAACCGCCGTCAGCCCGATGTATCGGTCGAGGTGAACCGCTATATCTGGAATGCCTCGCTGGATGTTCTGAACTTCATGCCGATCGAGTCGGTTGATCCCTTCACGGGTGTGATCGTGTTCGGCTACGGCACCCCGCCGGGCGGCGGGCAGGCCTATCGCGGCACGGTCCACGTCAGAGATCCCGCGCTTGAGGCACGCTCGCTCACTGTTGCCTTGCAGACCCGCTCCGGCCCCGTCGCCGCGGGCACGCAGCGTGCTGTCGAAGATGCAATCCTGTCGCGCGCCCGTCAGTTGCGGATCGCGGACGGTCGCCGCTGATTTCAGCCTCTAGTCACTGATCTTGCCCGGTGTGGTCGCTGCCAGCCGGGCAATCCAGTCCAGTTGCTGCGGCAGGCAGATACGGCGTAGATCGTAATTGGCCTGCACGAAAGCGCGCGCCGCCTGCCCCAATCTGGCCCTCTGACCGGCATCCGCCATCAATGCGCCGATCTGGTCCACCAGCCCGTCCCCGTCGAAGAAATCCACCAGTCGCCCTGTCTCCCCGTCGCGGATCGCCTCGCGCAGCGGGCCGGTATCGCTGGCGACGATGGCTGCGCCCGCGCTCATCGCTTCGAACAAGGACCAACTGAGCACGAAGGGATAGGTCAGATAGACATGCACGCGGCTGAGTTGGAGCAGCGGCACGAACTGGTCATAGGGAATGCGGCCCAGAAAATGCACCCGTTCCCAGTTGGCCGTCGGAATACGCCCGCGCACCTCGTCGATGAATATCTGTTTCCACGTTTGTCCTTTGGGTGGCTTCGCCCCGTATGACACCTCGTCCCCGCCGACGATCAGGACCCGCGCATGCGGGCGCTCTTTCAGCAGCCGTGGCAGGGCGCGCATGAAGATGTGATAACCGCGATAAGGTTCGAGATTGCGATTGACGAAAGTGATGACCTCGTCATCGCGCGTCAGCACCGCACCATCCGGCAGCGTCACCCGCACCTGCGCATCGGGGCGGACATGATCGGTGTCGATCCCGTCATGGATCACGCTGATCCGCTCGCGAAAGGCCGCAGGGAAAGTGTCGGCCTGAAAATGCGTCGGGCTGATCCCCATATCGCACAGCGGCAGATGGATCATGTTGTTGAGGTTCTTCATCCTGATCCGCAAAGCCTCCGCCGCATCGACACGCGGCGTGAATTCGGGATCAAAACCCACATGCTCGCGGTCCGACAGGTGATAGAGCTCGCAATAAAGCCCGATCCGCGCCTGCGGCCAGACATCTCGCAGAAACATCGCCTCGCCCCAGCCGGGATGCGCCACGATCACATCGGGCGTGTAGCCCTGTTCGCGCAACTGCCTTGCCGCATAGTAACAGGCCTCGCCCCGGATCACCTTTGTCTCGGTATCGGCCAGCCAAGGGTGCACCTTCTGCCCTGAAGGGCGCTTGACCTGATAGGGCAGGATACGCACACCGTTCCACATCACCGGCTCTTTCACCCTAAGGGTCAATGCCGTGCATTCATGCCCCTGCTGCGCAAGAGCGGGGGCGAGATGCTTGAACTGTCCGGGGAAGTTCTGGTGGATGAACAGGATTTTCATGGTGGTCTTTGGGCTGTTCGTCACAGGGCACATCGGGGGCACATCGCTCCTTACTCGTTACATCTTCCCGTTATACCGGGCATTTTCGCCCTGCCCATCCCCGTATTTTTGCGCGCCGCCCCTAGACCATAGGTCAAAGCGGGCCTATCACGCGCTGTGAACAGGTCCGCCGGACCCGCCCCGTGGAACGAGAGGTCACGCCAGATGTCACGTTATGACGCCGCCCAGATCGAAGCGAAATGGCAATCCGCATGGGACAGTGCCGGCCTGTTCCGCGCCGAACCCGGTGCGCAGACAGCCAAGCCGAAATACTACGTGCTGGAAATGTTCCCCTATCCGTCGGGGCGCATCCATATGGGGCATGTGCGTAACTACACGATGGGCGATGTGATCGCGCGCTACAAGGTGACCAAGGGCTTTAACGTGCTTCACCCGATGGGCTGGGACGCCTTTGGCATGCCTGCGGAAAATGCCGCCATGGCGATTGGTGGCCACCCCAAAGACTGGACCTACCAGAACATCGCCGACATGCGCGACCAGATGAAACCGCTGGGTCTGTCCATCGACTGGAGCCGCGAATTCGCCACCTGCGATCCGGAATATTACGGCCAGCAGCAGGCGCTGTTTCTCGATATGCTCGACAAGGGCCTCGTCTATCGCAAAAACGCTGTCGTCAACTGGGACCCTGTCGATATGACCGTTCTGGCAAACGAGCAGGTGATCGACGGCAAGGGCTGGCGCTCTGGCGCGGATGTGGAACGGCGCGAGCTGACGCAGTGGTTCTTCAAGATCTCGGACTATTCCGAAGAATTGCTGGGCGCACTCGACGGGCTGGACAACTGGCCCGCCAAGGTGCGGCTGATGCAATCCAACTGGATCGGCAAATCGCGCGGGTTGCAGTTTGCCTTCTCGCTGATCGACGGCCCGCACGGGACGGACCGGATCGAGGTGTATACCACCCGTCCCGATACGTTGATCGGGGCCAGCTTCGTGGGCATCTCGCCGGATCATCCGCTGGCCAAGCAGCTTGAGCGTGACAATCCCGAAATTGCCGCTTTCTGCGCCGAATGCCGCAGGGGTGGCACCACCGAGGAGGCGCTGGAAAAGGCGGAGAAGAAGGGCTTTGATACCGGCCTGAAGGTGCGGCATCCCTTTGATACGGCGTGGGAATTGCCGGTCTATATCGCGAACTTCATCCTGATGGATTACGGCACCGGTGCGATCTTCGGCTGCCCAGCCCATGACCAGCGGGATTTCGACTTTGCCACCAAATATGGCCTGCCGATCATCGCCACGTTCCTGCCATCCGAGGACAGCCCGACCGAGTTGGGCGAGGCCTATGTGCCCGCCAAAACGGAGCAGGTCTATTACAACCGCGGCTTTGCGGGCGAGGCATGGCAGACAGGGGAACAGGCCGTCGATGCGGCCATCGCCTTTTGCGAGGAGAATGGCGTCGGCCACGGCGTGACCAAGTTCCGTCTGCGCGACTGGGGTCTGTCGCGGCAACGCTATTGGGGTTGCCCGATCCCCGTGGTGCATTGCGACACCTGCGGCGTGGTGCCCGAAGACAAGCGCAACCTGCCGGTGGAACTGCCCTATGATGTCAGCTTCGACGTGCCCGGTAACCCGCTGGACCGCCACCCGACATGGCGCGACTGCACCTGCCCGAAATGCGGCGCACCGGCCCGGCGCGAGACGGACACGATGGACACATTCGTCGACAGTTCGTGGTATTACGCCCGCTTCACCGCGCCCGATGCGGCCACGCCCACCGATCTGGCCGAGGCGGAATACTGGATGAACGTCGACCAGTATATCGGCGGCATCGAGCATGCGATTCTGCACCTGCTCTATTCGCGCTTCTTCGCCCGCGCCATGCATGCCACAGGCCATCTTCCTGAAAAAGCGATCGAGCCGTTCGACGCCCTCTTTACCCAAGGTATGGTCACACACGAGATCTACCAGACGCGCGATGCCAACGGACGGCCTGTCTATCACCTGCCCGAGGATGTCTCGGACGGGCGCGTGACCGCGACGGGCGAGGCGGTGGAGATCATCCCCTCCGCCAAGATGTCGAAATCCAAGAAGAACGTCGTCGATCCGGTCAATATCATCTCGGCTTACGGTGCCGATACGGCGCGCTGGTTCGTGCTGTCGGACAGCCCGCCCGAGCGCGATGTGGAATGGACAGCCTCCGGTGCTGAGGCCACGTTCAAGCATCTGGCCCGCGTTTACCGCATCGCTGCCGATATCGCCGCCTCCGACGAGGCACCCAATACCGATGATGAGGCGCTGCTGCGCGCGATGCACAAATGCATCCACGAGGTGACGGGCGGAATCGAATCCTTCGGCTTCAACGCGGCTATTGCGCGGCTTTACGCCTTCACCAACACGCTGGCGAAATCCACCGCAGGGACAGAGGCGCGGCGCATCGCTGTCCGCACGCTGGCACAACTGATGGCGCCGATGACCCCGCATTTGTCCGAGGAGATATGGACCCTGCTCGGCGGCGAGGGGCTTATCGCGGCGGCACCATGGCCTGTCGCGGACGAGTCCATGCTGGTGGATGATACCGTGACCCTCCCGATCCAGATCAACGGCAAGCGACGGGCGGAAATCAGCGTAGCCCGCGAGATCGACAAGGCAGAGCTTGAAAAGATCGTTCTGGCCCATGATGCTGTGGTCAGGGCGCTTGACGGGGGCACGCCCAAAAAACTGGTGATCGTCCCCGGACGGATCGTGAATGTCGTTATCTGACCGAAGATCAGTATTGCGCGGGCTGGGATTGCTGGGGCTGGGCGGCTTTGCCCTCGGCGCTTGCGGTTTCACACCCGCTTACGGCCCCGAGGGTCAGGCCAGCCGCTTGCAGAACGCGATCCTCGCCGATGCGCCGTCCAACCGCGACCAGTATCTGCTGATCCAGCAGGTCGAGGATCGACTTGGCCGTGGCACCGATGGCCCCTACGCGCTGGGATATACCTACACGGTCGGTTCCGCGCGGATGGCTGTGACGGCGGATAATACCGCAACGCGGATCAATCTGCTGGGTCAGGTCACGTTCAATCTACGTGATCGCAGCACCAATGCCGTGTTGCTGCGCGGCACTGTGGACGGCTTCACCAGCTATTCCACCACCGGCTCGACCACGGCCACAGACGCTGCCGCGCGCGATGCCCGCACACGGCTGGCCGTATTACTGGCCGACAAGCTGGTGACGCAGTTGATCGCCTCCTCCGCCGCCTTGCCGCAATGAAGCTCAGCCCCCGCGACGCCCCGCGCTATTTTGCAAAGCCGGATCCAAACCGCGCGGGTCTGCTGATCTTCGGCGGCGATGCGATGCGCGTTGCACTCAAACGGCAGGAGGTGATCGCCGCCCTGATCGGTCCTGCCGGAGAGGAGGAGATGCGGCTTGCCCGTCTGCCCGCCGCCGATCTGCGCAAAGACCCTGCAGCACTTCTGGATGCGGTCAAGGCGATCAGCTTTTTCCCCGGCCCGCGCGTGGCCTTTGTGGAGGATGCAACCGATACAGTGGCCGATGTGCTCAAGGCGGCTCTTGCCGACTGGCAGGCTGGCGATGCCCAGATCATCGTCACCGCAGGGGCGCTGACGGCCAAGTCCAAGCTGCGCGTCCTGTTTGAAGGGCATCCCAACACCTACGCCGCAGCGCTTTACGACAATCCCCCCACGCGCGAGGAAATCGCGGCCGAGTTGTCGCGCGCCGGTCTGGGCGATCTGGACAATGCCGCGATGACCGCGCTCACAGCACTGGCGCAAGAAATCGAACCGGGAGATTTCCGCCAGACGCTGGAGAAACTCTCGCTCTACAAGCTGGGTGACAGTGCTCCGGTCAGCGCCGCCGACATCGACGCCTGCGCCCCCGCCACATCCGAGGCGGATCTGGACGATATCCTCAATATCGTGGCCGAGGGACAAGACGGGCAGATCGGTCCGGTCATGCGCAAGCTGCTGGCGCAGGGTGTGCAACCCGTCAGCCTGTGCATTGCCGCCGCCCGGCATTTCCGCACGCTTTATGCTGCCGCCTCCGATCCGGGCGGCCCTGCGCAGGGCGTGGGCAAACTGCGTCCGCCCGTCTTTGGCCCGCGCCGCGACCGGATCGTGCGGCAGGCGCAAAGCTGGCGCATCCAACGGCTGGAAATGGCGCTTGGCCTTATCACCGATACCGATCTGCAACTGCGCTCGGCCGGGCAACACGCTCCCGCGATGGCGCTGGTGGAGCGCACGCTGATCCGGCTGGCGATGCTGGCCAAGCGCTGAGCGTCACGTCACGGAAAAACCCCGTCTCCCCTCTGGAACTCCGCCCTGAAACAGGTTCAACTCACTTCCGGAACCGGCGCACCCGCGCCCGTGAGGGAGAGAGAATATGTACGAAGTCATCGGCGGCACCCAAAGCCGCGCATTCCGTGTGATGTGGATGCTTGAGGAACTGGACCAGCCCTATACCCACACCGCCGTCAAACCCCACAGCCCCGAGGCACTGGCCGCCAACCCCTCCGGCAAGATCCCGGCCCTGCGCGACGGTAACGCGTTGCTCACCGATTCGACCGCCATCCTGACCTATCTGGCCGACAAACACGGCAAGCTGACCTATCCCGCAGGCACGGTAGAGCGCGCCCGTCAGGACGGGATCACGCATATGGTGCTGGACGAGTTGGACGCGGTGCTCTGGACCGCCGCACGCCACAGCTTCATCCTGCCCGAGGACAAGCGCGTGCCTGATATCAAGGACAGCCTGAAGTGGGAATTCTCCCGCAATATCGAGCGGCTGTCAGACGTGATGAAAGGGCCGTTCCTGATGGGCGAGAAAATGACCATCGCCGATATCATCGCAGCGCATTGCCTGAACTGGGCCTACGGTGCCAAGTTCGAGATCGAGTCTCCCAAGCTTGTCGCCTATGCCAAGGTCATGCGCAGCCGCGATGCCTTCAAACGCGCGGTCGCCAAGTAACCGCCTTCAGGGGGCGCTTGCCCCCTGATCCGCCGCCCATTGCGCGGCGTGCCGACCGGCCCAATACCCCGTCGCCAGAGCACCGCTGATCAGATAGCCGCCGGTCGGCGCCTCCCAATCCAGCATCTCGCCCGCCGCAAAAACGCCGGGCATGGCGCGGATCATCAGGCCTGCGTCCAGCGCCCCCAACGTGATCCCTCCGGCGGTCGAGATCGCCTGATCCATCGGTTGCGGCCCTTCAAGGGGCACCGGCAGCGCCTTTATGATCCCCGCCAGCGCCGTAGCGTCCTGTGGCAGCGGATGGGCACATTCCACCAACAGCGCCAGCTTGACCGGATCGAGCCGCAGCACCTTTCGCAGATGGTTGGACAGGCTCGCCTTGCCACGTGGCCGTTCCAGCCGCGCGCGCACCTGCGCGGGGTCCAGATCGGGCAGCAGATCCAACAGCAGTGCCGCCCCCTCGCGCAGGCTGCGCGACACGGCATAAATGCCGCCGCCCTCGATACCGCTGGCCGACAGCACGATCTCGCCGCGCGAGACCTGACCGCCCGCCTGCAGCGCGATCCCCTTGACCGGCTGGCCCAGATGCCGCGCCATATGCGGCGACCAGTCCACCAGAAACCCCATATTGGCCGGCTGGAACGGGGCCAGAGGCACATCCGGCAGCAACTCCGTCCAGCGCCCGTCCGATCCCAGCCGCGCCCAACTCGCACCGCCACAGGCAAGCACCGTCACAACGGCGTTCAGGGTCTGCAGTCCCGCAGGCGTCTCGAAGTGCCAGCCGCCGCTGTCACACCCGGTCCAGCGCCAGCGGGTGCGGATATCGACGCCCAGTCCGTTCAACCGCGCCAGCCACGCCCGCAGCAGCGGAGAGGCTTTCATCGCCAGCGGAAATACGCGGCCGGTCGTGCCGGTAAAGACCTCCTGCCCCAGCCCGCGCGCCCAGTCCTGCACATGGTCAGGCCCGAACACCTCGAGAGCCGGACGCAGCACCGGAGCAGCTTCGGCATAAGCCGCCAGAAACCCCCCGAAAGCCTCATCCTTAGTGATGTTCAGGCCGGATTTCCCCGCCATCAGGAACTTGCGCCCGACCGAGGGCTTGGCCTCGGCCACGACAACGGACAGACCAGCCTGCGCCAGCGCCTCTGCCGCCATCAGCCCCGCGGGGCCGGCCCCGATCACCAATGCCTGTGTCATCCGAGCCATGCCCTCTCACCCTAGCGCGGGTCTGCTTCTTCTTGCCTTAAATATCCGATTCCACGGAGCAGGATCAGCGGCACATCGCTTTCATCGCGCCGACAAAATCGGGCTTGGCTGCCAAAGTATCCGCCGCGATGGCGCGGGCGACCTCAATAAGGGCGACATCCTCGACGATGCGGTCGATCAGGCCATAGGAAAGCGCCTCCTCTGCCGTGATCTTTTGCCCGCCCATCAGGATCAGCTTGGTCCGCGCCGGACCGATCAGGGCAATCATGCGGCCGGGGTCGGAGGGTTGCGGGAGAAAGCCCAGCTTCATCACCGGATAGAAGAACTTGGCCCCCGGCACCGCGATCCGCAGATCGCAGGCCAGCGCCATTCCCATGGAGCCCCCCGCCAGCGTACCGTTCAGCGCCGCGATGCTCAGCCCCGGCAGGGCGGCGATGGCACCGGACAGTCTTTCCCACAAGGGACTTGTGGCCAGACCCGCGCGGGCGGCCTCAAGATCGGCACCGGCGCTGAACACCTTGCCCTTGCCGGTCAGGATGAGGACATGCGCCTCCCGGGCCGCCTCGGCGATATCGCACAACTCCTCCAGCATCGCGGCGGTGAGGGAATTGGCCTTGTCGGGCCTGTTGATCGTGACGGTCCAGAGGCCGCCGTCCTTGTCCAGCTCGATCATGTCAGGCCCACCCGACGGCGGATGCTCTCGTCACGCAGCGAGACCTCCTGCCCCAGCCAGTCATCCGCATCCGCGCCGCACATCCAGAGCAGGGCACGCGCGGGCCAGTCGGCGGGGATGTGATCCTCCCAGTCCAGCTTTGCGATCGGCCCGACACCGCTGGCCTTGATCACGCGCTGCATATCGGTGGCGACCGTTCCGGGAGACAGCCCCATGATCCGCAGCCCTTTGCTCTGGTTCTCGGCATGGGCGCAAGCGGTCAGCATCGCCGCACCCGCCTTGGAGGCGCAATAGGCGCTCCAGCCGTCCAGCGGGTTATGGGCCGCGCCGGAACTGATCGTGATGATCGTGCCGTGTCCCTGCGCCTGCATCACCGGCAGCGCAGAGCGCATGCCGTGGAACACGCCCTTGAGATTGACGTCGATGGCGCGGCCCCAATCGGCGGGCTCTGTTGCCTCGATGCTGCCGATAGGTTCGATCACACCGGCATTGCCGATCAGGATATCCAGCCCGCCAAATTTGCTGACAGCTTGATCAACCGCCGCCTGCACCTGCGCCGCGTCGGTCACATCGCAGCCGATGGCGATGGCCTGCGGACCGATGTCCTGCGCGATTGCCGTGATGCTTGCCGTATCGCGCGCTGCCAGAACGACATTCGCGCCTGCCTTGGCAAAGGCACGCGCGGCGGCTTCGCCGATCCCTCTGCTGGCGCCGGTGATCAGCACGGTTTTTCCCTTGGTCGCGTCCATCTTGCCCTCCTGCTGGATATCCGTCTGTGGTAAACCGCTCAAATGACGCGGTCCAGCACCAACGGGGCTTGACCCTCAGGCTGATTAAGTCACACTCCCTCCGAAAAATCTGAAAGGTAAAGAAAATGGGCATCTGGTCCCGGCAGCTTGGCTGCAGCAGCATCGCAATTTTCCTGTCAGGCTCTGCCGTTTGGGCGGATGTGACGGCAGATCAGGTATGGACTGATTTCCGAACCTATCTCGAAGGCATGGGATATACCGTCGAGGGCACCGAGGAACGTGCGGGTGACAGCGTCACGGTCAGTGACCTGACGCTCGTGATGGTGATGGATGATCAGTCCGGCACGGCACGGATGGAGATGGACAGCATCGCCTTCACCGAGACCGGCGATGGCCGCGTGAACGTGGTCTTGCCCGACAGGATGCCGATTGCCTTCACCTCAACCCTGCCGGACGAACCCGAGGAAGACGTGCAAGGCGTGATCGACTACACGCATGCTGGGTTCGAGATGGTCGTTTCGGGTGATCCCGACAACATGGTTTACGATTACAGCGCCGATGAGCTGACCTTCGCTCTGGGCAGTCTGACTGTCGGCGGTGAGCCTGTCGAGATCGATCAGGCGCGGATGCAGTTCTCAGATATGATCGGCAGCAGCACCTCGACCGGCACTGATATCCGCAGCATCGCCCAGACGATGACCATTGCCGCGATGTCCTATGCCTTGGACATGGCCAATCCCGATGAGCCGTCAGAGCGTGTTGCGGTCACCGGCGGATTGGAGAATATGGGCTTCGAGGGCACGATCACCCTACCCGAGAACATCGATATGTCAGATGTGGCCGCCGCAATGCGTGCAGGCTTCTCGTTGAACGGCGGCTATACCTACGAGAACGGCACGTCGGATTTCTCGGTCGTCGGTGATGGCCAGACATTCGAGGGCAATACAAGTTCCGACAGCGGTCGGCTGACCGTTCGGATGGATGACACAAGCCTGCATTATGCGGGCGAGGCACGCGGCATCGCAATGAACTACGCGGGCTCTGACATTCCGCTGCCGGTATCCCTGACGATGGGCACTGCCGGTTTCAACTTTCTGTTTCCAGCGGGCGAGACCGAAGAGCCGACGGATTTCGGACTGGGGCTGACCCTTGCGGATGTGACCGTATCGGATGCGATCTGGGCGATGATCGATCCGGCAGAGCAATTGTCGCGTGACCCTGCAACTGTCGAGATCGACCTTACCGGACAGGCCCGCCTGACGCAGGACATCATGGACCAGCAAGCCATGATGGAGAACGCGGGCGCGCCTCCGGGCGAGATCCACAGCCTCTCGGTCAATACGCTCACGCTTGCGATTGCCGGCGCTCGGCTGACAGGAACGGGTGCCTTTACCTTCGACAATGAAGACCTGACCACGTTCCCTGGCATGCCGAGACCGACCGGCGCGGTGGATTTCTATCTGACAGGGGGCAACGCCCTGATGGATACATTGGTGGCGATGGGGTTGCTGCCGCAGGAGCAGGCGATGGGCGCCCGCATGATGCTTGGCCTGTTCGCACGTCCGGGTGACGGGCCTGACAGCCTGACCTCGCGGATCGAGGTGAACGAAGAGGGGCAGGTACTGGCCAACGGACAACGCATCCGCTGACATTCCAAGACGCTTACCAACGGGGCTGTCCGATGCAAACGCGGGCAGCCCCTTCGTATTTCATGCCCCCTGCACCGGCTGCACCCTTGCGTATCATGGCCCATCGGCCTACCTCACACCCAGCAAGGAGACCTGCCCATGACCACCCCATCGCTGGAAAACCTGACTGCGGCCCTGTTGGAGGCTGCCCGCAAGGCGGGCGCCGATAGTGCCGATGCGATGGCCGTGCAGGGCACCTCCGTGGCAATCGACATGCGCGGCGGCGTTCTGGAGCAAGCCGAGCGCGCCGAGGGAATCGACCTTGGCCTGCGGGTCATGGTCGGGCAACGTCAGGCCAATGTCTCGGCCTCCGACATCAACCCGGACACGTTGGCGACAATGGCGGAGCGCGCGGTTGCCATGGCGCGGGAGGCCCCGCTCGATCCGCATATCGGTCTGGCGGACCCGTCCCAACTGGCCCGCGACTGGGATATTGCGGCTCTGGAATTATGCGACCCGACGCCGGAGCCGGATGCCCGCAGCATGCAGGAAGATGCGGCCCGCGCCGAGGCTGCTGCCTTGGGCATAGAGGGCGTATCGCAGGTCCAATCCGCCAGTTCCGCCTATGGCATGCGCCATGTCCATCTGGCGGCGACCAACGGTTTTTCCGCCGGATATTCCCGCTCCGACAGGGCCGTAAGCTGTGTTGCGATTTCCGGCACCGGTGCAGGCATGGAGCGCGATTACGACGGTGACATGCGAATTTTCCAGTCCGATCTGCGCAGCCCCGAGGATATCGGGCAAAGCGCCGGGCAGCGCGCTGTCGAACGCATCAATGCGCGCAGGCCCAAGACCGGCACTTATCCCATTCTGTTTGACGAACGAATCTCGTCCTCTTTGATCGGCCACCTGCTGGCCGCGATCAGCGGCAGCACCATCGCGCGCGGTTCGTCGTGGTTGCTGGGTGCCTTGGGCCAATCCGTTTTGCCGGACCATCTGTCGCTGGTTGAAGACCCGCTGCGCCCCCGCGTCAGCGGATCGCGCCCGTTCGATGCCGAGGGTCTGCCCACACAGCGCCGCGCCATCGTCGAAAACGGTGTGCTCACCGGATGGACGCTGGACCTGGCCACCGCCCGCAAGCTGGGGATGCAGTCCACCGCAAATGCCGCGCGCGGCACCTCTGCACCGCCCTCGCCCTCAAGCTGGAACGTCGCGTTGACCCAGGGCGACGTCAGCCGCGAGGATCTGCTCCGCGATATGGGCACCGGGCTTTTGGTGACCTCCATGATCGGTTCGACGATCAACCCCAATACCGGAGATTATTCGCGCGGCGCATCCGGTCTCTGGGTCGAGAACGGGCAGATCGCCTATCCGGTGAATGAATGCACTATCGCAGGCAACCTGCGCGATATGTTGCGCCGGATCGTGCCTGCGAATGATGCAAGACCGCATCTTAGCCGTGTCGTGCCCTCGCTGCTGGTCGAAGGGATGACCCTTGCCGGCGAGTGATCTGGACCTTCTCATGTCAGCCGCACGCGAGGCAGGCGTGCTCGCTACACGCTACAGCGGCCCGAGCGCGAGACGCTGGGACAAGGCGGGGGATGCGGGGCCCGTCACCGAGGCGGATATAGCGGTTGATAGATTGCTCCACGCCCGACTGACGGAAGCGCGGCCGGATTATGGCTGGCTGTCGGAAGAAACGCCCGACAACGAGGACCGCCTCTCGCTGCGTCGCACCTTTATCATCGATCCGATCGACGGAACGCGCAGCTTCATTGAGGGCACCTCCACATGGGCGCATTCTCTGGCGGTGGCCGAGGAAGGCCGGATCACCGCCGCCGTCGTGTTCCTGCCGCTCAAGGACAAGCTCTATAGCGCGGGCTACGGCCTGGGGGCGTTTCTCAACGCCAGACCGATCCGCGCCTCGTCGCAGTCCACCCTCTCCGGTGCCTCGCTGCTGGCCGCCAAGCCCGCGACAGAGCCGCAGCATTGGCGCGACGGCAAGGTGCCGCAGATGACGCGGCATCACCGCCCGTCGCTGGCCTACCGGCTGTCACTGGTGGCCGAGGGCCGGTTCGATGCGATGCTGACCCTGCGGCCCAGCTGGGAATGGGATATCGCGGCGGGAGCTCTGATCCTGCAGGAGGCAGGCGCCACGGGAACCGACCGGACCGGAGGGGATCTGCTTTTCAACAATCCGCACCCGCAGGTCAACGGCGTTGTCGCAGCGGGCAAGGGGCTGCATCACGCGCTGTGCAGCCAGTTGCTGCCGCGCCCCTGACTTTTGCCAGAAAGCCATCTCGCAGCGCAAGTTGAGACAGACAATCAAGGTTCATGTGGTAACTTGCAGCACAAAGCCTCAGGACTTACGTTCCGCGCATGACCAGTTCCTGCGCTCATTTTTAAAGGAGATTCCAATGACGCAACGCCTGCACCTCGTATTTGGCGGCGAACTGACCAATCCTGACAAGACCGAGTTCAAGGATCTGAACAATGTGCATATCGTCGGCCTTTTTCCCGATTATGCCAGCGCCTATCTGGCGTGGAAGGCCGAAGCCCAGCGCACCGTCGATGACGCGCATATGCGTTATTTTATTTCTCACCTGCACCGGATGCTGGACGAGAAGTCCGAGACCTCGCCAACGCAGGAGATCGGGTGACCCATCTTGTCACATCCGAGCAGCCTGTCCGCCTATAGCATCACAGGGCACCCCATGAGATCCACGCCAGCCACCGCTGAAACCGGAGGTACGGGCGTCATGCGGCGGCCCGATGGCGATGTGCTGTGGGCGCATGCTACCTCGGACACCCGTGCAGCCACCTTGGTGCAGATCGCCACGCGGCTGCACGCAATGCGCCCTGACCTGCATCTGTTGCTGACACTGCCGCCCGACCTGTCCGCGCCGCAACATCTGCGGCCCTATATGACGGCGCTGACCGTGCCTGATGACACAATGCCCGCAATCACAGCCTTTCTGGATCATTGGGCCCCCGATCTCTGCCTCTGGACGGGAGGGTATTTGCAGCACGAACTGATCCACGAAGCAGCGCGCAGGCAGGTTCAAATGGTTCTCATTGATGCCGAAGCCTCGGCCCTTGCAACAGGGCGGTGGCGCTTGCTGCGAGACCGGACTCAGGGCACGCTGCGGCATTTCCGCCGCGTGCTGGCCAGCACGGCCAATGCGGCAACGCGGCTGCTGAAGCTTGGCGTTGCCCCCCGTGACGTCACCATCACAGGGCCCTTGATGGAGGCCGGAACCGCCTTGCCCTGCGATGACACATCACGCGACCAGATGGCGCGCTTGCTGGATGGCCGCCCCCTGTGGCTGGCCGCCATGGTACAGCCCGAAGAGTTGCCCGTTGTCACCGCCGCACACCGCATCACCTTGCGCAGTGCGCATCGCAGGCTGTTGATCCTTGTTCCCGACGATATCCGTCAGGGCGACGCCATGGTGCAAACCCTGCGGGACGATGGGTGGCGCGTGGCGCAATGGGGTCAGGGCGAACGCCCTGACGAGACCACCCAAATCATCCTCGCGGACACCCGTGGCGAGATGGGCTTGTGGTACAGGTTGGCACCCGTCACCTTCATGGCAAGCTCCATGCAGGAACATCATACCGGCCAGGATCCTTTCGAGCCGGCAGCGCTCGGTTCCGCCATTCTGTTCGGGCCGCATATCAGCCGGCATTCGACAACCTATGACAGGCTCAGCAGTGCCGGCGCGGCGCGGATGGTGCGGGATGCGGAGTCTCTGGCTGCAGGCGTCAGCTTTCTGACGGCTCCCGATCAGGCCGCCGCCATGGCCCATGCCGCGTGGGAGGTGACGACTGCGGGGGCCGAGGTGACAGATGCGGTGATGGACCTCGTTCAGGACATGCTGGACCGCAAGGCGGCCTTGTGATGCGCGCGCCCGGATTCTGGTTCACACCTCCCGCCAAACCGGCAATCGCGGCACGTTTGCTGACCCCCTTGGGCACGCTCTACGCCAAAGGCACTGCACGCAGGCTGGCACAGGGCACACCGCGCAGGATGGATGTTCCTGTGATCTGCGTGGGCAACCTGAATGCCGGTGGCACAGGCAAGACGCCGACGGTGATCGCGCTGGTCCAGCTTTTGCGCGACATGCTGCTGGAGCCGCATGTCGTCTCGCGTGGCTATGGCGGTGCGCTGGAAGGGCCGGTCGAGGTTGACCCAAGACGCCACCGTGCGGCGCAGACAGGGGACGAGCCGCTGTTGCTGGCCGCCTTTGCCCGCACATGGATCGCGCGGGACCGTGTGGCAGGCGCACTTGCGGCACAGGCGGGCGGGGCCGATGTGATCCTGCTGGATGACGGGTTTCAGGACCCCGCGCTGCACAAGGATCTGTCGGTCGTGGTGGTGGATGCGGTGAAAGGCTTCGGCAACGGGCGCTGCCTGCCTGCTGGACCTCTGCGAGAGCCTGTCGCTGTCGGGTTGGCACGTGCGGATGTGGTGCTGTCGATCGGGCCGCCTGCGGCGCAGGAGATGTTCAAGGAGCATTGGGGCCATGCGCTCACACCTGCCCATATGTCCGGCTGGCTAGAGCCGCTGCAAACCGGCATGACATGGACCGACACGCCGTTTCTGGCCTTCGCCGGGATCGGCCATCCCGAAAAGTTCTTTGCCACCTTGCGCGGTTTGGGGGCCAATCTGGTCCGCGCGGAGGCGTTGGAGGATCACCAGCCTTTGACACAGGCGCTTATGACACGGCTGGAGAACGAGGCAAAGCTGCGTGGTGCGCAGCTTGTCACCACCGAGAAAGACGCGGTGCGCCTGCCACCCACCTTCCGCTCCAAGGTGATCACCCTGCCGGTCAGGCTGTCACTGGATCAACCTGACGTTTGGCGGGACCGTCTTCGGTCTTTGCTGACCTCATCCGTTCAGCAGCGGTAGCCTCTGTTCACAAGCAACGCGCAGCGCAAACACAGCACGAAAGAATGCGCCGCCCGCCCAGCTTTCATCTTGCTTCAAATACTCAAAATCGGAAGGCCGCACAGTGTGCCACTCGCGCAGAGGCGAAACCCTCTTCAGCCTGCGTTATCCTCGCCCAGACGCGGGGCGGGGCGGTTGGGGGCGGTGTCCGCATCCGAAAACCGGATCGGGCCGCGCACGCCGGGGATGCCGTCGAGGTCCAGTTGCATACCGCGCGCGATCACATGCGGATCGGCAAAGACCTCGGCCATGTCGTTGATCGGGCCTGCGGGTATGCCGTTGGCTTCGCAGCCTGCCAGCAGTTCCGCTTTGGTCCGCTTGACGGTTTCCGCGCTCAGCAGATCGATCATTTCGGGGCGGTTTGCCACGCGGTCCGCATTACGCAGGAACTTCGGTTCGGTGATCATCCAGTCCAGACCCAAAAGCTTGCACAGCCGCTGGTATTGGCCGTCATTGCCGGTGGCGATGATGATATAGCCGTCCGCACAATCGAATACCTGATAGGGGGTGAGGTTGGGATGGTAGTTCCCCGTCCGCCACGGCGGCGTGCCGGTGGTCAGGTAGTTCATCGCCTGATTGGCCGTGACCGAGACAGCCACATCCATCAGCGCCATATCGACCTGCTGGCCGCGTCCGGTGCGGCTGCGCTGGTAGAGCGCGGCAAGGATACCGGCGACGGAATAGACGCCTGTGAACAGGTCCGTCACCGCCACGCCCACGCGTTGCGGCTGTCCGTCAGGCTCTCCGGTGATCGACATCAGGCCGGACATGCCCTGAATGATGTAGTCATAGCCCGCGCGATGCGCGTATGGCCCTGTCTGGCCGAAACCTGTGATCGAGCAATAGATCAGCCCCGGATTGATCTTTGACAGGCTTTCGTAATCCAGACCGTATTTCTTCAACCCGTTCAGCTTGAAATTCTCGATCAGGATATCCGCGTCGCGGACCATGTCTCGGACCTGCGCCTGTCCTTCGGGCGTGCGGAAGTCGACCGTGACGCTGGCCTTGCCACGATTGCACGAATGGAAATAGGAGGCCGACTTGTCGCCCTCCCGCTCGACGAACGGAGGCCCCCACTGGCGGGTGTCGTCGCCTTCCGGCGATTCCACCTTGATCACTTCGGCACCAAGATCTGCAAGCGTCTGGCCGGCCCATGGGCCTGCCAGAATGCGTGCGAGTTCAATAACCTTCAGGCCAGTCAGAGGGGCGTCCATCATTCCCCCAGTTTTTCGTCAATGATGGCCTTGAGCGCGGAATAAGCCATGTTGCCATGCTTTTCCCCGTCGATGATCAGCGTGGGCGTGGAGGTGACATTGTCCGCCTCTGCGTTAGCCTGATACCATGCCACCAGAGCCTGTGCATTCTCGTTATCGGCAAGGCACGCCTCAAGCTGGTCGTTCTCCAACCCTGCCAGACGCCCGATCCGGCGCAGGTTGTCGGCGATTTGTGCCGGATCATTGCCGCCCGCGATCCATTCGGATTGCTGCTCATAAAGTAGGTCGGTCACGCCAAAGAACTTGGACGGCTCGCAGCGTGCGACCATCGCGGCCCAAAGCCCGAAACGGTCGAAATAGACATCGCGGTAGACAAAGCGTACCTTGCCGGTATCGACATATTCAGCCTTCATCTGCTTGAGCGGACCGTTGTGGAACGTCGCGCAATGCGGACAGGTGTAGGAGGCGTATTCGATCACGGTGACGGGCGCATCCTCCGCACCAAGGGTCATTTCGACGATATCCGATGTGTCGACATCTGCGCTCTGGGCGTTGGCCACGCCAAGGTCCGGCATCGCGCCGGTTGACGGGCGTGTCAGCGACCAGCCACCTACGGCCAGGGCGAGGGCTGAAATCCCGAGCAGGGCGTTTCTGCGGTTCATCTGGTTCACCTTTCCTTCGTGTCACACACGGCTGTCATGCCGGGGACTTATTGTTTCGACTTGGATAGAACGTTCCGGGCAAGGGATTCAATCGCTGCCCGCAATTTTTCATCTCCCACGCCAGCGGCAACCGCCGTCGCATTGCGCGTAATGACCGGATCAGGCACGGATTCCGCGCGCTTTGCAGGGGCATGACTGAAATCGGCCTGCCCTTCCGCAAAGCCTGTCGGCGCGGTCTGGGTGATGCGGATGCGGGCGATGGCGTTATAGCCATAGACTGCGTTGACCTTGTCCCTCAGCCGTTCCTTTTGCATCTCCAGCATCGGTGCCTGCGCGCCGGTGGTCAGCACCGACAGCGTGGCCCCCATGCCTTGCCGCCCGTAGGATACATCCACAGGCCTCGCGATGCGGGCAACATCCTCGCCCACGATCTCGGACCAATGTGTCAGCAGCCGCGTCACGGCAAAACCGCGCGACTCACCGGCACGGCGGATCTGCCCCTGAAGCAGGGTTGCCGCGCGGGTGAACTGATATGCGGTCGGTCGCCGTGCGGCCATGTGTTGCATCCTTGAAGGTCACGCTATTCTAGTAGCCATATGGGGCGACGCCAGAGAATAAGCGGATAAAGGGGGATAAAGATTGCGTGACGCATCAGCATCTGCGGCACAAGGCACGGACCTGCCAGCCACCTTGCTGGAATGGTACGACCGCCACGCCCGCGCCCTTCCGTGGCGTGTGCCGCCCGAGCAGAGCCGCGCGGGGGCACGCCCTGATCCCTATCGCATCTGGCTGTCCGAGGTCATGCTGCAACAGACAACCGTTGCCGCTGTGACCGCCTATTTCCACCGCTTCACCACGCGTTGGCCCACGGTCGCCGATCTGGCGGCGGCGGAGGATGCGGATGTCATGGGCGAATGGGCGGGCCTTGGCTATTACGCCCGCGCCCGCAACCTGCTGAAATGCGCGCGCGCCGTTGTGGCCGATCATGGCGGCGTCTTTCCCGAGACGCGCGCGGCGTTGCTGAGCCTGCCCGGAGTCGGGCCTTATACAGCCTCGGCGATTGCGGCGATCGCGTTCGGCAAGCCGGAAACTGTGGTGGATGGCAATGTGGAGCGGGTCATGGCGCGGCTGCACGACATCCATACGCCCCTGCCCGCCGCCAAACCGGAACTGACAGAGGCGGCGGCCGCGCTGACACCGCAGGCGAGGCCGGGTGATTACGCCCAAGCGGTGATGGACCTTGGCGCAACGATCTGCACACCGCGCAATCCGGCATGCGGCATCTGCCCGTGGCGCACACCTTGCTTGGCACGCGCCAACGGAACGGCCCCCGAGCTGCCACGCAAATTGCCCAAGAAGGTGCAGCCGGTGCGGCTGGGCATCGCCTATGTCGTGCGGCGCCACGACGGGGCCTATCTGCTGGAGCGCCGCCCGGATCGTGGGCTGCTGGGGGGGATGCTGGGCTGGCCGGGCAGCGTATGGGCGGAAGATGTGCCCGAGGCTGCACCTCCGCTGGAGGCTGACTGGCGCGTTCTGGAGGCCGAGGCGCGGCATACGTTTACCCATTTCCACCTGCGGCTCCAGATCCGCTATGCCAAAGTGGCGGAAGAAACGCGCCCCGACACAGGCGAATTCCTTGATCCCGCCGCGTTTCGGCCCTCTGATCTGCCTACTGTGATGCGAAAGGTTTTCGACCTTGCCGCACCTGCGCTCGACTCTGATATGAAGTAACCCGATTGTTTTGCCGGAGTTCACGATGCCCCAGTTTATTCAAGCCGACCAGATGGCACGCATTGGCCGCGCCCTTCCCTTCTGGATGTCGCTGCTGCTGATCCCCATCGCATGGCTGGGCGCAGTGCAGGGCGGCTGGACCGTGGTGCTGCTGCCTGTCGTGACGTGGTATTTCTTCACGCTGCTGGACGCGCTGCTGGGGCTCTACAAGGACAATGCCGATCCCGCGATAGAGGAGAGCAAGCTGACATGGTATCGCGCCATCACCCTGATCTGGGCGCCTGTGCAGTTTATCACCCTGTTCGGACTGATCTGGTACGTGACCCAGACGGGACACCTGTCCAGTCTGGAGAACATCGTGCTGTTCTTCGGCGTGGGTGTGATCACCGGTACGGTGGGCATCAACTACAGCCACGAGTTGATGCACCAGAAGAACAAGACCGAGCGACGGCTGGGCGATCTGTTGCTGGCGATGGTGCTCTATTCGCATTTCCGCTCAGAGCATCTGCTGGTGCACCACCGCTATGTCGGCACCCCGCGCGATCCGGTGACGGCGCGCTATAACGAAGGGTTCCACCGCTATTTTCCGCGGGTGCTGCGGCAATCGCTGGTCTCGGCCTTCAAGGCCGAACGCGACATGCTGGCGCGGCGCGATCTGCCGTGGACGGACCTGTCCAATCCGTTCTTCCGCTATTGGGCCTTGCAGGCCGCAATGCTGCTGCTTGCCTTCGTGCTGGGAGGCTGGGCCGGACTGGCGCTGTTCCTATGGCAGGCATGGATTGCGATCTGGCAGTTGGAACTGGTAAATTACATCGAACATTACGGGCTGACCCGCAAACATCTGGGCAATGGCAAATACGAACATGTCAAACCGCAGCATTCTTGGAACGCGGCGCAAAAGGCCTCGAACTGGCTGCTGATCAATCTGCAGCGCCATTCCGACCACCATTACAAACCCGACAGGCGTTTTCCCCTGCTGCAGAACTACACCGAGGCTGATGCGCCGCAACTGCCTTATGGCTATCCGCTGATGACGATGGCGGCGATGGTGCCGCCGCTCTGGCGGCGCGTGATGAACCCGCGCGTGCGGCGCTGGCGCGAGATGTATTATCCCGAGATCACGGATTGGAAAGTCTACAACAAGGCGCTCAACCCGCCTCCGCGCTGAGGGCATCGGGCAAGGCGGGGGCGCTGCCCCCGTCCTGCGGACTCCCCCGGGATATTTCCAGCAAGAAGATGCGGGCCTATGACCTGATGGCTGAATGCAAAAAAGCTCCGCCGTAATGTGGCGGAGCAGTATGGTGTTCATGATGTCAGGCCATGAACACCGGCGGTGTTCGAAATAGCCTGTGGATCAGCTTGGGCCGTTGCCCATCTCGGCGCGGATCTGCTGGCGCAGCAAGTCGATCGGGATGGTCTGGCCATCGCGGCGGAAGCACCAGTAGGTCCAGCCGTTGCAGCTTGGCGCGCCTTCCAGATGGGCACCGACCTGATGGATCGAGCCTTTGATATCATCGCCGATCAGCGTGCCATCGGCGCGGACCTTGACCTTGAAGCGGCCATTCATGGACCACAGCTCCTCGCCGGGGCGCAGCATGCCGCGCTCGACAAGTTGGCCGAAGGGGATGCGCGGCTCGGCGCGTTTGGAGGTGGAGACCTGCAGGGCGTCACGGTCAAACTTGCGGGTGTTGGCTAGACGCTTCTCGGCGACACTGCGATAGGCCTCCTCGCGCTCGATCCCGATATATTCGCGACCCAGCATCTTGGCGACAGCGCCCGTGGTGCCGGTGCCGAAGAACGGATCAAGCACGACATCGCCCGGATTGGTCGATCCGACCAGCACGCGGTGCAGCAGGCTTTCGGGTTTTTGCGTCGGATGGGCCTTGTCGCCGTTGTCGTCCTTGAGTCGCTCGTGCCCGGTGCAGATCGGCAGCACCCAGTCGCTGCGCATCTGGACGCCCTCGTTCAGCGATTTCAGCGCTTCGTAATTGAACGTGTATTTCGCACCCTCGGATTTGCTGGCCCAGATCATCGTTTCATGCGCATTGGTGAACCGCTTGCCACGAAAGTTCGGCATCGGGTTCGACTTGCGCCAGACCACGTCGTTGAGCAGCCAGTAGCCCGCGTTCTGCATGGCCGCACCAACACGAAAGATGTTGTGGTAGGACCCGATCACCCAGATCGCGCCATGCGGCTTGAGCAGGCGGCGCGCCGCGGCCAGCCAAGCCTGCGTAAACTTGTCATAGGCGGCGAAACTGTCGAACTGGTCCCAATGGTCATCCACGGCATCGACACGGGAATTGTCAGGACGATGAAGATCACCCTTCAGTTGCAGATTATAGGGCGGGTCCGCGAAAATCAGGTCTACAGAGCCTTCGGGAAGGCTGTTCATCACCTCGATGCAATCACCCGATAAAATGGTATTGAGCGGGAGCGCCGCGGCGCCCTTAACGTCTGTCATGGTCTTCATTCTCTGCCTCTGCCCCGGCGCTTTGTGCGCTCTGTGGTTGGGACAAGGATGAGTCAAAGCTGATTCGTGGTCAATTTCTTTTTTGAATCAGTTACTTACATTTTTGAATTGATACAATATATTGTGCACCGGCTTGAACGAATGTCTATGGTGAGGGGTTACCCCAAGATCTTGCAGCGCCAATCTGTGGCTTTTTGACGGATAGCCTGCGTTTGTCTCCCATCCATATCCGGGAAACTGTTGCGCCAAATCCCACATGATTTTATCGCGGGCGATTTTCGCCACAATGGAGGCCGCCGCGATCGAAACACTTCGCGCGTCGCCCTTCACAATTGCCTGCGCCGGAAGGGTCAGGCCGCGCGGGATCATGTTGCCGTCGATCAGCACATGATCGGGCGGATTGCTTAGCCCCGCGATGGCGCGTTCCATCGCCAGATGGCTGGCGCGCAGGATGTTGATGCTGTCGATCTCGGCGACTGTGGCATGGCCGACCGAGACCTCGGCGCTGTCCATGATGGCAAGCAGCAGTGCGTGACGCCGCAGCGGCGTCAGCGCCTTGGAATCGTTCAGCCCGATAGGAATGTTTGCCGGATCGAGCACAACAGCCGCCGCAGTGACCGGCCCTGCCAGCGGCCCGCGCCCGACTTCATCCACCCCCGCGACGCGCGCGACACCGTTTGCGCGCAGGGCGGTTTCGTAGCTGTAATCGGGTATATCCATGTCATGCGAGAAACCGCAGATTACCGGCTTTGGCAATAAAAAAGGGGGCTGCCGCAGCAGCCCCCTTCCGGCAGCGGGAACGTTTCCCCGCGCCTCTGCTCACCTCAGTAACGGGCGATTGTGTAGCCTGCACGCGACAGGCAATTGGCATCATAGGCGCGGCTCCATCCGCGCTGGCCGCGCACGTCCACGCTGCAAGAGCGGGGCAGATTGCCCGCGCCACGGAAGTTTTTATGGAGGCAGCGCTCGCCCAGGACATTGCTGCGGCGTCCGCGATTGTCCGCAATTGTCATCACACAGGCCGCCGGAAGAGCGTGGCGCGACGCCCGCTGCGGCAGGGGACGGGGCTGGATCACATGACCGCCGCGAAAATTCTGCTGGGGCGCGCTGTAGTGATGCTGTTGCGGGGCAATATATTGGGTTGGCTGGTTACGGGAGGACAGGCTGTGCCGGTTCTGATCACGCGACTTGTTCAACTGGTTGGCGATGATCGCCACAGCGGCTATTCCGGCCGCAGCCTGTGCCAGATCACGGATGTTGTCCGCACGCGCAGGCGCGCTGAAGCCTGTGATGACGATGGCGGCGGCAAGAACGGTCGCGATGAATTTTCTGGCCATGGTGTTTCCTTTCCGGAATGGAGCCCTCACTTGGGCAGGCTTGAGGTCATGTGACGCCCTTGTCCGCAGCAGAGTGCCAGCGGAAAAGGTCATGCGATCAATCTGCCTATCCGGCACAGGGACAGGCAATATCAGCCCGTCGCTATCCGATAACATCACGCCTAAACCTGCAGCGTTATTGAATAACTGCAGCTTTGCGCGCAATCTGGTGCCATGAAACACATCCTTGCCCCCGCATTCTGCGCCATTCTGTTCAGTCTCGTCGCCACGGCGGGCGCGGCCGATTGCTATGCCGATTACAAGGCCAAGCGCGACAATCCGCTGCGGCTGCATTACGGCGTGGTGCAGATCAACGGACCATGCTCTAATCCGCAGGCCCGTGATGAAGTGTCCGCACGTCTGGAACGGAATGGGTGGACGCTTCTGAACGTTATGTCCCTGTTCGATGCCTCTGGTCTGGAAGAAAGAAAGCATAGTGCAGGACAATTTTACCTCCGCTTCTGAAGCACGGCGCAGGGGCAACCGCATCGTTACCATCGGTCTGGCCGGAATCGTCGCGATTCTGTGCGTGACCGCGGCGCTGCTGTTTCGCAACCTGCCCGACGCCAATGCGTTCAACCTCAAGGTGGAGCGGCTGTTTGTCGAAAACGATGATCTGACCGCCGAGGCCGAGATCAAGCTGCTGGAAATCCTTGCCCAAAGCGGCACCGCTTTCTCCGAAACACTGACCTCCTACAGGGTGGCCATCTTCGTGTTGCTGGTGTTTGCCACGGCGCTGCTCGTCGCCGCGCTTTTGTTGCTGGCGATGCTTGTCGGATTGAACCGCCGCATGGCGCAGATCGAGGATTCGGGCATTCAGGTGTCATCCCTCCTGATCAGCCGCGAGGAGAACACGGTCTACCTGAACAATATGGGTTTCAAGCTGACCGAAGCCGCGATGGAGACGCTCTCGGTTCTGGCCGAGGCAAGGCTGGATGATGACGTGCTCAGCGGCGCCGAGATCGAGGCCATCGTGTCGGGCCGCAATGCGGTTGATTGCGACGAGGCTGCCGGTGCCACCCGTATCAAGCGCCTGCGCGACACATTGGGCAACCAGTTGGTCAGCGAGTTGCTGGTCAAGAACATCGCGCGCCGCGGCTATATGCTGGCGGTCGACAAGGACGTGATCAGGATGCACTGACAGCGGCTTTCTTCTTGCTGCAAATATCCGGAATCCGACACCCGCCAAGCGACACTGTCAGAGCGTGTCGCGCATCCAGCCGGACAGGTATTCGACCCTGTCACAACCGGCGAACCGCGCGATTCTGTCCAGTTCCGCCTCCAGCCGCGCCTGCCTGCCCTTGCCCCAAGCCAGCCCAGCCTCCGGCCAGAGCGCCGTGACGCGCAACACACCCTCTTTGCGATGCGCCTTCATGTCGATCCGGCCCACCAGACGCGCGCCCTCCAGCAGCGGAAAGACGTAATAGCCGTAGATGCGCTTGGCCTCCGGCGTGAACACCTCGATCCGGTAGCGAAAGCCGAACAACCGCTCCGCCCGGTTGCGATCACGCAAAGCCGGATCGAAGGGGCTGAGCACCCGCAACCGTCCGGTCGGCTCCGGCGCATCTGTGGCTGATTGCATCACATAGGGCCGCGCAAAGGCGCGGCGGTGCGTGCCGTCTGCCCCTTCCACCTCCACCTCGATCAAGTGACCGGCCTTGGCCTGATCATGGCACCAGCCACGCGCCTCCGCCGGGGTGACTGTTGCCCAGAAGGCCGCCAGTTCTCCGGGTGTGGCAAACCCGAGGCGGGCCAGAGCCTCGGTGCAAAGCCAGTCGATGCTCTCGACAGCGGCGGGGTGATGGTTACGCAACGCCTCCGGAACCACCCGTTCCGCCAGATCGTAGTATTTCTGAAACCCGACGCGCTCCGTGACAGCCAGATCGCCGGACCGCCACAGATATTCCAGCGCGGTCTTGTCGGGATGCCAGTCCCACCAGCCGCCCGCCTTGCGTGGCGCGTCGCCGCGCAGATCGGCCGAGCAGACCGGCCCACTTTTGCGGATATGCTCTACAACAGCTTCGGTGCGCTCCAGAAACCCGTGCCGCAGCCAGCGTTGCCAACGCCCCCGCAACGCCTCGGCATCCCGTGCAAAGCGAAGCTGCCAATGCGGGTAGAAGGCCATCGGGATCACGGCAGCATCATGCGTCCAATGTTCGAACAAGGCGCGGTCACGCGACAGGAGCTTGTCCAGATGTGCGGTTTTGTAAGAGGGACGGCGTGCAAACAGCACCATATGATGCGCCCGCTCAACCGTGGCGATACTGTCGAGTTGCACGAAACCGAGTTGTTCTATTAGGCCGGCAAGCCCTTCCAAAGCGGGGCTGGCGGCCTGTCCGGACAGCGCATGACGGTGCAGAAACAGGCGGCGTGCAAGCGGGTTGGGCAGGCGCGGCACCGTCATGGATCAGGGAAGGCGCAGCGTGTCGCCGTGATTGATCTGCGGTTTGAGCACGACGGTGCTGGCGGTCTCCTCGCCACGGGTGCGGGCCACAATAATCTCGGCGGCGCGCCGTCCGATCTCGGCACGGCAGGCATCCATCGTCGCCAGTTTGCGCGGCAGTCCCTGCAACAGTTCGACGCCGTTAAATCCGGCAAGGCCGATCCGGTCCGGAATGTCATAGCCCTGCTCGAGCAGCCATAAAAGCCCGCCCGCGCCGATCATATCGTTGGAGAAATACAGAAAATCCAGATCAGGCGTGCGCTCCAGCATGGCCTGCGTCATCTCGCGCCCTTTCGCCAGCGCAGAGCCGCCCGAGTAGAACGCGTGATCCGCCATCTCGACCCCGCCCTTGGCCAGCGCCTGCGTGAACCCTTCGAAACGTTTGCGCGCGCGGTGATCCAGTGGCATCTGGGTGCCCATGAAGCCAATACGCCGGTAGCCACCGCGCAAGATCGCCTCGCCCATCTCACGCCCCGCGCGACGGTGCGAAATGCCAACCATCGCATCCACGGGCGTGCCGTCCGCATCCATGATCTCGACCACAGGTATACCCGAGGCCCGCAGCATCGCCCGCGAGGCATCCGAATGCTCAAGTCCGGCGATGATCACACCCGAGGGCCGCCATGACAGCATCTCGTAAAGGACTTTTTCTTCTTTTTCAGGAAGATAATCCGTGACACCCACCACGGGCTGAAGGTCGGTCTGCTCCAGAACCCGGCTGATCCCTGTCATGACTTCGGGAAAGACCATGTTCGACAAGGACGGAATGATGACGGCCACCAGATTGACCCGCTGGCTGGCCAGCGCGCCTGCGATCTTGTTGGGCACATATCCGAGCGCCTTGGCCGCGCGCAAAACCCGCTCACGTGTCGCGGCTGAGACATCCCCGCGGTTTCGCAGAACGCGGCTGACAGTCATCTCGGAGACGCCCGACGCCTCGGAGACATCGCGCAGGGTCAACGGGCGGGGATCGTTACGGCTCACACCATGTGCTTTCTGTCAGTTCGCTTGCCCCAACATTGCGACAAGCGCCAGACTTGTTCAAGCACGCAAGCTGCGCTAAGAGTTTTTCGCGTGGTCCCGTGGCTCAACTGGATAGAGCAGCCCCCTCCTAAGGGGCAGGTTGCAGGTTCGAATCCTGCCGGGGTCACCAATCGTGTACTGCTGTCGTGTGATATTCGCAGTGGTTTCCCTCCGTGACACGCTAGCCTGACACCCGCGCCCCGATCAGGCGCAGCGCCCAGCCTGTCAGGTCCTGCAAGGCGGCGTTGGTGGCGAGGTTGAAGCTTGCCACGATATCCATCGTCTCTGTTGACGCGGCGGCTGCGGTGCGCTGGAAGGTACGGCTGGCGACGACCGAGGCATCGGATTCGCGTATCAGCCGCACTGTGAAGCGTACACGCGTGGACACGCTGGTGCCGTCAGGGCCGACTTCAGCCTGAAAGTCGGTGAGTTCCGAGACGAGCGCGAAATCACCCGCTCCGCCCAAGGGCCTGCGGCCGACATAGCGCAGGGCGTTGGTATCCTCGAACGCCCGCAGCATCAGGTTCTGCAACATTACCGGCGCGGAATCCGTCCAGCGGGCTTCGGGCAAGTATTGCGCCTGAAACGGTCCGGGCCGGATCATGATCCGGTCGGTATCCAGCGCGCCGCCGGACGTGGGGGCTTCGATCACCAGATCACGCGCCACGCTGCCTTGCACGACTGGCAGGTCAGTGGCCAATTGCAACTCGTATGCGTCCAACGTGGTCGCCGCGCTTGTCAGCGAGGAAATCGCGGCGCAGCCTCCAAGGCTCAGGGTGACTAGGATAGCGAGGGCCGTGCGGATCAGGGTCATCTTCTGAACTCCGGTGACTGGCGGTTGAGAAAAAAGCGGGCGGGGTCGCGCTCGATCTGGCGGGTCAGGTTCTCGAGGTTGGTAATCAGGCTGCGCGTCTCGCGGGCAAGCTGGGTGTATTGCGGTAGCCCGGTGGAGGCAAAAGCGGTGATCGGCGCGCTGGAGCCGGAAATGATCTGCCCCAGTTGGGAAAAGGCCGTATTCGCGGTTTCCGCAGCGCGCCGCAGATCGCCGGTGATTGCGGGAATGTCGTCCGATACCTGCGCGATGGCGGCATCCAGACGCTGCATCACCTGACGCAGATCGGCTGTGATAGCACCGATATCCTCGTTGATCACCCGGTCTGCCCCTGCGAAGGCGCGCTCTGCCGCGTCCAGTGTGCGCTCGCCAGTGGTCAGCGCGCTGTTGATCGCGGCCAGTGTCTGGTTGGCATTGGCGAAAGTGCCCGTGATCTGGGTCATCGCATCCGAGGCATCATCGGCCAGACCGTCGATCCGCCCGGCCGCGTCGGAGATCTGCTGGCCCACATCGGCGACCACGCGGTTCGCGGTTTCGGTTGCGCTGCGGATATCCGCGACGATGGCGGGCAGATCTGTCTCCGCCGCCGTCGTGATCGCGTTCACCGCTTCATCCGCATTGGCGATCATCTCGCGGGTTTCGGCCATCAGCGCGGTGCCGTCGTTGGTGATCAGATCATCGAACGAGGTTGCAGCCTCGTCGATATTGTCCAGCGTTTCCAACAACCGCGCGATGGTCGTGTCGACGTTCTGCAATGTGCTCTGCGCTTCGGTCAGGCGCGCGGTGGCGGCTGATCCGGTGGCGGTGAATTCCGTGATCATGCCGCGCGCATCTGTCACCAGTAGCTCTGTCTGCTCGCGCAGCACAAGCGTTGTCGCGGTCATATCCTGCACGATGACCGGCAGTTCCCCGGTCATGAAAACTTCTGCGGCATCAAGAGCGACACGGCCGCTGGACAGGGCTGCTTCCACCACATCCAGCGATGACACCGCCCGCGTAGACAGCTCTGTGAAGGATCGCAGCGCCGTGTCCACATTGCTCAGCGTGCCTTCGATCGAACCGATCACCGGCTCGATCTGCTCGGTGAATCCCGCGATATCAATCGAAGCGCTGGCGATTGTCTGGCTCACAACGGCAAAATCCTCCAACGCGCCGCTGAGATCGCCCGAGGATTGCGCCAGATTGTCCAGAATATCCTGGACCTTCTGCTGATTCTCCTCGTTCAGGATGCCGCTGATCCGCTGCATCACGGCAAGCGCCTCGGCCATGATCTCCGGCGCATCCTCGGTCAGGCTTTGCAGGGCGGAGCGTCCAGCCTCGATTTCGGGAATGCCGCCTTCCTCGCGCAACAACGGCGATGTCGGCGTTCCGGCGGTGATGCCGACGTAAGAGACACCTGTCACACCCATCGATTCGATTGTGGCGACACTGTCTGTCCGCACCGGTGTCTCGCCAGCCACTTCCAGCCGCGCCAGCACGGTGCCGTCCCCGTTCGGCGACAACCGCACCTCGACAACCTGTCCGACCGGAAGGCCGGAGAACCGCACCTCGGAGGCGCGCGACAGGCCGGAAACCGAACTGAACCGCACGTCGTAATAGGCAAACTGGCGATCCAGTTCAAACTGTGCAAACCACAGCAGAAAGCCGACAAGCCCGAGGAATCCCGCCAAGGCGAAGGCTCCGATCAGAACATAGCGTGCCCGTGTTTCCATTGCTCTAGTCGTTCCTGTCTTTGGCCATCACAGCGGCGCGTGCACGGGGGCCGTGAAAATACTCGTGCACCCAAGGATGATCGACCTGCAGCATCTCTTCCATCGTGCCGGTGACAAGCACGCGTTTTTCGGCCAGAACCGCGATCCGGTCACAGGTCGCGTGCAGCGTATCAAGATCGTGGGTGACAAGGAACACCGTCAGACCCATTTGCTGCGATAAACCCTTGATCAAAGCATCAAAGGCCGAAGCACCGATCGGATCAAGGCCCGCTGTTGGCTCGTCCAGAAACACCACTTCGGGGTCGAGCGCCAGTGCGCGCGCGAGACCGGCACGTTTCCGCATCCCGCCCGACAGTTCGGAGGGGTATTGATCGCCCGCCACCCAAGCAAGGCCGGACATGGAAATCTTGAGATCGGCCAGAGCGCGGCGCAGTTCCGGCGTCAGCCCTGCGATGGCATGCAAGGGCACCTCGATATTCTCGCGCACCGTCAGCGAGGAAAAAAGCGCGCCGTCCTGAAACATGACGCCGGTGCGCCTGTCGATCATCGCGCGTTCTTCCTCGGACGCGCTCAGCGCATCTATGCCGAACATCGTGACGCTGCCGGCCTTCGGCCGGATCAGACCAACGATGGTGCGCAGCAGCACGGATTTTCCCGTGCCGGACCCGCCGACCACGCCCAGCACCTCGCCCCGGAAAACATCCAGATCAAGATTGTCATGTACCATATTGTCACCGAACTGGGTGCGGATGCCGCGCAGGGAGATGACGACGTCAGGTTCCATCATACACCCATCTGGGAAAAGAGGATGGAAAACAGCGCATCCGCCACAATGACCGCAAAGATCGCCGTCACCACCGCATTTGATGTCATCCGCCCCAGTGATTCGGCGTTGCCACCGACTTTCATACCGGCATGGCATCCCACCAGACCGATGATGAGGGCAAAGACAGGGGCCTTGACCATGCCTACCACCACATGGCTGATCGCCGTTCCCTCGATCAGGCGGGTGCGGAACATTGCGGGCGAGATTCCCAGTTCGATCCATGACATGATCGCGCCACCCAGCAGGCCCATGATGTTTGCGATCAGGCCAAGGATCGGCAGCATCAGCAACAGCGCCAGAATGCGGGGCACAAACAGGGCCATCGCCGGGTCGATCCCCAGCGTTTGCATCGCGTCGATCTCTTCGCGCATCTTCATCGAACCGATGGCGGCAGTGAACGCCGAGGCGGTGCGGCCCGCGACGATGATCGCCGTCAACAGGATACCCAACTCGCGCAGAATGGATATGGCGATCAGATCGACGACGAAAACCTCCGCCCCGAACTGCCGCAACTGCGCCGAGCCCTGAAAGGCCAGCACCACACCGATCAGAAACGCCATCAGCGAGACGATGGGCACCGCGCGCAGGCCAACCTCCTCGCAATGGTGCACCAATGCTGTCAGGCGGAACTCGCGTGGATGCACGACAGCGCGGGCCAGACGGGACAGGAAGATACCCAGAAAGCCGCTCAACTCCATCAGAAGCGTGGCACCGGAGGCGAAGGCCCGGCCTATGGATTCCAGCCGGTCGGCAATGCTGGTCGGCTTGGCTTTCGCACCCGGAATTTCCGGAATCGCATTGGCAACCGTGTCCAGCAAATCCACCTGATGTGCATCCGCGCCATCAATCTCTGCACTGTTACCGGCGGCGGTCATGCGCCTTTGCAGGGTGACGATGGCCCATGCCCCTGCGGTGTCGAGCCTTGCAACGGACGACATATCAATGCGGGTGTCTTTGGCAGGCAGCGCGGCCAGTTCCGCGTCGAGCGCACCAAGGGTATGCACAGTCAGAACGCCGGACAGGACCACTGAACGGCTCTCGCCGTTGTCCTGAACCTCCACCTCTGCCGATGCCGTTCCTTCGTGCTGCACGGTTTGCTCCATTCATGCGTCCAATGACACACATACGCTTGTATTGGTAGGATGGCACGCAATCACAGAATGCGCTCTAACATCGCCAAAGCACGAAGACAAAACCACAATTCGGAAAGTATCTCACTGCTACCACGGGACCCCTGCCATTGTCCCGCATTTGAAGCCGCGGCGACAGGAGGCGCCATCGCGGCGATTGATTGGAACGCATTCCCGACGAGCAGGTTCACTTAGAGTTCGGCCCTGCGCAACGGCTGGTGTAGGCTGCGACTCTGTCATTGTCGGGCATGCCGGACAACCGGAATTCAGGAGCTTAATTGCATGCGCGTATTTCCCAATCCGACAGGGGCCGGATCACTCTGGTTCGACAACCTTGCCACGGCGGACGGAACCCCCGTTGCCTATGACCCGCAGGCGCGGGCCTTTGTGCCGTCCGGCCCGTTTTGCGCGAACCGCGACCTTATCGGCTGCAACTGGATTGCAGCGGCACCTGGGGCCTTGTGCCATTCCTGTGCCATGACGACCTTGGCACCCGATAGCTCGCTGCCCGATGCCACGCGCAACTGGGCCAAAACCGAAGCGGCAAAGCGCTGGGTTCTCGACAATCTGGGGCGGTGGCACTGGTTTCGTCCGGAAGACCCCGGTGTGCGCCCGGTGTTCCGTATGCTGGCCGAGGGGCCGACACCGGTGGCCATGGGGCATGCGGATGGCGTGGTCACCATCAGCGTTGCCGAGGCCGACCCCGTACTGAGCACCACCCGCCGCGAGGCCTTGCAGGAGCCTTACCGCACGATGATCGGCCATATGCGCCACGAGATCGCGCATATGCTCTGGTGGCGGCTGAGTTTGAGGAGCGATTTTCTGGAGGCTTTCAGGTCCATGTTCGGCGACGAGCGTGAAGACTATGCCGCCGCGCTCAATCGCCACTATGGCAGCGGGCCGCCACCGGACTGGCAGACGCGCTTTCTGACCACCTACGCCTCCGCACATCCGCATGAGGACTGGGCCGAGACAGCCGCGCATCTGCTGCATCTGACCGATATAACAGACAGCGTTGTCTCTGCAGGCTTGACGAAGCCGGATATCCCGCATCCCGGGTGGGACCCTTACACAGAGCCGGACGCGGCGCGCATGATCCAGATCGCGGTGTCCCTCGTCATGGGGATCAACCATGTGAACAGGTCGATGGGTCTGTCGGATATCTACCCGTTCGTTCTGTCGGATGCCGCCCAGCGCAAGCTTGCCTTCGTGCATGACTGGCTGCGCCGTGGCGCTCAGGGGCGGTGAGCGGCGCGACGCGGGGCAGACAGGTGGAGCCGCCACGTTGACGAACTCCACCGACCTCCCGCCCCGCTCCTTTTGGTAACAGCCCTCAGTTGGCCGCGATCTGGCGCAGCAGGGGCGTGATCCGCCGAACTGTAGCACGACGGTTACGGACTTCGGCGTCCTGCGTCTGGACCTTGAGGAAGGACTCGCCATAGCCCTGCACGATCAGGTTTTCCGGCGGGATGCGGAACGCCTCCGTCAGGGCAAGAGCCACCGATTCCGCGCGACGGTCCGACAGGGCAAGGTTGTAGCTTGCGCTGCCCACCGCATCGGTGTGACCTTCGATCAGGAAGATCTCGCGCGGGTTCTCGAACAGCATTTCCTCGATCAGGATGCCCAGCCGCACAAGGCTGCGCGCCTGCGCCGCCGGAATCGCAGCAGAGCCAGTCGCAAAGTTCACGGTATCCAGTTCGATCGCGGGCACGAGGCTCCGCACCTGTTCGATCTCGCGGATCTGGCGCAGGCTGAACGTGCGGCCTGCATCATAGGTCATGTCGTCGCGCAAGGCCCGGCGCAGGGCGACCAGATCGGTATCGGCCACGGACAGGCTGCGCGGTGCCGGACGGCTTGAATCGCCCCGAGTTTGTCGGAGACCATCAACTTAAGTAAGGATGATGGTTAT
>JBLRWK010000028.1:0-56980 GCA_047921295.1 Rhodobacterales bacterium
CGCCTGCCAGATAGCCCAGCACCAGCTCTCCGGCGGATAGCGGCGGCATCAGCGTGTCCACGATATTGCCCTGCACCTTGGAAATGACAATCGACGAGGATGTATTGGCAAAGGCGTTCTGGATCACCGTCATGGTCAGAATGCCCGGGGCGATGAACGCTGTGAAGGACACGCCCATCACATCGCCGCGTGCCGGACCGATCGCGATGCTGAAGATCACCAGAAACAGCGCCGCCGTCACCAGCGGGGCCAGCAGGGTCTGTGTCCAGACCGAGACGAAGCGCATCACCTCGCGCATGGCCAGCGTGTAAAGGCCCAGCCAGTTCACGCGCCCGAAACGGCGGCTTCCCATGTCAAGTGTCTGACGCATGACGGCTTCTCCTGCTTTGCTTGATATATGCGGAGACCGGATGCGTCCCGCACATGACCTGCCAGTGACGTCACCGGATCAGTATGTGATTCGATCCCTTGTAACTCGGCACCGGTTGTTTAGAATAGGAAGCTCAAAGATGACAGGGCGGCCTCGATCAATGCGGGCCGCCTTTTGGGTAAGGAAACACCATGTCCTGGACCGATGAGCGCGTCGAGTTGCTGAAGAAAATGTGGGGCGAGGGCCAGTCGGCTAGCCAGATCGCCAAGGAACTCGGCGGCGTCACACGCAATGCCGTGATCGGCAAGGTGCATCGGCTGGGCCTGTCGAACCGTGCCGGTGCCGCGCCGGCCCCTGCGGCGGGTGCCTCTGCGGCGCCTGCTTCTCCTGCTGCTGCGGCAAAGCCCGATGCGAAACCCAAGCCTGCGGCAAAGCCAGCCGAGGTGAAGGCCCGCCCTGCTCCCGCCAAGCCCGCGCCGCGCGTTGTGCCGGAAGAGAGTGCTGTCGAGGATGCGGAAGAGGTCGAGGTGGAGACACGTCAGGTGACCGTGCCGCATGTCCGCAAGGCGATCATTCCCGCAGGCCAGCCGCTGCCACCGCAGCCCTCGGCCAACGAGATCAGCCCCGAGGCGCTGGCGAAGGTGTCCGAGATTGAGAAAAAGGCGCGCCGCCTGACGCTGATGGAACTGACGGAGCGGACCTGCAAATGGCCGGTGGGTGACCCCGCGACCGAGAACTTCTGGTTCTGTGGCCTGCCCACGCAGACGGGCAAGCCCTATTGCGAGGCACATGTCGGCGTTGCGTTCCAACCCATGTCGTCACGGCGCGACCGCAAGCGTTGACGCTTGCCTGAGACGTATCAAAAAGGGCATCCCCGTGGGTGCCCTTTTGTTTTGGGCTGTCCCGTTGTGCGCCGGAGTGCAGCGGCGCGACCTTTATGCGGAGACCCGCCCCGTCACTGACCGCCCCAGCGCCTTAGCATCCAGTACCACTGATCCGGATTCTCCATGATCCAAGCCGACAAGCTGTCGTTGAACGCCCGGGTCATTGTCAGGCTGTCGCTATGCGGAATCGGCGCTTCGAACTCGACGCGGAAGGCATTGCCGTCCTCAACGCGAATCCCATAGGCGGGAACCATGGGCAGATCGAATTTGAGTGCAAGCTGCGCCGCAGACAATGAAGTCAGCGCGTCGATCCCCAGAAACGGGAGCAGCACCCCCTCGGCATATTTCTCGTCCAGCAGGATAGAGATGATCCCGCCACCCTTGAGATGGCGCACAAGGGCACCTGTGCCCACGCGGCCTGTCGCAAGGATCGGCATGCCCCCCGCCTCGATACCGGCCCGCAGCCGCCGCTCGTAATGCGCGTTCTTGTGCGGGCGATAGACGGCACCGCTTTCAAGCCCGTGCATCTTGAGGACGGCGCGCACAGCTTCCCACTGCCCGAAGTGACCGGAGACGATGATCGCCCCCTTGCCTGCGGCTTGCGCCGCTTTCAGCGCTTCCAGACCAGGGCCGGAGACCCTGAACTTCTCGTGCTGGGTCTGGAACTCCGCATCGTGATAAATCTCGAACAGGGTCCGCCCCATGTGCCGGCCCATGTCCTGCCCGAGCCTAGCACGATCCTTTCGGGACATTTCGGGGAAGACCCGCCTGACCTCCTGGTCGAATCGCAACCGCGCGGGTGGAAACCACCGCATCACCGCCGCCAATGTCGTGCCGAGTCCACGGGACCGCAGGTCGAACGACCGCCAGCGCAGAACCGTCAGAGCCGCCCACAAAGGAAAGTACTGGACGTGATGGCCGACCGATTTCAACGCATTGTAAAGCATGAACCCTTATCGTCTTTTTTGGCCTGAGCACCACGTGAAAACGCAGGTTCAGATGGTCGCAGCCGCAGGATTCGGTGGGCCGTTTGCACCAAAACGAAAGGGCACCCCCGCAGGGATGCCCTTTGTCGTTCCAGTCACTGAAACCAATTACGCCGCTTGCAACCCTGCCACAACGCGGGACAGGTGATAGTCGGTATCTCCCAGTTGCGCGTCGAGCATGATCAGGCGTTTGGCATAATGCGAGACGGGATACTCCCATGTCATCGCGATGCCGCCATGCATCTGGATCGATTCCTCGGCAACCAGACGGGCGGCGCGGCCGATCAGGTTTTTCGCCATGGACACAAAGCGCGCAGCATCCGGCCCGTCCAGTTCGGACGCGGCCTTGATCGTGATGGAGCGGGATTGCTCGATCTCGGTCAGCATGTCGACGGCGCGGTGCTGCAGCACCTGAAACTTGCCGATCGGCACGCCGAACTGCTTGCGGGTCCGCAGGTAGTCGAGGGTGATCTCGTGGGTGACTTCCATCACGCCCACAGCCTCGGCACACAGGGCCAGCGCGCCTGCGTTCAGCGCGTCGTTCAGCGCATCGGTCGCATCCGCGATCAGCAGTGTGGCGGGCGTATCATCCAGCAGAACCTCGGCAGCGCCGCCGCCGTCCATCATCGGGTAGCCAGCAATCTGCGCGTCGGATGCCTGCACCTCGAACACGGCAGGTTTCCCATCCAGCATTGCCGCGACAAGGATCACATCCGCCGCCTGCCCGCCGTAGACAGACGATTTGCGCCCTGACAGCACATGAGCGTCGCCCTTGGCGGTGGCGGTGCAGGCGATCTGGTCCAACTCATAAGGCGCTTCGACCTCGCCCACGGCGACGGCGTATTTGGTGGCACCCGACAGCAGCGCCTCCTGATCCGCGCCCGCTTTGGTCAACAGGCGGCTGGCCATGGCAGCCCCCAGCATCGGCTCGGGGTTGAGCGCGCGGCCCAGCGCCTCGAACACGACCATCAGATCGAACCCCGTGCCGCCGAAACCGCCCGCATCCTCGGGTGCGAGGGCAAAGAGCGCGCCCAGTTCAGCCATCTCGCCCCATTTGGCGGGATCGTGGCAGGGCAGTTCATAGGCCACCTTGTTGCGGTGATCGACAGGATATTTATCGCCCAGATAGCGTGTCAGGCTGTCCTGCAGCATCCGGCGGTCTTCGGTGAGATTGAAATCCATGGATCAGAGCTCCAGCATTGTCTTGGTCAGAATGTTCCGCTGGATCTCGTTCGATCCGCCGAAGATCGAGGTCTTGCGGTTGTTGAAATAGCGCGCAGCGTTGTTTGCGGTGCCTTCCGGCCCGAACATGATGTTGCCATCGGTCATTGAACCCGGGAATGGCGCGGCGATGGGGCCGAGGGCGCGGCGGGCCAGATCCTTGAGTTCCTGATGGATGACCGTGCCCTTGATCTTGAGGATCGAGGTCTCGGGGCCGGGTGCTCCCTGCTGCTGCGCCTTGAAGAGCATCCGCAGGTTGGTGATTTTCATCGCCTCAAGGTCGATCTCGGCCTGTGCGATGCGCGCGGCGAACAGCGGGTCTTCGATCAGGGGGCGACCGCCACGGCGGATCTTGCGGGCCAGCGCCTTGACCTCTTCGAGAGATTGCATAGAGAAGCCGACGCCCGCAATACCTGTGCGTTCATGGGTCAGCAGGAACTTGGCGATCGTCCAGCCTTTGTTCTCCTCGCCCACCAGATTCGAGACGGGGACGCGCACATCGGTAAAGAATACCTCGTTCACCTCGTGGCCGCCCTCGATCAGGCGGATCGGGCGCATCTCGATTCCGGGGGTGTCCAGATCGACGAGGATGAAGCTGATACCCTCCTGCTGCTTCACTTCGGTATCGGTGCGGCACAGGCAGAAAATCTTGTTCGCGTGCTGGCCCAGTGTGGTCCATGTCTTCTGGCCGTTGATCACATATTCGTCGCCCTCGCGCACGGCGCGGGTTTTCAGGCTGGCAAGGTCGGACCCCGCGCCCGGTTCGGAATAGCCCTGACACCACCAGTCGGTGCCGTCGAGAATGCGCGGCAGGATCGTCTCCTGCTGTTCCTTGGAGCCGAATTCCTGCAGCACCGGCCCCAGCATGTTCAGCCCGAAAGGCACGATGCGCGGCGCATAGGCGCGGCAGCATTCTTCCTCGAAGATGTGTTTCTGAACGGGCGTCCAGCCGGGGCCGCCGAATTCGACGCCCCATGTGGTGGCGAGCCAGCCCTTGGCGTTAAGGATGGCGTGCCATTCCTCGAGCATCTCTTTGGTCAGTTCGCCGCCGTTGCGGACCGCATCCGAAATCCGCTTGGGCAGATTTTCAGCCAGATAGCTGCGGACTTCGTCACGAAAGGCGGTTTCTTCTGCGGAAAAACTCAGGTCCATCTTAGGCCTCCTTGTTCATATCTGCGAATGATGTGCCGTTCGCGGCCATCTTTTCAAGCAGGGCGGGCACCTGCCAATAGGTCGCATCTTCTTTTGCGTAAGCCTTGATGCGGTCTACGAGGGCGCTTGCACCAATCGTATCGGCATAGTGGAGCGGCCCGCCGCGATGGCGCGGGAAGCCGTAGCCGAACAGGAACACCATATCGACATCGAGCGGACGTTTGGCGGTGCCGTCCTCGACCACGCGGGCGGCCTCGACGATCATCGCGGTCATGTAGCGGTCCACGATCTCCTGATCGGTGAAGCTGCGCGGGGTGATGCCTGCTTTTTCACGCTCTTCCTTGATGAACGTGTCAACAGCCGGGTTGGGGCTGGTGTCCTTGCCATCATAGACATAATAGCCCTTGCCGGTCTTGCGCCCGAACCAGCCTTCCTCACAAATCCGGTCAGCCACGGCACCGGCGTAACGCTCGTTCGGGTCGCGGTTCGCCGCCTTGCGCTTGCGGGTCATCCAGCCGATATCAAGCCCTGCCAGATCGCCCACCTTGTGCGGCCCCATGGCGAAACCGAAACCCTCGAGAGCACTATCAACCTGCTGCGGGGTGGCCCCGTCCATCACGAGGTAGGAGGCGGTTTTGCTGTAATGCGCCAGAATGCGGTTGCCGATGAAGCCGTCACAAACGCCTGCGCGCACGCCGACCTTGCCCAGCTTTTTCGCGAGCGCAAAGCCGCTGGCCACGACATCGGGGGCGGTTTTGTCGGCCACGACAATCTCCAACAGCCGCATCACATGGGCGGGGCTGAAGAAATGCAGACCGATCACATCCTGCGGGCGCGAGGTGCTGGCGGCGATTTCGTCCACATCCAGATAGGAGGTGTTGGAGGCGAGGATTGCCCCCGGCTTGCAGATCGTGTCGAGCTTGCCGAAAATGTCTTTCTTGACGGCCATATCCTCGAACACGGCCTCGATGACCAGATCGACATCTGCCAGCGCCTGCATGTCGAGTGAGGGCGTCAGCATCGCATCTGTCGCCGCGCGCTTGTCGGCCTTGAGCTTGCCGCGCTTGACTGCACCATCCAGATTGCCGCTGATCGTGGCGATACCGCGATCCAGACCGTCCTGCTTTACCTCGATCAGCGTGACCTTGAGGCCCGCCAGCAGGCAGGCCGTGGCGATGCCCGACCCCATCGTGCCGCCGCCGATGATGCCGACATGCGCGATCTCGCGGGCGGGGCCTTTGGCTTCGGGAATATTGCTCACCGCACGCTCGCCGAAGAAGGCGTGGATCAGGCCGCTGCGCTGGGGTGTGTCCATACATTCCATGAAGGCGGCGCGCTCGATGGCCAGCCCCTCGGACAGGGGTTTGGTAGAGGCCGCGACAGCCTCGACGCATTTATGCGGCGAGAACAGATGCGCGTGGGTTTTGCGGAGCTTGTCCGCCGTCTCGGTCAGAGCGGCGTCATCGGGAACCGTCGCGATCTGGTCGGTGCGCCGTGTCTTGAGCGTGCCGGCGACCACATCCTGCGCCGCTTTCAGCGCCACCTCGCGGGGATCGCCCGCCTCCAGCCGGTCAATAATGCCCGCCTTGAGCGCCTCGTCCCCGCGCACCTGACGACCCGACAGGATCATCTCCAGCGCGAAGGGAATACCCGTCAGACGCGGCAGGCGCTGCGTGCCCCCTGCCCCCGGCAGCAGACCCAGCAGAATCTCCGGCAGGCCGACTTTCAGTCCCTCGATCCCGACACGGGCATGGGTGGACAAAGCCAGTTCCAGCCCGCCGCCCAGAGCGGTGCCATGCAGGACCGATATGACGGGGATTTCCGAGGCTTCGATGATGTTGAACACATCCGGCAGCGCAGGCGGCACGAAGGGTTTGCCGAACTCGCGGATATCTGCTCCGGCGACGAACGTGCGGCCCGCCGCATAAATGGCAATCGCGCGGGCGCTGCCCTCTGCCGACAGGCGTTCGATCGCGTCCTGCAAGCCTTGGCGCACGGCCTGACCTGTGGCATTGACCGGCGGGTTATCAATGCAGATCAGGGCGACGTCGCCTGTCCGCTCAATTGAAATGCAATCGTTGATGGCTGTGGTCTCAGTCATGGTATCCTCCCGAATTGCCTCGGACGGTAGTGCCTCGGGCCACACCCGTCAATCAGTGGAATGCCATTTTGCCATGCGGAATAAGCGCAGTGACGCAACGATTTTTGGTGCCATATGGGAGAACGGGTCAGCCGATAATCTCGAATTTTATCACATCGACCAGCCCGCGATCCGTGATCTTGAGCGCGGGTATGACCGGCAGCGCCAGAAAGGCCAGTTGCAGAAAGGGCTCTTCCAATGTCACGCCAAGGCTGCGGGCGGCGGCGCGAAGATCGACCAGACGGTCACGCAAAACCTCGAACGGCTCGAGACTCATCAAGCCAGCGACAGGCAGCGCCAGTTCGGCCAGAACCTTGCCGTTCCTGACCACGACAAACCCGCCCTCGATCTGCCCCAGATGGTTGGCCGCGCGCGCCATATCGTCATAGTCCACGCCGACCACGGCGATGTTGTGGTGATCGTGGCACACGGTCGAGGCGATGGCACCGGCCTGTAGCCCGAAGCCGCGCACAAATCCGGTGGCGATATTGCCGTTCTTGCCGTGCCGTTCAATCACCGCGATCTTGATCAGGTCGCGGGCCGGATCGGGACGTTTGTCGCCATCGGTGATCGGGATCACCTCGTGCAGATGTTCGGTGATGATCTTGCCTTCGCGTATACCGATCACATCCGTTGTCTCGCGGTTGCCGCCAGTGCGGAAATCCCGCGCCGTGACAGGCGGGGCCTTGACGGAGGACCGCCCGACGGGCGGGACCGAGGGGCGCGCGGCAAAGGCGGCATCGCTCACCTGCACGCCGCCGCAAAAGACCATTCGTGCATGGCATCCCTCAAGACTGTCCAGCGCCACGATATCGGCGCGTTTGCCCGGCGCGATAAGGCCGCGATCCTTCAGCCCGAACGCCTCTGCCGCAGACAGGCTGGCGGCGCGGTAAGCAGCCAGCGCAGGCACACCACGCGCGATCAGGCTACGGATCATGTAATCGAGATGACCATGCTCCGCGATATCCAACGGATTGCGGTCATCGGTACACAGGCACATGTAAGGCGCCGTCAGATCGTCGAGCAGTGGCGCGAGGGCGTCCATATCCTTGCTGACAGAGCCTTCGCGGATCAGCACGCGCATCCCTTTTTGCAGCTTCTCGCGCGCCTCTTCTGCGGTTGTCGCCTCATGCTCGGTGCGGATACCCGCTGCGATATAGCCGTTGAGATCACGGCCCGTCAGTTGCGGGGCATGGCCGTCGATATGGCCGCCCCGGAACAGATCGAGCTTGGCAAGCAGCCCCGGATCGGCGGCCAGAACGCCGGGGTAGTTCATCATCTCGGCCAGCCCGATGCCCGAAGGGTGGCCCATCAGAGCGGCCAGTTCTGCTGCCTCGATCCGCGCGCCTGCGGTTTCCATCTCGGTCGAGGGCACGCAGGAGGACAGTTGCACGCGAATATCCATCAGCGTGTGTTCGGAGGCCTGCTGGAAATAGCGGATGCCGTCAGAGCCGATAACATTGGCAATTTCGTGAGGGTCGCAGATCGCCGTGGTGACCCCGCGCGGCGCAACGCAGCGGTCGAACTCGAACGGCGTGACCAGCGAGCTTTCGATATGCAGATGGGTGTCGATAAGACCCGGCACAAGGATCAGCCCGGTCACGTCGATGACCTGCCGCCCCTCGTAGCTGGCACAGGTACCCACGATGGTCTCGCCGCAGATGGCGACGTCGCCCTCAAGCAGCGCGCCGGTAACCAGATCCAGCACCTTGCCGCCACGCAACACGATATCGGCGGCGGTTTGCCCGCGGCCCTGTGCAATCAGATCGGATAGCGGTGTCATGCTATATACCCTCCGCGCTTGGTGCATCCGCCCCATAAAAGCCGAATATCTGAGGCAAGAAGAAGCAGGGTCATCGCACGTTTGCAAGCGCGGGCAAGGCGCGGGCCATGACGTTGAGGCCAGCGACCAGATCATCCTCCGCCGTGTCCTCGGTGAAGGCATGGCTGATCCCGCCGATGGAGGGCACGAACATCATCGCCGCAGGCATCAGCGCGGCGACATTGGTGGCATCATGCAAGGCGCCGGATTGCATATCGCGCCAGCGTCCGGGGACCAGTTCGGTGGCAGCGGCGCTGAGAGCCGCGCGCAGCGCTGGGTCCATCGCCACAGGCTCCAGCCCCAGCATGCCGGAAAAGGACAGCGTCATGCCATGCTCAGCCGCGATTTCTGCGGCGGTCTGGCGTATGACGTCCTCCATCCTTTTCAGGCGGGTGCTGTCACCGTCGCGCCACTGCATCGAGAAGGTGACCCGCCCGGGCACGATGGAATGGGCGCCGGGATGCAGGCTGACATGGCCGATGGTCCAGACCGATTGCGGGGTGACGATGTTGCGGAGCCGGTCGTTGAGCGCGGTGTTGAAGGCCGACAGCGCCTGAAACGCATCGCGGCGGCGGTGCATCGGGGTGGTGCCCGCATGGTTCTGCTCGCCCTCCATCGTGACGGTCATGTCACGGATGCCGACGATATCCGTTACCACCCCGATAGCCTCGCCAGCCTCGTGCAGCCAAGGCCCCTGCTCGATATGGCACTCCACAAAGCCGGTGAAGCGTGCGGGGTCGATGCGCTCGCCTGCCAGATGCGCCATGCTGGCGCGCGCCTGCGCGAAGCTGACACCTGCGCTGTCGGTCAGGGCGTCCGCGCGGTCCAGCGGCAGGTGTCCCGCCCAGATCGCGCTGCCTGTGGTGACGCCGAAACGGCCCTCCTCGTCCTGAAAATTGGCCACGGAAACAGCCGGTCCGCCCGCCTCTTGCGAGGCCCGCGCCACTTCCAAGGCCATGACGACACCCAGCGCGCCGTCAAGCCAGCCGCCTTCGGGCTGGCTGTCGCTATGCGACCCCATCAGCAGCGAGCGCCCCTCGGCCAGACCGAACAGATTGCCCACCGCATCAAAGCGCGGCTCCAGCCCTGCCGCGCGCATCCGTTCGGCCAGCCATTCCCGCGCCGCAACATCGGCGGGCGAGAACGCGGGACGCACAACCCCTTTGCCCACGCCGGAGGCCCCGAATTGCCGCAGGTCGTGGAGATCCTGTAAAAACCGCTCGCTGTTCACCTGCATTGCCATATCTCCTGTCCGCGTGACCCCTTGCCCCGTACAAAACCTTGATCCGCAGGGGATGTCCATCCACCGCTTTGCCGGTTGTCTTGGTCTGCGCTCTGTCCTAGGTCTGCCGCGCAGCAAGGCGGAGGCCCCGATGTCACAGATCACACTTGTCCGGCACGGTCAGGCCCAAACCGGGGCGCGGGATGAACACGCCTATGACAGCCTCAGCCCTTTGGGCCATCAGCAGGCCGCATGGCTGGGCGAGCATCTGACCGACACACGCGAGACGATCGAGCGGGTCTATTGCGGCACCCTGACCCGCCATATCGAGACCGCAGCGGCGATGGGCGCGGGCCGCCATGCCGAAATCGTGCAGGATGCGCGGCTCAACGAGATGGAATTCTTCACCCTCGCCCAGCTTTACGGCACGCAGCACGGCGCACCGCTTCCCGACACGCGCGAAGGGTTCGTGACCTATATGCCGCGCCTGTTGGCCGCGTGGGAGGCGGGCGAGATCGACACGCCGCCCGAGAGTTTCGGCGATTTCCAGAGCCGCGTCACCGATGCCATGGCCGAGATCGCGGCGGGGCGCGGGCCTGCACTGGTGGTCACCTCCGGCGGGCTGATCGGGATGGTACTGCGGCAGACGATGGGGCTTGGCACGCCCGCATTCGCAAAGGCTTGCATCGCGATCATGAACACTTCAGTGCATCGCCTGCATCGTCTGGGCAGCGAGATGGCGCTGACCCAGTTCAACGCCGTGCCGCATCTGGATCATCCTGACCGGCAATATGCGCAAACGCATCTTTAAGCCGCGCATACCCTTGGCTATGCTGCGCGCAATATCACCTGCTGAAAGACAAATCACATGACGCATCTGTGGGTCCGCGCCGAGCAGCGGGAGAACGAGGAACGGGTTGGCCTGACCCCCGAAGGCTGTGCCGCCCTGATCGCGGCTGGCATCCGCGTCACGGTCGAGGACAGTGATGTGCGGGCCATTGCCATCGAGGGCTATCGCAAGGCCGGGGCCGAGATCGCGGCGCAGAACTCCTGGCCGCAGGCACCCGAGGATGCGATCATCTTCGGCCTGAAGGAACTGCCCGAGGATGGCACGCCCCTGCCGCATCGGCACATCATGTTCGGCCATGCCTTCAAGGGGCAGCCAGCGGGGCAGGACCTGCTCCGGCGGTTCAAGGCAGGCGGCGGCACGCTCTATGATCTGGAATATTTGGTCGATACGGACGGGCGCCGTGTTGCAGCTTTCGGCTACTGGGCCGGGTTTGCCGGAGCAGCGGTGGCGCTCAAATGCTGGCTGGCCCAGCAGCGCGACGAAATCTGCGGCGCTGTCGGGGTCTATGCAGGACGCGATGCGCTGGTGGCGGACCTGACCGAGGAGATGCGCCGCATCGAGCAGGCCCCGCCCCGCGCCATCGTGATCGGTGCGCTGGGGCGCGTCGGCACAGGCGCGTCGGATCTTTGCGAGGCGATGGGCATGAATGTGACCCGCTGGGACATGGCCGAGACGGCCAGTGGCGGCCCCTTCCCGCAGATCATGGAGCACGAGATCTTTCTCAACTGTATCCTCGCACGGCCCGGCACACCTGTCTTCGTGCCTGCAACTGCCGCGCACGAGGCGCGCCGCCTCACCGTGATCGGTGATATCGCCTGCGATCCGACCAGCGACTTTTCCCCCATCAAGGTTTATGACCGGACGACCACATGGGCCGCGCCCGCGCTGCGCGTGCATGATGCACCACCGCTGGATGTGACAGCGATCGACAATCTGCCCTCGATGCTTCCGGTGGAAAGCTCTCAGGATTACGCGGCACAGCTTTTGCCAAGCCTGACGACACTCACGAATCTGGAAAGCGGCGTCTGGCAGCGGGCCCGCGATACCTATGTGACCCATCTGGCAAAGGTCTGACATGACACCCCTTTACATCGGCTATGCCGCGGCCATGCTGGGCACGATCTGCTGGATCCCGCAGGCGTTGCAGGTCTGGCGCACGCGCGACACGCGCAGCCTTTCGCTGAGCGCGCAGGTGTTGTTTCTGGCCACGGTTACCTTGTGGCTCGCCTACGGGGTCATGATCATGGATTGGCCGTTGATTCTGGCGAATATCGTCTCGGTATCGGCGATGATCGCTATCGTGACAGCCAAACTGAAATTCAAGTAAGGAAAGGAAAGCCCATGACAATCCATTGGTGCGGAACCGGCCTGTCCGCCGTCCCCGGCCTGCGACGCCTGATCGAGGCGGGGCAGGACGTGACTGTGTGGAACCGCTCGACCGGCAAGGCGCAGGACGCCGTCGGCGATCTGACGGACCGGATCAAGGCCTTCGATATCGAGGCACTGGGCGAAGACCTGCAGAAAGGCGACGTTGTCGTGTCGATGCTACCCGCCGACTGGCATGTGCCTCTGGCGCAGCTTTGCCTTACGAAAGACGCGCATTTTGTGTCCTCCTCCTATATCGCGCCCGAAATGCGCGCGCTGGACGCGGCGTTCCGCGAGAAGGGTCTGCATTCGGTCAACGAGGTCGGCCTTGACCCGGGCATCGACCATCTGATGGCGCATCATCTTGTGGCCGCATACCGCGCCTCGGATGCCTATGATGCGGGCAACGAGCTTTCTTTTCTGTCCTATTGCGGCGGGGTGCCCAAGATCCCCAATCCGTTCCGGTACAAGTTCAGCTGGTCGCCGCTGGGCGTGTTGAAGGCGCTGCGCTCGCCATCGCGCTCCGTTCGTGACTTTTCCGAGCTGCGTGTGGATCGTCCGTGGAACGCGCTGAGCAGCTATGATGCGCCGCTGCCCACGCCCGAGACTTTCGAAGTCTATCCGAACCGCGATTCCGTGCCGTTCATGGAAGACTACCGCTTTGATCCGGAATGGCCCGTGCGCGACTTCGTGCGTGGTACCTTGCGCCTGAACGGCTGGTCGGAGGCATGGGCCGACGTTTTTGCCGAGATCGAGCGCCTTTCCGGTCCCGAGGGCGATGCCCGCCTCAAGGAAATGTCCGACCAGTTCTGGGCCGAGAATGCCTATGACGAGGGCGAACCGGATCGCGTGGTGCTTTGCGTCGAGTTGAAGGCCGAGAAAGACGGCAAGACCATGTGGCACAAATCCTATGTGATGGATGCATCGGGCGATGCAAAAGGCACGGCGATGGCGCGTCTTGTCTCGGTGCCGGTCTCGCTGGCTGTCGAGGCCGTTCTGGCGGGCGAGGTGCCGACAGGCGTGACCGCGGCACCGCACGATCCCAAGCTGATCGAGAGCTGGATGGCCGAGATCGGCAAGCTGGCACAGCATCTGCAGATCGTGGATCGCACAGCGGCCTGATCAACCGCGTCGGGTGCGAGGGCGCCTGCAAGAAATGGAAAACCCCGCCCCGGACAAACCGGAGCGGGGTTTTTGAACAACGGGGAGCTGCTCAAGACGCGGTTAATAGTCCGCGTCGGTTTGCGCGATTACCGCGGGCCGAATGTCACGGCGCTGTTGTCGGGCGCAGAAGCGAAGGTGTAGACGGTCACCTGACCGTTTTCAGCAATCGCCTGATCGCGGGGTTCAAGATACAGCTCGGCATCGACCATCGAGGGTGCTCCGGCGGTCGCCGTTGCTGTGTCGCTGCCATTGATGCCGCGATCACGCTCGAATACGGTCACGGTTGCGGGCTCCGAACGGGTCATCAGTGTGTCTGTCGTGGCGGGTGTAGCATAAGCGGCCGAACCGAATGTGGCGGCAGCGATAGCGGTCATGATAATGCGTTTCATCGTGTAACTCCTTCAACGTTTACGATCGTTTTTGATCTGCACCCAATATGTCTATGCATCAGCGCACAATCAAAGCACGGCTGCTCAAGGGAATGTGTAGTCAAGCGATCTTGAAGGTTGAAACTAATCCGAAAACGGGTGATCTATCGAAATTTACCCTTGTTTAACAAAGACAAGGCAATCACATTCTCAGTTTCGAATGAAATACTCCTCACGAAGCCTCATCGAAAGTCGCCAAAGAGGCAGCCGTTTGACTTGCTTTGCCGGGACGTAAATCCAGCCCATTTGTCAACGGCTGCACGAAGAAGGTTCGCAAATGCACAGATCAGGTCATGCATCCCCGAATCATGACGCTAAGATAGGCTAACCGCCACGAATCAAGTCATCTTCTTCGTCGGCAGCTGACAGCCCCAACGCATCCAACCCGTTTTCGAGGTGATCGGAGAGGTGCGGCGTTCCCAACAGGTAGTCGGCCGTCGGGGTGGTCGCCTCTTCGGCAGCGGTGCGGATGGCCTCGGCCAACTCCTCGGGCTCAAACGCACCGCGCCCGATCCACATCAGCGCGACGAGGCTGGTTTGCTCTTCTTCGTTCAGACGTTCGAGAAAGGCGCGCAATTCTCCTTCGGCGCGTTCCAGTTCGCGCGACATCAGGATCACATGGGCGATCTTGGTGATGGAAATTTCCAGCATGGCGGGGTCCTCCTGTTGGCACTATGCCACACAGGAGTGACCCCTCCAAACAGAGGCGTCTTTGACCTCACGCAAACAAACGGTAATACATCCAGTCCGGCATGAACTGCGAGGCGCGGAACAGCAGGCTGAAGCCGCGCGGGAAACTGCGCTTGAAGGTGCCCTCGTCGTTCATCAATTCAAAGACCTCCTGCGCCGCGTCTTCCGGCTCCATCAGGAAGGGCATCTTGAAATCGTTCTTGTCGGTCAGGCGGGTGCGGATGAAACCCGGATTAGCCACCTGAATGCGCACACCCGTTTTCCACAGATCCGCATGAAGGCTTTCCGCCAGCGCCATCGTTCCCGCTTTGGAAGCTGAATAGCCGATCGCGCCGGGCAAGCCGCGAAAGCCCGAGAGCGAACCGGTTATCACGATATGGCCAGCATCACGCGCCACCATCGCGGGGACAACCGCCCCCACCGCACGCATCGCGCCGGTAAAGTTCACATCGGCCATGGCTTCGGCCTGTTCTGCATTCCACTCCTGCGTCTTCATCGGCCAGTAGACGCCTGCGAGGTAGACCATACCGTCGATCTGGCCGACTTTTTCGGCAGCCGCCTCGACGCTGGCGCGGTCACTGACATCGACGGTCACATAGGAGGCGACACCGGGCAGTTCGGCGACCAGTTCCTTGAGACGGTCCTCGCTGCGCGCGGACAGGATCACCTCGACCCCCGCGCTGCTCAGCTTGCGGGCCAGTGCCGCCCCCAGACCCTCGCTCGCACCGATCAGCCAGTACCGCTTGCCTTGCCAGTTCATCATACCGCATCTACCCTTCGCATTGTTGCCACCAGTTCTGCTACAGGAACTCCGAACTTACGGAACTGGCTCCGGTTTATAATCGTACCATTGGGGGCAAGGTACATCCAGTCAACGGTATCCAGCACATGCCCTCCCGCATCTTCGGGCATCCGGATTGTATAGTTCAGTTGCACAGCGGAGCCGCGCATCTGGCCATGACCGGGGCGCACAAGATCATCCGCATCCGCTTTGATGTTGCCGTCATTGCCCAGTTCCAGACGCCATTCCCGATCCTGTGTAGCGCCGCTGTCATAGATGAAATGCTCGCGCATCACACCGCGGTTGCCATCCCAATGCGCCTCGAACTTTCCGACGAACCGCGAGGTGACACGCCCGAGAGGGCCATAGATGACGCCTTCGCACAGGATCGGGCCGCGCAGATGTTCGCGCAGGTCGAATTGCGGGCCGCCCATCGCGTAATCCTGCGGTCTTTGCGCCGTGAAGGACCAAAAGCGCGCCTTCACCCATAGAAGGACCAATATGCAAAGCACACCCAAGGCAAAGAATAGGATTGGATCGGTCATCTAGTCCTCCTTCCAGTGAGTGGTGGCCAACAGGCCGATCGCAAACAGCTTCAGAACACAGGGCACCAGTCCGTAGGCAAGGCTCAGCGCCCAGAGCGCGCTTTCGCTGTTTTCGGCTCCGGCGCGAAAGCCCGCCATTTCCAGTGCGGGCAACAGAGCGATGGCCGCAAAGGCAAGAGAAAGCTTCGAGACGAAAGACCACAGCCCGAAGGCGCCGGCAGCCCCGGGCGCGATTTTGGCCATGCGTGAGGCAAAAATAGCGGGCAGGATCGTCAGGTCAGCGCCCAGCGCCGCCCCCGACGCGATGCAGATCGCCGCAAAAGCCCAGACATCCCCTGCCCCCAGCAGGATCGCAAAGCCGAAGGCGGTGATGGCCAGCACCATCGCGGCCAGCAAAACGCGCTTGGGGCCGTAAATCTCGGCCGCGCGGCCCCAGAACGGTGCCGCAACCGCAGCGGATAGAAAGAACAACAGCAGGAACGGCCCCTCCCAGCCAGGGGCTGCAAGGCGGCTTTCGACGAAAAACAGGAACAATGTGGAGCTGACAGCAACAGGGGCGGCGTTGAACAGCGCGATCAGCAGCAGGCGGCGCGCGATCTTGTCTTGCAGAACCGGCGCGAAACCGGCTTCGGGGATATCGCCCTTGCTGCCCCACTCGCCGCGCATCATCCAAAGGGCAGTCACGCCCAGAATGGCAAAACCGAGCGCAAAACCCGCAAAACCGCCAAGCACCACGGGCATCACTGCCGCAACGCAGACGCCCAGCAACGCGCCGGTCTCGCGCCAGCGCGCCAGCCGCAAATGCCCCGCGCCCTCCATCTCGTCCGCAGTCTGGACACCTTGGGCATAGAAGCAGATCGTCAGAAAGCTGAAGGCCGAGAACACGCCCGCCAGCATGATGGCGAACCAGACCAGCGGCGAGATCGGCGGGACAACGGCGAACAGCCCCAGCATGGCCAGAACCATGAGGGTTACGCCGCCGGTCACCGCCAGCGCGCGCTGGTGCCTGAGAAGACCGGCCAGCCTGCCCAGCAGCGGGTCCTGTATCACATCGAACAGGCGCAGGCCGAATAGCACAGCCCCCAATGCGGCCAGAGATACGCCGTATTCATCGACGTAGGCTTTGGGCGCATGGATATAGATCGGCAGTCCCGCCGCCGCCAGAAGTGCGGCGAACACGGCGTAGGCTGGCAAGGAAATCCGGCGCGTGCTCACCGGCTCACCTCTTCCACGGGTGGTTCGGGGCGCGGGCGATACCCTGCCCCTTTCCACCAGAGCTTGAGCGCCTGCCAATGGATCAGCGCCAGCACGCGGCGCGATCCGAAGGGGCGGCGCAAAACGGCAGCCAGAATGCCGACATTGCTGAGCGGCTTGCGGTCTCCGACCAACGTGGCAATCACGCCGCCATTGCCGCCGGTATAGTCGATCCAGATTCCGATCCGGTCCGGGCGTATGTCAAAGCGGAACTCGTAGCCGCCCTCGACCGGCTGGAACGGGCTCACATGCATCAGTTTGGTCGCGATGAGCCGGTCCTCGGCGGTGATGACACCGTGGTCCTGCCGGTGCACCAGATAGGAATGGCGGTCCCCGAATGTATTCGTCACCTCGGCAATGACCACGCGCAACGCCGCGTCCGCGTCACGGCACAGCCAGAACGATACCGGATTGAACACATGCCCCAGAACGCGCGGTTGTGTGAGCAATTCGATCCGCGCAGGCAGCTCGATTCCGTTCGCGGCCAGCACGGCGCGCACCCAAGGCGCACCTTGGCCCTGTTTGGGTGGCCCGCCGTGATCACTATCCCAGACCGAGGTGAGCCCACCCTTGTTGCGCTTGAAAAGTGCGGGCATCGGCTGCGGCCTCTCGGCGTCAAGCAGCAGATAGTCGACGCCGTAGCGAAAGGCATTTTCGACCGCGCCCTTGCGCCCGTGCCATGTATAGCCCGCGATATGGTCGATCCTGTTCACTGGGCGGCCACCAACGCAACATCGGTGCGCCGCAGGGCATCCACCACATCCACCGCGCTGGCAAGCCCGTCCTCATGGAAGCCGTGGCGCATCCACGCCCCGCAGAACCATGTATTCCGCGTCCCGTTCGTGGCGCGGACCCGTTGTTGCGCGTCCAGAGCGGTGAGGTCATAGACAGGATGGCGCAGGGTAACGCGGTCATAGATCAGCTCTTCCCGGATCGGTCGGGTGCTGTTCAGCGTCACGAAATGCGGATCATCCTTCGGGATCGGTTGCAACGAGTTCATCCAGTAGGTCAGATCGATCTTGTCGGATTGCTTGCCCATGATCTCGGTGTAGTTCCACGAGGACCACACAACCTTGCGACGCGGCATGACAGACGGGTCGGCGTGCAGCACGATATCATTGGGCTGGTAGGCTATAGCGCCGAGATTGGTCCGCTCCTCTGCCGTCGCATCGGAAATCAGCGACAGGGAATCATCGGAATGTGTGGCAAAGATCACCTCGTCGAAATGCTGCCACTCCCCGCCCTTCACCTTGATCTCGACCCCCAGATCGGGGCGGCGCACCGCGTCCACAGGCGTGCCAAGGCGGAAGGTCACGCCCTGCGCGCGCAAGGCGTCCCCCAGACGGCGGACATATTCGACCGAGCCGCCCTGCACCGTGTACCATTGATGCTGGCCGGTCGTGTTCAGCAACGCGTGGTTCTCGAAGAACTGGATCATCGCATGGGCGGGAAATTCCATGATCTGTTCCACCGGCGTAGACCAGATCGCGCCGGACAGCGGGAGAAGATAGTAGTCGCGGAACCAGTCGCCCGTTCCCAGCTTTTGCAGGAACTGGCCTGTCGTCAACGTCCGGTCCTGTGCGATCTCCAGCGCGCGGGCGTTGAACCGCATGATATCGCGCACCATGCCCAGAAACTTGGGGTTCGCGACATTGCGTTTCTGCGCAAACAGCGCGGAAAGGCTGGTCAGCGCATATTCCAGTTCACCGCCCCTCAGGGAGGCCCCGAAACTCATGGTTGATTTGACAACAGGCACATCAAGCCGCTCGAACAAGGCGGCCATGTGCGGATAGTTGGCATAGTTGAAAACGATAAACCCTGTATCGACCGGCTGGTCACCGCGCTTTCCGGCGATGATGGTACGGGCATGTCCGCCCAGTCTGGGTTCTGCTTCGAACAGGGTCACATGATGGGTTTCAGCCAACATATGCGCCGCTCCCATCCCTGAAATACCTGCACCGATGACGGCTATCTTTTTTGGGGCAACACGACCCGCTTCAAATGGCATCTAGGTTGGGCTCCGACTTTTCACGATTGTTATAACGGGGATACGCATCATCTTCGCTTTTGGATGATTTCGGGAAATATTGCACGCGAAGGTGATCCGCCATCTGGCAATCGGCGTATTCCTTTTATGTTCAATGTGGTTGATCCTTCGGAACCAAATGTCGCCTCGTGCCTGCCTGCCCTGCATGCTAGGAGAGGGGCGAAGACTGAATTGCCCGTGAAGGCGCAGCCCGTGGCCATGAAGAAAAAATACGATCCAGGTGCATGGATCACCCAAATGTCCCTGATCAGGGATCACAAGGACCAATCGGCCTTCGCCGAGCTGTTTCAGTACTTTGCACCGCGTGTGAAGGCCTTTCTCATGCGGTCCGGTGCGGATGCGACGCTCGCTGAGGAATGCACGCAGGAAGTTATGGCAACCCTGTGGCACAAGGCGCATCTGTTCGATCCGTCGCGCGCATCAGTTGCGACTTGGGTCTTCACGATCGCCCGGAACCGCAAGATTGACGCCCTGCGAAAGCAGCGCCGCCCCGAGCCGGAAGATCTGGAATGGGGCCCCGAACAGGAGCCGGATCAGGAAGATGTCCTGAGCCTGCAACAGGAGAGTGAACAATTGGGGCGCGCAATCGCCGCCCTGCCCGCGAAACAAAGGGAATTGATCGAAAAGGCCTATTTCGGCGATCTGTCGCATAGCGAAATCGCGGAACAGACCGGACTGCCCCTTGGCACGATCAAATCCCGCATCAGATTGGCGTTGGACAGACTACGCCATGCTATGAAGTGATGACAGAAATGAGCAATGTGAAACACCACCTGACGGATTCCCTGCTGATGGCCTATTCAGCCGGAACGCTGCCCGAGGCCTTCAACCTCATCGTCGCGGCGCATGTGTCGATGTGCGATGAATGTCGGGCAAGACTGGCCAGTTTCGACAGCGTCGGCGGCGCCTTGATGGACGACGCGCAAACCGTGCCCATAGCGGAAAGCAGCTTTGCCGAAACCATGCGGCTGATCAATTCCGGCGCAGTGGCGGATATGATCAAGCCTGCAACGGCCAAGCGCGGCAAATCCGTGTTGCCCGCACCGTTGCAGGAATATGTGGGCGGCGATCTGGACAAGGTGAAATGGCGCTCCATCGGGATGGGCGTGAAGCAGGCTATTCTGCCGACCTCGAAACAGGCATTGGCCCGCCTTCTCTATATCCCCGCAGGCACAGCCGTGCCCGATCACGGGCATCGCGGGATGGAGCTGACACTGGTTCTGCAAGGCGCATTCGTGGACGAGACGGATCGCTTCGGCCCCGGCGATATCGAGATCGCGGACGAGTCGCTGAACCATACGCCGATTGCCGATATCGGCGAGGATTGTATCTGCCTTGCGGCAACCGATGCGCCGTTGCGCTTCAACAAGCTGATCCCGCGCATCGCGCAGCCGTTCTTCCGCATCTGAGGTAGCACTCTGGCAGGCGGCCCTTGTGGCCGCCTGTTTGCGTTAAGCCATAAGCTCAGCCGTCCTGACGCATCGTCGGGGCCAAAACGAGGGGGCGGGTGGCGGGGTCAACCTCAGGCACCACATCCTCGAAATCGAAATTATCCAACCGCTTGGCGCGCCGCCCCGCCTTTTCGGCGCTGATTTTGATATCGGCGATATCCCGTGCCGCCTGCCCGAAATGCCGGTCCAGATTCTCGACCCGCGTGCCCAAGCGATCCATATCCTGCGCCAGAAGCCCCAGTTCGCGCCGGATCGCGCCCGCCTGCTCGCGCATCCGTGCATCCTTCAGTATCGCGCGCATCGTATGCAGCGTGGCCATGCAGGTGGTGGGCGAGACGATCCAGACCCGCGCGGCGAAACCTTCGCGCACAAGCTCGGGGAAATTGGCGTGGAGTTCGGCATAAACCGCCTCGGACGGCAGGAACATCAGCGCACCATCAGCGGTCTCACCCTCGATGATATAACGCTCGGAGATTGCCTTGATATGCGCCCGCACAGACTGGCGCAGCAAGCTGGCGGCGCGGTTCAGATCGTTCGGGTTATCCGCGCGGCGCAACGCCTCGTAAGCCTCAAGCGGGAATTTGCTGTCAACCACGATGGGACCGGGCGGATTGGGCAGATGGATCAGGCAATCGGCGCGCCTGCCGTTCGAGAGCGTCGCCTGCATCTTGTAGCTGTCCGAGGGCAGCGCCTTGCCGACGATATCGTGCAACTGGATCTCGCCAAACGCCCCACGCGTCTGTTTGTTGGACAGGATATCCTGCAACGACAGCACATCGCCTGAAAGCTTGGTGATGTTGTCCTGCGCCTTGTCGATGGCAGCAAGGCGTTGCTGCAACTCGCCCAAGGACTGTGCGGTGCGGCGCGCGGAACCGTGCAGCGTTTCGGTCATCTGTCCGGTCACATTGGCCAGACGCTGCTCCATCAGGCGCATCATCTGCGCCTGCGATGCCGCCTGCGCCTCGGCCACATGGGTCAGCCCGCCGGAGAGTTGTTGCTGCCCGTCCCCCAGCCCCTGCACCCGTGCCGCCATATAGGCCATCTGCTGCGCCAGAGGTTCGGCCAGCTTGGCAGAACGCGCCGCCGCGCGCAGGGCGAGGATCAGCAGAAACACGACCAAAAGGGCAAGGCCCAGCCCCGCCAGCGCCAGCAGCACCACCGGATCATCCAGCGCATAGTTCTGATCGCTAAGGGTAATCATCTGCGCCCGAACAGCCGTTCGATATCGGCCAGTTTCAGTTCGACATAGGTGGGGCGGCCATGGTTGCACTGGCCGGAATGCGGCGTCTCCTCCATCTCGCGCAGCAGGGCGTTCATCTCCTCGGCCCGCATCCGGCGACCGGAGCGGACAGAGCCGTGACAGGCAACGCGGCTCAGGATTGCCTCAAGCTGTGACTGGAGGCCCGTGCTGGTCCCCTGATCGGCCAGTTCGTCAAGAATATCGAGCACCATTGCACGGGCATTGACCGGCCCCAGCAAAGCGGGCGTTTCGCGCACGGCCACGGCCCCGCCGCCAAAAGGCTCGATGCCAAGACCAAGGCGTGCCAGATCATCGGCATGTTCCATCAGGCGGGCGCAATCTGTGGGGGAAAGCTCCACGATTTCGGGGATCAGCAGGGCTTGGGCGGCAATGCCGGACTCGGCCATCTGGCGTTTCAGACGCTCGTAGACCAGCCGCTCGTGGGCGGCGTGCTGATCGACGATGACCATGCCGCTCTCGGTCTGGGCGATGATGTAATTCTCATGCACCTGTGCGCGGGCAGCGCCCAACGGCAACGCCGTCTCCTCGACCTCTGGCGAGGCCTCCTCGACCCGCGCGGCATAGCTGCTGGCAGGCATTTCCGCAAAACCGGGTGCCTGCGCGGCATAGGAAGCCTGCCGTGCACCAAGGCTGGGGCGGTCCATCTGGTAGATGCGCGCGGGCTGGTGCGGCAGGGCGGGTTCCGAACGGAACGCGCCGAGGGTGGCCGCCGCCACCGTCGTGGAGGCGCGGTGCCCCGCTTCGGCCAAGGCATGACGCAAGGCGGTCACGATCAAGCCGCGCGCCATGCCGGGATCGCGAAAGCGCACTTCGGATTTCGCAGGATGCACATTCACATCCACCATCTGCGGATCGCAATCGAGAAACAGCGCCGCCGCCGGATGCCTGTCGCGGCTGAGAAAATCGCTATAGGCTCCGCGCAACGCGCCGATCAGCAGACGGTCCTGCACAGGCCGTCCGTTGACGAACAGGAACTGCGCCACGGAGGAACCACGCGAATAGGTGGGCAACGCGGCATAGCCGGTAAGGTGGAACCCCTCGCGCTGCGCATCGATCCGCAGGGCATTATCGGCAAACTCGCCGCCCAGAACGCGGGCCAACCGCCCGTGCAGCGCATCGAACAGATCGCCCGTTTCGCCATCGGCACGGAACAGCACGCGGCCCTCGCCGCCGCCTGACACATCGCGCAGCGTGAAGCTAACGAAAGGCTCGGCCATCGCCAGACGCTTGATCACCTCGGAGACGGCCTGCTGCTCGGCGCGGTCCGTGCGCATGAACTTGAGCCGCGCAGGCGTCGCGTAAAAGAGATCGCGCAATTCGACCACGGTGCCAGCCGTCAGGGCCGCAGGCTTCACAGGTCCGGCCTGCCCGCCCGCAACGGTGATCTGCGCCGCATCATGCCCCGCAGCGCGGCTGGTGATCGTCAGCCGCCCGACAGCGCCCAGAGAGGGCAGCGCCTCGCCACGGAAGCCGAAGCTGTTGATATTGAGCAGGTCCGAGCCGTCGATCTTGGAGGTCGCATGACGCGACAGGGCCAGCGGCAATTCCGCAGGTGTCATGCCGCAGCCGTCGTCGCTAACGCGGATCAGGGTCTTGCCGCCATCGGCCATGGCAATGTCGATGCGGCGCGCGCCTGCGTCCAGCGCGTTCTCGACCAGTTCCTTGACCGCCGAGGCAGGACGCTCCACCACCTCGCCCGCCGCGATCCGGTTGATCGCGGCCTCGTCCAGTTGCCGGATGACAGGGCGAGTCTCGCCTATATTGGGGTTCGGTTGAGCCATGCCCCTAGACCTAGCATGGCGCGATCCGATTCGACCACTGCCCAGATGGTCCTTTGGCGCTCAGCCGCCCGTCGCCGCCTTGTACCACGCCACGATCGCCGCGCGCTCCTCCTCGGCCATATAGGACAGGTTCGCGGGTGGCATGGCATGGCTGATACCGGATTGCAGATAGATCGCCGTCGCGGCACTAGCGATATGCGCCTCCGTGTCCAGACGCACGCCTTTGGGCGCCCACAAAAGCCCCTCCCAGAACGGCTCTGCCGCATGGCACATGGAGCAGCGACCCATGACGATATCATGCACCTCGTCGAACCCCTCCGCCTGCGCGAAACGCAGCGCTGCACCCTGCACCTGCTGCGGGGCTTCGCTGCGGAACACCGGCGCGGTGCTGAGCCACATGATCACGAGGAAAATGATCGTGGTAGCCGCCCATGTCCATGTCGGGTTGCCTTTGCGCGCATGTAGCGAGTTGAAATAATGACGGATCGTCACCCCCATCAGGAAGACAAGGCTGGCGATGATCCATGTGTTTTCTGTCGCAAACGCCAGCGGATAATGGTTCGACAGCATCAGGAAGATCACCGGCAGCGTCAGGTAGTTGTTATGCGTGCTGCGCTGTTTGGCGATCTTGCCGTATTTCGGATCGGGCTTGCGGCCTGCGATCAGATCGGCGACCACGATTTTCTGGTTCGGGATGATGGTGAAAAACACGTTCCCGCTCATAATCGTGGCGGTAAAGGCCCCCAGATGCAGCATCGCGGCGCGCCCCGCAAAAACGATGGCGTAAAAGTAGGACATCGCCACGAGCACCACGAACAGCGCCAACATGAGGCCCGTTTGGTTGGCATCGACGAAAACCTTGCACAGCGTGTTGTAGATGACCCAGCCAAAGGCCAGCGAGGCCACCGAGAGCGCCACTGCCTGCCAGACCGCTAGTTCCATCACGGCAGGGTCGATCAGATAGAACTCCGCGCCCAGATAATAGACCAGCACCAGCAGGATGAACCCGCTGATCCATGTCCAGTAACTTTGCCATTTGTGCCAGATGAGACCGTCAGGCATATTGTCGGGGGCGACCAGATATTTCTGAATATGGTAAAACCCCCCGCCATGGACCTGCCACTCCTCGCCATCCGCGCCGGAAGGCAGGTTGCGGTCACGGTGCAGGCCCAGATCCAGCGCGATGAAGTAGAAAGATGCGCCGATCCACGCAATAGCAGTGATCACATGCAGCCAGCGGACGGCAAATTCGAGCCATGCGCCCATCGCAGCCAGATCATACATTGCGCTCTCCTTCGGACAGGGTTTCAATCAGGCTACCCTTAGCGTGACTTGTTTGTTAATCCTTCCAATCAGCGCAAGAGTTTCAAGCAAAGACTGATAATGGCTTATGTGAACAATATCCGGATGTTCCTGCGTGTCTATGAATTGGGCAGCATGAGCGCGGCAGCGCGGGATCAGCGCACTTCTCCCGCTGTCGCCTCCTCGCGGATCGCCGAGCTTGAGAAGCATCTGGGCGTGCGTCTGTTCAACCGCACCACGCGGGCGCTGAACCCCACGGATCACGGGCGGCTGTTCTATGACGGGGCGACACGCATCCTGCAAACCATCGACGAGGCCGAGGCCGAGGTGATGGCCGCCACCCGCTCGCCGCGCGGCACTTTGTTTGTCGCCGCACCCTTGGGTGTAGGGCGGCGGTTCATCGCGCCTGCCGTGCCCCAGTTCAAGCGGGACTATCCGCAGATCGATATCCGCCTGCGCCTGTCGGACCGTGTGATCGACGTGACAGGTGAAGGGCTGGATCTGGTCTTTCACCTTGGACCGTTGACGGATAGCGACCTGAAGGTGCGCGTGATCGCCGATTGTCCGCGCGTGTTGTGTGCAGCCCCCGACTATATCGCGCGGCGTGGGATGCCTGCGGACGGAGCCGCGCTGTTGCGTGACCGGCATGACTGCCTGAACCTGCGCTTTCCGGGGGCCAAGGAGTTTCAATGGACCCTCAAAACCCCGGACGGCCCGAAGCGTTTCGATATTTCCGGCCCGCTTGAATCCGATGACGGCGATGTGCTCACCAGTTGGGCGCTGGACGGGGCAGGCATCGTGATGAAACCTTTATTCGAGGTGGCCGAACATCTGCACACAGGCCGGTTGGTGCCCGTGGCAACAGCAACACCGCCTGTCGCAACCCAGCTTGCCTGCCTTTCGCCGAGCCGGAAATACCGTGATCCGAAGGTGCAGCGCTTCTCCGATGTGATGATCGCCCATTGCAAAGAGGCCCTCGCGCGCCTTGATATATACCCGACTGCGACCAGAACCCCGGAAGGATAGATGCCATGAAGACCGAAACCATCGACGGCGCCGTTTTTGAAACCTGGACTCCGGCCGAGCTTGCCGCAGCTTTCGCCCGCGACGAGGTGGTCGTGATCGATGTCCGCACGCCGCAGGAATATATGTTCGAGCATATCGAGGGCGCGCTGCTGATGCCGATGGCGTTTTTCAACGCGAACAAATTGCCGGGACAATCAGAGAAGAAAATCGTGTTCCATTGCGGCTCGGGCGTGCGGAGCGAACGCGTCAGCCGCGCCGCGATTGCGGCAGGCGTGACACATATCGCGCATCTGGAAGGTGGCTTTGCCGCGTGGAAAGCAGAAAAGCTTCCCTATATCGGCACAAACATGGCAACAGGTGCGCCGCAACCCGTCACCTGACCCCTGACCCCTGACCCCTGACCCTGCGGAGGCGTTCCGTTACTGCCTCCGCCAGACAAAGCATTTCCACGACACCTTGCGCATGAACCGCATGGCGCGGCGGTATTCCACCCGCCGCGCTTCGGTTTTTCGGAAAACGCTCATCTTTGTGGAACATACTGCAAGTGTCCGCGTTACTGGGTGGTGTCCGGTAGCGTCCACATCCTTGTGGGACCGCAAAGACCGATTACGCAAGTGATTTAAAGAATGTGGGCCAAAGCCCCCTTTAATTATACCAACTAACCACCACAACGAATTGAATACACGGCAGTCTTTTCAATGAAACCATCAGGATCTCGAAATGGTCCTGGCGGAAAAATTTTGTTTATTGATCATAACAACATGTTTTATATGGCAAAAACGTATACCGTGTATTTTTCTGCGGAACCATTGCTGATTGAGGGCGTTTTCCATCCAGAGCCTTTGAGAGGCCGAAAACTATTTAGGAGACGCAAAATGAAAAAGCTCATGATGACTACTGCAATTGTCGCTATGACGTCTATGGGCGCAGTTGCCCAAACCGCCGACACAACCACCACCGGCGCAACGGCACAGACAGGCGCCGAAGCTGGCATGTCCGGCCAAAACGTCCCCGCATTTGTCGTATCGAACTTCACAGGCAAAAACCTCTACACGCTGAGCAGCGAAGCGGCGATGAACGTTCGCGGCGACGGTATGCAGGCAAACCAGAACGTCCGCTGGGAAAGCAGCGCGACATTCACTGGCGAGCGTGATGCTTGGGAAGACGTTGGCAGCATCTCTGACGTTGTTATCTCCAAGGACGGCGAAGTACGTGGCATTCTGATCGACGTGGGCGGCTTCCTTGGACTGGGCGCACGCACTGTGATGGTTGACATCAACGAGCTGTATTTCGTTGCTGACGATGCGGCCGGTGGCACTGCCACGGGTACCACCGCTGCTGAAGGCGTTGACGACTTCTCCATCGTGGCCGCGATGACGGAAGAGCAGCTGGAAGCACTGCCCGAATGGGACGAAAACCGCCTGAACGAAGGTTTCCAGTCGCGCCGCGCAGTCGATAATGCCAGCATGACCACCCCCACCGGCGGCACAACCGCCGTTGGTACAGAGGCTGGCAGCGACCAAGCACAAACTGGCCAAATGCAGACCCAGACCGGCCAGACTCAGACTGGCCAAGCGCAGACTGGCGACCGTATGGGCACAGCAGGTGCGCCCGAGGGCTACACCCAGATGAACCCCGAGGACCGCACGGCCGAGCGTCTGATCGGTGCAAACGCCCACGGCACACAAGGCGAAGATATCGGAACGGTTGACGATCTGGTTCTCGACGCCGACGGCGCGGCAACGCACGTGATCATGGACGTGGGTGGCTTCCTCGGCATGGGGACGCACACCGTCGCCATCGAGATCGACCAAGTCGACATCCTGTGGAACGATCAGGACGGTGACGTGATGGTTCAGGTCCCGATGACCGAAGACCAGCTGCGCGAAATGCCTGAGTACGAAGGGTAATATACCCCGCCTCTCTGGGAAATCCCCAGCATAGGCACAGCGAATGCCCGTCGGGAAACCGGCGGGCATTTTTTATGTTGTACCGGGTATTGAAGCTTCGCGGCATCCGGCAAAACCACGAGCATCCACAATATGGCGGACATCGGCTTTCCCCGCCGCCACCCCGGCAATGGCTCCAAATAAGCGGAACCATAGTGTCGGGCGAGCGTTATTATTGCGTACATCTTGAAACGAAGGAGTTGTCAAATGAACTGGGATATCGTGCAAGGCAAATGGAAGCAGTACAAAGGCTCCGCCAAAGAAAAGTGGGGCGATCTCACTGATGACGAGCTGGACCAAGCCGGCGGTCAGCGCGACCAGCTGGTTGGCAAGATCCAAGAGAAATACGGGATCGGCAAAGACGAAGCTGAAAAGCAAGTCGACGAATGGTCGTCCAAGCTTTGACTGCTACCTGCTGATTTCTTACCAACCAAAAGGCCCGCTTCATGCGGGCCTTTCTTTGTTTTGACCACCCCGCCCACATCACTCCATGCAAAAAAACCCGGACGTTTCCGCCCGGGTTCTCAATACCGATCCTGGGAGGAAGATCAGCCTTTGGTAAAGTCGGGATAGGCTTCCATGCCCAGTTCCGCTGTATCCAGCCCCGCAATCTCTGCCTCTTCCGAGACGCGGATGCCGACAACCATTTTCAGAATGAACCAGACAATGGCCGTGCTGACCGCCGCAAAGATACCGATCACGACGATGCCGTAAATCTGGGTGCCGAAAGATGCATCCGTGTTGGTCAGCGGCACCGCGAGCGTCCCCCAAATACCCGCAAGCAGGTGGACGGGGATCGCACCGACGACATCGTCAATCTTGAACTTGTCCAGCATCGGGACCGCGAAGACCACGATCACGCCACCGACGGCACCGATCAGAGTTGCGGCACCAAGGGTCGGTGTCAGCGGCTCTGCGGTGATCGCCACCAGACCGGCCAGCGCGCCGTTCAGCACCATGGTCAGGTCTGGCTTCTTGTAGAGAAGCTGGCTCACCAGCAGCGCTGCAATCGCACCACCCGCAGCGGCCGCATTGGTATTGGCGAAGATCCGGCCGATATCGGCCACATCACCTGCCGAACCCATCGCAAGCTGCGACGCGCCGTTGAAGCCGAACCAGCCCATCCACAGGATGAACGTACCCAGTGTCGCCAGCGCAAGGTTGGAACCGGGCATCGGGATGGTACGGCCATCCTTGTATTTGCCCAGACGCGGACCAAGGATCAGCGCGCCTGTCAGAGCAGCCCAGCCGCCCACCGAATGCACGATGCTGGAGCCCGCAAAGTCAGAGAAACCGGCTTCGTCGAGGAAACCACCGCCCCAGCTCCAGGACGCCTGCAGCGGATAGATGATGGCGGTCAGGATGACCACGAAGGCAAGGAAGGGCCACAGACGGATCCGCTCGGCCAAGGCACCCGACACGATAGAGGCCGTAGCGGCAACGAACATCAGCTGGAAGAAGTAATCCGAGCTGGTCGAGGCATATTCGGGATCATCCGCATCCGCCAAGGCGATGCCGACATCCTCAAGCACGGCGACCATCGGGAACAGCGCCGAGAATACACCCTCGATCGCCCAGTCACCCAACGGATACATCAGGTTGTAACCGATCAGGTAATACATGATCGCGGCTGTCGAAAAGAGCGCGATATTTTTGGTCAGCTGCATCGTGACGTTCTTGGAACGCACAAGGCCAGCCTCGAGCATGGCAAAACCCGCCGCCATCCAGAAGACCAGAAAGCCGCCGATCAGAAACAGCAGCGTATTAAGGATGAAGACAACCTCGGTGGAGACGGCAGCGGCCTCGACGACTTCGGCCACTTCTTCGGTGGTCTCCTGCGCCAGACCCAGGCTTGGCAAAGCGATCAGCGCCGCCGCAAGTCCCAGTTTCGTGATACGATTCATATTCATTATCCTTTCCCCCGGAGCGGTTAAACCGCGTCCTCATTGGTCTCGCCGGTCCGCACGCGCACGGTCTGCGCCACATCGAGCACGAAAATCTTGCCGTCGCCGATTTTTCCGGTCTTGGCAGTAGCGGTGATCGTATCAACGACCTGATCGGCCATCGCGTCGTTCACCACGATTTCAAGTTTCACCTTGGGCACGAAATTCACGGCGTATTCAGCGCCGCGATAGATTTCCGTATGCCCGGACTGCGATCCGAAGCCCTTGATTTCAGTGACCATCATACCGCGCACGCCGATATCGGTCAGCGCTTCACGGACCTCCTCGAGCTTGAACGGCTTGATCGTTGCAATGATGAGTTTCACCTTGGTCCCCTTCGTCTTAGAGCGGGATGAGGCCCGCATGTTGCAGTTGCAGCAAAGCGGGCGAAACGATGTGAAAGAAAGTCTGCGGCCGGAAAAGCGGCATGCTTTCCCGCATATCTGCACAAAAATTATACTTTCTGATTTTTTTGCCCATTTTTTGATCTAAACAAAAAAGACAAATCGCACCGGGGATGGGTCAACATTTGCATCAAGGATCGCTATATTGCCGAAAAGAACAAACGTCGGGCATGGCTAAGCATGAGTGATTCAGGTCGCAGGAAACCACCTTTGGTGGCGGACAAACGCGCGCGCGCGAAACCGGCCTCAACGCCGGCAAAGTCTGCACCGGCGAAACCCGCCAAGCGCAAGCCCGCGGCGCGGCGTCAGTCGACGCACCGGAATCCGGTGGTCCGCTTCGTTACAGGGTTCTTCTACCTGATCTGGCGTGTAATGTGGGGTTTCACATGGCGCGTGGGCCTGATCGCCGGCCTGATCCTTGCCGGGGCCATCGGCTATTTCTACTCGACCCTGCCCGAGGCGAACGCGCTGCTGGATGGGCGTCAGCGCGGCTCCGTCACGCTGCTGGATGCTGAAGGCCGCGTTTTTGCATGGCGCGGTGACCAGTTTGGCGGCGTGGTAACCGCCAGTTCTATCTCACCGCATCTGAAAAACGCCGTCATCGCCACAGAGGACCGGCGTTTCTACAGCCACCTCGGTGTTTCGCCGCGCGGGATCGCCAGTGCCGTGCGGATCAACCTGCGCGAAGGGCGCGGGCCGTTTTCCGGCAACGGCGGCTCGACGATCACGCAGCAGACGGCAAAACTGCTCTGCCTCGGCGTACCCTATGATAAAGAGAACTGGGCTTCTGAGGCGGCATATGAGGCGGATTGCCGCCGCGGGTCGCTGTCGCGCAAGCTCAAGGAAGCGGTGTACGCCTTCGCGCTTGAGGCCAAATATACCAAGGACGAGATCCTCGCGATCTATGTCAACCGCGCCTATCTGGGTGGCGGTGCCTTTGGTGCAGAAGCCGCAGCCCAGCGCTATTTCGGCAAGACATCCGGACAGGTCACACCGGCAGAGGCCGCGATGCTGGCCGGATTGCTGGCGGCACCGACAAGCCTTGCGCCGACCAACAATCTCCAGCGCTCGCAAAACCGCGCCGCGACAGTTGTCCGCCTCATGGAGCAGGAAGGCTATCTGACCGCCGCACAGGCGCGTGACGCATTGGATAACCCCGCACGCCTGTCCGAAGCCGCCGAAGCCCGCGCTGGCGGATTCTTCGCCGATTGGGTCATGTCGTCAGGGCCGGAGTTCTTTACCCGCAACACCACAGAGGATGTGGTGATCCGCACAACGCTCGACCCGCGCATCCAGTCCGCTGCCGAAGAGGCGATGCAGTTCATCTTTGAGAACAAGGTGCGCGAAGGCTCCGAAGCGCAGGCCGCGATTGTGGTGATGTCCTCTGACGGCGCCGTGCGCGCGATGGTCGGCGGGCGTGACACCAAGGTTGTGGGCGCGTTCAACCGCGCAACGCAGGCACGCAGGCAGACCGGCTCTGCCTTCAAACCGTTCGTTTTCGCCGCAGCGCTGGACCTTGGCTATTCACCTTATGACATCATTGATGACTCACCCTATTGCGTGAACATCCCCGGATCGGGCGAATGGTGCCCCAACAACTATGACCGCTCGTTCAGCGGCCAGGTCACCATGGTCGATGCCTTCGCCCGCTCGCTGAATATTCCGGCGGTCAAGGTGGCGCAGACCGTGGGGCTTGATCTGGTCAGAACCATTGCTGGCCAATTCGGCATCCAGTCCGATCTCGCCGCTGGTCCCGCGCTGGCGCTGGGGGCTTCCGATTCGACACTGATCGAAACAACCGGCGCTTTCGCGGGCATCCTCAACGGTGGCTCGGCAGTGACGCCTTACGGCCTGATCGAATTGCGGATGCAGGGCGAGGACGAGCCGATGATGAGCGCAACAGGCGGTATGGGCGAGCGCGTGATCCGTCAGGAAGCCGCAGAGCAACTGACGTGGATGATGCATCAGGTCACCACACGCGGCACCGGCACGCGCGCCAATCTGAAAGACCGCGAGGTTGCGGGCAAGACCGGCACCACACAGGCCGCGCGCGATGCGTGGTTTATCGGCTATTCGGCTGACTATGTAACAGGCGTCTGGATGGGCTATGACGACAATACCCCTCTGACAGGGGTGACGGGCGGCGGGTTGCCATCCGAAATCTGGCACGAGGTCATGACCCGTGTGCATCAGGGCATGCCCGCACGTCCCCTGCCGATGCAGGCACCGTTGCAGCGTGCACCCGAGCCGCAGGTCTCGCAGGGACAGGAGCAGTGGCAGCAGGATCAGGGCCAGCCGTGGCAGCAGGGCCAAGCCCAGCCGCGTGCCTCGAACAACGGCCAGCCCGAGACGCAGAACGCGATCGAGCAACTGTTCCGCGATCTTTTTGGCGCGGGGCGCAACTGATCATCCGCGTGAAGGGCGCGCTATGATCGTCGCGCCTTTTAGTCACGAACATGGCGCGTCCGTTGCGGCGCATGCGAACAGCCTTATGCTGATGCGCGTAATTTCACTGTGGTGTTTCTAAACTTTTTTCGCCTATCGTCCGCGCCAGTAAGCGGAAATGTTCGGTTCAGGTAACAAGTGGCAGTTTGAGTGTAATGGCAAAAGACAATTCCGAAGCAGGTCTGAACGAATTGCGGGCGGCACGGCGCGAAAGCCGCCATTTGTACTGGACCGTCGCCGTCTTCAGCTTCTTTGCGAACCTGCTGATGCTGACCGGACCGATCTACATGCTGCAGGTCTATGACAGGGTTCTGGGCAGCCGCTCGGTATCTACCCTGATCGCGCTGACACTGCTTGTCGCATTCCTCTACGGGATGATGGGTATCCTCGACCATGCGCGTGCCCGCATCATGGGGCGCGTCGGGGCGCGGTTTCAGGCGCGTCTGGATCGGCGCGTGTTCGATGCTGTCCTGAGAAAGTCATCCACCATACCCGAACAGCGCAGCGCAACAGGCCTGCGCGATCTTGAATCCGTCCAGCGGATGATGACCTCTCCCGCCCTGATGGCCCTGTTCGATATCCCGTGGACACCGGTTTTCCTGATCGGCATCGCGATTTTCCACCCGTGGCTTGGCTATCTGGCTGTGGTCGGCGGGGCCATTCTGATCCTGATCACCATCGCCAACCAGATTGCCACCCGCAATGCGGTGAATGCGGCGAACAGTTCCGGCTTTGCCTCCGATGCGATGGCGGATCATATTTGCAGCGAGGCAGAGCTGGTGCAATCACTCGGCATGCGCGATGCGGCCTTTGCGCGGTGGCAACTGTCGCGCAAGGCCAGCCTGCAGGCGCAGCTTCATGCGGCCGATCTGGGCGGGACGTTCAGCACCACCTCCAAAACCTTTCGGCTTTTCCTGCAATCGGCGATGCTGGGTCTGGGGGCGTGGCTCGTCATTCTGGATCAGGTCACGCCCGGCGCGATGATTGCGGCTTCGATCCTGATGGGCAGGGCACTGGCCCCGCTGGAATTGGCGATCGGTAACTGGGCACTGGTGCAGCGCGCCGCCAAGGGCTGGTCGGATCTGGCGCAACTGCTCAGCGAGGTGCCCGAGGAACGCCAGCGCACCGCGCTGCCGCAGCCGCGCGCGCATCTGGATGTCCAGCAGATCACTGTCGTGCCACCCACCGAGATGCAGGCTGCGCTCAAAATGCTCAGCTTCACGGTAGCACCCGGTCAGGCGATCGGCGTGATCGGTCCCTCCGGTGCCGGAAAATCGACGCTGGCGCGCGCGCTCACGGGTGTCTGGCCCACGCTGTCCGGCAAGATCAGGCTGGATGGCGCGGCGCTGGACAATTATGACCCAGCCACCCTTGGCTTGCTGATCGGTTATCTCCCCCAGCGTGTGCAGCTGTTCGATGGCACAATCGCCGAGAATATCGCCCGTCTGGCGCTGCAACCGGACCCCGCATTGGTGGTGGAGGCCGCGAAGAAAGCGGGCGCACACGAGATGATCCTCAAACTGCCGGACGGGTATGACACGCTGGTCACCGCCGCGGGCGGGCGCTTGTCGGGCGGGCAGATCCAGCGCATCGGGCTGGCCCGCGCGCTTTATGGCAAGCCCGTGATCCTTGTGTTGGACGAGCCGAATTCGAACCTCGACAATGACGGATCGCAAGCGCTGAACCTCGCGATCCGCGCGCTCAAGGCCGAGGGCAGGTCTGTCCTGATCATGGCGCACCGGCCTGCGGCGATACAGGAATGCGACATGATCCTTGTGCTGGAAAACGGCATGCGCGCCGCATTCGGCCCGAAAGACGCTGTTCTCAAACAAGTGCTGGCCAACCATCAGGACGTGCGCGGCGGCGCTGATCAAGGCCAGATCGGGGGCGTCCGATGAGCAGGGTTTTCTCCGTCCGCCGCCCGATGATTGTCGGGATTGCGGGGCTGATCGTGTTGCTGGGTGGTTTCGGCACATGGGCTGCGCTGTCCAATATCGCGGGCGCCGTTGTGGCGAACGGGCGGATCGAGGTGGATCAGAACCGGCAGGTCGTGCAGCATCCCGATGGCGGTGTGGTGGCTGATATTCTGGTGACAGAGGGGATGCATGTTGCCGAGGATCAGGTTCTGATCCGGCTGGATCAGGCCGCACTTGTCTCGGAACTGTCCATCATCGAGGGGCAGTTGTTCGAGCTTATGGCCCGTCGCGGGCGGCACGAGGCAGAGCGCGACGACCGCGCGGAGGCGGTGTTCGATCCCGTTCTGGTGGCAGCGGCGGCGGCCAATCCGGATACCGCTCTTTTGATGGACGGCCAGACACAGCTTTTGCAAGCACGCGCCACCTCGCTGGCCAGTCAAGTTGAGCAACTGAACAAGCGCGGTGAGCAGATCGGGAACCAGATCGCGGGCATCACAGCCCAGCGCGAGGCTTTGGCGCTGCAGGTGTCGTTGATCCAGCTTGAACTGACCGATCAGCAAAGCCTGCTGGATCGCGGACTGGCGCAGGCCAGCCGTGTGCTGGGCCTGCAACGCGAACTGGCGCGGCTGAACGGCCAGATCGGAGCGCTGCGTGCCGAGGCTGCGGAGGCCGAGAGCCGCATCACTGAGACGACAATCGAGATCCTGCGCTTGTCAGAAGCGCGCCGCGAAGAAGCCATTACCCGTTTGCGCGATCTGCAGTTTCGCGAGCTCGAACTGGCTGAGCAGCGCCGCGCACTGGTGCAACGGCTGGAGCGTATGGACATTCGCGCGCCTGTTTCCGGCATCGTCTACGGCCTGCAGGTCTTTGCCCGCCGCGCCGTTCTTCGCCCCGCAGAGCCGGTGCTGTTCCTCGTGCCGCAAGACCGGCCCCTGATCATCATGGCGCAGGTGGACGCCGTCAATATTGATCAGGTCGCTGCAGGACAGGAAGTCTCCTTGCGGTTCTCGGCGCTGGATCAACGCCGGACACCGGAACTGGTCGGCCGCGTCGTGCGGACCTCGGCGGATGCATTCTCGGATGACAGCGCCGGCACATCCTACTACCGAGCGGAAATCGTGCTGGACGAAGGGCAGCTGAACCGCCTGCCCGAAGGGACAGTGCTGATCCCCGGCATGCCGGTGCAAGCCTTCATCCGCACAAGTGACCGCAGCCCGCTGGACTATCTGGTCAAGCCGCTTGCGGATTACTTCAGCACCGCTTTGCGGGAGAACTAGGCCGTATCCTGCTTTGGCGCGCCCTGTCTTTGCGGTTTCAATCCACTGCGAAGCCCGATAGCGTCCGGTGCAAATCACCCTTCGATACGGAGCGTTCCCATGACCAGCAAAATCGAAACCCGCCTTGCAGAGCTTGGCGTCACCCTCCCCGATGCACCGGCACCTGCGGCCAATTACGTGCCATTCGTCCAGAGCGGCGATCTGGTGTTTGTCTCGGGGCAGATTTCCAACGGGCCGGACGGGTTCATCACCGGCAAGCTGGGTGCGGATACGGATGTGGCGGCTGGAGCGGCTGCGGCGAAAACATGCGCGATCAGCCTGCTGGCGCAGCTCAAAGCCGCTTGCGGCGGCGATCTGGACCGTCTGGCGCGGGTTGTGAAACTGACAGGCTTCGTGAACTCGACAGCGGATTTCACCGACCAGCCCAAGGTCATCAACGGCGCGTCCGATTTTCTGGTCGAGGCGCTGGGTGATATCGGGCGGCATTCCCGTTCCGCCGTATCTGCCGCATCGCTGCCACTGGGCGTGGCGGTCGAGATCGAAGCGATTTTCCAGATCAAATGAACACCCTGCCCGCTGCCTTTCTGAAGGCCCCGATTGCCCATCGTGCCCTGCATGATCTGGGCGCCGGGCGCCCCGAGAACACACCCGCCGCGATCGAGGCCGCCTGCATCGCGGGCTACGGGATCGAGATCGACCTGCAACTGTCCTCGGACGGTGTGGCGATGGTGTTTCACGATTACGACCTCAAACGTCTCACCGGCCAGAAAGGTCCGGTGCGCCAGCGCGGCGCGGCCGAACTGGGGCAGATCACCCTGAGCGGCTGCACGGATACGATCCCGACGCTGGCGCAGGTTCTGGAGCAGGTGGCGGGCCGCGTGCCGCTGCTGATCGAGATCAAGGATCAGGACGGCGCGATGGGTGCGAGCGTCGGTGCGCTGGAGGCTGCAACGGCAAGCACGCTGAAAGGCTATGACGGCACCGTTGCTGTGATGTCGTTCAATCCGCATTCCATGATCGCCATGGCAGGTCTGGCCCCTGACATCCCACGGGGTCTGACGACCTGCAACTATAGCGTCACGGACTGGCCGTTGTTGCCTGCGGGCACACGCAAACGGCTGCGCGAGATTCCCGATTACGATGCGGCGCGCGCCTGTTTCATCAGCCATCAGGCCAGTGAACTTGCCGCCGCGCGGGTGGCAGACCTCAAGGCGCGTGGTGCGGCTATTTTGTGCTGGACGATCCGTTCCGCTGCGGCAGAGGCAGAAGCGCGCCGGATCGCGGATAATGTCACCTTTGAGGGTTATGCAGCCTCGATCCCGGCTTGATCGGCCTCCGGACCGCTCCAGATAGTTGTTCGCACGAAGAGGGCGCGCCTGAATGACGGATGACATGATCGAAATCTCGATGCTGACCAGCCTGTCTGAGGTCGCGCAGTCGGAATGGGACGCCTGCGCCTGCCCCGAAGTGGCGGACGGACAGGCACCCTATGACCCGTTCACCACATGGCGGTTTCTTAAGACGCTGGAAGACAGCGGATCGGTTGGCACAGGCTCCGGCTGGCAACCGCGCTATCTTGTGGCGCGGCAAGGCGGTCAGATCATCGCTTGCGCGCCGATGTACGCCAAGTCGCACAGTCAGGGCGAATATATCTTCGATCACAACTGGGCCCATGCCTTTGAGCGTGCAGGCGGACGCTACTACCCCAAGCTGCAGATCGCGGTGCCATTTACGCCAGCCACAGGCCGCCGCTTTCTGGTCCGTCCCGGGTTCGAAGCGGCGGGACAAGCCGCCCTTGTGCAAGGCTGCGTGGAGCTCGCGGCCAAGAACAACCTGTCCTCGCTCCATATCACCTTCTGCACGAAAGACGAGGCAGAGGCGGGCGCGCAAATGGGGCTGATGCACCGCGTGACCCAGCAATATCATTGGCAAAACGACAGCTATCCGGATTTTGACGGCTTTCTCGCTTCGCTGTCCTCGCGCAAGCGCAAGATGATCCGCAAAGAACGCGCGCAGGCGCAGGATTTCGGCGGGCAGATCGTCACGCTGACTGGCGAACAGATCGAGCCGTGGCATTGGGAATATTTCTGGCGTTTCTATCAGGATACAGGCGCGCGCAAATGGGGCACGCCCTATCTCACGCGGCGGTTCTTCGATATTGCCCAGCAGACCCTGCGCGACGACATGCTGCTCGTTCTGGCGATGCGCGACGGGGTTCCCGTGGCGGGCGCGCTGAACTTCATTGGCCGACAGGCGCTTTTTGGCCGGTATTGGGGATGCGCGGAAGATCACCCCTGCCTTCATTTCGAGCTTTGCTATTATCAGGCGATGGATTTCGCGATTGCCAAGGATATCCAACGCGTTGAAGCTGGCGCACAGGGCGAGCACAAACTGGCCCGTGGCTATCTGCCGGTCCCTATCCACTCGCTGCACTGGATGCGCGAGGAGGGGTTTGCCGATGCCGTGGCGCGCTATCTCACCGCAGAGCGTGCCGCAGTCGAGGAAGATATCGAAGTTCTGACGGCCTATGGTCCGTTCAGAAAAAGCCAAGTGGAGGAACAGGAATGACCGAACGCCTTAGCGATACGGGCCGCAAAACCATGCTCTCACCATTGTTCGAAACAGGCTGGAGCCTTGTCGAGGACCGCGATGCCATTACCAAAACCTTCGAGTTCAAGGACTTCACAGAAGCCTTTGGCTGGATGACACAAGCAGCCCTTTGGGCCGAAAAATGGGGCCATCATCCCGAATGGTCCAATGTCTACAAAACGGTGACCGTTGTTCTGACAACACATGATGTGGATGGTCTTTCGGCCCTGGATGCCAAACTGGCCCGCAAGATGGATAGTATCTGAACGATTTTTGACGTGCAGTAGACCGAGGAAGACCGATGCAAGACCTGATGACAACCGAACTGTGGAACGAGAATACTCTGGCCGATCTGCTGACCCTGCAGTTTCTGGCATCATTGGCCGGATCGGTTTTGGCCGCAGTGCTCATCATCATCGGTGGCTTCATACTGGCGGGATGGGCGCGAAACCGTGTTATCGGTCTTTCCCAGCGGCATCATCGGCTGGACGCCACCTTGTTCAGCTTCCTCGGCAACCTGCTACGCTATGTCATTCTGGCTTTCATGGCTTTGTTCGTGCTGAATACTTTCGGCATCCAGACAACCTCGATCGTGGCGGTTATCGGTGCCGCGGGTCTGGCGATTGGTCTGGCGTTGCAGGGCACGTTGTCCAACGTCGCAGCGGGCGTGATGATTATCATCTTCAGGCCATTCAAGAACGGCGATTTTGTAGAAGTCGGCGGCCAGATGGGGACGGTGAAGGAAATCTCGCTCAACTTCACCGAGATGTCCTCACTCGGCAATGTGCAGGTGATCGTACCCAACAGCAAAATTTGGGGGAATGTGATCACCAACTATTCCGTCTACGATACGCGCCGCGCGGAATGGATCTTTGGCGTGGGCTACGGGGCCGACCTGAAGCAGGCGGAAACCATCATACGCGAGACGATCATGGCCGATCCACGCTCCAAGACCGATCCGGCGCCGTTCATTCAGGTCAACAACCTTGGTGATTATTCGGTCGATTTTCTGGTCCGTGTGTGGTGCACGTCGGGCGACCATTTCCAGTTTCAGGCCGACATGAAACGCGCCGTTAAAGAGGCGCTGGATCAGGCGGGCATCGAGATCCCGTTCCCGACCCAAACGATGATCAACGTAGCCTGAGGCGCAGAGCGGTAAGTCGCTTGCGCCCTCCTTTTCTCGGCTGCCCTTGTTGAATTTGAGTATATCGCGCACGATATAAATTGTAGCGACCTCAACAAAGAAGGAGACGATGATGTCTGTTGACGTAAAATACCGCACGAAAGCCACAGCCACAGGCGGGCGTGAGGGTCATTCGGCGACCGAAGATGGTGCTGTTGATGTCAAACTGGTGACCCCCAAGGAACTGGGCGGCGGTGGCGGCGACGGGGTGAACCCCGAGCAGCTTTTCGCAACAGGCTACGCGGCCTGCTTTCTGGGCGCGCTGAAGGCCGTGGCCGGAAAGGACAAGATCAAGGTTCCCGCTGACGCCACAGTGCAGGCCGAAGTCGGGATCGGTCCGCGTTCGGACGGCGAAGGTTTCGGTCTTGAGGTGGCCTTGACGGTGACATTGCCGGGAGTCGAGGACGATGTCGTCGATGATCTGATGGCACGGGCGCATGTCGTTTGCCCCTATTCCCATGCCACAAAGAACAACATCAAGGTTGACCTCAAGCGCGGTTGAGGCTGCCCCGCACTACAGAAAACCCCCGCCCGGTGATACCGGACGGGGGTTTTTTCCTGTTTGATCTGTCAGCGATCAGATCGCGGCCAGCAGAGCTTCACCACCGGACACATCGCAAGTGCCGGGGCTTTCCTCGGGATGGAACACGGTGACCACGCCATCATCAACCAGCATCGCATAACGCTTTGACCGCGCAACCAACCCTGCGGGCGGTGCGTCGAAATCCATGCCGATGGCTTTGGTGAATTCGCTCGAGGCATCCGACAGCATGGTGATGCCAGCCTCGGTCGCGCCTGTCGCCTCGCCCCATGCCTTCATCACGAAGGGATCATTGACGCTGATGCAGATGATCTCGTCCACACCTTTGGCTGCAAAATCGTCCTTGGTGCGGATGAAACTTGGCACATGGGCGGAGTGGCACGTCGGCGTGAAGGCACCCGGCACCGCGAAAAGTGCGACTTTGCGACCTTTCAGCTTGTCGCCCAGCGCAACCGGCTCCGGTCCTTTTTCGCCCATCTTCACAAGTGTCGCATCGGGCAGCCTGGCCCCTGTAGAAATCGTCATGATGTCCCTCACCTTGAGTTTGCGTTTCCCTGTGACCACGATATAGGGTGCCGCGCAACGTGAAACCAACACTTTCGAAAAGGAATGGGCATGACGCATGTTGTCGTGATCGGAGCGGGGCAGGCCGGATCGTCACTTGTCGCGAAATTGCGCAATTCCGGTTTCGACGGACGCGTCACCCTGATCGGTGCCGAGGCCGTGCCACCCTATCAGCGCCCGCCCCTCTCCAAAGCCTATCTGCTGGGCGATATGGTGCTGGACCGCCTGTTTCTGCGCCCTCAGAGCTTTTATGCCGAACATGACATTGATCTGCGCCTGAACCAATATGTCAGCGACATCGATGCCGCCGCCCGCACCGTCACTGTGAATGGCGAGGTGCTTTCCTACGATCATCTGGTGCTGACCACAGGCTCCACCCCGCGCCGCCTGCCCGCCAGTATCGGCGGCACGCTGGAGGGAGTGTTCGTGGTGCGTGATCTGCTCGACGTCGACAGCATGTCCCCGCATGTGCAGCAAGGACGCCGCGCGCTGATCGTGGGTGGCGGCTATATCGGGCTGGAGGCCGCTGCCGTTGCCACCAAACTGGGGCTGTCCGTTACGCTTGTCGAGATGGCGGACCGCATCCTGCAACGCGTGGCAGCGCCGCAAACCTCTGATTACTTCCGCGCACTGCACCAGTCGCATGGCGTCACCATCCACGAAGGTGTCGGGCTGGACCGTCTGCTGGGTGACGGCCACGTGACAGGCGCGCGCCTGACCGATGGAACCGAGCTTCCCTTCGATCTGGTGATCGTGGGCGTCGGCATCGCGCCTGCCACAGCCTTGGCCGAAGCGGCAGGCATCGCCATCGAGAACGGCATCAGAACCGATGCACAGGGCCGCACATCCGACCCCGCGATCTGGGCGGCAGGCGATTGCGCCTCGTTCCCGTGGCGCGGTCAGCGGATCAGGCTGGAAAGCGTGCCCCATGCGATCGATCAGGCGGAATGCGTGGCCGAGAACATCATGGGTGCTGCCAAGGATTACGAGGCAAAGCCGTGGTTCTGGTCGGATCAGTATGATGTGAAACTGCAGATCGCGGGGCTGAACACGGGCTATGACCGCACTTTCGTCAGGCCGGGAGAGAAGGCGGGCAGCCAGTCGGTCTGGTATTTCAGCGGGAAGAAGCTGCTGGCGGTCGATGCGATGAACGATCCACGCGCCTATATGATCGGCAAGCGGCTGATCGAAAGCGGCCAGTCCCCTGCAGCCGAGGATATCGTCAATCCCGATATTCCGCTCAAATCCTTGCTGCCCGCGTGAGAATTGTCGCAGGCCGGTTCAAAGGCCGCGCCCTCGCCGCCTTGGGCAAGGGCGATCCCGCCGCGCATCTGCGCCCCACCAGTGACCGCACGCGCGAGAGCCTGTTCAACATGCTGGCGGGTGGTCGCTTCGGCGATCCGGTCACAGGCGCACGGGTGCTCGATCTGTTCGCAGGTACCGGCGCGCTGGGGCTGGAGGCGCTGTCACGCGGGGCCGCCCATGCCACTTTCGTCGATGACGGGGCCAAAGCGCTGGGCCTGATCCGGCAGAACATCGCCCTGTGCGGCGCAGAGGCCGAGACGCGGATCATCAAGCGTGATGCCCGCAAACTGCCGCCCAACGACAGTGACGGCTACGATCTGGTCTTTCTCGATCCGCCCTATGGCAAGGCTCTGGGCGAAGCGGCGATAGCCCACGCGATGGCACAGGGCTGGGTCGCGCCGGAAGCGCTGATCGTCTGGGAAGAAAGCGCCGCCATCGTCCCGCCGGAAGGCCTCAGCCCACTGGACAGGCGCCGTTACGGCGATACCGTGATCAGCCTGCTGCGCGCCTGATACGGGCCTGATCCACGCCAAGCGGCAAAAGACGACGCTTCCCCGCGTCGGAAATGGCAAAGCGGTGCCGCGCCTGTGGGTGCAGCCTGCACGGACACAAGTACGGAAGACCCATGGCCACCCGTTACATTCCCCTGTGGACCCGTTTTGCGCCCGCGCCGGGGGTGCGAGGCTTTGCCACCCTTCAGGGGTTCGAGGCCATTACTCGCGGCATCCTCATCTCTGTCTTCCCGCTGGAAATGTACCGCGCGCTGGAGGATGCACAAAGCGTCTCGCTGGTCTATTTCATGATCGGGGTGATCTCCCTGCTGGCTGGCCTGATGGTGCCATGGCTCAACCGTTTCGTGCCACGCCGCTGGATGTATACCACGGGTGCCGCGCTCTATCTGATCGGCTCCGGCTTGGCTATTTTCGGCGGCACCGAGATGATCATGTTCGCGCTGCTGTGCAATACGCTGGCCACTGTGATCACCTTTGTCTGTTTCAACGCCTATGTGCTCGATTACATCACCCGCGCCGATCTGGGGCAGGCGGAATCGATGCGGATGTTCTATTCCGCGCTGGGCTGGACGGTGGGGCCGGTGCTGGGCGTGACACTGATGGCGATCTGGCGGCCCGCGCCGTTTCTTGTGGCGGCGCTGGCATCGCTGTGCATGCTGGCCGTGTTCTGGGCGATGCGGCTGGGCAACGGCAAGCTAATCAGCCGCGCGCGGACGCCCGCCCCCAATCCGCTGGCCTTTCTGGCGCGTTTCTTTGCACAGCCACGGCTCATCGCGGGCTGGCTGTTTGCGGTGATCCGGTCCTGCGGCTGGTGGGTCTATGTGGTCTACCTGCCGATCTTCGCGGTCAAATCAGGGCTGGGCGAGGCGACGGGCGGGATCGTCCTGTCCATCACCAACGGCACGCTCTTCCTGACACCTTTGATGTTGCGGTTTGTGCAGGCCAGTTCCATCCGCACCGCCGTGCGGTCGGGTTTCTTCTTTTCGGGTGCGTTGTTCATTCTGGCAGGTCTGGGCCAGTGGCTGCCTTGGGGGGCAGTAGCGGCGCTGATGGCGGCCTCTTTCTGCCTGATCCTGCTGGACGTCTGCGGCGGCCTGCCGTTTCTGATGGCCGTCAAACCCTCGGAACGCACAGAGATGTCGGCGGTCTATTCCAGTTTCCGCGACGTATCGGGCATTCTGACACCCGGCGTGGCATGGCTGGTGCTGCTTGTCGCGCCTTTACCGGGCATCTTTGTCGCCTGCGGTGCGGGCCTGTGGCTGGCCTGTGGCATCGCCGGGCGGCTGCATCCCCGTCTGGGGCACGCCCGCATCCAAGTGCCTGCGCCTCCGGCAGCCGCTGTCCCGGCTTCTTCTTGCCTGAAATATCCCCGCGCGGAGCGCATCCCCGCCGCGCCGCAAGGCCCTCAACCGTAGGTCGGGTGGAACCGTCCTGCCGGAGACAGCGTGAAAATCTCGCAACCCGTTGCCGTCACGCCGACCGAATGCTCGAATTGCGCGCTCAGGGATTTGTCGCGGGTCACCGCTGTCCAGTCATCGGCGAGCACCTTGGTCTCGGGGCGGCCCAGATTGACCATCGGCTCGATGGTGAAGAACATCCCCTCCTCCAGCACCGGCCCGGTGCCGGGGCGTCCGTAATGCAGCACATTCGGCGGCGCGTGAAAGACCCGGCCCAGTCCGTGGCCGCAGAAATCGCGGACAACGCTCATCCGGTGGCCTTCCACGAAGGCCTGGATCGCATGCCCGATATCGCCGAAAGTATTGCCCGGCTTGACCGCCTCGATGCCCAGCATCAGCGCATCATGCGTGATGTCGACCAGCCGCTCGGCTTTGCGCGGCAAGGTGCCTGCGGCATACATCCGGCTGGTATCGCCGAACCAGCCATCCACGATCACCGTGACGTCGATGTTCAGGATGTCACCGTCCTTGAGCTTCTTGTCGCCCGGAATACCGTGGCAAACCACATGGTTCAGGCTGATACAGCTTGCATGCTGATAACCTTTATAGCCGATGGTGGCGGATTTCGCGCCGGCTTCATGCACCTTCTCTTCGATAAGCCGGTCAAGCTCGCCCGTGGTCACACCGGGTTGCACATGCGGCGCGATGGCGTCCAGAATGCCCGCCGCCACCTGTCCGGCGCGGAGCATTCCGGCAAAATCACCGGCTTCGTGGATGCGGATTCCTTCCCGCGTCAAGCGGCCGCGATGCTGATCGTTCAAACCAAAACCCCGTCAATAAATCGATTTCCCTTCTATTTAGGCATATTTGGCGCCAGTTGCCAGAGCCGCCGCACAAGCATCTGACGTCTGGCACGCCTCCCGCCCGCTCGCGCAACCGCGACAGCGCGCCCCGATCACGTCAACGGCACGGCCGTTTGTCGCTTTGACGGACCGCGGGGCTTGGAAACCGCCTTCGCTTGCGCCTATACCGTTGGTATCACAGCATCCCGAGGACCGCGCCATGACCGACACCGTGACGGATCACACAGCCAACCCCACCGCCGCCATGATCGTGATCGGAGACGAGATCCTCTCGGGGCGCACGCGCGACAGCAACATGCACTATCTCGCAGGCGAGTTGACCAAAGCGGGCATTGACCTGCGCGAGGTGCGGATGATCCGCGATGACGCAAGCGCCATCGTTGCCGCCGTCCGCGCCCTGTCAATGACCAATACGCATGTCTTCACGTCCGGCGGGATCGGTCCGACCCATGACGACATCACCGCCGATTGCATCGCCGAGGCTTTTGGCGTGCCCATCGACATACGGCAGGACGCCCGCGATCTGCTGGCCGCCCACTACGCCCGCAGCGGCACCGAGCTGAACACGGCCCGCTTGCGCATGGCCCGCATCCCCGACGGGGCGCAGTTGATCGAGAATCCGGTATCCGCCGCGCCGGGCTTCATTCTGGAGAATGTGCATGTCATGGCGGGCGTTCCGACGGTGTTTCAGGCCATGGTCGCCTCGGTCCTGCCACGGCTGACCGGAGGCAAGCCGCTCATGTCCCAGACCCTGCGTATTCAGCGCGGTGAAGGCGATATCGCAGGCCCGTTGGGCGAACTGGCTGCACGCTTTCCCGATCTGTCCATCGGCTCCTATCCCTACCAGATGAACGGTGTGTACGGGGCCAATATCGTGATCCGCGGGGCCGAGGGTGCGCGGGTCGATGCCGCCATGGCCGAACTCGCGACGTTCTTTCCCGAATGATGCCGGATGTCGCTCAGCTTTACGATGTGATCGACGGCACATGGCCAGCGGCACAGACGCGCCGCCTTGGCCCCTTTCTGCTCCGTAAGGGCGATGGTGGCGGCCAGCGGGTGTCGGCGGCCACAGCCCTTGCGCCGGTGGGCGTGCCGCAGATCGAGGCCGCCGAGGCGGCCATGCTGGAGATGGGCCAGCCGCGCCTTTTCCAGATCAGGCAGGGTGACGCGGCGCTGGATAGCTTGCTGACGCAGCGCGGTTACGGGATCAAAGACCCCGTCAATCTCTACGTCGCTCCTGTAGAGGCGCTGCTCACGCAACGCCCGCCACCGGTGACGACCTTCTGCCTCTGGGAGCCGTTGGCGATCCAGATCGACATCTGGGCAAAATCCGGGATCGGACCGGCGCGTATCGCCGTGATGCGCCGCGCCAAGGGGCCGAAAACCGCCATTCTGGGACGGATCAACGACCATCCCGGCGGCACGGCCTTCGTGGCGATCCATGAGCACATCGCGATGGTCCATGCGGTGGAGGTGCTGGCGCATCAGCGCAAACAGGGCATGGCGGGCTGGTTCATGCGGACGGCTGCCCACTGGGCACAGCAGCATGGCGCCACGCATCTGTCGGTCGTCTGCACGCAGGACAATGCGGGCGGGAACGCGCTCTATGCTTCCCTCGGGATGGCGCTTGTGGGACAGTATCACTACCGCAAACATCCAGACGACATGAAATGAGCCGCATATGACCAACCATGACCTGCCCACCGCCCTGAACCTGCCTGCCGTCGATCCGCTGCCGACGGCCACGCAGAAATATTTCGATATCTGTCAGGAAAAGCTGGGGATGGTGCCCAATGTGCTGCGCGCGCATGCTTTCGACATCGACAAGCTCAACACCTTTTCTGCGCTCTACAACGATCTGATGCTGGCCGAGAGCGGCCTCAGCAAGCTGGAGCGCGAGATGATCGCGGTCACCGTATCGTCGATCAACCGCTGCTTCTATTGCCTGACTGCGCACGGGGCGGCAGTGCGGCAACTCTCGGGTGATCCCAAACTGGGCGAGATGTTGGTGATGAACTACCGCGTCGCCCCGCTGGATGCACGCCAGCGTGCGATGCTGGATTTCGCGGCACTGGTCACAACCGCCTCGGCCACGATCGAGGAAGAGCATCGGCAGGCCCTGCGCGATGTTGGCTTCAGCGACCGCGACATCTGGGACATCGCCAATGTCGCGGCCTTCTACAACATGACCAACCGCGTCGCCTCGGCCACCGATATGCGCCCGAATGACGACTATCATGCACAGGCAAGGTGACGCGCCGGGATGCGGATGATCCGGCTTGATGGACAATATCTGCGCGCGCTGATCAGCGCGGCGTTGCTGGCGGTCATTCTTGCAGGCCCCGCCCGTGCACTTGACCTGACTGTGCCGTTCAGTAGCCAGATCACCACACAGGTGATCACCGCGCCCGACAGCCACGCGCTCGCCACTGGCCCTTTCGCGGCTGGCGCCCTGCCCTTGCAGGTGCTGGAAGGGCGCGTTGAACGGCAGGTCTACCGGATACCCGGCCAATCGCTCACAACCCTGCAACTGCTGTTGCCCCTGCGCGACCAGCTTGACGCGGCGGGCTTTGAGATGCTGTTCGAATGCTACGCTGCGGCTTGCGGCGGTTTTGATTTCCGCTTCGGGATCGAGGTGCTGCCCGCACCGGATATGTATGTGGACCTCACCGATTTCCGCTATCTGGCCGCGCGCAACGGATCGCAGGATCACATCGGTCTGCTGATCAGCGCCTCCGCCAATGCAGGCTTTATCCAGATGATCCGCGTCTCGTCCGACCCCGAAGCCCCACCCTTGCGGATCAACGCGCCGGATGACACGCCGGACGCCACCGGAAGCGGCACGCTCGCGCCCGCCATCCCTGCGGAAGCCGCGACCGAAACGCCGCCCGCTTCCTTTGAGCCGGTCACGCTGGCTGACAGCCTGATACAGCGTGGGCATGTCATCCTGTCCGACCTGACCTTTGACACAGGCGCGGCGCAACTGGCGACGGGGCGCTTTGCAACGCTGGAAAAGCTCGCTGATTTCCTGCTGGCAGACCCGACCCTCCGGATCGCGCTGGTAGGTCATACCGATGCCGTGGGCGCGCTGCCCGGCAATATCAACCTGTCCCGCCAACGCGCGAGATCCGTTCGCGACCGTCTTGTTGCGGAATACGGTGTGCCCGCCGCGCAGCTTGAGGCGGAGGGGATGGGCTATCTCTCCCCCATCGCACCCAATACCAATTCGGCAGGCCGTGAGGTCAATCGCCGGGTCGAGGCTGTTCTGCTCAACACAGAATAGCCGCCCTCAGCCCGCTTTCATCTTGCCCGAAATATTCCGGGGTGTGGGGCATAGCCCCACGCATCCTCCAACGCTCAAACCCGGATCAGGATCGCGCGAAGATCGTTGACATTGGTGCCCGTCGGTCCGGTCACGAACAGCGCGTCAATCGCGTCAAACGCCGTCCACGCATCATGCGCCGCCAGCATGGCCCCAGGATCGCACCCCGCCGCCCGCATCCTCGCGGCGGTCTCGCCGTCGGCAAAAGCGCCTGCGTTATCCTCGGACCCGTCGATGCCGTCCGTATCGGCAGCAAGCGCCGCTATGCCGGCCTGGCCCTCGATATCCAGCGCAAGTGACAGCAGAAATTCCGTGTTGCGCCCGCCGCGCCCGCTTGTGTCGCGGATGGTCACGGTCGTCTCACCTCCCGACAGCAACACCACGGGGGCTTTGAACGGACGCCCGCGCCGCGCAACCTCCCGCGCCATGGCCGCGTGCATCTTGGCAATCTCCCGCGCCTCGCCCTCAATGGCATCCGACAGGATCACCGCTGCCACACCTGCCGCCTCCGCTACCTCTGCCGCTGCTTCCAGCGAGCGTGCGGCCGAGGCGATGACATGCACCTCATGCCGGTCGAACCGCGCATCATCGGGACACGGCGCATCCTCGGCGCTCTCGTCGAGAAAACGCGCAATGCGTTCGGGCAAGGCAATCCCATGATCACGGATCGCAGCGCGCGCCTCCGCCCGCCCCACCGCATCCGGCACCGTAGGGCCAGAGGCCACCTGCGCCGGATCATCCCCCGGCACATCCGACACGATCAGGCTGACCATCCGCGCAGGCAATGCAGCCGCAGCCAGCCGCCCGCCCTTGATCCGGCTCACCTGCTTGCGGATCGCGTTCATCGCGCCAATCGGCGCACCTGATGACAAAAGCGCCTCGTTCAGCGCCACCTCGTCCGCCAGCGTCAAGCCCTCGGCAGGGGCCGCCAGCAAGGCCGATCCGCCCCCGCAGATAAGGGCCACGACCAGATCATCCGGCCCCAACCCGGCCACAGCCGCAAACAATGCCTCCGACGCGGCCAGCCCTGCCTGATCCGGCACAGGATGCGCGGCTTCCAGCACGCGCACATGCCGCGTGGCACAGGCATAGCCATAGCGGGTGACCACCACCCCCTCGACCGGCGCATCCCACAGATCCTCGAAGGCCGCCGCCAGTTGTGCCGCTCCCTTGCCCGCCCCGATCACCACGGTCCGCCCCTTGGGGCGTTCCGGCAGATAGGCGGCCAGCGCCTTGTGCGGGTCAGCCGCATCGACGGCGGCTTGAAACAAAAACGCCAGAAAGGCGCGGTCCTGCGGGGTCATGGTCCTGCTTTCGTCAGACGGTCAAACGCGCCCTTTCCAGGGCACGAGCCACTTTTCCGCGATCCGCATCAGAATGTCGATGGCATAGCCGATCACCCCGATCAGGATGATCCCCATGATCACCACATCGGTCAGCTGGAACCGGCTGGCGACCATGATCATCATGCCCGCGCCCTTTTCAGCCGCCACCAGTTCGGCAGCCACAACGGTGCCCCAGCATACCCCCATCGCCACACGCGCGCCGGTGAAAATCTCGGGCAGGGAGTTCGGCACGATCACATGCCGCAGGATCTGCCACTTGCTGGCCCCCAGCGAATAGGCGGCATGGACCTTGGCAATCGCCACGCCCGACACACCCGACCGCGCCGCAATGGTCATGATCCAGAGGGCCGCCAGAAACAGCAGGATGATCTTGCCCGCCTCGCCGATCCCCGCCCAAATGATCACCAGCGGGATCAGCGCAAGCGGCGGCACCGGTCGCATGAATTCCACGATGGGATCGAACCAGCCGCGGAACCAGTCCGACAGCCCCATAGCATAGCCCAGCGGAATACCCACCAGCGCGCCCAGCGCAAAACCCGCGATCACGCGGTAAAGCGACCAGCCCAGATGCTCCCACAATGTGAAGTTCTGGTAACCCGTCGCCGCAATCTCGCCCGCCCGCGCCAGCACGGTCTCGGGGGCGGGCAGCCAGATCGGCTCCATCTGCATGCCCTTGGGAGGGGCCAAATTCAGCGTCCCCCGCGCGGTCAGGGTCACGCGGCCTGCCTCGGTCGTCACGGTCTGCCCCGGGGCCACGGTCTGTCCTTCGATCGCCACGATCCGCGCGCCATCCGCACGGGTGATCTCGTCATTCTCGTCCCAGACCACGAGGCTTGAACGCATCGCGGCCACCGTCACAGCATCGTCTTGTGCGAAGCCCTCGTTGGGCGGCACCTGCGGCAACTCGACGCTTTGCCCGACAGGATGGACACGGGCAAAGACGGTTGCATCATCACGGGTGCCGTCAGGTGCCTCGACCGTATAGGTGAACTGCGTATCGCCCAGAAACGGGCCGGGCACGTGAACAGGCGCCCATTTGCTGCCCGTAAACGCCCCCCAGATCAGAAAGATCGTCACAACCGAAATGATGCTGGCCGCACGGTCAGGGCGCACGGCGCTTTCATCCCCAAAGGTGACGGTCTTGAGCGAGGTGAAATCATGCCGCGCCCGCCAGCGGCGCAGGCCGATCCGGATCAGAACGAAACTGCCGATGAAAATAGCCAGATAGACGATCAGCGCGATCATGCCGTGGTCTCTGCGCTGCGGCCCATGATCTCTTCTTCCATATCCCAGATCATGCTCAGGATTTCCTCGCGTCTTGCCGCGAATTCGGGATGTTTCTTGACGCTGCGCAGGTCCTGCTGCACGCCCATCTCGGCGAAGGGCAGGTGATATTCGCGGTGGATGCGCCCCGGTCGCGGGGCCATGACCAGCAGGCGCTCGCCCAGCAACAGGGCTTCCTCGACCGAATGGGTGATAAGGATGATCGTCTTGCCGGTCTCCTTCCACAGCTTGAGCACCAGCCCCTGCATCTTCTCGCGGGTCAGCGCATCCAGCGCACCCAATGGCTCGTCCATCAGGATTACATCGGGATCATTCGCCAGACAGCGCGCCAGCGCCACGCGCTGCTGCATCCCGCCCGACAACTCGTACACCGACTTTTCCTTGAAATCGCGCAGCCCCACAACATCCAGCAGATGATCGACCGTGCCTTTCCACTGCGCCTCGCGCTGGCCCGCCATGCGCGGCCCGAAGCTGACATTGTCGCGCACGCTCATCCATTCGAACAACGCGCCCTGCTGGAACACCATGCCCCGCTCCGCCCCCGGCCCGTTTACCCGCGTCCCGTTGAGGGTGATCTGCCCCTGCGTCGGTGCCAGAAACCCCGCCAGAATGTTCAGAAGCGTGGTCTTGCCGCAGCCCGAAGGCCCCAGAATACTCAGCAACTCGCCCGTGTTCAGCGTCAGCCCCACATCCTGCAGGGCCTGCACATAGCTGCCATTGGGCAGATCGAACCGCATGGAGATGTTTTCGATGGACAGTGTCGACACAGCCCGCCCCTTCCCGCTCAGGTCCGGCTCAACCGCTCTTGGAACTGCGGCAACCGGCTTCTTCTTGCCTGAAATATCCCCGCCGGAGGCATCACGCCATCGCAGCGAAGCACTGGCAGGACAGGTTTGCCCTGTCCTGCCAGCAAATGCATCACATCTCGCCGATGCTGGACATCGGTCCGGTGTTGACGAGCGTGTCATAGCTGTCCAGCGCGGAAGGAATGCTGCCCGCCTCGACAAAGACCTGCGCCACGCCTTTCATGAACTCCTGCGCGCCGCCGCCCAGCCATCTGGAGCCAAGCTGGTCCTCGATTGTCGGGAAAACGAAGGTGTCGATCGTCTCGGCCGTTGCATCCAGGTCCATGCCTGCATCCTGCGCGATGACCGGCAGCATCGTGTCGCGGTTGGCCGGATCGGCCCACATCGCATTGGCCTCTGCCGTGACTTTCAGGAACGCCGCCACCAGATCGGGGTTCTCAGCGACAAAAGGCGCAGGCGCGCTGGTCACGTCGAACACCAGAATGCCCAGATCCTCCTTTTCCGCGCCAGTCAGCAGGACGTTGCCATGCTCCTTGGCGCGGCGCAAAGATCCTCCCCAGCCGCAGAACATATCCACCGCCCCTTGGGCGATAGCAGCTGCGCCTTCGGGCGGGGCCATGTTCACGATCTCTAAGCTCGCCAGTTCAACGCCGAAATGCTCCATCTGGCGCAGAAAGCCGTAATGCGCTGCCGTTCCCAGCGGCACGGCCACCTTCTTGCCAGCCAGATCGCCGGCAGTGTCCTTGTCGATCTCCAGCGCGCTGGCCACAACGCAATTGTCATTATCCGCATAGGACACGGCAACATCGACGATCTGCAGATCCTGGCCCGCGCTAGTGGCCACAACGAAGGGCGGCACGCCTTGGCTGACCGACAGATGCACATCGCCCGAGGCCATGGCCGCGCTCATCGCGGTTCCGGTATCGAAGGCACGCCAGTTGACCTTGACGCCCATCGCCTCGTCATAGGTGCCCATCTGCTTGGCATATTGGAACGGCATCGGCCATTCGGTGAAATAGGCGACGGTGATCTCGTCCATCGCCATTGCGGACGTGGCGGCAGTGCTGAAGGCAATCGCCGCAACTGCGCCCATCATTTTTGATTTGCGTGTCATTCATAGCTCCCGTTGGGTTGCGCCACCTGTTCCGGTGATCTGTCAATTCTGCGACAAACGGCTGCCTAAATTCCCGGCAAAGGCGTTGCCACATGAAATATCGGAGCGGAAAAGCCGATTCCGATCAATGATTTTCTGGGCAGCCAACCCTTCCCATCGGGTTTCCGCCTATCTTTTCATGCAATCGAAATGACCTTTTCGGCTTAACTTCAGCCACTTGCCCAGAATGCCTAAATCGCGGGCAGCAGCGCAGCGCATGTCTGGACTTAAATATCCCTAGGATCTGGCCCTATTTCTTTGACCCGACTTGCATGTGATACTGTCGTCAAATGCCTGCCTGTCAGCGGGCCTTTATCCTTTGCATACAGATGGAGCGGCAAAATGATGGACGGAAAGTTCGACAATGACATTCAGGCTGTTGTGGACGCCGACCGCGCCCATGTCTGGCACCACCTGAGCCAGCACAAACCCTATGAGACCTCCGATCCCCGCATCATCGTCGAAGGCAAGGGGATGCGTGTCTGGGACCAGAAGGGCAAAGAACATCTGGATGCCGTGTCCGGCGGTGTCTGGACCGTCAATGTCGGCTATGGCCGCGAGCGGATCGCCAATGCGGTGCGCGACCAGTTGATCAAGCTGAACTATTTCGCAGGCTCCGCAGGGTCGATCCCCGGCGCGATGTTCTCGGAGCGGCTGATCGAGAAAATGCCGGGGCTGAGCCGCGTCTATTATTGCAACTCCGGCTCCGAGGCGAACGAGAAAGCCTTCAAGATGGTGCGCCAGATCGCGCACAAGCGCTATGGCGGCAAGAAGCACAAGATTCTGTATCGTGACCGCGACTATCACGGCACCACGATCGGCTGTCTGTCGGCTGGCGGTCAGGACGAGCGCAACGCGCAATACGGCCCCTTCGCGCCGGGTTTCGTGCGTGTGCCGCATTGCCTTGAATACCGCGCCGCCGATCAGGGCGCACCGATCGAGAATTATGGCGAATGGGCCGCCGACCAGATCGAGGCGGTGATTCTCGCCGAAGGGCCGGACACTGTGGGCGCGATCTGCCTTGAGCCGGTCACCGCAGGCGGCGGCGTCATCACCCCGCCCGAAGGCTACTGGCCGCGCGTGCAGGAAATCTGCCGCAAATACGATGTGCTGCTGCATATCGACGAGGTGGTTTGCGGCGTGGGGCGTACCGGCACTTGGTTCGGGTATCAGCAATACGGCGTGCAGCCCGATATGGTGACCATGGCCAAGGGTGTGGCTTCCGGTTACGCAGCTATCGCCTGTCTGGTCACGACAGAAGCCGTCTTCGACATGTTCAAGGATGATGCCACCGATCCGCTGAACTATTTCCGCGACATTTCCACCTTTGGCGGCTGCACGGCTGGCCCTGCGGCGGCGCTGGAGAACATGGCGATCATCGAGGAGGAAGGCCTGCTCGAAAACACTACCAAGATGGGCGATTACATGCTGGATCGTTTGGCAGAACTGAAAGACAAGCACGCCGTTATCGGCGATGTGCGCGGCAAGGGCCTGTTCCTTGGCGCCGAACTGGTGGCGGATCGCACCACGCGGGAGCCTGTGGCCGAAAAACAGGTCCAGATGGTGACGGGCGATTGCATGGCGCGGGGTCTGATCATCGGCGCGACCAACCGCTCCCTCCCCGGCCTGAACAACACGCTTTGCTTCAGCCCCGCATTGATCGCCACCAAAGACGATATCAACGAAATCATCGAGGGCGTTGACGGCGCGCTGACCCGCGTTTTCGGCTGAACGTATTCGTATAGCATAAATTTAGGGCGCGGGATCAAACCCGCGCCCTTTTCGCATTAAGACCAGTTTACGCAGGCGATAAGTCCACCTACTCTGCCTTTATGGCAATCCCTGTGGAAACCTTCTTTCTCGCACCCGCAACGCAAGGCACGTTGCAAGCCCGCATCCAGCAGATGATCGCGGGCGGTATCCTGTCGGGCCGGTTCCGGCGCGGCGAGAAACTGCCCTCCACCCGTGGACTTGCCACGCATCTTGGCATCAGCCGCATCACCGTGACGCTGGCCTATACGGAACTGCTCGCCAATGACTACATCACCGCGCGGGGGCGTTCGGGCTATTTCGTCTCCGACAACGCGCCCGAGCCGCCTCCCGCCCCCGTTCCGGCCACCCGCAGCGAAACCGTGGACTGGACGCGCGCCATCGGGCAACGGTTCACCGGCGGCGTGACGCCCGAGAAGCCGCAGGACTGGGCCAGCTTCCGTTATCCCTTCATCTACGGGCAGGCCGATCCGACGCTGTTCGATCATGCCAACTGGCGACTCTGCGCCGTGCAGGCCTTGGGCGCGCGGGATTTTACGGCGCTCACCACCGATTACTACGATCAGGACGATCCGCAACTGATCGAGTTCATCACTCGCCACACCCTGCCCCGGCGCGGAATCGTCGCCCGCCCCTCCGAAATTCTGGTGACGCTGGGCGCACAGAATGCGCTGTGGCTCACGGCGCAGGTGCTGCTCACGCAACGCCGCCTCGCAGCGATCGAAGACCCCTGCTATCACGCCTTGCGCGATATCCTGATGCAATCGCGCTGCCGTCTGGCCGCCTTGCCTGTGGATGCAGACGGCCTGCCGCCGGAGTCGATTCCGGAGGGGACAGATGTGATCTTCACGACCCCCAGCCATCAATGCCCCACCTCGGCCACTATGCCGATGGAACGCCGCCGCGCCCTGCTGGACCGCGCCCGCGCCCTTGAAGCGATCATCGTCGAGGATGATTACGAATTCGAGATGTCCTATCTCGCGGCCCCCTCGCCCGCGCTGAAATCACTCGATAGCGACGGGCGGGTGGTCTATGTCGGCAGCTTCTCGAAATCCCTGTTTCCGGGGCTGCGACTGGGCTATCTCGTCGGCTCCGAGGCTTTCATCCGCGAGGCCCGCGCCCTGCGCGCCAGCGTGCTGCGCCACCCGCCGGGGCATATCCAGCGCACCGCCGCCTATTTCCTGTCTTTGGGTCATTACGACGCCCAGATCCGCCGCATGGCCCGCGCCTTGGCAGAGCGCCGTCAGGTGTTGGAGGAAGCGATCCAGCGCAACGGCCTGACCATCGCGGGGCGCGGCACCTTCGGGGGCTCCAGCATCTGGATGCGCGCGCCGGACGGCATCGACACGACAAAGGTGGCGCTGGACCTGCGCGCCAAGGGCGTGCTGATCGAATCCGGTGCACCGTTTTTTGCCGCAACCGATCCGCCAACTGAATTCTACAGGCTCGCCTATTCCTCGATCCCATCCTCGCGCATCGGCGAGGGGGTCCGTCTGGTGGCCGAGGCGCTGGCCTGATGTCCGCGCTCAGACCAACTGGACCTAATCGCCCATGGAAGCTGGCCCTATTCCCTGTTCCCCGACACGCCTAGTCTGATACAAAGGCCCACAGCGGCCCCTTTCCCCTGTTCCGGAGCATCCCCTGATGAAAATGACCACCGAAGAAGCTTTCGTAAAGACGTTGCAGATGCACGGGATCGAACATGCCTTCGGCATCATCGGCTCTGCCTTCATGCCGATTTCCGATCTGTTTCCGCGCGCGGGCATCACCTTCTGGGATTGCGCGCATGAGGGATCGGGCGGGATGATGGCCGATGGCTACACCCGCGCCACCGGCAAGATGTCGATGATGATCGCCCAGAACGGCCCCGGCATTACCAATTTCGTGACGGCTGTGAAAACCGCCTACTGGAACCACACGCCGCTGTTGCTGGTCACCCCGCAAGCCGCCAACAAGACCATCGGCATGGGCGGCTTTCAGGAGGTTGAGCAGATGTCCCTGTTCAAGGATATGGTCGCCTATCAGGAAGAGGTGCGCGACCCGTCGCGCGTGGCGGAGGTGCTGAACCGCGTGATCCTGAATGCCCGCCGTATGTCGGCCCCCGCCCAGATCAACATGCCGCGCGATTACTGGACGCAGGTGATCGATATCGACCTGCCCGAAATGGTGAGCTTCGAACGCCCCGGCGGCGGCGAGGAGGCGGTGCAGCGCGCCGCCGATCTTCTGTCCAGCGCCCGCTTTCCAGTGATCCTGAACGGTGCTGGCGTGGTGCTGGCGGGGGCGATCCCTGCCTCGATGCAACTGGCCGAGAGGCTCGATGCACCGGTCTGCGTGGGCTACCAGCACAATGACGCCTTCCCCGGCTCGCATCCGCTGTTTGCCGGACCATTGGGCTACAACGGCTCCAAGGCCGGGATGGAACTGATCGCCAAGGCGGATGTGGTGCTGTGCCTTGGCACGCGGCTTAACCCGTTCTCGACGCTGCCGGGCTACGGGATCGACTATTGGCCGAAGGATGCGAAGATCATTCAGGTCGATATCAACCCCGACCGGATCGGCCTGACCAAAAAGGTCAGCGTCGGCATCGTGGGTGACGCGAAAAAGGTCGCCGCCACCATTCTGGACAAGCTCTCGCCAACAGCAGGCGATGCGGGCCGGATCGAGCGGAA
>JBLRWK010000029.1:0-56434 GCA_047921295.1 Rhodobacterales bacterium
CAGGTCAAGGTCTTCGATCTGGGGGAAATGGGACAAGGCAGCCTCCGGTCGGTTTCTGGGCGTAGGTTTTTGGGCATCGGTTTTTGGGCATCGTGCAGGACGCGCAACATCAGGATTGCAACCGGCGGCCCTGTGCGCAAGATCAATAGACGCAGCGCCGTCAGCACGCCGCAGGCTCACCGGCAGAACGCCCCCATGCGCCTGCCCTGACATTACCGGCGGCGCATGGGTCCGTGGCATGTCCGGTCAGATCGACTTGATCGCGCCCCCGTCGATGCGTATGCGCGAGCCGTTAACATAGCCCGCTCGTTCGGAGGCAAGGAAGGTCACCACATCCGCGAACTCCTCGGGCTTGCCGTAGCGCCCAGCCGGAATTGTCGCGCGGGATGACTTGGCAACCTCGGCCACATCCTTTTGCGTGCGCTTGGCGGCAGCCGCGTCCAACTCGTCCACCCGCTCGGTATGGATACGGCCCGGCATTACCACATTCACGGTGATGCCGTCGCCCGCCACCTCGTTCGCCAGCGATTTGGACCAGCCGACAACAGCCGACCTGATCCCGTTCGACATGGCAAGGTTGGGGATCGGCTGCTCGACACCCGACGAGGTGATCGAGATGATGCGCCCCCATTGGCGCTCCTGCATCGGTGGCAGCAGGTGCGTGGTCAGATGGAAAATATTGGCCGCCATCGCCTCGAAATGGCTGATCCACGCGCCGCGCTCTGCCGAAAGCGTGGTGCCGGGGGGCGGGCCGCCGCTGTTGTTGACGATGATATCCACGCCGCCCTCGGCCAGCAGTTTGTTCACGACCTCATCGACGCTGCCGATATCCGACAGGTCCAGCTTGAGCGGATGCACATTGTCCATGCCTGCGGACCAAGCCTCAATCTTGTCGAGGCTGCGGGCCGCCGCGAAGACCGTCGCACCTTCCGCCAGAAGCGAGGCGGCAATCGCCTTGCCAAGCCCACGGCTGGCCCCCAGCACAAGCGCGCGTTTTCCGTTCAGTCCAAGATCCATCAGTTCAACTCCTTCAATCGTTTGTCCTGCCGCGCCATCAGGGCATCGACCTCTTGCCGGCTTTGGGCAGACAGCGCCGCCCCCGGTTTGCGCAAAGCGTCATGGGCGATGATGCCACGCTTTGCCATGATGTATTTGCGGATCGACAGGCCCAACCCCGGTTGCTGCTCGAACCGCGCCAAGGGCAGATAGGCATCGAAAAGATCGCGTGCGGCCTCGGTGCGGCCCTTGTCGAACAAGTCCACAACGCCGGTCATCATTTCGGGATAGGCAAAGCCGGTCATCGCGCCGTCAGCACCGCGCACCATCTCCTCGGGCAGGAACAGCCCGCCATTTCCGCACAGGATCGAGATGCGCCGGTTCAGCACGCCCTCGCGGCGCAGGGTCGTGATCTTCTCCAGCCCCGGCCAGTCCTCGTGCTTGAGGCAGACACAGGTGGGCAATTCGTTCACGATCCGCGCGATCACGCCTGTGGATATCTGCACGCCGGTCGCCAGCGGAAAATCCTGCAACACGAAGGGCACATCACCGATCAGTTCGGCCACCTGCCGGTAATAGGTGACGATCTGGTCATCCGTTCGCAAGGCGGAGGGCGGGGCCACCATCACGCCAGCCGCCCCCATATCCATCACCATGCGCGTCAGTGTCTCGATCTGCGCGAAACCGGGGGCAGAGACGCCAACAACCACGGGCACACGCCCCGCCACACGCGCAACGATGCGAGACACCACATCGCGCGACTCCTCTACCGTGAGCTTGGGCGCCTCGCCCATCATGCCCAGAACGGTCAGTCCCGTCGCACCGGCCTCAAGGTAGAAATCGACCATCGAGTCGCAACTCTCCATGTCGATGCGGCCATCGGGATGAAACGGCGTCACGGCAATGACGAAAACGCCGCGTGCCGAAGTGGTAAGCTGGGTCATGGTCTGTCCTTCAATGTCTTTTCCAATGCAACGCGGCCAATCGCCATCGCGACAGCCGCCTGACAGGGCTCCACCACGGGCAGGCCGAGGTGATCCTGAAGTTCGGTGCGGAAAGCCGTCATTCCGGCACATCCCAGAATCATGACATCCGCCATGGCCTCGTCGCGCAGGCGGGTGCCCACGGTTTTCAGCCGCGCGAAAGTGCGGTCCTTGTCGGCCAGTTCCAGCACACCCAGTTCCAGCGGCATGTCGGCGGCCAGCCTGTCCATCACCCCCATCGCGCCGACATAGCGCATGTGACGCGGGATGCTGCGCGACAGGATCGAGATGATCCCGAACCTTTGCCCCATGGTCATCGCCGTCAGGATCGACGCCTCGGCGATCCCTATAACAGGTCGCGCCGATTGTTCGCGCAAGGCGGCGAGACCGGGGTCGGAATAGCAGGCCACGACAAAGGCGCTGGCGCTCTCCTCAAGCTTGGCGCAATGCGCCAGCAACGGGCCGACGACGCCATCGACATGGGCCTGCGTCTCGATCCCCGCTGGCCCCTCGGCAAGCGTGCGCGCCTCGATGGGCACAGAGCTTGCCACCCGCATCGGTTCAACCGCGTGGTCGATCCCGTCGGTCACATGCTGGCTGCTGTTGGGGTTGATCACGTAGATCGTCATATCTGTTGTCCTTTGTCGCCCCAGAAATCAGGTGGCAGGTCGAGGTCCGTTTCCGCACCGATCCGCGCGATCATCAGGGCGGCCTGCGTGGCGGCATCCTCCAGAATGGCCGCTTGGTCCACCTGTGTCGCCTGCCCGTCCCGCAGGACCATCCTGCCGCCGACCATCACCGAAGCCACATCATTGCCATTGGCGAAACAGACCAGCCGGTGCAGCGGCATGTTGGGCGGGTAAAGATGCGGCTTGCGCAGATCGACCATCACCAGATCGGCCGCCTTGCCTGCCTCAAGCGAGCCGATCTCGTCCGCCATGCCCAGCGCCTGCGCGCCGCCGATGGTGCACATCTCCAAAGCCTTGCCGATGGGCAGGACAGAGGCATCACGAAAGAAGGTTCGGTGGTAATGCATCGCCTGCTGCATATGGCGGAACATATCGCCCGAGCGGTCGGGCGCGGTCGCATCCGAGCCGAGCGCAACACAGGCCCCCGCCGCCATCAACTCGATTGCGGGACAGCGCCCCATGATCGAGGCATTGGCCGAGGGGTTATGCGCGATCTTGGTGCCGGTCTGCGCGACCAGCGCGATCTCGTCCTCGTGCAGGTCGATGCAATGCGACAGCAGGGTGTCCGACCCGAGCAGCCCCAATTTCTCCGCGCGCCGGATCGATCCGCGCCAGTGCCCGTCCTGCGTGAAGACCAGCCCACGTTCGCGGGCATAGGCCCGCACGGTCTGCGCCTGTTCGCAGGCGGTGGCATAATCCTGCGCCGCCATATCGCGTTCGTGTTCGTCGCGCAGCACCGGATAGAGCATGGCGATCCGGATGCGACCCGCATGGGTATCGTGCCACGTCTCGACAATCTTGCGGCAGGTCTGCAACTGCTGTTCGAAATCGACCTTATAGGTCCGGCGCGCACCGTCCGGCCAATCCGAATAGGTCAGCGGATGCGGCGCGCGGGTGGGGCCGACGGCAACCACGCTGCGCGTGCCCACCTCGACCACGGCGCGGCAATGCGCAGCGGCATAGGCTGGATCATCGGTCCGCATGATCGTATCGCCACCGCCCAGCAGGGACACACCCGTTGTCACGCCAAAGCGCAACCGCTCCAAGGCGGCCAGACGCGCCTCGGCATACCAGAAATCGGGGGGTGAGGCTTGGGTATAGACCTCGCCGCAAATCTCCTCCCAGCGGTCGCCGCCATGCATCCCCATCGACTTGACCAGCGCGTGGCCCGCATGGGCATGCACGTCGATCAGACCCGGAATGACGATATGTCCGCTGGCATCTACAATCTCTGCCGCCTCGACAGTGCCGCCCAGCGCCTCCGCCGTATCCACCGCGATGATCCGGCCATCCAAAACCGCCACGGCACCTTCGGCAATGACGCGGCGATCAGGGTCCATCGTGACCACAACGCCGCCCGTGACAAGTGTATCCGCCCGCATTTTCACCCCTCACCCAGTTCCGGCAACCGTGCCACATCAATCACGCCATCGGCAGGCATCTCGAACGCGGGATGCGCGCCTGCCAGCCCGATCACCCGCAGCGGATTATAAAGCGTCAGCCATGCCGGATCATCCTGCAACAGCTTATAGGCCTCTTGCCAGAGAACAGCGCGCGCGGCGCGGTCTGTCGTGGTGCGGCCTTGGTCGATCAGCGCCTCGACCGCGCGGTTGGCATAGCCCTGCCACCACGACCCGGCGATGCGGGCGTCGATTTTTTCATAGAGCACGCGGTAAGTGCTCATCGGGCTGGAATCGAACACGCACATATCGCGGATTTCCTTGCGCCTGACCATATGAGCATAGTCTTCGCGCTCGGGATGGATATGCACGCGCAGGGTCACCCCCACCTCGGCCAGTTGCGCGCCCAGCGCGGCGGTCAGGCGTTCGGCCTCGTCCGGCAGGCGCGTGGGGCAATCGACCTCAAGCGTCAAGCCGTCACCGTGCCCTGCCTGCGCCAGCAGACTGCGGGCTGTGTCCCGGTCCATGGCGACGGCCTCCCCCTGCCCTGCGCCGTAATGCAGCGGGCTGACAAAGCCGTAAAGCGGGCGGGCGGCACCGGACATGACCTCGTCGACCAGCGCATCACGATCGACCGCAAGGCTCAACGCTCGGCGCACACGGGCATCAGCCAAGGGGCCACGCGCCGCATTCAGTAGATAGATGATCGCCACGGGCGAGAGATAGACATGTCGCTGCGCGCCCAGCCGCTGTGAGGCCTCAAAGTCCAGCCCGTTGGCGACCTGAACGCGCCCCTGCTCCAGCAAGGCCAGCCGTTCGGCAGCATCCGGCACGGCGCGCCATGTGATCACCGGATTGGCGGGTGTTCCGGCAAAATGCCCGTCGACCTTACGGGCAGTCACGTGATCGGGTGCCATCGCCTCAATCCGGTAGGGTCCAGACCCGACCTGGCAGGCGTAATCCCCCGCATCCAGCGCGGCAAAGGCGGAAGGGGCCACCATGAATCCCTGTTCCAGCACATCCAGCAAATCCGCCATCGGGGCCTGCAAGGTCACCACCAAGGTGAAGGCATCGACGACCTGCAAATGCGCATCGCCCAGATATTGCCGCCATACCGCAGGCGCGCCGAGAGTATAACCCTTATACGCGCGGGCCATGCGCGCAAGGCTGGCGGCCACTGCATTGGCATCGCAAGGCGTGCCATCATGGAAGGTGACATCCGGTTGCAGATGGAAGGTCCACACCGCCGCATCGTCCGATACATCCCACGCCCTTGCCAGATGCGGGACAAACGCCTGCCCGACGCGACGCACCAAGGTATCGTATAAAGCATGGTAGATCGTCAGCGTATCGCTGGCATCGGTGCAATCATGCGGGTCCTGCACGGCGGCCCGTGGCTGTGCGATAATCGTCATACTGTGTCCCTCTCAGGCGCATCCACCAGATGGCACGCCACCCTTTGGCCCTCACCCACATCCTGCATCTGTGGCCGTTCGCGCGCACACCGCTCCCATGCAAAGGGGCAGCGCGTGCGGAAACAGCAGCCCGAGGGCAATTCCAGCGCCGAAGGCACCTCGCCGCTCAGCGTTATCTCGTCAACCTCGCGCTTTTCCTTGATACTGGGCGCGGCAGACAAAAGCGCCCGCGTATAGGGATGGCGCGGGCGCGCGAACAGCACATCGCGCGGCGCGGTCTCGACCATGAAGCCCAGATACATCACCCCCACGCTATCGGCGATATGATGCACCACGGACAGATCGTGACTGATAAACAGATAGGCCAGCCCGAACTCGTCGCGCAGATCCATCATCAGGTTCAGGATTTGCGCCTGAATCGACACATCCAGCGCCGAGACAGGCTCGTCCGCGATAATCAGCCCCGGCATAACCGACAGCGCCCGCGCAATCCCGATCCGCTGCCGTTGCCCGCCGGAAAACTGGTGCGGATAGCGCCCGCCATGTTCGACACTCAGCCCGACCTTGGCCAAGAGCTGCTCGGTCTTGGCCGCCACGCCCTTACGCTCTGCGGCTGACTTTGTCTGCTGCAACAGGGGTTCGGCCGCGATATCGCGCACCTTCTGGCGCGGATTGAGCGAGGCATAAGGGTCTTGGAAAATCATCTGCATCCGCGACCGCACCGGCAGCATCTTGGCAAATCCGTAGCCCGCGATATCCTCGCCATCGACGCGGATTTCCCCTGCCGTCGGCGCGTATATCCGCGCGATGGTCTTGGCGACGGTGGATTTGCCGCAGCCGCTTTCGCCGACCAGCGCCATGATCTCGCCGCGCTGGATCGCAAAGCTGACGCCGTTGACCGCATGGACAACGGGTCTGTCGATCCGGATGCCCTTGCTGCTGAGCTTGAGCCGGTCGATCACGCCGCCGCCGGTGGCGAAATGCATCTTGAGATCGCGCACCTCAAGGATAGGAACAGACGCGGTCATGCGCTTTCTCCCGGCTGTATCGGATAATGGCAGGCGGCCCATTGCGAGGCGTGTTGCGGGGTCAGTACCGGCTCCTCCACCGCGCAGCGCGCCTGCGCGCGCGGGCACCGCTCGCGGAAATTGCAGCCCTGCGGCAGGTTGCGGATGTCGGGCACCGTGCCGGGGATTTGCTTGAGCCTTGGGTGACGGTTGGACGGATCGGGAATGCTGTCGATCAGCCCGCGCGTATAGGGATGGGCAGGCGCCTCGATCAGGTCGCGTGTGCGGCCCCGCTCGACGACATTGCCGCAATAGAGCACCGTGATGTGATCCGCCATTTCCGAGACCACCGCCAGATCATGCGTGATCAGGATCATCGACGCGCCCTTGTCCGCGATCTGCTGGCGCATCAGCTTCAAAATCTGGCTCTGGATCGTCACATCGAGCGCAGTTGTCGGCTCGTCCGCGATAATGAGACGCGGGCGCGCCAGCATGGCGATCGCGATCACCACGCGTTGCCGCATCCCGCCCGAAAACTGGTGCGGATAGGCCCCGAGCCGTTCCGCCGCGCGGCTGATGCCGACGCTTTCCAGCATGTCGACACAGGCCTTGCGCCGCGCCGTTGCGTCCAGATCGGTATGCAGGCACAGCATCTCGTCCATCTGCTGGCCGACCGTATGCAGCGGGTTGAGCGAGGTCATCGGGTCTTGAAAAACCATCGAAATCTCGCGCCCCCTGATCTGGCGCAGCCGCGCCTCTGTCGCAGTCACCAGATCCTCACCATCCAGCAGGATCTGCCCGCCCATGATTTGGCCGGGGCTGTCGATCAACCCGAGAATGGAAAAGCCCACCACGGATTTTCCGCCGCCACTTTCGCCGACCAGCCCCATGATCTCGCCCTTGCCGATATCGAAACTGACCCCGTTGACCGCTTTGACCGTGCCGGAAAACGTGTGGAAATAGGTCCGCAGATCGCGCACGGCCAGCAGGGCACCCGCCGATGCAGGTTGTGTGGATACTGTGGTCATTTCAGCCTCGGATTCAGTTCGTCGCGCAGAAAATCGCCAAACAGGTTGATCCCGAACACCAGCATCATGATCGCAAGTCCGGGAAACACCGATGTCCACCACAGCCCGCTGAACAGCACGTCAAAGCCGTTCTTGATCAGCAATCCCAGCGAGGGCTGCGTGATCGGCACGCCCACACCCAGAAAGCTGAGCGAGGCCTCGATCAGCACGAAGGTGCCCACCTGAATGGTGGCAATCACGATCAGCGGTGTCAGGACGTTGGGCAGCACGTGCTTGCGGATGATCTTTGTATTGGGCAATCCGGCCACCTTGGCGGCCTGCACATATTCCTTCTTGATCTCGGACAGGGTCGATCCCCTGACCGTGCGGGCATAGACGACCCAGCCCACAGCCGTCAGCGCGATCAGCACCTTGTCCACCCCCGTGCCCACCGCCGACATCAGGAACAGCGCGATCAGAATAGACGGAAAGGACAGCTGGATATCGGCAATCCGCATGATAACGGAATCCACGATCCCGCCGTAAAAACCCGCGATCAGCCCCAACAGCGTGCCGATGGTGCACGACGCGATCATCGCCACCAGCCCGATAAACACCGAGATGCGCGCGCCATAAAGGATCGAGGCCCAGACATCGCGCCCCTGCCCGTCCGTGCCCAGAATGAACTGCGGATCGCCCCCATCCTGCCACACGGGCGGCTTGTAGCTGTCCATCAGGTTCAGAGAGGCGATATCATAGGGGTTCTGGTCCACCAGAAACGGCCCTGCTGTCACCGCGAAACCAAAGGCCAGCATCAGCGCGCTGCCGATGATCGCCGAACTGCTGCGCTTGTAATTGTGAAAGAACTCCGAGCGGAGAAAACTGGTCATGCGCCCCTCATTTCAGCGTGATGCGGGGGTCGATCAACGTATAGACGAGATCGACCAGAAAATTGATGACGACAAAAATCAACGCCACCAGCATCAGATAGACAACGATCACAGGCCGATCCGCGCGGTAGATGGAGTCGATCAGCAGCTTGCCCATGCCGGGCCATGAAAAGATCGTCTCGGTGATGGTGGCAAAGGCAATCAGATCGCCCAGTTGCAACCCGAAGATCGTCACCACAGGGATCAACGCGTTTTTCAGACCGTGCTTATAGAGCACATCCTGCCGCGTGGCCCCCTTGGCGCGGGCGAATTTCATGTAATCCTGCCGCGCCACCTCCATCATGCCAGCGCGGGTCATCCGCAACAGGATCGCCATGGTCGCAAGCGAGAGGGTCAGCGCCGGCAGGATGATGTGATGCCAGCCGTTCCACGTGACAAGGCTGGTGCGCACGCCCAGCACCTCGCCCGTAGCACCGCGCCCCGATGACGGAAAAATCCCCCAATGGACGGCCAGAAAATAGATCAGCACCATACCGACCCAGAAGCCCGGCAGCGATATCCCCAAAAGCGAGCCTGCCATGATGATCCGGCTCAGCCGCCCGTTCGGGTTTGCCCCGGCATAGACCCCCAGCGGGATCGCCACGACAACGGCCAGCACCATCGCCACCACGACCATCTCGATGGTCGCGGGCGCACGCTCCAGAATAAGCGTCAGCGCCGGTTGACGGAACACATAGGATTGCCCGAAATCGCCCTGCAACAGGCTGGTGATGAAAATCCAGTATTGCACCGGCAAGGACTGGTCGAGCCCCAGAATACGGCGCGCCTGCGCGATCTCGGCATCGGTGGCATCAATCGGGACGATCATGAACACCGGATCGCCGGTAAAGCTCATCATCAGGAACACGACCAAAGAGACGACCCACAAGACAAGAAGCATCTGGATCAGACGTTTGATAAGATATCCAAGCATATTAAATCACAGACTCTTTTGTCTTGGAGGACAGAAAACCCCGGCGCCGCTGCATCAGCGCGCCGGGGATGGAGACAGCCGGATCAGTCGATATCCATCTCGAAGGCCGACAGGAACTTGTCGGCACGCGGGCTGAGCGTCACACCGTCACGCACACCGTAGATGTCCTGCTCGTAATGCACGGGGATCATCGGGATATCCGCCATCAGGATCTTAGTCGCCTCCTGCAGGATCGCGTCGCGCTCCTCCACATCGGGGGTGGAATCCGCCTGATCGACCAGCGCGTCCAGTTCCGGGTTGGAATAGGAGCCGCGGTTCACCTGACCGTAGCCATCCTTCACGCCACGGCTGTAGAACAGCGCCGCATACATCGAACCGGCATCGCCTGACGGCACGTCCCAGCCGCTCATGATGAAGCTGGAATTCTCCGACGGCACGCGGATATAGCCCCAGAAGTTCGACTTCGGCATGATGTTCAGGTTGAGCGTGACATCGATCCGCGCCAGCATCGAGGCCAGCGCCTGCGCGATCTGGGCATCGTTAACGTATCGGTTGTTGGTCGCGTCCAGCGTCATGGTGAACCCGTCGGGGAACCCCGCCTCGGCCATCAGTTCCTTGGCCTTGTCGACATCCAGCGGATACATCTCGCGGAAATCCATCCCCTCGACAAAGCCCAGATGCGATTCCGGCACATATTGCGCGCTGGGTGTCGCCAGACCGTTCATCACGATCTGGTTGATCGCATCCACATCAATCGCCCGCGCAATCGCCTCGCGCACACGCTGGTCGGTCATCGGGTTCGGGCCGTCGATCGTCGGCGATTCCGCGCGCGTATCCATACCCAGAACCACATTCAGCAGACTGGGGCGCGTCACCACCTCGAAACCGCCTTGGTTGCGGACACGGTCGACGTCGCGCACCGCCAGATCCTGCACCACATCGACCTCGCCTGTCAGCAAGGCTGCGGTGCGGGTGGCGGGGTTGGTGATGGGCCGGAAGGTGACCTTGTCGATCTTCGGCGTGCCGCCCCAGTAATCCTCAAAAGCCGACAGAACCAGTCGCTCCTCCTTGATCCATTCATCAAGCTTGTAAGGCCCCGTGCCCATAGGCTTGAGGTCCATCTCCTGATCGCCGGTCTCAGTGGTGTATTCCTCGTCGAGGATCAGCAATTCGGCCAGATCGTTGGGCAGAACCGCATAGGGCTGCGGCGTAGTGAACTCGACCGTCAAATCGTCAACAGCCGTCACCGAGGCGATATTGGCCACCAGGTTAGGCCGGATCGAGTCGCGTGCCTTCTCGACCGAAAAGACCACATCATCGGCGGTGAAGGCATTACCGTTGTGAAAGGTCACGCCCTCGCGCAGCTTGAAGCGCCATGTCGTGTCATCCGTCCGCTCCCAGCTTTCCGCCAGACCGGGGCCGAACTCCAGATCGGCGCTGCGCGAGACAAGCGGATCATAGAGGTGGTAATACATGATATTCGACGAAAGCTCCTCACCCGCAAGCGGATAGAGGTGGCTGGGGTCAGCCGTCAGGCCGATTGTCAGCGCCTTGGATTGGGCGAATGACCCGCCCGCCGTGACCACGACAAGTGCAGCCCCCAGCGTATAGGTCCGCCATGATGTTCGAGACAGTAGTTTCATCGATAACTCCAGTGTTGGTCGCGTCAGCGCGAGATGATGGGAGGCGGTTTGCCGCCCCTCGTTGTTTGTTGTCGGGTGTTGATTGGTGAATATGTCCGGAGGATCAGTGACCGGGTTTGGCGGTCTGCACCTCGATCTGGTAGCCTTCGGGGTCATTCATCACGAAGGCCCGTATACCAAGCTCCTCGCTGTCGCGCGGCGCGGTCAGCCCATCCACGCCGCAATGCGCGGCCCATGCGTGCCATGCGTCGACATCCGGCACCCGCAGACAGATCTGGCAGGTTTTGACCTCGGCCCAGTTCTGCATGCCGCGGGTTTCATCGACCAGCCCGATATGGGCCTGCCCGTCGATGCGGTAGATTTTCGACCAGCCCTGATCAATGGCCAGCGTCAGGCCCAGCACATCCTCGTAGAACGCCTGTGCGGCCTTGAGATCGCGGTAATATTGGAAAGTGATCGCAAGAACGATCCCGTCTGTGGGCCGCTGTGGCGCTGGCAAGCTCATTCATCCACCCCGAGTGCTTTTGTGTATCCCGACTGTATACACGCCGAACACCGAGTCAACAAACCTGCAACATTTTTTTGGCAACACCCGTCAAGGCATTCTCAAAACGGGTGATAAATGTGCGAAATGATCGACTCGCGCACCTTTTTCAGGTGAAGCTTCATCGCTTCCGCCGCCCCCTCCGCGTCACCGCCTACAATTGCATCGATAATGGCGATATGTTCGTGGCAGCCCGGCTCGAACCGTTCGGGGATCGAGCCTTGATCATACATCCGCGTCTTGATCTTCAGCCCTTCGATCAACTCGCCGAGCAGGTGCGATCCGGCCATCTCCGCGATCTTCAGATGCAGCTCTTCATCCAGCGCATAATGCACGCTCGGACTGGGGCGCGGACCCGTCAGAAAATCGGCAACCCGCGCCCGCATTGCGGCCAGGTCATCCATGTTTTTCCCTGATAAAGCTGCCTTTCGGGCCGCTTCACATTCCAGCAGGCTGCGAATGTGCAGGATCTCCATGATATCCTTGAGCGAGACACTGTTCACAGCCGGCGTGCCTCCCGAAGTGCGTGTCGCAAAGCCCTCGCTGATCAACTGGCTGATCGCCTCGCGCACGGGCGTCCGCGAGATACCCAACTGGTCGGCAAAGTGCTTTTCGCGCAGCAATTCCCCCGGAGACAACGTGCCATCCAGAATCATCGCCTTCATCCGCTCATAGGCCGAAATGCCCAATGTCCTTGCAGTTTCGACCATAGACTTACCCCTTGTTCCCGTCGACACTCCCGGTGCCTTGCACATACCATCCTATTACTCCAATACTCGGTATACACGCAGTATATCAACAAGCAAAGTCAGGCGGGCCGACATGAAGCAAAAGGTATTCGACACCATCATCCGCAACGGCACCGCCGTGCATGCAGGCGGCACCGGCATTGCCGATATCGGCATCCGTGACGGCCGGATCGCGGCGGTCGCGCACAATCTGCAGGGGCAGGCCGGGACCGAGATCGATGCAAGCGGACTTTTGGTGCTTCCGGGCGGCGTGGACACCCATTGCCATATCGAACAGGTTTCTGGTGCGGGCCTGCTGAACGCCGACACGTTCGAGACCGCAACACGCTCTGCCGCGATGGGCGGCACGACCACAGTCGTTTCCTTCGCGGCCCAGCATCCCGGCCACCGGATGGCGCAGGTCGTGCAGGATTATGCCGCCCTTGCCCGCAAAGGCGCGCTGATCGACTATGCGTTTCACATGATCGTCGCGGATACCTCGGACGGCAATCTGGAGCACGACATCCCCGCCCTGATCGCCCAAGGCCACCGCTCGATCAAGATATTCACCACCTATGACAAGGTGCGGCAGGACGACAAATCCATCCTTGATCTGCTGCAATCGGCCAAAACGCATGGCGCGCTGACCTGTTTTCACGCCGAGAATGACGGGCTGATCCGGCACATGACCGAAAAGCTGATCGCCGCAGGCAAGACCGCCGCCAAATACCACGCCTTGTCGCATCCCCGCGAGGCCGAGATCGAGGCGATAGAGCGCATGTGCCGCTTTGCCGAATTCACCGGCGCGCGCATCATGATTTTCCACGTCTCGACCCGTGAAGGTGTTGATATCATCCGCAACGCCATCGCGCGCGGTGTGCCCGTTCAGGCCGAAACCTGCCCGCATTACCTGTTGATGACGGTGGACATTCTGGAGCAACCGCGCGCCGAACGTTTCCTGTGCTCGCCCCCGCAGCGCAGCACGGACGACCAGCACGCGCTCTGGGAAGGCATCGCTGACGGCACGATCAGCCTCATCACATCGGACCACGCCCCCTACCGGATGGACGCGACTGGCAAGTTCGCCAACGGCGTGGATGTGCCCTTCAACCGGATCGCCAACGGTATGCCGGGGCTGGAGACGCGCCTGCCCCTCATGTTTAACGCGATGATCAACGATCAAAAACTGCCGCTACAGGACTTTGTGGACCTGACAGCAACCAACCCCGCCCGCGCCTTCGGCCTGCCGCGCAAGGGCGAGATTGCGCCCGGTTTCGATGCGGATATTGCCCTGTGGGACCCGAACAGATCCTACACCTACGGCGCCGATGATCTGCATGACAATGTCGGCTACAACCCGTTCGAGGGAACCAAGGTCACAGGTCTGCCCGTCACCGTCTTGTCGCGCGGGCAGATGATCGTCGACAAACGCACCGTCACAGGCACGCCCGGTCAGGGCAAATGGCTGTCGATGACGCTATAGCGAGCGCGCCGCATAGGGTCACAGATGCGGTCAAACCAGCGCACCCGGATCAAGACCATCTGACCCCAGCGACGCCAGATATAGCTTCACCAGCGCAGGAAGAGACGCAACGCCAGTTTTCCGCATGACCTGAGCGCGATGGTTCTCCACAGTGCGGATATTGATATCGAGATCGGCGGCGATGATCTTGTTCGGCTTTCCGTCGAGGATCATCTCCAGCACCTCAAGCTCGCGCGCCGTCAATTGCGCCAATCGCGCCTTGGCCTGGCTGCACGCCTCTTCTCGGGCGCGGGCCTCGCGATGGCGGTCCAACGCGCCGGTGACGGTGGAAAACAGCTTTTCCTGATCCGCCGGTTTCGCCAGAAAATCACAGGCGCCCGCCTTGAGCGCAGCCACCGCCGATCCCGCATCGCGCAATTCGGTCAACACCACGGCAGGCATCTGCGTACCCTCGGCATTCAAGCGCTCCAGCAGATCAAGCCCACTCAGCCCCGGTTGCGCCAGTTCCACCACCAGACAGGCATCGCCGACAGGGCGCGGTGCGTCCAAAAACGCTTCGACCGACGCATACTCGCGCACTGTCCAGCCTGCGGATTCGAACAACCAAGTGACCATATCCTGAACTTCCGGATCTTGCTCCACCAGATGGATAACAGAAGGCGTCTCCAGAGCGCTCCACGTGGCTTCAGCGCGATCCGTCGCTGTGGCTTGTGCAGGGGATGTGGCGATCATTGATGTGTCTCATTTCTGTTACAAACTCATGATATAGACACTTGGGACGGCAATTTGTTCCCCACAAATTTCCGGACAGCGGGAAGTCGCTTTCCGCTACGCGGGACCTCGCGCATATCCGAAGCGTCGACCACCTGCGCGCGCATTATCCGATCAAAAACAGGCGTTTCCAACCGGATAAAGCGCGTTTTGTTCGCAAGTTTTCGAGCGTATCTCCTGAACCCACTGCCCGTCTATTCGGCAGCAATGCGCTGCACGCGGTTCATGACCAGCTCCCGGAAATCCGACCCGTAATCTTTATGCTCCAACGCGAAATCGACGATGGCCTCAAGGTACCCGAACTTCGCGCCGCAATCATAGCGCAGGCCGGACAGCGGAACGGCGTGCACCCGCCCTTCTCTGGCCTGACGGTCGATGGCATCGGCAAGCTGGATCTCGCCGCCAGCGCCCGGCTCCTGAGTCCGCAGCAACTCGAAAATATCCGGCTCGAGCACGTAGCGCCCGATCGACGCCTGCAGCGACGGAGACTGGTCCGGCTTCGGCTTTTCGACAAGACCCGCCACCTCGCCCGGCGACTGGCCCGGTTTGATCATCCCGTATTTTGATGTGTTGGCCCGCTCCACCTGCATCACCGACAGATAGGTGCCCGGCTTCTTCTGATAGGCCTCCACCAGCGCCTGCGTCGGCTTGACATCAGCGCGCACCACATCATCGGCCAGCAGCACCGCGAACGGCTCGTTCCTTATCAGCGGCTCGGCGCAAAGTACGGCATGGCCAAGGCCCAAGGCCTGTGATTGCCGGATGAAAATGCAGTTTACATGGCTCGGCACGATGTTGTGGATCATATCGGCCATATCGTCCTTGCCCTTTTTCCGCAAATCGCGTTCCAGATCGGGAATGGCGTCAAAATGATCCTCGATCGCGCGTTTGGTCCGTCCGGTGACAAATACCAACTCGGTAATGCCCGCCTCGATTGCTTCCTCGACGGCATATTGGATCAAGGGCTTGTCAATAATCGGTAAAAGTTCTTTCGGCATCGCCTTGGTCGCAGGCAGAAAACGGGTCCCCAGACCAGCTACGGGAAATACGGCTTTTCTGATAACGGGACTCATACGGTTTCTCTCCTGTGTATTGAATGATTGCCACCGAGAACTAACCTCGGGCGGCTTTGATTGTTCCTGAAAATTCCTCAGGACTTGTACAACTCCAAGGTTTTCTTACCCAAAAGATGTGAGCACACCCCCGCATGGAGCGAGGCTCGCAACAGAGCTGTCATGCGCCGTTCGGGCCGGAACACATTCAGCCCTGCCCATGCGAGCAATACTGTCGCCTTGGAAGCCGCTTTTGTCAGATGGACGACCCCGCGCATCCCGCCGCGGTCCGGTTGTGTTATCAACCCGTGGGTCTGTCCGGCGCGGAATTTTCGCAGAAGCAGATATTGCAGGCGTTCGCGCGCTTCGGGCACCTCTTCCAGCACGACAGCATCGGGGGCATAGCCAATCGTCCCGCCGGCTCTGACCATTGAACGAAAGAACAGATCATCCTCGCCCCCTGTCAGCCCCAGATCTGGATTAAACCGGTGCCCCTGTAGAAAAGGACTGCTCAGGCGGAGCATGACATTGCCGCAATATCCGTTCAAAATACGGCCATCGCGCTGTATGACAGGCTCCGTGTCGTGCGGGCGGGCTTTTTGCAACCATACCGCCGTATCGGGCCGGTAGATTGCGGTGATTTTTCCAACCACGACATCAACTTTTGCGGATTCAATCTCGTCCAGAAGCTGGCGGAGCCAATCGGGGGTTGCCGTTTCATCGTCATCGATCATCGCGAGAAAGTCGGCATTCAAACTTTGGGCCGTCTCCAACAGAGCATTTCGCGCGACCGAGATATTAAACGCGGGCGCATGTACGTAATGCAACTGCATCGGATGGTCGATCTGCGCCTTTTCCACCAAGTGGCGTGCCGATTTGGTCTCGTCATTATCCGCGATAATCACGCAGCACTCGACGTCCTCCAAGCCCGTTTGTACTGCGAGACTTTCCAAAGTCTGCATCAAGGACGACCTCCGAAAAGTGCACATTCCGACTGCAACCTTGATCTTGCGGAAATGGGGGTCTTTTGCCTTGGCATCAAACATTTCGGCCTCCTAAGCGCTGAACCATAAGGTGTGGAGATTGAGAGACACTCCCGCGCCGCATCATGTCATCAGATTGATATGAAACCATGGTAATGCTAATGCTACGCAGGGTTGACCAATTAGGGCTGCCATATTCAGGCAGTAGCCCGGTCTGCTGGTGGGAAACGGAGACAATAGAATGCACATCACAAAATTCATCTGTGGCATGTCGGTCGCCGTTGTCGCTGTCGCTGCAACCAGTTGGTCTATGGGTTGGTCGACAGGTGCAATCATTGGCATATCCGTGGCAACGCTTGTGCTCGCGCAGGTTTTTTACTTCGCGGTTATCACCGCGACGGCGTGGTTCCGTGGCAAGAAGACCCCGGACACGGTTCGCCCCACGCAACGCAATCATAAGTTGAACTGAATTTCTGTGCAGGCTCTGTCTGCGTGACACGGACATGCGTGCGGGCTGGTGCATCAGTCGCATATCACACCCATCTCCGGCTGTATCTGGGAAGGAAAACAGACGCCTCGCTGCTGTAATCCTCCGCCCGCTCCGGCGCTTCTCGCAGCGCGCGCAAGCCATGGACCAGCGAGACAAGCACCGTCACCGACAGAGCGTGGAACTCGAAGAAGACCGGCACCTCCACAAAGGACAGGCCAAGCACGAAGGACACGGCCATAAAGAAGAAAGTCGCGGGGGCATGTCCGGCTTTCAGCACCCAGCGCATCGTTAAAACCAAAGCAGGCACCAGCAGAACAAGCTGCAACGCCACGCCGATCATCCCGATCTCGACAGCATTGGACAAATAGAGATTGTGAAAATTGAAGCCGGATTTCGAGGCGATATAGAATTCCGCCCAAAGTGTTTCGGCCAAGGCGTTCCCTTCCACCCAAAAGGCGCGGTAGCCCATGCCGATCAAAGGTGCCTGCGTGATCTCTGCAATTGCGGTATCCCAAAGCTCGGTGCGTCCGGTCAGTGACGGGTCTTTGCCTGTAAGCTCGAAGCTGTAATCCATGATCGCCTCGCGAAACCGAAGACCGATCAGCACGGCGCCGGATAAAAGCGCGCCCTGCGTGACAAGCCGCACCCTTTGTTGCGCGGCAGGCAGCGCCGAGATGCGCAGCAAGAGCAAGGCCGCCACCAGCACGACCCCCGACACCATGACCGCGCCCACGGACTCGGCCATGATGATCTGCGGCAGGGCCAGCACAGCGCCACAGACCCCCGCGAACCGCCAACCACGGGACCCGCCGCGATCCGCCATCAGGGCAAAAGAGCACAGCAGCAGCGCAACCATACTGAAAGCATAGTAATTCTTGCTGTCGAAGATGCCGATCCACACGCCGTCAGGACGCACATTCCCGACCAGCAAACTGGCCACACCCGCAAGGGCCAGCGCCGCGAACTGGATGCGCAGAAACGCCCCCGGCGCCAGACGGTTGGCCAAGGCCACGGCGATCAGAAAGGTGATCAGGAGCTGTATCCCGTGACGCAGCGACAGGTCGGGATGCTCTGACCACAACGCGCTGAGGATGCACCACAGCGGCAGCAGGAACAGCCACCAGTAGTCCCGGATTTCGCGGAAGGTGAAGTTGATCCGCCGCGCCAGCAACAAGAACCCCGTCAGCAGGAATATCAGCACACCGTTGCGACCCAGATAGGCCACGAAGACCAGCGACGTGAACACCGCCATGCCCAGAACGATGTTCGGGCAAATGGTGATACGGACAATCCGGTCCGCAGTGTCCTCGTCATACTGGTCGGGCATTGTCATTCCTCGAACTCCGGATGACACAGAACCGACTCTTCAAAGGCGCAGGGTTCGCCCAGCGCGGTATAGGCGACCCAATCAATGTCCATCCGCTTCGCACCCTGCGGCTCGTCGAATGGCCCCATCCATTCAGTCAGCGTGTCAGAGCCCCACAAGCTCAGGTAGATCTTTTGCGGGCGTTCCGGCAAATCCGCGGATTCAACCGCATGCACCAACTGGCCATCGACATACCAGCGCATCCGTCCTTCTTCCCAGACAAAGGAATAGGTGTAGAAACGCTCGTGCGCGGGCTCGTCCAGGGGCACTACGGCCCGATGCTTCGGCTCGCCAGCGACATAGGTATTGACCTCCACCTCGCGCGTATTGGCCATCAGCACCTCGAAGTCGATCTCGTCGTGACGCTCGCCATGCACTTCACCGATATAGGTGAAGAAGGCGGCATTCAGGCCGCTGCCCTCGTCGGTCTTGATGCGGGCCTCGAAGGTTCCATAGCTGAAACGCGGGCGTGTCTGGATCTCTCCGCACCGATAGGCATGATCTGCGGTTCTGTGGTGCTCGAAGATCAGGCTGACCTGCCCCGGCTCGTGCAACACCGCCTCTTTCGACCAAAGGCAATTTTGATGCCTTCCGTTGCTCCACCCGTCGGAGACATACCAGCGGTCCCTCTCGAAACGTGTGAAATCTTCGAAGAATGTCTTGCCCAGTGGTCTGGCCTCCACAGCCACCGAGGCTGCAAGCAGAACCACAGCCGACGCGTATAGCGTATGCAGCGGCTTCATGCAGCCGGAGACCTTGGAAAGAACGTCGTTCCACATCGTCATCACCTCAATATCCTTCATGGGGGTCGAATTTCGTGTAGCGCTTGAGCGTTTTCATGTTGGTTTTGTTCAAAACCGTCCCCAACAACTTCTGCGACAGACCGGGGTTGGCCGACAGGGTGCTGCGGAAATGGTCTTTGTGGATCGTGCCCCATTCCAGCACGGCAACCATGCCATCCATCACCGGCTGCAAGGCGCGTGCATCGGAGACCGGCCCCAGCGGAGCCAGATCGATGATCATCAGATCGAAATGCTGGCGCGCGTCGTTCAGGACGTTGCGGAACGCAGGGCTCGCCGCAATATCGCCCGCGCTGGGATCGTCGGGGGCAAAGCTGGACGGCAGGACTTTCAGCCCTGTTCCCGCTTCACGCCGCAGCGCCTGCCGCCAGTCGGCGCGCTCCATCAGCACCTCGCGCAATCCGATACCGGACAGGCCCAACCTGCGGCTTAGACCGGATGTCCGCAAATCCCCGTCCACCAGCAACACCGAGCGCCCCGACGCCGCCGCCAGTGCGGCAAGGTTTGCCGCGACAGAGCTTTTGCCCTCGCCCGGCCGGATCGACGCGACGCCCAGCACATAGCCGGGCCTGTCCTTGGCCGCCGTTTCGCAGGCCACGCGGACATTGCGGAGCGTTTCGGTATACTGGGAGCGTGGCGAGGCCAGTGCGGTGAAGGCGTAATCGAAGGTTTCTTGCCCTGCGCCCTGCCCCGTATCGTGCAGCCGGTGCACATCTGTACCCGCCTCCGGCGTGTCTTCCCCGGCCACCACTGGCAGATACCCGAAGAAGGGCCGCATGCTGACATCCTGCACATCCTCCTGTGTGCGGATAACACTTTGCTTGCGGGCGCGCAGAATGGACAGAACGGCACCCACAAATCCCCCGAGCACCAGCATCAAGGCCAGAACGACCGCCTTGCGGGGCGCGACCTGAGCTTTGGGGACTTCGGCCTCGGACAGAACGCGCACATTGGTCACGGGGAAGGTCTGGGTCTGCTCCAAATCCTTGAGCCGTTGCAGATAAGTCTGGTTCAGCGTGTCGAAAATCTCGGCCTGCCGCTCGAAGCCCTGCAACTGCACCCGCGCCTGCGACAACTCCAGATTTTCGGCCGATATCTCGGCGATGCTGGCGCGCAGATTGCTGACCTGCGTCTCCAGCGTCCGCACCGCGTTGAGCGAGCGCTCATGCATCCGCTGCATCTCGCGTTGCAGGGCGGCCCCCTCGGCCTCGATCCGCGTGCGCAATTGCACCGCCTCGATATGATCGGGACCATTCTGGCGCTCCACCTCGTTCAGACGCTGGAGCAGAGTCAGAATCCGTTGTTCGCTGACCGAGAATTCGCCATCGGGAATATGCGCGCTGGCTGCCCCGCTTTCGACGAACTGGATCGGCTCCATCTCGCGCAGTTCGGCATAGACGCTGCTGAGAGCCCGCGTTCGCGCAAGTTCGACAAGCGCCGCCGACAGATCGGTCGTCAGTTGCGAGATCGTCTGCACCGTCAACGGATCACCAGCCACCGTCAGCAGCCCGTGGCGCGCGCGGAAATCCTCCACCCGCAGCATCGCCTCGGTCGAATTCTCCTGAATGACCAACAGCCGGTCACGCAGCCAGTCCAGCACACGCGCAGAGGCGTCGACATTGCCGATAAGCTGATCCGAGAAGAACGCCGCCCCGTAGGCATTGACCACGGCCGCCGCCAAAGCGGGGTCGGTAGATTCGTAGCGGATGGAAAAGGCCGAGCTGCGCCCCTCACGGCGCACGACGATCGCTTGGCGCAGCGCATCCGCCGCCGCGATCTGTTGCGCCCTGTCATCCGGGGGGCCGGACGCCTGCGGCTCCTGCCCTGCGGGGATCAGGTCCGCGATCATGCCCCGCACGTGCTGCACCCCTTGCGCGATGGGAGATTGGGCGGGCGAGGTGAAGGCCTCCACCTCATGCAGATCCAGATCCTGCACCACGGTCAGCGCCAGCGCCTGCGATTCCAGCAGCTTTTGCGCGCTTTCCAGCATCACCTCGTTCTGGCCCAAGGTCGAGGGGCGACCATCCGCCGCCACCGTGATCTCGTCCACGATCATCACCTGCACGGCAGCGCGGTAGGTGCTGGGCGTGATCACGATATAGACCACCCCCAAGGCCAATGCTGTGAGAATCGAGAACAACATCAGCGCCTTGTGTCGCCACATGGCGGAGATCGCCGCCGTAATATCGACCTCCGGCGCACGGCGCGGGTGGCGCTGCGGGGTCAGGCCGGGGTCGCTGTCGTCAAAACGCATGACCATTCGGTTCACTGGTCCTCTCCTCTCATGGGATGCACGGCACGGCGCAGCCTGCGCGGCCCCGCAAGCTGTCGCGCGACCAGCACCATCAATTGTCGCCAGAAACCAAAGGACCACGCCATTTGCATCACCGCTCCCGCCACCCCGCTAAGTGCAAGCCGCGCATCGTTCGCGCCGATGGCTGCCAAGAGCCCTGCCAACAGACAGGCCGCCCCCCACAGCGCCAGCGGCAGGGCAAGCAGGCCCGCCAGCGGCGCAAAGGCCGCCAGACAGGCAAGCGGGGCCAATCCGATCAGGATCAGGTGACGCGTGCGCACACTGGCGGGATGTTTGAATGCCGTGGCACAGCGTCCCGCACCGAACCGGAAATATTGCTTAGCCAACGCTAAAAGGTTGTCGCGGGGGAAATAGTCCATCTGCGTCGCACCCGTCAGCCAGATGCGATAGCCAGCCTTGGTCAACCGCTGGTCAAGCTCGGCGTCCTCGTTATGGCTGAAACTCTCGTCATAACCGCCCACCGCCTGAAAGGCCGAGACCCGCATCAGTGCATGATGCCCGTGCTCCACAAAGCGTCCCTGCCCGCCGCCGCGATGGGCTGAGCCACCATTGCCGAAAAAGGCGTTCTGCGCCGCGGTGATGTTGCGCTGCATGAAACCCGTGCCCACAGCCCGCATCCTGACCACAACGCTGTCGGCATCGGTCCGTTGCGCCTCGGCCAGCAGCGTTTCGCAGTAATCCTCGGGATAGGCCGCATGCGCGTCAACGCGGATGATCCAGTCGATCTGCCCGCCAAAATGCGCGACCGCAAGATTGATCGCCGCCGCCTGCAAGCGTCGCGGATTGGGCAGCAGGACGATCCCGCCGTGCTGCGACGCCTCGGCCCGAACCAGATCGCAGGTCCGATCATGCGAGCCGCCATCGACCACCACGATCAACGCGCCCAGACGTGCGGCCCCTGCGCGCAGGCTGCGCAGGACGGTCACGATATGCGCGGCCTCGTTCAACGTCGGGATCACGATGATGATCCGTCCGGCAGGCGCGTCGGCCCTGCCAGATGGCGCGGACATGGGCGCGGGGTTTGCCCCGGTCATAGTGCGTGTCATAATACGGGTCATCCGGCCACCTCCACCGCTTGTGTGGCGGCATCCGTTGCCGTGGTGCGCCGTCCCGCCAGAACGTTCACCAGCCGGATACAATCGGCATGCGTCATCCGCCACGCCGCCGCACCTTTGGCCGCAACCTGTGCGCGCAACTGGCCGAGCCGCGCCTGATCGACACCATCCAGACAATCGGACACGTGGTCGGCATCGAGTTCGTGCAGCAGCAGGCCAAGATTCGCGCGCGACAGGTATTGCCCCGTCTCGGTCCCTGCCAAAGCCAAGGGAACAACGCCATGCGCGCCGCTTTCATAAAGCCGGTTCGGCAGGAGCCAGTCGGAATTCGCGCCCGCGTCCATCCGGTCGATCAGCCACGCGATGTCGATCTCGCGATAGATAGCCGCCAGATCATCGGGATAGGTATAAGGCCCGTGAAACGCGATATGCGGGTTGTCCTGCACGATCCGGTGGAAATCGGGGATACTGTCCAGCGCAGGCTTGCCCCGCAGCACCAGCTTGATCCGCCCGTCAGCCCGCCGGCACACCTCGTCCAGACATTGCAAGGATGCAGCACAGCGCAATATCCCGAACCACCCGATCGTGAGCGTGCCATCCTCTGCCTGCGTCAGCGGCGGCGCTTGCGGCACAGTTTCCGCCTGTGACGGGTCCCAGAACTTGTTCTCCACCAAAATTGGCACAGATCCGATCTGCCGATAACGGTGCAGATACTCATCCGTGAATCGCATGGAGGACACGACGACACGGTCCACATTCCGGCACAGCCTGCGCTCGATAAACCGCATCGCCGACGACACAGCCCCTGTGCCGACCATCAGCCGGTGAACGTCCAGTACCTCGTAGATCATGCGCGGTCTGTGATGGCGCCCGAACATGGACCGAACGCGCTGCGCCAGTGGCAACATCTCGAGACTTCGCACCAGAATGACATCGGGCGCATCACCTTCCGCGATCTCCTTTGCGTGGCGCAGCACTTGCGCCGCACTCCATGCACGCTGTACGAATCTGCCGTTATAAGTCTGCCCCAGCACCCGCGCGGGCCGACCAAGCGGTGCCGTCCCACGCCGGAAGCCGACCAGATCCACCACGGCCCCGCCTGTTTCCAGCATGCTCACGCGCCGCCCCGTGGCCGGATCGTCAAGGTCATGCGCAAGATAGAGGATTCTGGTCATGCCCCCTCCGCGTTGATCAGGGGACGGGACGCATATTGCGTGGCACTCACGCCCTCGGGCACAACTCTGGCCGAGCGCCAGCGCGGCACCAGTCCCAAGGCGAAAGCCCCGGCGCGGTCCAGCGCAAGAATATCAAGATCATATTCGCAGGAAAGATGGGCAAGGTAGGCCCATGTCTCCGCCGCCGATGGCAGCCACCCGCTCTCGGTCATATCGGGCACGGTCACGATGCGGGCATCGGGAAAGGCTTCTGGCCGGGCCAACGCGCTGCCACCCAACACAAGGCTCAGCCGTTGTCTTTGCGCGGGCGGTCGTTGCAGACGACGGCTGCTCCGCTCATAAATGCTCTGCCCGAGAAGGCGCAGGCAGGCGGGGCGCCGGGCCAGCAACCACAGCGCTTTGGGCATTTCGCGCCCGCGGATGGCCTCTACGATGCGGCCATATTCCAGTTGCGCGCGCGTCTGCACCAAACGCTCCTCGACGGCGCGAACAAGATCGTCCTGCCCTGCAACCTGTTGCAACTGCCGCTCTTGCGCCGCGATCATCAAACGCAACTTGGCCACGTTCAGCCGGTACGAGGCCGAGGCGCTGTGCCGCCGATACAGATACATCGCATCCGGCATCAGCATGAAACGCGCCCCCGACAACACCAGACGGAGGAAGAAATCATGGTCCTCGTCAATCAGCAGTGTCTCGTCGAAACGTGTGGGACCAAGGGCCGCGCGCCGGATCAGCGGCTTGAGATAGCCCAAAGAGATGGTGTCGATACCGTTCAGAGCGCTGCTGACCAGACTGCGGTTGTCCAAATCCCCGGTCACCAGCGTGACCGCATCGATCTGCCTTGGCTCCGTCAGCCTTGCATCCTGCAACAGGGTCTTGTTGCGCTCCAACGGGTCATCGCCGAAAAAGATGATATCATCCGCCACCATGTCCGCTTGCAAACTTTGCGCGGCATGCAGCATGCGGGCGAAACGCTCCGGATGGATGATGTCATCGGAATCGACAATTGCGACCCACTCGCCGCTCGCCGTGGTCAAAGCACGGTTGCGCGCCGCCGCCGGACCCGAGGGCTCTTTATGCTCAAGCAGGACAACGCGCGAGTCGGATGCCATCTCCTCGCGGATGATGCGGCGGCTGTCATCAGACGAGCCGTCATCCGAAATGATCAGCTCAAGCCTGCCATGGGTCTGGTTAAGCACAGACCGGATGGCGTGACGGATGTAATTCTGCCCGTTGAGATTGGCCATCACCACCGAGATCAGCGGCCCGCTGACCAGCTTCTCCGTCTTTTCCGGCTCGTCTGCCTGCGGCAGGTTGGCGATTTCAGACATGAGAATAATCTTCCTTCAAGAACAGGTTATGGCGCGCGGCACTTAACACGCGCCCGCCCCTCGGTTGCGTTTCACTGCGACGGTATGCCGTCGCCATCCAGCAGCCGCGTCGGGCGCAACGACGGGGCATCGACATGCACAACATCCCCGGGAGACAGAACGGTCTCCTCGCCCGAGAGTTCCTGCTTGCCACTCTGGCTCTGCCGCGTGATCGTTACCGACAGCGCTGCTTCCGCGCGCTCGGGGTCCTGTTCGACAAGCGCCATACCTGTCTCGGCCACTGCGATGCGCTGCTCGGTTTTGAGCGTGGCCAGAGCGCTCTCAAGCTCGCCCTCCACGCGTTGCAACTCGCGCATATCCTCGATCCATTCGCGGTCGCGCAGCGCAATCTTTTCCGCTTCCGCAAGGGAAATCTCTTGCCGCGCCTGCAGGATCGCGGTCGAGATACTCAGTATCTGCGAACCCGACAGGATCAGATTACGCTCGGACTCCGCGACCCGCGCGCCAATCGCCAAGCCGCCCTCGGCCAGCGATTGCACATTGTCGTATTCGCGCTGCGCACTCTCCAAAAGCCTTTCCTGCGCCGCGGCACTCTCGATCAGAGCATCAAGTTCGCTTTGCAGCAGCTTGATCTGGTCATCCAACGCCGCCAGTTCGCGTGCGCGCCGTTGTTGGCGCAAGCGCAACACCTCGTTCTCTCCATCCACAACCTCGCTATCCCACGCAGCATGGTTCAGTCCCTGCGGCAGGGTCAGCGTGTCTCGGTCATCGATAGAGGCCTGAAGCATTGCCCGGCGAATGGCCAACCGTTTGGTCTCGAGGCTCAACAACTCAATCGTCCCCTCACGGTTGAGGATATCGCGCAAGTCCACCTCAGACGATGTACGCGCCGCCTGCGCGATCAATTGCGCCGCCGTAAGACCGGGTCTGAAGGGATATTCACCGGGGGAACGCACCGCTCCGGTGATATAAACCGGCTGATATGAAACCACCTGTACCGAGGCATCAATAGCGGACGCCACTGCAAAACGCTGTTGCAATCGCTCACTGATCGTCGCCGACAATTCCGCCGGAGAAAGAAACTTCGCCTCCACCTGTCCGATGAATGGCACGCTGACCATCCCCTCGGAATCAACCGCTAATTCAGCGCGCAGCGATTCCCATTCCTGAACGCGGTTCTCAAGCGGTTGCCACTCCAATACGCGCAATTCCAACTTGTCACCCGGTTGAATACTATAGCCTTCGGCGCTCACGGAATCCGAAGAAATCCATAGCGTCAAAAGCACCACCATCAACAAAACGCGCATCATCATAATACATCCCATCCGACACTTTTGGATATCCGGCCGAGGCTCAATAGGAACCGCTACCAGACACCGCAACAGGCACCGTTTTGATGATGAGAGCGATATCGGTCAGCATGCCCCAATGCGTTACATAATAACGATCAAAGGCCACACGTTTCTGATAGGTTGAATCGCTGCGCCCACTGACCTGCCAAAGACCTGTCAATCCCGGGCGTGCACCTAAATAGTGCCGCAACGAATACCCGTATTTCTCATACTCGACCTTCTGGATCGGGCGCGGGCCAACAAAACTCATATCACCCATCAGGATGTTGAAAAGCTGCGGCAATTCGTCGATGCTGTATTTGCGAAGCACATGACCCAACGGGGTAATACGCGGATCGTTCTTGATTTTCTGGTTCTGTTTCCACTCCAGCGCAGCATGCGGATTTTCCGCCAGATACTTCTGGAAAACTGCATCCGAGTTAGGAACCATGCTGCGAAATTTCCAGCATTTAAACGTTTTGCCGGAAAACCCTACACGTTTGTGCCCGAAAAGCGCCGGACCTCCGTCTGACAGCTTGACCGCAAGGGCCACGCAAATAAGAAGCGGCGACAGAATGACGAGCGCGATCAACGCAACAACGAAATCGAACACCCTCTTCAACGCGCCGCCACAGGGCTGCTCCGCATAGGCGTCAGAGCGCGAAGCGAATGAGTATTCCACTGCATGCTCCCGCTGCTTTCTTGCGTAAACCTGGTCCAACATTTCGCCTATCATTCTCCTGTCATAGATTTCGGTTGTGTTGCGGCCTACGTCTCCGTCACTGAAAAACACTAACCAAAAACAAAAGAAAACGTTCCTGCGTCGCGCCGAGCCTTGGTTGATCTCGGGAAAAGATATGTCGCACTCGGAAAAAAGGCGTTCAGCAACGACCTCAACGGAACCTAGGCATCCGTGTTTCTGTTGCCCACCGTCGGAAACTACCTAGGAGGGGCGACATTTTGCTGATGTGTTTTATAACTAAGTAGTTTCCGACCCTGCCACTGCTGCACGCGGGAGATATATGTAGTCTCCATGGAAAAATTATTGTTCAGCACCTGTGACCGTGTCCACTTGACGGCGGGCTACTCTATTAAAATCGGCGGAAAAGCAAACCGGGAGTTACTCAGGAGCCTGCACCGATCGCGCTAAATTATGAAGTGAATACTGTAGCTTAACGGCTGCTCTGGAATGGATAGAATATGTATCGTTACCTTGTAAACTCGTCGACCTCTAACGTAGCCTTTAACGCTCTTGGAAAGGTTTCCTTGCGGCTTAAAAAATACGCGCCAGACTGCGTCGACTTGCGGGAATCCGCCTATACTCCTCTTGAGGCGGCATTCTATAGTCCCGCTAGCAAGTTTCTAATCAATGTTGATTTGGAAAAATGCCTTGGCCTACACGCTGCTGCATTTATTTGCACTTCGACCAGCCCGCATCCTTTCATTCAAACGTTACGTGCCTATGCCGCGGGCAAATGCCACGATTATGTGCACTCTTCGCTTTTTGAATTTTACGGCTCTTTTCAGCCGCGTTCTGCCGCTGAGGTTGTGGGTCTTTCCTACAATAGCGGGCATTCAGCGATTTCACACCTGCCTGCGTTTGCGAGCGCCCTGCCGTGGGAGCCTTTGACGCCCGAAGAAAACGAAACCTTCCTTCGCGGGATCTGCGAAAGGGACTATATCGACAACGGGTTTACACTCGACGCTGCTGCTGGATGGAAAGGTTGGGGTCCACTCAGTCATGAAGCCGGAGAGGCTGAATTCAACCGGCTTGTACGCGTTTTCAAAGCCATCGGTACCAACGGTTATCAACGTCATTCAGCTCTTGATGGTGACATCGAAGGGCAGGTGCTGAAACATGACGATGATTACAAGGTGTTTGTCAGCAGAGGTCAGCATCGAATTGCCGCTCTGGCTGCAATGGACCAGACAAGGGCTCCTATCCGTGTGTTGCCGCAGGCGGTTTCAAGATCGGACGCCGCCGTTTGGCCTAATGTCGTACGAGGCTATTACACAGTGGAGCAGGCGCAATCCGTGTTTGACCGGATCTTTGACGGGCGACAACCGAATGAGGCTGCCTCGGCACCTGCGAAACAAAGTGCGTAGTTCACTCGGTTAGAACTTTCCTCAATAAGCCCGTATCGGAATACGCCATGACGGTGGACAGAACGTGACATTCTCGACAGAACCTATTGATACATCACGAAAGTCCGTTTCGCGCGGCGCGCTCTATGTTGGCGTCGCGCAGGCATGGCGCATGGGGCTCAGTTTCGTTTCGGCGATTGTGTTCGCGCGTCTTCTTTTGCCGTCGGATTTCGGTTTGGTGGCAATGGTCGCGCCAGTTGTGGCTTTTGCGGCCTTGATTCAGGATCTCGGCCTCAGTCAAGCGACAGTGCAACGCGAAACCGTGACACAGCAACTTTTGGGCGCATTGTTCTGGCTCAACGTTTGCGCTGGAGCCGTTCTTTCCCTCGCGTTGATCGCTTTAGCGCCTGCCCTTGCCGCATTCTACGATCAACCTCAGGTTATTACACTGGCTACTGCCTTCTCTGCCGTGATTTTTCTGACCAGTCTACAAAACCAGCATCTCGCCATCATGACGCGTCGGATGGAGTTTTTGCGGATTTCCGTTATCGAGGCGACTGCCGCTTCATTGGGTTTTATCGCGGGTCTGATCGTCGCCTTTATCTATGCCAGTTATTGGGCCTTGTTGGCGGCAAGTCTGGTCACGGCTTTATCCAGTACCATTATGTTCTGGACATTAAGCGGATGGCGCCCCGGGCACAGTTCCTTTGGCGGTGCATTCAAGGAAATCGCAGGGTTCAGCTCCGGCCTGACGGGGCATGCTCTTTTTACCTATCTGGCCCGAAATCTCGATGATGTATTGATCGGGCGTTATCACGGGGCGGAGGCTTTGGGTTTTTATGACCGCGCCTATAAACTGCTTTTGCTGCCCTTGAACCAGATCAGTACGCCACTTGGGCGTGTGATGATCCCGCTCATGTCACGCTTGCGCAGCGAACGGGACAGATATGTCTCCGTGTATCTGGAAGCCTCCACCTATCTGATGATCGTAACGCAACCCACAATTGTGATCCTGATCGTATTCGCGGACGAGGTGTTCCTCGTCCTATTGGGCGAACGCTGGGTGGTTGCGGCGCCAATCTTTCAGGTGCTTGGAATTTGCGGCCTTCAACAGGTTTTCACCAATACGTTCTTCTGGCTTTTCGTCAGCCAAGGCCGCGCCAAGGAGTTGTTCCAACTCAGCGTCTTGCGCGCCATCATCGCCTGTGGTGCTTTTGTCATCGGACTGCCTTGGGGGGCGCTTGGGGTGGCAACCGCTTATGCTATCTCGGATATTTTTCTGCGCATGCCCATGCAGGTGATGGTGCTGACCCGTAATGGCCCGCTGTCGCTGAGGGTACTGACAGGATCGCTCCTTCCCCATCTGGCGGCTACAATCGCAACTGCCGCCGCAGCACTGGCCGTCGCGCATATGGTCACCCTGACCGCATGGATATTCATTCTGACGGTTGTGCTATGCAATCTGGTTTATCTCGGCTGCCTCGCCCTTTTCCCCAACAAACGCACCATCTTGTACAATGCCGTGAGAAGAGTTCTCGTTAAAGGATAGCGTGTCTTCTCTGTGCGACATCGCAATGCAGGACGAGCGCGTTCCCGATCTGAAAGCTTGTTCGTCTTACGGCCAATCCGCATAGGATTGTGAGACACGCAAACCCGGCTTTTCCTTTAAACTGCGAACTTCGCGGCGATAGGCACCGGGAGGTATTCCACGCAATCCCTTGAAAAAGCTGCTGAATTGCGCGGCGGAGTTGAAGCCGAGAAACTCCGCAATTTGTTCGAGCGTCATTGATGACCGCTCCAGCAACACTTGCGCCTCGAAAGCAGACCTTTCGTGGATCAACTGCAAGGGCGGCCTGCCGAGGGTGCGTTGGCAAATATCGTGCAGACGGTCGGACGAGATGTTCAGCGTGTCGGCGTAGCGTGCCACAGTCCATCGGTCGCGGAAATGGGTTTCGAGAGTTTGGCGGAATTGCTGCAGTATCAAAGACGTACTACCCCGCGCCTGTTGGAGATCGTCAGGCCGCGCGGCGTGTCGCCAGAGCATGACAAGCATCACACGCACCTGCGCCTCGATCACAGTGGCAGAGCCCGGTGCGTTTCCGGCAGCCTCCCGCAGGATCAGATCAAAACAACTGATGATATCGCGGTGCAGAGACCCGCGTCCCTCGAATGGAAGATGAATAGCGCGCGCCGCCAGAACACGCAGATCCACCGCCTCCGGCTTCACGCCGATGGCATTGGCCAAGGACGTCTCTCCCATGACCAGATGACCACCGACCGTGCCGGCCTTGGCGCGGATCCTTTGGCTGCGATCCCACGGAAGCCACAGAAGCGCTGGCCCTTTGACGGTGCTGACCCCGTCATCACGGCTGATGTCCACCTGCCCACTCTCAAGCAGGATCACCCACCAACTGCGCACATGCAGATTAACCAATCCCCCCAAAACCCGGTCCTGCAAGCCACACTGGATCACCTCGGCATGAAAAGGCACCGCCTGCGGCCCCTTTTTCAGCGGGGTTTGCGCGGCATTGTCTTCTGAATCACTCGTCCAAACGGTCATTTTACCAGTTTTTCATAATTTTAACCCAGTAATCTACATTTTTCTGCCGTGCGCGACTGATAATGCTGGGAACCAGAGAGAAAGAGGCAACCGCGCCTCACGCAGCCGAGGAGGACTGGGCGCGGAATTTGCCCTTGGGAGGGTTACAGTTTGGATGCGGAACGGGTCTTTGACGGGCCGTCCGGTGCGTCACCTTTTCGGGTGATTGATGCCGGACAGAATGCGGCAGATGCAGCGGCCAATGCCGCCGCCGCCGCATTCTGGGACTGGTCCGCTTGTCCGGCCGCCGAACGTGCCGCCCATCTGATCCGCATGGCCGAGGCTCTGGATGCCAACCGTGCGGAACTCGTCACGATTGCGGCCCGCGAGGTTGGCGCCGCGCAGGGATGGACCCAGTTCAACATCGACATCGCGCTACGCATCCTGCGCCATGCATCGACCCTGCCTGCCCTGCTGGCGGATCGTCACATCCCCGCGACGCAGGACGGATGCGCCGCTATCCTGCGCAGGCAGGCCGTGGGTGTGGTGCTCGGGATTGCCCCGTGGAACGCGCCGGTGACACTGGCAGTGCGCGCGATTGCATCGCCTTTGGCCTGCGGCAACACTGTCGTGCTCAAAGGGTCGGAGCTTTGCCCGCAAACGCACCGCGCCGTGATCGACATTCTGAACGGATCGGGCCTTCCTTCCGGTGTGGCCAACGTTGTGACCGCCCTGCCCGATCAGTCCGAACCCATCGTGAACCGCCTGATCGCGCATCCTGCGGTGCGCCGCGTCAACTTTACCGGATCGACACGCGTTGGCCGTCAGGTTGCGGTCACCGCCGCGCATCATCTGAAACGCTGCGTGCTGGAACTGAGCGGCAAGGCGGCGCTGATCGTGCTGGAGGATGCCGATCTGGAGGCAGCGGTCGAGGCCGCGGCGCATGGCGCGTTTTTCAATCAAGGCCAGATCTGCATGTCGACCGAGCGGATCATCGTGATGGAGTCCATCGCGGAGAGGTTTGTCGACAAGCTTGTGACATTGACCCGCACGCTGCGCGCCGCCGACCCGCGCCGTGACAGCGCGCCACTGGGCACATTGATACATGCTGCTGCTGCCGAACGCGTGGCGGCGCTGATCCGTGACGCGCAAGACAAGGGCGCGCAGCTTCTGGTGGGCGGGCAAGTGGAAGGCGCGGTCATGCAGCCTGCGGTGATCGATCACGTCGCGTCGAACATGGCCATCTATCACGAGGAAAGCTTTGGCCCCGTTGCCTCTATCCTGCGTGTCCGCGACGAGGACGAGGCTCTGTCCATTGCCAATGACACTGAATACGGCCTCGCCTCGGCCATTTTCAGCCGCGATGAAGCCCGCGCGCTGGCATTGGCGGCGCGGCTGGAAACGGGGATCTGCCATATCAACGGATCCACCGTCTATGACGATGCGGCAATGCCGTTCGGCGGCATGAAAGCAAGCGGCTATGGCCGTTTCGGCGGCGAGACCGCCTTGGATGAATTTACCGAATTGCGCTGGTTCGCTCTGCACCCCGAGGGGAAGCGCCACCCGCTATGAACAGATGCCGTCAAGAGCATCGAAAAGCCGTCACATGCATCACGACCTTGGAGGAGGATCACCATGATACGCAGAACTGCCCTGAAATTCGCCGCAGCGCTGGCTTTCACAACCAGCCTTGCCACGGGCGCTGTCAGCGCCGACACGATCAAGATCGGCGCTGCCGCGCCCAAGACAGGCCCTTTGGCCGGTGGTGCGGCGGTCAGCCAGTGGCCGAACGTCACGCTATGGGCCGCGCAGGTGAACGAGCGCGGCGGAATCAATGTCGGCGGCACCATGATGCCCGTCGAGATCATCGAATATGATGACCAGACCAATCCCGGCGAGACGATCAAGGCGATCCAGCGCCTTGCCACACAGGACGAGGTGCATTTCATCGTCTCGCCCTATGGCACGGGACTTGTCGTCGCCGCCGCGCCGATCTTTGCACGCTACGGCTATCCGCTGATCGCCGTCTCGGCCATCACCGACCAGCAGCCCGCGCTGTCCAAGCAGTTCCCCGATATGTTCTTTACGCTGGGCACCACATCGGCGCTGGCCGAGGATACTGTGCAGATCCTGACCGAGATGCGCGATGCGGGCCAGTTGGGCAACAAGATCGCCATGGTCAATGTCGCGGATGCGTTCGGCATCGAACTGGCCGGAGTGGCGCGCGGCAAGTTTGCCGAGGCCGGTTTCGATATCGTCTATGACACCTCCTATCCGCTCGGCACTCAGGATCTGTCGCCCGTGATGAAAGGTGCCAAAGCAGCCGCTCCCGATGCCTTTGTGGCTTGGTCCTATCCGCCGGACACTTTCGCGCTGACCGAACAGGCCATCATCGAGGATTTGCAGGTGCAGGCCTTCTACACAGCGGTCGCCACGCCATTTCCGGCTTTCGGCGGGCGTTTCGGTGCGGCTGCGAACGGTGTGATGGGACCGGGCGGCGTGAATGTGGATGATCCCAAGTTTCAGGAATATGCCACGGCGCACGAGGCCGTGACCGGTGCCAAGCCGGATTTCTGGGCATCTGCCACCACCTATGCCTCGCTCGAGATCCTCGAGCAGTCCATCGAGGCTGTTGGTCTGGATCGCAAAGCCGTGGCCGATCACCTGCGGAGCGGCACCTTCGATACCGTTCTGGGGCCGATCAGCTTTGACGAGAACAACAACAATCAGGCTTTCTGGACCGTGGGCCAGTGGCAGGACGGCGTATTCAAGGGCGTTGCCTCGCGTGAACGCGAGGGCGCTGTGCCTGTGATCCTCAAGGATGGCTGGCAGTAAGTGATGCAAAAGGGTGCTCCGGCGAAAGCCGGGGTGCCCATTCGACCGGATGACGCAGGAACGGGACGCGGATGGATATTCTGATCACAGGGCTGTTGCTGGGCGGCACCTATGCGCTGATCGCGATGGGGCTGAACCTGCAATACGGGGTGGCCCGCATCATGAACCTTGCCAATGGCGAGATGCTGGTGGCGGGTGGGTTCGCGGCGTTCTGGATGTATACGGCAGGCCAGATCAGCCCGTTTCTGACGATCTTTCTGCTCGCCCCGCTGACCTTTGTGCTGAACTGGCTGATCTACCGGATCATGCTGCAACCGCTGGTCAAACGCGCCAAAACGCGCGGCCAGCTTGAGACGGACAGCATCCTCGCCACATTCGGTCTGTCTTTCGTCATGGTCGGGCTGATGCTGTCGGTGTTCGGCGGCGACTATTTCAGCTATTCCTATCTGGCGCGGCCTATCGTGATCGTGGGCGATACTTTCGCGCTGAACCGCGTGGCATCCTTTCTGGCGGCGGTCGTGATCTGCGGCGCGCTCTATCTGTGGCTGAACCACAGCCGTGCGGGCCTCTCGATCCGCGCGATTGCCGTGGCGCCTGCCAGCGCGCGGCTGGTGGGGATCAACGTGACCCATCTGGCGGCCCTTGCCTTTGGACTGGGCGGCGCGGTCACGGCGGTCGGTGGCGCTCTTTTGTCCACCTACCTGACACTCGACGCCTCCACGGGGATCATTTTTACCCTCAAGGCGCTGATCATCGTGATTATGGGCGGCGTTGGCGATGTCCGTGGCACCATCGTTGCCGCCCTGCTGCTGGGCATCGTGGAGACGCTCGTCGCCACATTGCTTGATCCCGGCCTGACGCTTGCCGCCGCCTATACGCTGTTCATCCTGATCCTTTTGTTCCGCCCTCAGGGCCTGTTCGGAAAGAAGCCCACATGACCGGCACAGATATCCGCAACCTTGTCCTTGCCGCCATGGCCCTTGGCATCTGCGCGCTGCTGCCATTCTCGGGGTCCGGCTACTGGCTCTCGATCGGCGTGACCATTGCCATGTTCACTGTGCTGGCCACCAGTTGGGCACTGTTTTCGGGACCGACCCATTACATCTCGCTGGCCACCGCCGCCTTCTTCGGGGTCGGCACCTATGTGACGGCACTTGGGTTCGAAACGCTCCCCTTCTGGGCGCTGATCGGTATTGCAGGGATCATCGGCGCTGTGCTGGCCGCCTTGGTGGGCCTTGCCACATTGCGCCTGTCAGGGGTCTATTTCGTGATCTTCACCCTTGGTCTGGCCGAGCTTGTCCGGCAGGTCATCACGTGGTTTCAGAACAAATCAGGCCAGAAAGGGCTTTACGTGCTGACCAGCATCACCGAGGCGGGCATCTACTGGATGCTGCTGGCGCTGGCCACCACGGTATTTCTGGCAGGCTGGCTGATCGGGCGGTCGCGGCTTGGATTTGCACTGCGCATCATCGGCGATGATGAAACCGTCGCGGTGCATTCCGGCATCAATTCGGCCCTGTCCAAGGTTTTGCTGTTCATGGTGCCGGGCTCGGTGGCCGCGATGACAGGCGCGATCCTTGCGCCGCGCTATGTCTATATCGAACCCAGCCTTGCCTTTGCGCCGATGCTGTCCTTTCAGGTCGTCATCATGGCGCTGCTGGGCGGCGCGGGCCGTCTGTGGGGGCCGCTTGTCGGCGTGATCCCGTTTACGCTGCTGTGGGAATCGATCTCGTCCAACTTCCCGCAGCAAACCACGCTGCTGCTGGGTGTGGCCTTTCTGGTCATCGTCTACGCGCTTCCGCGCGGATTTGTGGGGCTGCTGGATGATCTGCGCCACCGCACCCGCACCAGAACGGCGGAGGAACCGGCATGACCTCGACAGTTCTCTCCCTGCGCGGCGTGACAAAACGCTTTGGTGGTCTGGTGGCCGTGAATGCGATGGATTTCGACGTGAGCGAACATCAGGTCATGGGCCTGATCGGACCGAACGGATCGGGCAAGTCGACCACGCTGAACCTGATTTCGGGCGCGCTCAAGGTCTCAAACGGCGAGATATCTTTGCGCGGCACCCCGATCACCACCTTGCCCGCCGAGCAGATCAACCGTCGCGGCATCGCGCGCACGTTCCAGCTTGTGCGCCTGCTGCCGTCTATGTCCGTGCTGGAAAACGTGGTGGCGGGGGCCGTGTTCGGCCACAGGCGGCGTTGGGGCCATGAGGCGCGCAACCATGCGGAATCTCTGCTGGCCCGTGTCGGGCTTGAGGGCAAGGGCCACCTGCGTGTGGGACAACTGACTTATATCGACACCAAACGCGTCGAACTGGCCCGCGTGCTGGCCAGTGATCCCAAGCTGTTGTTGCTGGACGAATGGCTCGCGGGGCTCAACCCCAGTGAGCTGCAAATCGGCATTGCCCTGATCAAATCGCTGCGCGACGACGGGCGCACGATCATTCTGGTCGAACATGTGATGGATGCGATCCGGTCGCTTTGCGACACCTGCGTGGTCATGGCCTCGGGCACGAAAATCGCCCAAGGCACACCGCAACAGGTGCTGTCCGATCCGGATGTGATCCGCGCTTATCTGGGGGATGACGATGTCTAAAACCGGAGGTCTTGAGGTCCGCAATTTGTCGGTGAGCTATGGCAAGCACCGCGCGCTGGACGATGTATCGATCCACGTCCGCCCCGGCGAGATCGTGGTCATTCTTGGCGCGAATGGCGCGGGCAAATCCACGCTGCTCAAAGCGGTCAGCGGCATTTGCGAGGGGCAGGTCAGCGGTACGGTCACCTTGGACAACGAAGAGCTGACCCGCCTGCCCGCGAACCGCATTCTGGATCACGGCATCGCTTTGGTGCCGGAAGGGCGCGGCGTGTTCGGCGATCTGACCGTGCGCGAGAACCTGACGCTTGGCGCCTACTCCGCCCGCGCCCGCGACGATCAGGCCGCCAATCTGGAGCGGGTGCACGCGCTGTTTCCCAAGCTGGTCGAGCGACGGGCGCAGGTGGTGCGCACTATGTCGGGCGGCGAGCAGCAGATGGTCGCCATCGGGCGCGCCATGATGTCGAACCCGCAAATCCTGACACTGGACGAGCCATCGCTGGGCCTGTCGCCTTTGCTGTGCAAGGAGCTGTTCCAGAACCTCAAGAAAGTACGCGACATCGGAATCGGGATTTTGCTGGTGGAGCAGAACGCCAAGCAAAGTCTGGCCATCGCCGATCGCGGCTACCTGCTGGAAAACGCCCACATCGTGCATGAGGACAGCGCCGCCGCCCTGATCAGCGATCCGGCGGTGCAAGCGGCCTATCTGGGTGCGGCAGGCGGTGCGGCAGCCCCGCAGACACATGATGCAGCGCCAGAGGCTCAGGCTGTGGATGTGCCGCCTGTGCCGAAAGCAGGCTTTTCCGTCAGGCCCCGCCCGTCGCAAACCGTGTCGGCGGATGCCGTGTTGGGCCGCTCGGTGGCCGATCTGGTGGCGCAGGCCAGCCAGCGCCAGCAAAAGGCCGTGGCCGAAAAGCGCACCACCCCCGCGCCGATCAGCAGCGCCGCGCAAAACGACCGCCTTGCTGCGACATTGTCGGAGATTGAACGCGCCGCAAAGGCGGCCCGCCGCCCGCGCATCACCGAACAGAGCCGCCCGCAGGATCACGCCGCGCCGCAACCACAAAAGCAGGTGCCACGCAGCCCCCCCGACGGTGCTGCGGTGACCATCGAAGTCTACCGTGCCCCCCGTGTCGAAGTCTGGCGCCGCAAGCCCGGCACCGACAGATTCAACCGCTCATAGGAGAACCCCAAGATGCTGGATTCCCCCATCACCAAAACCGTCAAGGGCATGTATATCGGCGGCAACTGGGTTGCAGGTCAAAGCAGCTTTGACGATATCAACCCGTCCGACGGATCGCTTTATGCCCGCATCCCCGATGGCGGCCGCGCCGAGGCCCGCATGGCGATAGACGCCGCCCAGTCCGCCTTTCCGGCATGGTCGAACCTGATGTTTCAGGAACGCGCGCATTACATGCTGAAAATTGCGGATATCTGGGAAAAACGCGCCCCCGAATTTGTGGCCGCAGCACAGGCCGAGGGCGGCGGCTGGTTCGGCAAGGGCATGTTCGAGGCCGGATATGTGCCCGAAGTGTTCCGCGCCGCCGCCGGGGTGCTTTACGGCAATATCGGCGAGGTGCTGCCCTCAGAGCATGGAAAATTCTCCACCGCCGTGCGCTACCCGATGGGGGTGATCAGCGTCATCAGCCCATGGAACATGCCCGGCATCCTGACCGCGCGCGGCTTTGCCTTTCCCTTGGCGGCTGGCAATACCATCGTGCTCAAACCATCCGAGGATACGCCCTATGCCGGCGGGTTGTTCTTTGCCGAGGTGCTGGAGGAGGCGGGCCTTCCCAAGGGTGTGTTCAACGTCATCACCTGTAGCCGCGAGCGCGTGCAGGAGATGGGCGACGAGATGATCGAGAACCCGCTGGTCAAGGGCATCTCCTTCACCGGATCGACCCCCGTGGGCCGTCAGATTGCCGCCAAGGCAGGCGCGCATCTCAAGAAGTGCTGCGTCGAACTGGGCGGAAAGGACAGCCTGATCGTGCTGGAAGACGCCGACATGGAACGCGCCACAAGTGCTGCCAGTTTCGGCAGTTTCATGCATCAGGGCCAGATCTGCATGAGCGTGGAGAAGGTGCTTGTGCAGGAAAGCATCTATGCCGATTTCCTGCGCCACTTTGTAGCGCGGGCTGCCAAGCTCAAGACAGGCGATACCAAGGACAAGGCCAATGTGATCGGCCCGCTGATCAACGAACGGCAGGTCGCGCGGGTCAAGCACCAGATCGAGGATGCATTGGGCAAGGGGGCCAAGGCCGTTCTGGGGGGCCGCGTCTGGGACCGCTACGTGGAGCCGACTATCCTGACCAACGTCACCCCCGACATGGATGTCTGGCGCGACGAAACATTCGGCCCTGTTGCCATTGTCGTGCCGTTCAAAACCGACGCCGAGGCAATCGCCATGAACAACGACACCGAATATGGCCTGTCCGCCGGGATCATCACCCGCAACGAGGAACGCGCCCTGCGGATGGCGCGGCATCTGGAAACGGGGATGTGCCATGTCAACTGCTCGTCCATCAATGACGAACCGCATGTGCCCTTTGGCGGATCGAAAGCCTCGGGCCTCGGGCGGCATGGCGGCAAGTGGTCGCTCGAGACATTCACTGAGACGCGCTGGATCACGCTTGACCGTGGTCACCGCCCCTATCCGCCGGTGTTCTGATGGCTAATTGGGAAAACAGCCCCCTTCTGAAGGGTAAGGTGATCGTCGTAACCGGATCGGCGAGCGGCATCGGATACGAGACCGCGCGCCTGTGTACCGCGATGGGGGCCACGGTGTTGGGCGTCGATGTGACCAAGCGCTTTGACCATGTCGAGGAGTTCTACCGCGCCGATCTGTCGGACGGGCGCACGATTGACGCGCTGGTGGATGTGCTGCCGCAGGGGATCGACGGGATCGCCAATATCGCGGGCCTGCCGCCCACGGCCCCCGCCGACAAGGTGCTCAAGGTCAATCTGTTCGGGCTCAAACGCCTGACACTGGGCCTTTTGCCCAAGCTGAACGACGGCGCGTCCATCGTGAACCTTGCATCATTGGCCGGTTTTGGCTGGCCGCAAGCGGTGCCGGCCATCCGCGCCAGTGAAAGCGTGGATATCGACGATGTCGCCGCCTTCATGGCGCAACACAACATCACGAATGCGGGCGGGCGCAGCTATTTCTTCTCCAAGGAAGCGCTGATCGCATGGACGCAGGCCAACCGATGGACATGGCGCGAACGCGGTATCCGCATGAACAGCGTCAGCCCCGGCCCGGTCGATACACCGATCCTTGGCGATTTCATCGAAACCCTTGGTGCCCGCGCCGAAGAAGACATGCGCGTCATGGATCGCCCCGGTCGGGCCGATGATATCGCGCCTGTTGTGGCCTTTTTGCTGTCGGACATGACCACTTGGGTCCGCGGCACCAATATCCCAGTCGACGGGGGCATGTCGTCGAACATCCTGTGCGAAATGCATGGGCTTAATTGAAGGGGAGGCTGTTATGTCTGCTTTGGGCTGGATCATTGTCCTGATCGTCATTGCCGCTGCGCTGATCGCTCTGGCCGCATGGTTCTTTGAGCGCGCCACGAACGAGGTGGCGCTGGTGAAAACAGGGATCGGCGGGCGGCGCGTCATCATCGACGGGGGCACGCTGGCCCTGCCCTATTTCCACGAGATCACGCGCGTGAACATGCAAACGATCCGCATGACGGTCGCACGCACCGGCGAGGCGGCGCTGATCACCAAGGACCGTCTGCGCGTGGATGTGGGGGCGGATTTCTATGTCTCGGTCACCCCGCAGCCCGATACGATCACCCGCGCCGCACAAACGCTGGGCAAGCGCCTGTTCCAGCCCGACCAGTTGCGCGGTCTGATCGACGGGATGATGATCGACGCGCTGCGCTCGGTCGCGGCCCGTCTGACGATGGACGAACTGCACGAAAATCGCGCGCAGTTTGTCCGCGAGGTGCGTGAGGGACTGGCCGAGGCAATGTCGAATTACGGGCTGCAACTGGATTCCGTGTCGCTGACCGCATTGGACCAGACCCCCTTTTCCGCGCTGGACGAGAATAACGCCTTCAACGCCGTGGGTATGCGTAAACTGGCCGAGGTGATCGCAAAATCCAAGAAGGAACGCGCCGAGATCGAAAGCGAGAGCAATGTCTCCGTGCGGCGTGCCGCGATGGAAGCCGCCAAGCGCAAACTGGAGATTGATCTTGAAGAGCGCCGCGCAGAGATCGCACAGGGGCAGGAAATCGAGACATTGATGGCCGCGCAACTGGCCGAGGTCGCCCAGCGTAAGGCCGATAGCGAGCGCACCGCCGCGCAGGCCCGTATCCAGATGGAACAGGATATCCAGTTTGCCGATATTGCCCGCGAACAGGCCGTCCGCGTTGCAGAGATCGCCCAGAGCCGCGCGCTCGCGGATGCCGAAAGTGACCGCCAGATCCAGTTTTCCGCCAAGAGCCAGCAGGAAAGCCATGCCCGCGTGGAGGCAGACAAGGCCAAGGCCACAGCCGTCACCGCGGCCGAGGCTGTGGAAACCGCCCGCGCCATGGCCGAGGCCGAGCGCCGCCGTGCGCTGGCTCTCATAATGGCACAGGAACAGGCCGAAGCCGCTGCCAAACGCGCCGAGATCGCCGCCGCCTCCGACAGGGCGACAGCCGCCGACAAGGCCGAAGCACGGCGCGCCGAGGCAGAGGCCACAAAAGTCGTGGAGATGGCCTTGATCGAGGCTGAGCGCGCCCGCATCGACGCCGGAAACGCCCGCTCGGACGCGATCATCGCAATGGAACTGGAAAAAGCGAGGCTGGACGCCATGCCGGGCATCCTTGCAGAGATGGTGCGCCCGGCTGAAAAGATCACCGGCATCAGCATCAATCACCTCAGCGGCATTGGCGCCTCGCGCGGCGACGGTGCCGAGAGGTCTGCCTCGCCGGTCAATGCGACGGTGGATGCGATCATGGATATGGCGGTACAACTGCCCAGCCTGCAAAAGCTGGGCGACCAGATCAGCGCCAATCTGGCGCAGACCAGCGGGAAACCCAAACCGCGCGACTGAGCGCGCCATGGCGGGTTCCGCATCCACCACTTGGGTGTGGAGCTTTAGCCTGACGTTCGCTAACCTGCGCCCGTCTTATCAGGTTGCGGATGTCGGGTGTTGTCACCATCAAGTGCAAAGCCGGTCGAATTGCAGGACCACTGGGAGAACTGGCAGCGCAACTGGCGCCGGATGGAGGATTTGGCCCGCAGGCGCGGCTGGCATGTCACACCACTGGCGATTGATCCTCCCGCCACGCAGGCCGAGATCACCCATATTGAGGCGCGCCAAGGTGTTACCTTTCCGGCGCAACTGCTGCACGCCCTCACCTGCCTGTCAGCACGCGTGTCTTTCGGCTGGTCCGTGCCGCCGCATCTGAGGCCGGTGGCGGATGACGGCCTGCCGCTGACCAGCACCGGTCATGCCGTCTGGGACTTGGGCCATATCGAAGATCACGCCCTACCCGGCTTTTCCGGCTGGAAGGACATACGCGCGCATCAGGTCATCTCCGAGGTGCCGAACACGCCGCAGATGTGGGAGAACCAGTTCGCTTTCTGCACGCTGGCAAATGGCGACATGCTGACAATCGACATGTCGGACCCCGATCCCGCTCGCCAACCTGTGCGCTACGTTTCGCATGATCTCGAGATGCTGCATGGCCGCGCGCTTGCGCCGGATTTCTTCAGCTACATCACAGTCATGTCGAAACTGGGACATGCGGGCAGCGAATGGCATTCCTTGATGCTGTTCGGCAAGGATGAGGGTGAGGGTAGGTTCACGCTCACCGCCGACGGGCCCGGTGCCGCGCGCTGGCTGGCTTGGCTGAACGCAGACCGCACGCGGGTGCAATCCGACAATCCACCGAACGTTGTTGTTGAAAGCACGCCAGCGGACCGCGCGCTGCTCGATGCGGCACGGGCGCATTGCACGGACGGCGTTATTGCGGCGCTGGCAGCGGGCGCGCAGCCCGATTGTGTATATGCGACTGATTTCCGCATGAAGCATATGCTGTGGGAGGAGGAGTTCTTTACGGCCATAAGCTATGCCATCCGCCATGACGATCCGGCCCTTGTGGAACGGTTGTTGCAGGCCGGAGCAACGCTCGACACACGGCACCTGCCGATGAATGTGGCCGCGACAGAGGGGAGTGCGGAGATGTTCGCGTGGCTGATCAAACGGGGCGCGCGGGTCAATGCCTGGCAGGGGCAACGCCATGCCCCTTTGCATGATCTGGTCCACAAACGGGGCCGCTACGCGAAACACACGTTTGAAAGCTATCTTCGGCAAGAGGACGACCTGCGCCGGAAGCAGCCAAAGGCCCCTATTCCCCTTGCTGAAGCGGACGACGCCGACCGCGTGAAAGAGCAACAGCGCGCCCAGCAGGCATTCGACGCGAGGATGGCCGCCGCGCTGCGGACCCGTGCCGAGGCTATTTTTGCGAACCATGTCGATCATCCGGCCTATATGCGGATGCTGGATGCGCTGCTGAACGCAGGGGCAGACCCGAATGCCCTGTGGGACAATGGCACAACCGCGCTGTTCTGGTGCGATGCCGGTGCCGCGGAGGTGCTGTTGCGCCACGGCGCGCAGGCCACCCATCGGGATGCGATGGGCTGGACGGCTTTGGATTATACCCGTGATCCTGACATGATGCGGTTACTGGTCGAACACGGGGCCAACGTGAATGATCTGGCCACTGGGTCCGTGGGCCAACCGTCCCGCACCCCCTTGCAGGGCGCGCTTCTTGCACGGGACACCTTAAAAGCGCAGACCCTGCTTGATCTCGGTGCCGACCCGCACAAGGCAGATAGTGCGGGCTTTCCGACGCTGGCCTATTGCCTGAACAGCGAGACGTTTGCGTTTTTAATGCGTTTCGGTTTTGACCCTCTGGCCCGCCTGCCGGATGGCGGGACGCTGCTGCACAATCTGCTGCGCATGCGGGGCGCTGCACCGCGCGCAAACTGGCCCGACGAGGTCGCGTTTCTGGATCATCTTCTGGCTCTGGGCATCGACATCAACGCGCAGGACGAGGCGGGCCAGACAGTTCTGCACCTTGCGGTGACACGTCTGGAACTGGATCACCCCGCCGATATCGCGCTTTTACTGGCACGCGGCGCAGACCGGAGGATCCGCGACAAGGCGGGCAAACGCGCAGTGGACCGCGTGCCGCGCAAACTTGGCAAGGTGCGCGCTGCCTTGCGCGCCTAGACCGCGTTTAGCCCCGCAGGCGCATTGCAGACCGCGCAACAGGCATCAGCGAACAGGCGGCCAGCGCCCTGCCGCCATCATCTCACGCACCTGCGCCGGCGAATAAATCCGCTCCAGCGCGCCAGCCTGCCCCAGCCTTTGACGCACGGTCTGCAATGTTGGCCCCAATGCCCCCTCAGGGTCGATGCGGGTTGTTGTCGCCCTGTAGCCAAGCGTAAAGCCGCGCCCGTCAGCCACATCACTGCGCGCGCCACGGTCGAGCAGATAGAGTACCATCTGCCAGTTATCCACAATGGCCGCGGCCAGAACCGGTGTGGCGCGGTGGAAACCTGGCACCTCGATATCGCCGCCCGCATCGAGCCACCGCCCGACCGCCGCCTGATCCCGCTGCTTGATCAGCCAGAAGATGCCCGGCAAACCGTCCGGCCCGTTTGCCGTGATATCGACAGCTCCCGCGCGAGTCAGGCCCGCCCCTGTGAGGGACAAAACGGCTGCAAGCAACGTTGCGATGATCAGCCTGTTTGTCTGTGGCATTGTTCCAAGCCTCTGCAAAAGGAGCCGACGTTGACGCACGGATTCTGCCGCGCCCCGCCTTACAGGTCAAGCTAGCAGCGCCTCACCCTTTGCGCTGTGTCTCAACAGACGTCAGACAATCCGCCAGAAACCGTGCGTAGATATTGTCCGGCCCGGCTGCCGCTGAGGTCTCTGCCAGCCTTTGACGCATGCCTGGGTCCAGCGCGTCCACCGCCGCAGGGATCGCGCTGTCGGAGAGGCGCTGCACCACGCGCGGGGCGCGCATCAGGTAGCGCTCGTTGGTCTGGCAGATCACGTAAGCAGCGCCTTCCGCGGCAATCACCTCCATCACCGGCTGGGTCGAGGGGCAGTTGAGGCGGACCACACGCCGGAAAATCCGTGAAGCGAGATGCGCGAGGACCGAGGCCGAACTGCCACCGAAAATCACCAGCACCTCCTGCACGGGGGCGGCCTCATTCTCGACCACCGTGATCTCGCCCGTCGTCAGCAGCCCGCTTCTGTAAAGATGACGGAGCCGCTGCGGCGCGGACCAGCGGGCGACCAGCAGATCGTCCTTGACGGGCGGCGTCTGTTTGGCCCCCAGATCACCCATCCACGCCAGCGGCGCGAATGACAGGTGCGCCCGCCAGTCGCCTTCATGGCCGAAACGGTCCAGACAACCCTCCAGCGCGATCATCGCGCCCAGATGGCTCCAATGCGTGTCGGTGCGGCAATAGCTTCCGGGCTGTGCCGCCAGGTCCGGCACGGGAAATTCCACCGGAACGCGCCAGCGGTGCAGGATCGCCAGCACATCGTCGGTCAGGATGCGTGCGCCGCGTGGTAAAGGGTAGTGCTGCGGCAACACGCTTTCCTTGGAAGGGGCGATGACAAAGGCAAGTTTGGTCCCCTTTGCCGCAAGCCGCCGCGTCTCTTGCGCCAGACGGCGGGCAAAGACATGCCAGAGCGCACGCCGCCAGAGCGGCAGTTGCAGCGCGCCGGTAAACACCTCGTCCGAGCGGTTGCCGTCATTGGTCAGGAACAGCCAGCCGTCGGTCCCTTCCAGTGTGGTTGCAATTTCTTGGCGGTTCACCGCATGGGTCCACCGCACGCCGTCCGCCTGCTTCAGCCCGATGCGGGCCACCGCGCCCAGATCAACAGTGATGACAAAGCCGCGCACATCACGGATCAGCCGAAGGGGCGCGCGCGGGCTGGGCAGGCGCAACAGCGCCTTGGCGGGCAGATCCAGCGGGTACAGCGTCTGGCTGCCATCCGCACCCTCCAGCACCAGTTCTGCCTGCGTGCCGCGCGGCAGAGCGGCCCAACCGCGCAATTCAGATTGGCCCAGTTCGCGCCGCGTCACCGAACGCTCCGGCTGCGCCAGACGCAGCATCGGGCTGCCGGGCAATTTGGCAAGCTGCACCTGCACACGCTGCGACGCGCGCCCCATGATCCGCGCACGCATGTCCCGCGCAGGCTTGTGATTTGGAAAACGTGCACTGCAGGTCAGGGCGGCATCCAGCGCGGCGGCGTAATCCTCCAGCGCCAGATGCGCTGCGGCGGTGCCGCACAAAGCCTCTGCCAGTTCCGGTGCCAGATCGGGCGGGCTTGTCTCGCAGACCTGTTGCCACAGCCGCAACGCCGCGCGCGCATCTCCCGCTGCTGCCGCAGACCGCGCCGCCTGCACATTACCCCGCGGTGCGTCATTCATGTCCACACGAAACCCCTGTCACTCGATAACAGCTACTCAGAACCCGACACTCTCTTCGTCTTCGGGGATAGCCAGCCCCGCACCAAAGCGCAAGCTGACCCTGCCACCCTTGGCATTCCCCGCGCGGCATCCTAAGACGGGCATGCGGCGAAAGTCCGCTCCAAACACCCGCACAGGCCCAACCTTGACCCTATTGCACCGCGTCCTGATCACCGCCCTCGTCTTGGCTACCGGAGCGGCAGGCGGCCTGCTGGCCAGCTACACACCCCTGCCCCTGCCCTATATGCTCGGCAGCCTGATCGCGGCGGCGGGGCTTGCAGCAATCCTCCGGCATCGCGTCCCGCAGGAATATACCTTTCCGCAAAGCATAAGGCTGATCTTTCTCGCAGTGATCGGTGTGATGATCGGCGCGCAGGTCACGCCCGATCTGGCCGCGATGATCCCCTCGATGCTGGTCAGCTTTGCCGCGCTCACGCTCTTTGTCGGGCTGGCGCATGGCGGGAATTATGCGATCTTCCGCCATCTGGGCGGCTATGACAGGCCCACCGCCTTCTATAGCGGCACGCCCGGCGGGTTGATGGAAAGCATCGCCATGGGCGAGGAAGCGGGTGCCGATATCGCCACGCTGACGATGCAGCAATTCCTGCGGATCATTCTGGTGATCTCTCTCCTGCCCATCGGCCTGTCGCTCTGGCTGGGCGCGCCTGTGGGCAGCGCGGGCGGCATGACGCTGGCCCGCGCCGATGTGGACCTGTCACAACTGCCCATCGTGATCGTCGTGGGCGCGCTGGGGCTGGCCGCAGGCCACTGGCTGCGCCTGCCCGCTGGCCAGTTGACGGGGCCGTTGTTCGTGGCGGGTGCTGTCAGCCTGAGCGGTCTGGTGCCGCTGGACATGCCGCAATGGCTGATCAACGAGGCACAGATCGTCATCGGGGCCAGCCTCGGCATGCGCTTTGGCGGATTACGAGGCCGCGCGCTGCTGCGCGGCTTGGGGCTAGGGCTGGTCTCGGTCGGCTTCATGATGGCGCTGGCGGTGCCGCTGGTGCTGCTGGTGCAGCGCCTCACGGGTGCTGCTTTCGACACGCTGCTGATCAGCTTTGCCCCCGGCGGTGTGACAGAGATGGCGCTGATCGCGCTGAGCCTGCAGGCCAATCCCGCGCTGGTCACGGCGCATCATATCTACCGGATCATCCTGACCGTGATCGAGATGGCGGTGATCGCCAGATGGCAGCGCAGGCGCGGCTGACGCGGGATGCGGTTTGATCTTTGACAGCCCCCGACGCAGCAGGTAACCCAGCTTTGTCAATCAAAGGGAAGAGGGCTGATATGCTGATGCAAGATACTGCCGCCGTGATCACAGGCGGCGCTTCGGGACTGGGAGAGGCCACAGCGCGGCTTTTCCGCACCTCAGGCGCGCAAGTCACCATTCTGGACCGCGACGCCACGCGCGGCGAGAGCGTTGCCGCAGAGATCGGTGCGACTTTCGTGCAGACCGATGTGACGGACGAGGCCTCGGTCAAGGCGGCCATCACCAAGGCGGCCGAGACCATGGGCAAGATCAATGCCGCGATCAACTGCGCCGGTGTGGGCACAGCCGAGAAGACGCTGGGACGCGACGGGCCGCACAGTTTGGAGCATTACAACCGCGTCATCGGAATCAACCTTGTCGGCACGTTCAACGTGGCCCGTCTCGCGGCGGCCGAAATGGCGAAGAACGATCCCTCCGAGGACGGCCAGCGCGGCGTGATCGTGAACACCGCCTCGGTTGCGGCCTTTGACGGGCAGAAGGGTCAGGTGGCCTATGCTTCCTCCAAGGCGGGAATCGCGGGCATGTCCCTGCCGATGGCCCGCGACCTGTCGCGTGAGGGCATCCGCGTCATGGCCATCGCCCCCGGCCTGTTCCTCACCCCGATGCTGATGAGCCTGCCCGAAGAGGTGCGCGCGCAACTGGCAGAGGATGTCATCTGCCCGCGCCGTCTGGGTAAACCGTCGGAATATGCGGCCCTTGCCAAGTTCATCGTCGAAAGCGGCTATCTGAACGGCGAGACAATCCGAATTGATGGCGCTTTGCGTATGCGGTGAGCTTTGCCGCACAAGCATATGTAAATAATAGCGAACGGCGGGCGAGTCCCGCCGTTTTTCATGGGCCGATCCAGCGCATCAGTCGGCGCTGTCACGCCGCATCCGCGCGGCCATATTGTCCAGCCCCCGCGCCGCGACCGAGTCCACGACACCCGCATGATCCACCGCTTCTCGGTTCTGGCTCAACTTGGCCTTGGCCGCGATCCCCGTGATCTCGATCCGGAAGGCCACAATCGCGGCCAGCATCCCGTCGATGTAATCGCGCGGCGCATCCGCCATCCGCCACGCGGCATCCCCGTTCATCCGCGCCTCGTGATCGCGCGTCAGCCGCCCGACAATGGCGCGTTTGGATTTGTCGTCATGCTGAAAGCTGATCCGTCCGGCGACATGCACCACCTGATAGTTCCACGTCGGCACATGCCGGTGAGTCTCCGGCTTCGTCGGGTAAAGATTGGGGGAGACATAGGCATCCTGCCCGCGAAAGATCGCCAGAACCGGCGCGCCATCTTCCAGCACCCTGTGCATGTCGTTGTTCAGGGCGATATGGCCGATCAGCGCTGTCTCGCCTTGGGCCATGACAGGAATATGGTTGGCCACCAGCCCCTGCGCCGTCTGCGCCACAATCGCGGCCAGCGGGAAGGCCGCGATCAGACCCGCCACCTCGGCAGGATCAGTCTCGACAAAATATTCCGGCAGATACATCGCGTTACTCCCCACAATTCATGCAAGACATGAGGAGTGGCGCGTGCCCTCAGCCTTCCGCCTTGGCTTCCAGTGCAAGCCATTCCTCTTCCGCCTGCGCCAAAGCCTTCTGGCGGTCTGCCAGAGCCTCGGTGCCTTTGCGGAATTTCACCGGCTCTTTGGTAAAGATATCCGGTGCCGAGAGAAAGATTTCAAGCTTTTCAATCTCGGCCTCAAGCGTGGCAATGATCCCGGGCAAGGCCTCGAGCCGGTGCTTTTCGGTAAAGGACAGCGCGGATTTCGCCTCGCTCTTGCCCGTGCCCGTTGAATCGGACTTGGCCGGACCCTTACGCTTGCCGTCATAGCTGACCGAGTTCCAGTCAGCGGTGCCGCCCCGCTCGGCGCGCTGCGCCTGATAATCGGACCAGCCGCCCGCATAGACCGTGGCGCGCCCGTCGCCTTCCATCGCGATGGTGGTGGCGGCAACGCGGTCCAGAAAGTCGCGGTCGTGGCTGACAAGCAGCACGGTGCCGTCGTAATCGTCCAGCAGTTCCTGCAATAGGTCCAGTGTCTCGATATCCAGATCGTTGGTCGGTTCGTCCAGCACCAGCAGGTTGCTTTCCTTCGCCATCAGCTTGGCCAGCAGCAGCCGCGCCTTCTCGCCGCCCGACAGGCTGCGAACAGGTGCGCGGGCTTGCCGCTCGTCGAACAGGAAATCCTTGAGATAGCCGATGACATGGCGCGGCGCGCCGCGCACCAGCACCTGATCCGCCTTGCCCGACACCCGCATATCGGGATCGCCGGTCAGGCTGTCCCAGAGGGTCATGTCCGGATCAAGCTGCGCGCGCGCCTGATCGAAAATCGCGGGCATCAGATTGGTGCCAAGGCTGATCGTGCCGCTATCGGGCTCTTCCTGCCCCATCAGCATCCGCAAAAGCGTGGTTTTGCCCACGCCATTGGGGCCGACAAAGGCCACACGGTCGCCGCGCTGGATCTTGACCGAGAAGTCCCGCAGGATCACTTTACCATCATAAGCCTTTGAAATGTTTTCCGCTTCGGCAACTTTCTTGCCGGATTTCGCACCGGCTTCCAGCGCCATAGCCGCAGCGCCCTGACGCCGGATCTGGCTGGAGCGTTCGGCCCGCAGATCCTGCAAGGCCCGCAATCGGCCCTGATTACGCTTGCGCCGCGCACTGATTCCCTCGACCGCCCAACGCCCTTCGGCCTTGATCTTGCGGTCCATCTTGTGGCGCTGCATATCCTCTTCTTCCCAGATCTTGTCGCGCCATGCCTCGAAACCCTCGAATCCGGTCTCCTGCCGCCGCACGGCACCCCGGTCGATCCAGAGCGTGGCGCGCGTCAGCGCCCGCAGAAAGGCGCGGTCGTGGCTGATCAGCACAAAGGCCGCGCGGGTGGTGGAAAGCTCTGCCTCCAGCCATGCGATCGCCTCGATATCCAGATGGTTGGTCGGCTCGTCCAGCAACATCAGTTCTGGGGCCTCGGCCATCAGCTTCGCCAGCGCCGCGCGCCGACGTTCGCCGCCAGAGGCCGTGGAAATCGGGCGGTCCGGGTCGAATTTCAGCCCCTCGCCCGCAATCTCGACCTTGTAGGATTCGGCTGGGTCCAGCCCGCTGGCGGCATACTCGCCCAGCGTCGTGAACCCCTCCATCATCGGGTCCTGTTCCATGTAGCCTACGGTGATCCCGGGTGTGACCACCCGCGCGCCGCTGTCCGGCTCGACCAGACCGGCCATGACCTTCATCAGGGTGGACTTGCCCGATCCGTTGCGTCCCACCAGCGCTACACGGTCGCTGGGCTGGACGACCAGCGACAGGTCGGCAAATACAGGATCTCCCCCGAAGGTGAGCGAGATGTCGGACAATTGGAGAAGGGGTGCGCGTGCCATACGGGCCTGCTATCCGCGCCACGGCGCGCCGTCAAGGTGCCGTCGTGATGCGGGCCGCAGCCCCAAAAAACTTGAAAGTTTTTGGCAAAAGTCTTGCAAGACTTTTGGTGATCCGTCGTTGCGCTGTGCGGTTACACCGCCAGCAGAAGATTGCGCCGCGCCGCCGGTATGGCGCTGATCTCGACCCCGGTGAACACATGCAGCGTATCCATCTCGGCGTCGATCACCGCATGATCGCTGACCCATCCGCCCATCATCAGATAGGTTCGCAGCAGGGGCGGCATGGCCTGCAGCGCCTTGCGGCGGTCAGGCATGCGGCGCAGCCTTGCGCCAAAGCGGAAGACCTGCTGCGCCTTGATACGCGGGCGCCATTCCGGCGGGGCCAGATGTTTGGATTTCAGCAAGGCGAACGTATCGAGATATTGCGCCTGATCCGTCCCTTGGAACGAGGAACAGCCGAACATCATCTTGATACTGCGGCTTTCGACATGCCGCGCGAGCGAGGCCCATGCGAGGCGCAGGATATCGGGGTCGTCGGAGCGGTCGGGGTGGATGCAGAATCGTCCGATCTCCATCATGCGCCCGCAGAACGCGGTCAGCGCGTCGAGATCATAGAATTGCGCTGAATAGCTTGATCCGATCTCGGCACCCGACTCCAGTTCCAGCCCCCGGAAGCAACAGACAAGCTGCGCATCGGTCCGGTCCTCGATCAGCACATGCTGGCACAGCGCGTCGAACCTGTCGTGGTCCAGTGCCTCTGAATGGGGATGCGCCTCGGAATGGGTTTCATCGGGGTGAAAGGCGAGGTGCCGCAGACGTTGCGCGGCCCTGATATCAGCGGGGGTCTCGGCCAGCCGGACCCTGTAGCGACCTTTGGTTATAAGCTGCATTCCGGCCTCTCCGCCGACATTCCGGTTCAGAATAGGCCGCGCCGCGCAGAGGTGCAAGCAGGCTGCCGCGCTTTTGCGCGCCGCAGCCCTTGTGTTTATTCGAGGAAGTCGGAGGCGCGGAACCCGCCGATGCTGCCGATCAGACGCCGCAGAATCGATTCACTCGTGCCGCTGGTGCCGGTGATGCGGCGCGAGATCGGCACGATCTGCCCGTCCGCCAGACCGAAGCGCTCGATATTGCTGACCACGCCTGCAGAATCGTAGCTGATGGCGAGCACCTGCCGCTCCACCACCTCGGGCTGCTGCCATGCGAACTGTCGCACGCGGCTTTGCACATAATAGGTGGCGCTGTCCGTGGTGACCCCCGACATCGCTGGCGCCCCGACCGCTTCTTCGACCGTCGCACGCGTATCCAACCCAACGGTGATCATCGACAGATCCTCGTCGTTGGGCATGTAACCGTGGTTGCGGAACTGTGGACTACAGGCCGCAAGGGCCAGAATGCACAGCACCGCGATGGATCTGCCGAACCTCAATTGCATGCCTGACATACCTGCCCTCTTGTTTTGGCCCGTTGTGCCTTTTATCTCGCTTACAGAAGGAATGCCCCCGGTTCAAGAATGGAAGCGTCTGATCTCATGTCACAGCCTGCCAATTCAGAGAGCGCCCTGCGCGTCGCTGACCTGCCCCAGAACCGCCCCGTCTTGTTTGACCTGCGCCCCGATGCCGAGGCGTTGCAGCAGATTGCGGCGGAGCTGGAGCTCAAAAGCCTGCGTAAACTGTCGTTCCGTGGCAGTCTCAAGGCGCAGGGCGCGCGCGACTGGCTGCTGGAGGGCGTGTTGGGGGCCACCGTGGTTCAGCCCTGCGTTGCGACGCTGGAACCCGTCACCACCCGCATCGACGAGCCGGTGCGGCGGCTGTATCTTGCCGATCCAGCCCCGATCCTTCCCGAGGGGGAAGAGGTCGAGATGCCCGAGGATGACACGGCAGAGCCGCTGGGCAGCACGATTGACCCATATGCGGTGATGATCGAGGCGCTGGCGCTGGCCTTGCCGCTGTGGCCGCGCGCCGACGGGGCCGAGATCGGCGAGGTCACCGTGACAGAGCCGGGCCGTACCGCGCTCACCAAGGAGGCGATGAAGCCCTTTGCCGGTCTGGCGGGTCTGCGCGACAAACTCGGCGCGGCGGACAAAGACAACGAGTGAGCCCCCCTGCCCGGCCTCAAGACCAGTCAGTGCGTCAGCCTGCGACAGGGTGAGCGATGCGGGGTGCAGAAGGCCAGGCGGAACCTGCAAAAAACTGCTTGCACCTTTAACGATTCGCAGTATTTTCCGCCGCTCTATCGAATTTAGGGTTGGACACGGCACGCCCGAGCGCATATGTGCCCCCAGACCCATATGAAACAGGGCCGCAAGGCCCATAGGAAATCGAGGTGGCACGATGGCCGTCCAGCAAAACAAAGTCTCCAAGTCGCGCCGCAACAACCGTCGCGCGCATGATGCACTGGTTGCAGCAAACCCGAATGAATGCCCGAATTGTGGCGAACTGAAGCGCCCTCACCACGTCTGCGGGGCCTGTGGACACTACGCCGAGCGTGAAGTCGTCGCCATGACCGAAGAGGTTGATCTGGACGAAGACGCCGCCTGAGCGTCCTGACCAAGGGGCGCCCATGTCCACGTTGTCGAACCAACCCTCGACGCGTTCCGGGCGCACCGTCATTTCGGTTGACGCCATGGGCGGAGATCTGGGACCGGCAGCCGTGGTTGCCGGTATTTCCATGTCGGCCAAGGTCAATCCGGACATAGCCTTCATCCTGCACGGACCGCGCGAGGAGCTGGAACGGCTCGTCGCGAAACGTCGTGTTCTGGATGGGCGTTGCGATATCCGCGACGCGCAGGGCGTTGTGTCGATGACTGACAAGCCCAGCCATATCATGCGGCACGGCAAGGACACCTCGATGTGGTCTGCGCTCGACTCCGTGCGTGACGGCGAGGCGACGGTGGCCGTGTCCTGCGGCAATACCGGCGCGCTGATGGCCTTGTCGATGGTGCGCCTGCGAAAGTTACCCGGTGTGAACCGTCCCGCGATTGCGGTGCTGTGGCCCTCGCGCAATCCGCAGGGCTTTAATGTGATGCTGGATGTCGGCGCGGATGTGCGCGCGGACGAGCATGACCTGCTGCAATACGCGCTGATGGGCGCATCCTATGCGCGCAACGGTCTGGATCTGAAGAATCCGCGGGTCGGCCTGCTCAATGTCGGCACCGAGGAAAACAAGGGCCGCGCCGAGTTGAAAATCGCGCATGAGCTGATCGGCAGCGTCGCCGGACGCGGCAATTTCGACTATGTCGGCTTTGTCGAGGGCGGCGATATTCCCGGCGATGTCTGCGATGTCATCGTCACCGACGGCTTCACCGGCAATGTGGCGCTGAAAACCGGCGAAGGCACCGCCAAGCTGATCGGCGATCTGCTGAAGGAAGCCTTTTCCTACACGCCGCTGTCGCGTCTGGCCTCGCTTCTGGCGCTCACCTCGCTGCGGCGGCTCAAGCACCGGATCGACCCGCGCCGCGTCAATGGCGGGGTGTTTCTGGGGCTGAACGGGACAGTCGTGAAATCGCATGGCTCGGCAGATGAAACAGGTGTGTCCGCCGCGGTGAAGCTGGCCTTCACACTGGCGCAATCAGGCTTTTGTGAAAAGCTGGCCGCACGGGTTGCCTCTGCCACCGCTCTTACGCAGGATAGCCAGACGCAACAGGAAGACACTCAATGACCATTCGTGCCGTCGTCAAGGGCATCGGGCATTACCTGCCCGAGCGTATCATGGAAAATGCCGAGTTCGAGGCATCGCTGGACACGTCCGATGAATGGATCAAGGCGCGTTCGGGAATCGAGCGGCGGCATATCGCGGCGGAAGGCCAGACCACCTCGGATCTGGCAACGCGCGCCGCGCAAGCTGCTCTGGCCGATGCGGGGCTTGAGGCCGGGGATATCGACGCGGTCATTCTGGCCACCTCGACCGCCGATCTGACCTTTCCGGCGGCCGCCACCATCGTTCAGGCGAATCTTGGCATGACACGCGGCTTTGCCTTCGACGTGCAGGCCGTCTGCGCCGGATTTGTCTTCGCGCTGGCCAATGCCAACGGGATGATTCTGTCCGGTCAGGCCAAGCGCGTGATGGTAATCGGCGCGGAAACCTTCAGCCGCCTGATGGACTGGACGGACCGCTCCACCTGCGTGCTGTTCGGCGATGGCGCGGGCGCGCTGATTCTCGAAGCCGAGACTGGCACCGGCACCACCGCTGACCGCGGCGTGCTGTCGAGCGATCTGAACTCGGACGGGCGTCACCGTGACCTGCTTTACGTGGACGGCGGCGTCTCGACCCACACAACAGGCCATCTGCGGATGCAGGGGCGCGAGGTTTTCCGCCATGCCGTGGAAAAACTCGCCCAGACGGCGCATACCGCCTTGGACAAGATCGGCCTGTCGGGCGAGGATGTGACGTGGATCGTGCCGCATCAGGCCAATCTGCGCATCATCACGGCCACAGCGCAACGCATGCAGGTGCCGCTGGAGCGCGTGGTGATCACCGTGCAGGACCATGGCAATACATCGGCCGCCTCGATCCCGCTGGCCCTCTCCGTCGGCAAGGCGCGCGGTCAGATCAAGCAGGGTGATCTGATCGTGACCGAGGCAATCGGCGGCGGCTTGTCGTGGGGCGCCGTGGTGCTGCGCTGGTAACAGCAGCATCCGGGGCGGAATGACCGGTAAAGGACCGCCTAAAACACGTGCTGCAAGCCATTGATATTGACTCGAAATTGGCGCTGCCCCTATGCTCGGCCAAAATGTGATGGGGGATGAACGATGAGTGACAAGACCTTGACCAGAATGGACTTGAGCGAAGCAATCTTCCGCGAGGTAGGATTGTCGCGCAACGACAGCAGCCAGTTGGTGGAAAGCGTGCTGACTCATATGTCCGATGCACTTGTCGCGGGCGAGCAGGTCAAGATATCGTCTTTCGGCACATTCTCGGTGCGCGAGAAATCGGCCCGCGTGGGCCGCAACCCCAAAACAGGCGAGGAAGTTCCGATCAATCCGCGCCGCGTTCTCACCTTCCGGCCTTCGCATCTGATGAAGGAACGCGTCGCCACCGGTCCCGAGGGCTAAGCAGGGGCAACGCGCATGACTGGAAAATCCCCGGACGCCTTTCGCACGATCAGCGAAGTGGCAGACTGGCTGGACCGTCCTGCCCATGTGCTGCGATTCTGGGAGAGCAAGTTTACGCAGGTGAAACCCGTCAAGCGGGCGGGCGGGCGTCGCTATTACCGGCCCGAGGATATGCGCCTGCTCGGCGGCATCAAAAAGCTGCTGCATGATGACGGGATGACCATCAAGGGCGCGCAAAAGGTGCTGCGCGAACAGGGCGTGCGCTATGTCAGCGCGCTGTCGCAACCGCTGGACGAGGATGGCACGCTGACGGGAGTGGCCATGCCGGTGCAGAGCGAGGTCGCCAATGTGGATACCGCGCCGGACCTGCCCGCCGCCAAGGCGCAGTCACCCGGTGCGGTGGAATCCGCTGCGCCTTCCGGTCTGACGGTCACCGAGATACCGCCCGAGCCGGCAACGGACTGGGAATCACCGCCTGAGTCTGGGCCGGAAGCTGGGCTTGAAACTGGGCCTGAATCACTGCCCGAAGCGGCACCGGATCACACGGCAGGGCAAGCATCGCCGCCAGTGGCAACACCTGCACCCTCCATGCCTCCCACCGCTGATAAAGAAACCACCGCCTCTTCGCATATGCCAGCAGACACTGACGCGGACGGTGCCAGCGATACAACGCAGCCCGCCGATCAGCCCCCTTTGCACGCGGCCCCGCTTGCCCCGTCTCTGTCCACGCCGCCGCCCCCAGCCGCTCCCGAAAGCGGTCAAGCCGATACCGAGCG